>JAEWAX010000091.1 GCA_023391425.1 Bacillota bacterium | reverse complement strand
CAACTATTTCGGCTGAGCTCCAAGAACGAGCTGTAGCAATAGTAAATTTCATACCTTTAGAAATGAGATTATTTATTATGTCTGTACTAACCTTCTCAACTTTTGATTCTCGGTTTAATAGTGTACCGTCTAAATCTGAAATGTAAAGCGTATTACTTGTTATTTTGTTCATATTAACTTTATCCTTCTTTCGCAAAGTCACTTGAATACTTCAAGATTAATTGCTCTTAACTCCACCTTTCCGCATGCCGGGACAGACATAGCATATTACTTTACTTCTTGCCTCTCCACCTAACTTCCCTTTTTTTACACTAATATAAGGCTCTAAACCAGGAACAGCCTGTGAAACAAAATTGGATTCTACTATTTCAATATCGCAATTATTACACTTATCCAATACAATACTCTCCTTACCTTCCTGTTATCATAATAAAACCATTCTATTATTTATGATTTTATGTGTCAAGAAATGGCATCCCCATAATTTTCTTTGGTCAAATATGTAGGCATATATGAATTATTTGATTAATTTGATAGTGACAGAACACTGTTTTTCCATTAGAACAGTGGTAGAGAGTTCATAAATACTATCCCATTATAAAAACAAAGGCATACTGAAAAATCCATGGGTGAGTACATTAGCAAATTTAATACTAAGTCGAAACCCATTGATATATCCAGTATGCCAGTACATAACCAATTCAAGCTTACTACATCGTCAAAGTTCCATTCTCCGTTGTGAGAAGCAGCAATACATCCTCTTCTGCTCCTGTGTTGGCATTGATATATACTATAAAATCTCTGCCATCTGATTTACCCTTAAATTCATAGCAATACTTTTCTGTTTTGAAATCAGTTGGTATAATAGCCATCTTCTGAGTGCTTATATTAAGTTTGTTATTAATTTTTTTACGAGCCTCTTCCATTGTTATCTTAGCTTTTGGTATTTCTCTCACTCTATGGTTGTATAGATAGCCTTTTGACTCTAATCCAACTATTTCCCCATTGTCTAAAGCTACTTTCACCTTGATTAAGTCAGGATATATTATTGCATTGTCTTGGCTATACGCATAGCATATTACTGCTGTACCATCAGTTTTTTGATAGTACGTATCCTTCATATCCTTGAAGCCGTTCTTAGTCAAAAAGGCTGAAGCTGCTTTTTTTGCCTCATCCATCGTTAATGTATCTTTAGCAAAATTCCTACTTCTAAGCATCCAATAAATCTGCCCACCTTGCTTTGTTACATCCACCTCTGCACCCTGTTCCCCAGTTGAGTTTTTATATATCACTTTGAAGCGGTAAGTCTTTATGGCACCTACATCATTACTATCTAACTGCTTTACTTCCTGAATTTTATCTTCTCCTATAAACCTACTAACAATAGTTTTTGCTTCATTTGCGCTAACCTTATTAGTCTTTAGTCCCAACGGTTTGGACTTCAGCATATGATCAGAATACGGGCCATCGTATATAAGCGTTGGGTATTCTTGAAAGTTCTTATCTATATTTTGAATTGCGCTAGTCTGTGGATCATTGGTTTTTGCAACACTTTGTGCTTTAGACGCTCTTTTTTCCGTCTCAATCCAGTTCATTTTACCTGCATTAATCTGATTCTCAATCCCATGTAGGCTTTTTTGCAATGATACTGCATACCCATGTAGCTTTTTAATACTTTCATATTCTTTGTCACTCAGAGCTGTACCATCTAAGGTTTTAGTGTTTAAAGAATATGCCATATCTCCTACTTGAGTTAAATAGTTAGAGGTTTTTTCAAGTATAGGTGGTGATATTGGGAGCTGACCCATATTTGTTTGTGCCAAATTCGCCTGCCTCCAAACTTCTTCTAGCATCGTCGATGTACTTTTGGGAGTAGAGGTTATTAAGGATTTAGCTAATGACACCTCTACATTGTCTACATAGTCTGCTAAATCTAAAAAAGCCCTATTGTATTGATTATTTGTTTCTATTCGTAAAGCAGTTAGCTGTTTATTCTGGTAATATCCCCAACTTGCTACTCCAACCAGAGCCAATACTGCGATAACAGCAATAGGTATAGCCCAAGAACCTCTCCTATTTCTACGCTCATTATTAAAATTATTCAAGCCTCTGTATTCGTTTTGTTCCAATTAACTCACCTCCATTTTTTATATTCCAAACCAATGTCTTCCTATTTTTAGATGGACTTTCCTTGACCATATCCATTTACTCGTGGCTGTAGCCGGATTCCAGTAATATAAACAACCTTCAGTTGGATCCCAACCTGCAAGTGCATCTCGTGCAGCTTTCACCACAGTTGATTTTGGATCAATCGCTACTGTGATTTGCCCATCTGATACAGCTGTAAAAGCACCTGGCTGGTAGATAACACCTGCTAAAGTCTTAGGGAATTTTGAGCTCTTTACCCTATTCAAAATTACTGCACCTACTGCTACCTGGCCTTCGAAAGGCTCACCTCTAGCCTCTCCATTTATAGTTCTGGCAAGTAGCTGCTCATCTGAAACATTTTGTGTAGCTGCATAAGCTGCTCCAGTTTCAATAATTTGTCCTAGCCCCATAGTAAGAAGAGTATTTTCATCTGCAACCCCGTTTGCATTTAGTCCATATTTTTTCTGATATCTAAGAACAGATGCAAATGTGTCTGAACCGAATACTCCATTGATATTTCCATTATAGTAGCCCCAATTTTTCAATTCCTGTTGCATGTCTTTTACTTCTTGCCCCTTGTCACCTATTTTAAGAGAGGGAGCGTTGCTAACGAAATACTGTTTCTCTTCACCTAGAAAAGTCACACTGAATACTACAATTAAACAAAAAGCTACTATTTTAACTAGCTTTTTCAATATTGTGCCTCCTTCCAAAAATCACTGGTATTTTAGTAATGTTATTTTTAGTTAATAGCAGATAAAATATTCGTCATATATTAATTTGTGTTATTTTAGCTATTCATTTCTACAATATTGATTTATTTATACAACTTACGTATTAATTAGCATCATACTGTCAAAAATTTATATTGAATTGTAAATTAACTTTATAAAGCGGAGATTCATTATGAAGGTATTAGTACTATATGTTTCTGTTGGCACTGGGCACCTAAAAGCTGCTGAAGCGTTAAGAGAATCCATTGAAAAGCAGTTTTATGGATGGTCTGTCGATGTATTAGATACTTTGAAGTATTTAAACCCTATAATTGATAAAGTAGTAGTTAACAGCTATCTTGGTACTTTGAAACGAAGTCCCAAATTATATAGCAAGCTTTATACTGCTTCGGGCAAAGGTACTGGTATTTATGATATGAGTAAAGCTGTAAATAAGCTTTTAGCTTATAGGCTTAAGGGATTAATAAACGATTACAAGCCTTCAGCAATAGTATGTACTCATCCCTTTCCGATGCAAATGCTATCTTCTCTAAAGGAAAAAAACAAGCTAAGTATACCTACTATAGCCATATTAACCGACCACGTAGTTCATTCACTTTGGCTTGATAGAGGAATGGATGCTTTTATTGTTGCAAATGAAATAATGAAGGCAGAGATGATTAATAGGGGTATTCCTAGTAACATTATATTTCCTTATGGAATGCCTGTGTCACCTAAGTTTTTGACAAAAGTAGATAGAAAGAGTTTACTTATTGAATTAGGCTTAGAAGATAAATTTACTGTTTTGGTTATGGGTGGTGGAATGGGCTTTGGGAATATTCAGAGCACAATGACTTCACTTCTTGAATGTAATTTAGATATTCAGATAATTGCGGTCGCCGGTACTAATCAGAAACTGAAGTGTCAGTTAGACGAGTCTGTAAAGAATTGCAGTAAGAAAGTTCTAATATTAAGTTATACCGATAGAATTAATGAGCTAATGGATATTTCTGATCTCCTAATTACAAAGCCCGGAGGAATGACAGTCTCCGAGGCTCTTGTGAAAGGTCTGCCAATTTTTATTATTTCCCCAATCCCAGGTCAAGAAGAGGGTAACGCCAATTTTCTAATCAGAAGTGGTGTAGCCAGCAAAATAGACAACTCTAGTCAACTAATAGATGTACTATCTCAGGTAGCAAGTAATCCCATGGCATTAAATACAATGCGAGAAAATTCAAAGTTTTTAGGTAAACCACATTCCGCTAACGACATAGCGACGCTATTAGGCAAGCTAGTTTCTGGCTAAATTTGCAATCCGTCAGAATATCCGCCTAATACCACATATTCTATCCTTAAAATAGCTATCCTCCAGTGATTCGCTTATAACACCCTTAGTTGCACTAGCATGCGTGAATTCATTTTCCCCCGTGTAGACGCCTACATCATAAACATCCTTCTTTAAGCTATCTGTACTGAAAAATATCAAGTCCCCAACTTGTATATTATTTTCTTGAACATCAGTACCAAACTTTATCATGCTCTCTAGTTTCCTAGGTATATCAACACCATTAATCTTACTACAAATATGCACAAGTCCAGATGAATCTATACCCCACCTGCTCATTCCACCAAGAATAAATATTGTTCCATTAAATTTCTTGATTGTCTGAACAAAATCGTTGCTCGTGGTTTTGGGTATTGTATTATCACTTATAGGTACTGCAATTACTCCACCCTCATCTATCCATCCTATTTTGTTTTCAGGCATCAAAACATCATATCCTGTTTTTGTCTTTCCAAAAGAGTATAATTCAGTTCCTAGAACTATTTTCTTATACTTTACTTTATTATTTGTTCCTGAGTATACATCTACAATTTTAGCAGTCACTATTATTTTATTATTAATACTACCATCAGTAACACTATCTGTATTTCTGCTTACATACTTACTCTTTACCCAACCCGAACTTCCATCTAATAATTTTATGTTCGTCCATGAGTCCTTTTCTTCTATTACTTTAACTACTTGGTTAAAAAAAACTTGGGTCAGCCTTGTACTCAATATATCAGGTTTATCAAACATGTCAATGACAGCTTCTGTTATAACTGCAGCATTTTCAGGAGTTATTCCACTTAGTAGTTGCTCATTCGACGTAATGGGAATATTCCTGCTTCCACAGCCACCTAATACTAATATGAATATCATTATTAATGCTATCGTTTTTAAAATTAAATTTTTCTTTTTCATACTTTCCTCTTATAAGTTATTATAGTTAATAATATATTTTGAATTCTTTATTATGTCAATGAACAGATTTTGCATGGGAATTGACTGCTAATTAAGTCAACTTCTCTTTGTTTACAGGTAAAAATGAGTACTTGCTGCTTTTTACTAATATTATAGATATATCTAAGCGCATTATCTGTTCTTTCATCATCATATTGTGCAAAGGGCTCATCCATAATGAAAGGAAGGTTTTCATTAATCTTTAGCACTGTCTCGGATATTGCAATTCTAAGTGCTAGGTACATTTGATCAATAGTTCCACTACTTAACATAGACACTGGAACAATCGTTTCTGATTTAGGATCACTTAACATTATGTTCAAATTCTCTCCAGCTCTTACGTCCGAATACTTCTCAGCTGTAAGGCCTGAAAACGTTCCTTCGAAGACTTTATTCATGATAGGTATGTATTTTTTCTGAACATTATTGGTTGCCTCCTCAAGTGTTTTAATGGCAATACTCAAAGCCTCGCCCCTTTGTTCAAGACATTCCTTTTTTTGAGTTAATCTTAATATCTCATCCTCAAACAATTCATCCTTTTGAATATTGACATTCTGCTTAATCTTAGCCTCAACGGTGGCATATTCCAGCTTCTTTTGTTGAAGCTCCGCTGTCAAAAACTTCTTTAACTCTATTATTCTTAAATATTTACTACCACTATTATTTTCTAGTATTCCCTCATATAGTTCTTGTTCAGTTTGGGTTAAGTCAACAACTTCTCTGATTCCTAAAATCATTTCAGAAACTCTATCTATCTCATTATCCAGATTTACTATATTATCCTGTTTGAAATTTGCACTTTGGCTTTCATTCCTTTTAATCAGCTGCTCATATTGATTTCTTTCGTTAGCAATTCTTTCATCTATGCTAACCAATTGCTGCTTAAGTATTTGATTAATCTTATGCGCATTATTGATTTCGCTATTTAGTTTTTTGCTTTTCTCATAATATTCACTTTGCTGCTCTACTAGCTGCCTAAATCTCCTGCCACCTTTGAGCCTGAAAAAAGCAGTAGCTGCTACTAGCAGTACTGGCATAGCTATAAGCCACGCTGGTATAGCCTTAAAAACAAAGACTCCACAACCAACTCCTATTACCAATAAAAGTGATAAAACAATGGAAATATTAGAGGCTTTAATCCATGTTTTTTGTTTTTGAATTTTACCCTGTATGCCTGTAGTAATCCTCTGTGCAACATCGCCACATGCAGGTATTTCTCTTTCTCTAGAGTTCTGTCTAGTATTATCTTGAAAAGTCTCTCCGTTGTTTCCTGTATTCGGTAAGGCTAAAGCCTCTAGTCCAATACAACTACTTTGTTTTTCTAGTATAATTAATTGCTCGGAATTATTAGTTATCTCCTGCTCCAGCGATGTTTTGTCCTTGGTCAAATTATTAATATCTTTTTGAGACTGCTTAATTCTTTCATTTAAAAATGAAAGCTCTTCCTGCTTTTCCAGCTGAAGCTTTAGTTTCTCTTTCAGTTCGCAAAACTCTTGCAGCCTTGCAAAAAGCTTCTCTTTTTCTGAAAGCTTACCTATCTGTAATGTCAGCTCTTCCTGCTTTATACGTGCCTCTACAAGACTCTTATTCTGTTCCTGTATTCTGATTTTGATGGTGTTTAATTCATCAAGCCGTTTATTAATAAGGTCTAGTGGTCTAGTATAGCTTCTATCCGTTCCTACTTGTTGTTTTAAAGCCTCTTTCAAAGCAGCATTGGCCTTATTATATGAAACCTCCTCAGACCCACTTTGTCTTATATTTGATATTCTATCAATCAAATCCTTTGACGAAGAATTATCTATCCTCGTTCCCATCTGCTTAATATATACTGTTCTTTCAAAAAGACTTTCATTTAGTCCAATCAACCTTTCGGCGATACCACTTCCATCTTTGCCATCTGTATAATTACTTGTAATTTCATTAAAAGACTCATCATATAACTTTACAACTCCACTTTCAAAAGCCCTATCTATTCTGTATAAACTACCATTATCAAGCTCAAAGTTAATATATCCACCATATGAAGCCTTACTCCAAGGCATATACCTCTTAGCTTCTGACACTATTCCATCTTTACTGGTTCTCCCACCCTTTAAGCCATATAGCATGGCTTTGATAAATGCCATAAGAGTAGACTTACCACTCTCATTTGGTCCATATATTACATTCAAGCCATTTGAAAGAGTAATGTCGTAATTTTCAATTTTGCCAAATCCTCTCACATGAAGCCTGTTGATTTTCAAATTAACCTCCATATTTGTCTAAGCGACTACAAATTGCCTAATAAATTATTCAAAAACTATAATTTCTTATCTGCACAGGCGCATGCAAATCTATAATCACTTAGTGTAAAGTTTGTGCTCTCATTGTCAATATCTATTTCGATTTACTGGTCTACACGTCCATTTTCTAGAGCTTGAAGCCCGTATTGCAGCGCCATAAACAAGGTTTCTCGTCGTTTTTGTAATGTTTCACTTTCCTGCATATCCATTATCCTGCGGACAAATTCACCTTTGATTCCTGGATCTTCTAGATATTTCTCGTAATCAAACTGAATTGACGTTTCATTCTTTATTCTGATGAAGAAACATTTCTGTTGGAAAGCATCTAATATATTTTTAATTCCTAGCTTGTAGCCCTCTGAAATGAATCCCTTTAACGTAATACTATACAAATCTGTAGGAGAAAATTTTAAATTCTCTTCATAAACCATTTTGGCAATAACCTCATTATCACTCTTACAATCATTAATATTAACGTCAATATTGTGATAATGTCTGGTGGCAGAAGGAACAAATTCCGTATAAATACTCTTTTGATTATCTTCAGAAATCACAATTTTGCCCTGTATAAACCCATGTATACCCTCTTCATCAAAGCCCATTGGTTCAGGACTTCCAGGATTTATCATAAGAGTTCTTTCATTTTTTAACTGTGAATAGCAGTGCATATGACCCAATGCAACATAGTCCATGCCCAATGAAAATAGCTCTTTTGACGTTATTGAATTATAGTTGTCCTCCTCAAAAGGCATATCTACTGTCCCATGGAAACTTAGGAAATTAAATCTTTCGTTTGAAATATCTTTACCATGAATAATGGGATAATCGTTAGCCACATTCCCTCTAGTTCCCAAGTTATAAATACAGGCATTATACTTTTCCAAATACAATACCTGTTGAGAATCCTCAAGAATGTGAACATTGCTACCCCACTCTGAGGCTTTATAATATGAATTTTCTTTTAATGGGTCATGATTTCCTGGACATATGATTATTTCTGTTTTATAAAGCTCCGAAAACAGGTTCTTAGCAGTCAATATTGTAGAGCCTTTAACGCTGCTAGCTTCGAAAAAATCTCCGCTGATTAATAGCAAGTCTACATTCTGAGCCAGAACTTTTTCAACTATAATTTTAAGAAAGTTTTGAAGCTCATTCCTCCTGATACTAGCTTTATCCGCATCTCCAAGAGATGAAAAACTTGAATCAAGGTGTAAATCAGCAATATGTATAAACGATACTTGTTTCACGTGAAACCTCCATAGTCAAAAACTTTCCTAACTAAACAGTATAGTAGATGTATCCTCTGAAATTGCTTAACGAAATAATTTGCACTTTAAGAAAGTATAAGTACAACTAGGCTTCTAACTTCGCTATAGCTCGACACAAGCCAAGTTTTCTTTAAAAATTAGTATTAGCTCATTACAGGAAAGTTTTATACACTATTCCTTCTCTACTGTTATGGCAACATATGCTATAGCATACTCTTTACAATGTGAAAGTGAGATAGATATTCCGGAAGCACCTAAGGATACATAATAGTCCTTTGCCCTTCCATGTAGAATCACATAAGGCTTTCCCAAATTATCATTTAGAATTTCAATCTCATTAAAGAGAGCTTTCTCTCCTATTCCTGTACCAAAAGCCTTGGACACAGCCTCCTTGCCTGCAAATCTAGCTGCATAGCTCTGATATTTTGCAGCTTTTTTACTTTCACAGTATTCGATTTCGTTTGGTGTAAATACTCGCGCTGAAAAGCGCCCATTATCACTCTTCTCTATGGACGCCTTTATTCTATTTATTTCAATTATATCTGTTCCTAATAGTAAATTCACTGCAGCACCGCCAAACATAAGAACTTTGTTTATCTATACAATTCAAAAAAATCAGCAAAATTTTTGAAATCTCTACCTAGTACCATCTTTTTAATTTTTAAATCATCCAATTTTATACAGTTTTTTATTTTTGCTTCTACTTCATCGTTTTCATCATTTTCAATAATAAAAATATTATTATATGAAAATGGATAAACCTTTTTGAAATTCTCTTTTAGGCTATCAATAACCGAATTACGTTTAAATAAGAATTCCCTACCATCCTCTATTTGTAATACTGATAAATTTATATCATAATCAAGAGCTGCCTTTACTTCATCCTTCAAATCATTTTTAAATAGCTCAATAAAGTTTGGAAGCATAAATCTCTGTTGCATCTGAATTATCAATAGATTATTTAATACTGGAGCTATATTCCCTGCTATAGTGTCAATAATCAACATATTTTCTTCATTGTCAATCTGCAAGTCTTTATATTTAAAAATAATTATTGCTCCAAGTAACTCTATTTCCATCATATCCATATATATAGGAATTATTAAAACACCTTGAGCATCACCTATATCATCGATATACTCTTCTCCAATATATTCAGCTACATTAGCTTGTCCAATTGCATAAACTTTATCGCCCTCAAAAACTCGTTTCCAATTCTGATTGGGTGATATCTTTTTATTCTTATACAGACCTAGATTAATAGTATTTGAAAATTCAAATTCATTTGTTTCCTTATTATAAAGGCAAACAGCACCTTTCTCAACATTAAAAGAGACTTGCAAGGTCTTAGCAGCTATTTCTAGTAAAGTATCTGTTCTAATAGAACTGCTAATATTTCTTGTAAGATTGTTAAGCGATATTATTTTATCCAGCTTTTTTTGTATTAGCCCTTTCTGTTCATTTACCGTTTCAAATAGTTTCGCATTGCTAACAGCAGTATACGTAGATGCTGCTAAACTTTCTATTAGTTCGAAAATTCCATCACTATATTCACTATCTGACACTGTTTCACTTAATGTAACAAACCCAAGAATTTGGTTGCTTTTAAGCAATAAGACAACATATATAGCTTCTAGTTGTTCAAGCTGAGCATCCGCTAGAACACTATCTTCTTCAAATAAACTATTAAAATACTCACAATCCTTTTCATTTTTTAAATCAATTATTACCTTGTTAGGATCTATGTAATTAGTGCTTTTTAGCATTAGCCTTATATTTACCTGCTTAGTCTTGTAAAATACATCCTTAAAGCTTTTTAATATATATCTATCGCTTCTTTCATCAAAAAGTACAAACCCAGTTATTCTACTGCGAGTCAGCTCAGAAAATACATCAACAGAAATATTATATAATACGTCCATTCTCAAATCACTAAGTAGCACTTTTGAGGATTGATTAATTGCGAATAGATTAAATATTTTTTCATCTAATTCTGTATTTGCTTTTGTTAATTTTTCGTACCTATTAAAATTTTCTAAAGCAGTATTTATCAACCTCATAAGGGCTTCAGAAATTATAAAATCATCTTCTCCAAAATCATTATTATGAAATAGAATAAATCCATAAAGATTATCTTCGATAATTAATGGAACTATAGCATTAATTCCAAGTAAATCAACCAATGCTGGTTCAAAAAACTTGATTATCTTCTCTCTTTTATAAAGTATATTTCCATAATATGTAGCAAGATTTTTTAATTTAATAGTACTTTCTATATTGTCAATAGGTTCTGTAAAACCCTTAACCTTTTTTGCAACGTAAGTGTTATTTTCAAAAACATATATTACTGATTTATCAACTAGTAATAGCTCATTTATAAAGTCAAAAGCTGCATCTATTATTTGCTCAAATACCAACTTTTGTGAAAAAAATTCTATAGCTTGTACCAAACCCGTATATCTATAAATCTTTGTAGAAAGAACTACATCTTTTTTATCGCTTTCTATTCTCTTTAATATAGAATCATATTTCATATTTATTACCTCCAAAAAGTTAAGTATCTGTCTCTAAATATATTACATCTCTTTGATAGTTCCTTCGTTATAATAATAGCTTACTCTAAGTACAGGATTTTGAATGTCTTTTTGCATTTTCTTAATCTCAAGCATTGTGTTTGGAAACGCTTTTTTAAGAATAGTTATTTCTCCCTCCCCCTTTGTTCTTAGGTAACTTATTATGTTCTTTTTGTTTTCTTCATTTTCTTGGAGTATAGCTTTAAGGTCATTATACTTCTCATTTAACTTATCGTATTCATCTTTTCTGGCTTGTCCACCATTGATTGTATTTGAAAAAATAGCTATTTTTTGTTTATACTGATTTATTTCTGTTTTAAGTTTATCTATATTCTGTGTAATCTCATCAAGTGTATCTTTATAGCTATTTCTATCAAAGCCTTTTACACAGATATTTGTTTTCTTTTCACTTGCTGTTCCTGCAATAGCTGTAATTACTCTAATTTCGGCGTTTATTGTGCCACCCATTATCTGACCCTTCATTGAATCAAGAATTACTTCTTTAGCAGTAATATTACTATTTAAGCAGTAGAATCCAACGTGTACACTTGCGTCACAAATTATATCTGCATCAGATACATATTTTATATAAAGGTTTTTTTTACATCTTATTGTGGTTTTTCCTCTACCAACTATCCCACCTTTTATGTATATACTTCCCTCATGACTTTGAATCTCTTTTACACTACCCACACCATATTCACTAAGAATTTCAATATCCTTTGTTGATGCGACAGAAAAATTATCCTCAATTGTACCTTGTACGGTTAAATACCCATCGAAATCAACATTTCCAGTCTTAACACCAACATTTTCTTTTATTTCAAGATGGTTTGATACACCTATTTTATCTCCTTGAAAAAAAACAGCACCACTGATGTTAGCATATAAAGTTGATTTATTTCCTTCAACAACCTCTTTTACTGTTTTTTTATCATATAAGAGTGGATAGTTTTTACCGGGCATCGGTTTTAAAGGATTTCCACGAACAGTTCTGCCCTCTTTACCCTCAGTAGCTCGAATCCTTTCACCCAGCCAATCCCCCTTTTCAACCATATTAATTAGATTCAATTCATAATGGTCAACATTACCATCCTCTTTTATTTCAGGCCTTACCTCTTTTAATTGATATATTTTATTTTGAGAATCAAGACCAGGCTCAGGTAACAAGCCTTCAGCGATAAGAATTGGCTGATTTGGGTATAAATTTAAAAGGGCGTCCTTTTTAATTCCATAGACAACACCCTTTTCATTTAACTTTAATACTATTTCTTTAATTATAGAAGGTCCCTCTAGTTCACTTTTATCAACACTTAGTGTCACATAAGCTTTCAGTTCATCTCCAGAAACTTCAACCTTTACTCTTTCTTTTACTGAAGCAAATTTTCGGGATTCTTGTGGCGCAAAAATCAATGCTTCTTTTATAACTATAAAATTCGATACCTGAATTTCTGGATGTGAGCCAATTATCCTATTAAATTCATCAACACTTAAACCCTTTTTAAATGACTGTAAGTAAAAGCTATCACCTATTTTAGTTATCTCAATAAACGGAGAAGAGTATAAAGTAATTAATTCCATGGTTAGCCCCCTCATTTAGTACTAACTCTAAAAATGCTGGTTGTTTGATTGTGATGTTTGCTGTAAATATTAGTGTAATCTTATCTGATTTCTTCTTCTCTCCTGTAATACATTATCCAGCGCTGTTGCCTCATTAACAGCTGTCTCTAACTTTTCAACCATTTCTTCTGACTCTATACTTGAAATGATTTGGTGTTTAAACATGCCTAGCATACTCTCTATATAATCTAGTCTAGCATGTATTCTCTCTAGCTCATTCTTTTCGTCTTTTACTCTTGTAATTGCATTTTCGTCCATCTCTATAATGCTTCTAATATCTTCACTCATTCTTTCGTCTTTCATAAAACTGAGTTTTCTGCGGTTTGCGTTTATTTTATTCATCAAATCACTGATATTTATCTCTGATAACTCTTTACTTCGAATAGAATAGTTTGTCATAAGCTTAGTATAGGAAATTACCAAATTCAAGCTTTGTTCCACTATTTTTTCTTTTAAATAGCTATATTCATCTCCCCTTTTAAGGGATTTCAAAATATCATCTTTATCTTGCATAATTTTTCTGAGTTTCTGTCTCTGAATTGGTGATGATAAACCTCTTGTTTGCGACGACAATCTTATGCATTGACGATTTAGTTCATTTATCTGTTTCTTCTTCTCTTTTCTCTTTACTTCTTCTCTATAACTATTACTAAAAAGGCTTTGGATAACAAGCGCAAGATAACCTACCGCACCTATACCATAAGCCCCGGCCGTAAATGTTGTTAGATTAGTTATTTGTGTTATCTCATTCTGAATATTGGTAGGTGTACTCCCACTCAACATGTAAACAGCAGCACACCAAATTAATAATGTTCCAAAATTTCTAAGCCTAAAAATAGCATTAAAAAACAAATTTCCGTCCATATTTCCCTCTACTAACCTTTATTTTATCACTTATTAAATGAAAAGCTGATAGAACAAACAATCAAGATATCTATCAAATTTGAACCCTACTTCTTTCATATTTCCACAAAGCACAAATCCAAATTTTTGGTGTATTCTAATGCTTTTGGTATTTTCTGAGGTGATTCCTGACATTATAACATGAAATCCTATCTCTCTGCCTAATTCAATTACACACCCCATTAGTTCCTGCCCAATACCACGCCCTTGGTACTCTGAATCAATGTAAACCGACAACTCGCAAGTATTTTTATATCCTTCCTTGCTTCTGTATTCAGAAAGGCTTGCATAGCCCACTACATATCCATCAATCTCATAAACAATTAAAGGATGTCTATCATCGTGTTGTGAAAACCAAATAGCCCTTTGTTCTAACGTTTGAGGATTAATATCAAATGAGGCAGTTGTATTCTCAACTGCCCAATTGTAAATGTCTGTAATTCGTGGTAGGTCTGTAGCTTCTGCTTTTCGTATATATTTCTCCATAGTCGGCATTCCTTATAATTAGTTTGAAGCCTTATTCTCTGTCTTTTCCTTTACTTCAAATCCACCATTATCTCCACCTAAGAGAGCCTCTGCCCTAGCTTTTGCTCTGTCTCTTGCAGAATTCATATCTAATCTCTTTAGCTTCATATCTATATTGTCTGAATTTAGTGACTCAACAGCATTAGCTCTTGCAGTCTTTTTATTAACTATTTCACGAGCTCTATCAAGATTGTCATTAACACTTCCAACACGGCTATTCTTTGATGTGTACTGAGAATTAACAGAATTTATGTTCTCACGCAAATTAGCCATTTTAGCCTGTGACTTCAAGGTCTTGAGTTCATTCAATTTTGCATTCATCTCAGACTCAAATATCTTGTAATCCTCACGTATTTTATCAACCTGAACCATAGCATTTTCATAAGTAGCCTTATGAGTTTCAAAAACTGTTTGATATTCTTCCTCTTGCACTAAAAGTTCAACCAAAAGTTCCTTATCTCCAGCTCTTTGAGCAGATTCAACTCTTGCCTTAATAGCGTTTAAGTTTCTCTCTGCAGTTTTCATTTCTATTTTAATCATCTCAGCACTAGTTTGGATTTCAATTATCTGCTGCTCGGCCTCACGTCTAGCCTTATCAATCTGATTCTTGATATCTTCAAACAATGCTTCTGGATTTCTTTCTTCCATGTTTCCAACGAATAATCCAAAAAATCCTCTAAACATATGTCCAAGTCTACTAAATAAGCCCATTATACTTCCTCCTTAAATATTTAAATGTATATTTCCATATTAGCTTTTAATTACAAAAAATCTACACTTTAAATTTATAATAAAAACCTTATAAAGTAAATAACTATTTGATAAAAATACATAATTATGGTTATTTCAGTACTTTCTCAAATCTCGGCCAGTACTTTTTTGGTAACAAATCTATATCATCGCATTCTACAATAGCAAGTTCTGTCATGAACTCCACATCTTGTGTACTCGGTCTGCATTTTTTTAGAGCCTCTTTAAGAATTGGTCCAGTTATTACAGGATGGTCTTCCTTTTTATTGCAAGCAAGCTCATACGCTTTCCTTACTACTGTATCAATCTCTGCACCGGTATAATTCTCGGCTAACTTTGAAAAAGGAGTAAAGTCTTGTATATTGGTTCCAATACCATACTTTTTTATTACAATTTTAAAAATAGATGCACGTTCTTCAAGCTCTGGTAACAGAATTGGTATCTTTTTGTCAAATCTCCCAGCTCTCTTTAATGCTGCATCAATAAGATCAGGTCTATTTGTAGCAGCAACAAAAATTATTTTACCTCTATTATTAGTATTACTGGTGAACTGTAAAAATTCACTAAATATATTTCTGCTTACTCCACTGTCACCAGATTCTCCTCTTCTAAAGGCTGTGTCTATTTCATCAACAAAAACAATTACAGGTTCCTGTGACTGAGCTCCCAACAAACACTTCTTAAAGTTTTTCTCGCTCTCTCCAACATACTGTCCTAAAATTCTTGACATATCTATTTTCACGCAATTAAAACCACTTGATTTTGCTAAAGCCTCTACTAAAAGAGTCTTTCCTGTTCCTGAGGGTCCACATAAAAGTATTCCCATTGGGACTCTTCTTGAGTCGCCTCTTCTCACTGGTTCAATAATATTTTTAGTCAAATAAGCCTTTGCAGCCTCCATACCACCTAGATCATCGAAATCTATCTCTGGATATATAAATTCCAAAACATCTCCATACTCCTTCTTGAGTACATCATGCTTCTTTTGTTTTATAAATTCAAATGTGATAGGCACACCTTCAGCCTCAGCCTTTAGCTTAATATCTTTTATACTTTTTCTGTTTAATCCTGATGAAAGCTTAGTAAACTCATCAATAGATATTTCCGACTTTATTGATTTGTCCCCTAGCAAAAACTCAATATAATTCTTTCTATCAACTTCATTTGGCAGTTCTACTAAAATTGGTTCAATTCTATAAGCTGGCTTCAAAAACTCACGACTTATATCTTCAATATTGTCAGTAAGCATAAATATTGTGCTTCCAACAGATGATATTCTAGTATTAACAGACCACTCTGACATCCAAATAAGTGCCATTCTTTCTTCAAGTGTCATACTACCTATATCCCCTGATGGTACTATCTTCTCAGCATGATCAATAAATAACGCCATTTTAGTGCTTCTTAAAGCTATGTCTATAAACGGGAATATTTTAGATGGTAGAGAGTGAAATAAACTTGCCACCTCATTGCCAGTAATCTTGTTAAACTCACGTTCCATTGCAGGCTCTAAAAAAGTAAGCCCCCTCGATATGTCATAAAAAGCTACAATTCCGAAATTTCTCTGTCTGATAAATTCCTCATCTATATATCTAAAGAAATTTCTGGTGTTATCCATCATATCTTTGACATTAAAATAAAACAGAAATTCATGTGAAATACCTGATTTATATTTTGATAAAAATTGATTAAACCACATATTTTATCCTTCTTAAAGCTAATTTTTATTTAGAGTGCTAAAATATTAAATTAAAACTATCTCCTTAAAACCCGTATTTTAGTCATTCATTATAATTATATACAAAAAAAATAAAAATGTCTGCAAAATGCAATGAAACTATAGTTTGTTTTTTTGTATTTTAATAGAGTTCACTATTGTAGCCTCTTGATTTAAAATATGTGTTTTTGCAAGATTTCTTGATTCTTCTATATTTCTTGTTGAAATAGCCTCAAAAATCTCATTGTGTTCTTTTATCAGATTTTTAGGGCTACTATAGTCTTTTAAGTAAATTACTCTAAATCTCTGTACCTGCTCTCTTAGGTTATTCAAAATTGATATGAGTTTATCATTTCTAGATGCTTTATAAATAATATCGTGAAATTCAACGTCCTTTTTAATAGATCCATTAAGATTTTCCTTTTCTATATATGTAGAAAATTGTCCATTAATGAACTTTAGTTCCTTCAATTCGTCATCATTAATTCTTTCTGCTGCCAATGCGGTTGCTAATCCATCCAAAGATGCTCTAACCTCGAGTACATCCATTATGTCCCTTACAGAAAGCTCTGCTACATGTGCACCCTTCCTAGGAATCATATCTACTAGACCCTCAAGTTCTAATTTTCTAATAGCTTCTCTCACTGGAGTCCTACTAACACCCATTTTCTCCGCCAGCTGTACTTCCATTAGTCTCTCGCCAGGGCGTAACTCACCAATAATTATGGCCTCTCTTAACGAATTAAAAATAACCTCTCTCAATGGTTTATAGTCATTTAAATTTATCTTAGACAATTTTCCTGCCATATTAACCTCCTAAAGCCCCAAACGGGCCAAAATTATAATAAAATTATACTGATTTTCTAGATAAAACTAGCCTTGCAGTCTTTTTTTCTACCTTCTTTTAGTATTTAGTCCTTTAATAATATCTTTTGAATCTACATCGTATACGTTAAAATACACTCATTCATACTATATCTTAATTTATTATAAGCACTCCTCGCCTTTTCATTATCCTCAAATATCCCGAACACTGTGGGGCCACTTCCGCTCATCATGCTTCCTATAGCACCTTTTGCAACAATAGTTCTTTTAATCTTATCTATCACTGGATACTTTGTAAGTGTAACACTCTCCAATACATTTCCCATATTCTCAGCAATCAACCTAATGTCTCTCTTTTCTAATGCAGAAACAAGCATCTCAGTATTGGGCCTTACAACCACTTTATCTAAATCAAGGTTTTTATAAACCCAAGCAGTAGAAACTCCTATTTTTGGTTTTATAAGCAAAATTGGAATATTATTAAAGGGTGTCAAAGGAGTGAGCTTTTCTCCTATACCTTCTGCTAATGCTGTACCACCCATAATACAATACGGTACATCTGCGCCTATAGACTTACCTATTTCCATAAGTTCATTTTGATCAATACCAAGTTTAAATAAAGTATTTATTCCCTTTAATACTGCTGCTGCATCTGTGCTTCCACCTGCAAGTCCTGCAGCAACTGGAATCTTTTTGTCAATAACAATCTTAACTCCGGCATCTAGCTTATACTTGTCAATCATAGCCTCTGCTGCCTTATAAGCTATATTTGTTCTGTTATTTGGAACATATGGTGCAACACAGTTTATTTCCACTCCAGATGGAATTTCCTGAATAGATATAGTATCATGTAACTGTACTGTCTGCATAATCATTTTCAGATTGTGATAGCCATCTTCTCTTTTATTCAATACATCCAGAGATAAATTTATCTTTGCATGTGCATCTAGTGAAATCATCTATTTCTATCCTTTAAAAAGTATTTAGGTATATTATATACAATGTACAATTTTATATCAATAAAAATCACTAAACTCATGGTTTTCAACGTAGTTTTACTAATTTAAATTCTAATATTAGTACAATTTGTATATCTACAGATGCTAGTTCGTATTTTGACAAAACTATGGCTTTTATAAAAATAATCCTTAATCACAAATAAATCCTCAAAAACAAAAAGGTGCTTGAATTCTCTCAGGCACCTTTTCATAAAGAAGCTATTAGCAATGTTGATTAAAATAATAAATGAGCTTTTTTCATCTAGCTACTTATACTGCTTTCTTAAGTATTAGTATTTGTTGTCCCGGCATTAATATATCCTTTTCAGACAGATTATTAATTTTCATTAAATCATCCACAGTTGTGCCATATTTCTTAGCGATTTTCCACAAGTTATCACCTTGCTGTGTAATATAAATAATCACACTTGGCATTGATATCATTTTTTTCTCATCTATCATATTCTCATTTGCCTTATTAATTATAGGCACTATTTTCTTTGTTTCTACCATTGTGTTTACCCCGATAACAGTTCGGACTTCAACTTGATCAGAAGATATCATGCTGTAGTTACAGTGTTCTAATTCCAATGAAATATCTACCTTCATATTTCTGTTTATGCCTTTAATATCTACCTCATGTCTAAAAGGTATTTCTTTTTTGTGACAGAATACCGGCTGTTCTTCATTGTTTGCCAGATATAAGATATTATTTTCCACTGAACCCTCGACAATCATCTTGTCATCATCTATCCTACTTTCAGAAACATTATATTTACACAAAACATTAAATATCTCTGCTACCGCAGGCATACATTCATTAAGGTCTACAATATCTTTTAATACTATTTGGCTCCTGTTTTCAGAAAATATCTCATCTAAGGTGAGCTGTTGTCTTTCAAGAATAATTTTTGACTTTGGACTATATGCATCAGATAATACTTCAACTGTTTTCTTGCACATTCCATTAACATAAATATTCAATGCAATTTCAGCTCTAATATTTCTCAGTTCTCCATCAGCATCCGGGGCAGCCTCAATCTTATAGTCAAATAAATCGTAATCAACATTTACAATTGTATCTTCATCAACATCTTCTAATTCAACATACTGTGTAAATGCTAATTCATTCTCCATAAACTGTAAAGATCTGGCTTCATCATCCGCGATATATAACGTGGAAATACTTATATCACTTTTTACAAATATCTTTCCCTCAGCTACTTTAAAATCCTTACCTGATATCTTTACATCATTTCTAAGTATTTCACTGATAGTAGGTTTACTAGATGGCAACTCTAAGTCTTCTTTAATTATAAAATTAACCTTGTTGCTTCCGAGATGAGTATTGAGTACAACTGTATCTTTCAGTGCTTGGATATCATCTAAACCAGCAATATCCGATGAAATTTCCCGTTCAACTTCATCATAAACCTTACAATTGATTGACAGAATTGTTTTAATGTTTAGCTTCCTTCCATTTAGCAGGGTATAATCCATATGCTCAATTATACCTTTATACCTACATTTCATTCCATTTCTCACGCCTGAAACATCAAGTGTATATGAGAAAGGTATATTTGAGGCAATACCTTTAACACTCTTTGTCTCATCATCAGAAATGTAAAGTATTTTACCCACAATACATCCAGAAACAACTACTCTATCAGTACCTGTATCGCAGCTAGTAACGAAAACATCTCCATCTAGAAGAAGCACCCTGGCGATGTCTGGCTTTGTATCCGGAACGATTATGTCATTATCAATAACAGTCTGAATTGTATCCTCACCCAACAAATTATTTACCTTAAAGGCCTCTCTTATCAACTCCAGAGACATTTCTCCATCCTCCCTTATTTTAAATATTACATTTCGCATTTTTAGATGAAAAACCTATCAAACAAAATGATTCTGCTATGTAATATATATTTATTTTGAAACTAAAATATGCTAGAAAAGCAAAATAGAAAAAAGATTACTAGTATTTTTAATAAAAAAAGCTGATAGTCTAAAAATCCTTCTGAAATAACAAAAAAGAGATTCCGGAATACGGCATCTCTTTTTTGTTAAACTATATTATTAAGTTTTCTCAGAAAGCTTATGATAATGGATTGAAGGATGTTAATTTCTTAACACATCCTCTTTCAAAAAAAATTAAACAAGCTTAGCATACCTGAATTTGTTTATCATCCTTATATACAACTAATTCAACTGCTTTTGTTAGTATATCAGTGTAGCTATACGAAACTCTTCTGGTATTATCATACGCATTTTCAAATTTTACTACGAAAATACTTGGATAAGTATTTTCGAGAACACCTTCTCTAATAAAAGATTTCTTGCGGCCTTTGTTTGCTCTGAGTTGTACCTTTTCACCGATGCAACCTTCAATGTCCCTTTTTATCTGAAAAAGTTCTCCTCTATCTATCATGATATCACCTCATCATCAGTTTAATTTATTATAGCATAAAAATTAATGTTTGTCAAAAATATTCTATTATACAAGCGTATTGAGACTATGTCAAGTATTTTTTTGACGTACCAACCCTATATTACCCACTTTTAGGGGCTTTATAAAAATTTTTAATAAACATTTCCAGGAAATTATATCCTTGTCCTATTCTACTTTATCCAAATCATCCTCTTCTGCATCTGCTTGTAACCTTACATTTACACCCTTTAGTATAATTATTTTTTTTCCTTCTTCAAATATAATGTCAGATACCCTAAAAAGGACATCTCTTTCATAAGATTTTCTATATACTAAGTTTCCTATTTCAATTTGTTGCATAATATTTCTTCCCCTCTTAGTTTAGTATGCCAATATTTCAAATTATTATTAATTTTTATATTGGCATATATATAACAATAAGTTGGTATTAAAAAATTCATTCCCCCTCTGAAACTTAGAAATCGTTATCCAAGGCCGTAGTTACGCTTAACTCACCTTCGTGAAAAGGAGTATTAGCGGCGGTAGACTCGGATAAACGGAGTTCTTGGTATTAGTAAGGTTTACTCACCCTAATATTTTGAAATCGTTATCCACGGCTATAGCACCGCTTAACCCTGCCTACAGAAAAATGTGATTAACGGCGGTAGGTATCGGGCAAATATGTACCAACTTAAGGATATAATCCTATTCTAATACTATTTTATGCCTTTTTACCCAGCTTCGTGAATAGTATCTGATTAACTTACTTAATTTTGTTGAATTACTGGCTTATAAAGATATATAATATTTTTTGTATTGATTTTTAAAATTTAGTTGGAAATAAATCCATTTAAATCAAGAATCTATAAATTTAAGTAACAGTTTTAAGATTCATCATTAAAAATGTATTTTAGCCAATATCGATTTTTATATTAATTATATATTATTTAGGAAGGAGACTTTACTTTGCTTACAGATATACAAATCGCTCAAAGTTGCAAGATGCTTCACATTTCAAAAATTGCTGAAGCACTAGGAATTAAGGAGGAGGATCTTGAATTATACGGTAACTACAAAGCTAAGCTCTCAGACAAATTATGGGATAAAGTTAAAGATAATCAAGATGGGAAACTTGTCTTAGTTACTGCAATTAATCCAACTCCTGCTGGTGAAGGCAAGACTACTACTACAGTTGGCCTAGGACAAGCAATGTCCAAGATAGGAAAGAATGCATCAATTGCCCTTCGCGAACCATCGTTAGGACCTGTAATGGGAATAAAAGGCGGTGCTGCTGGAGGAGGTTATTCTCAGGTAGTACCTATGGAGGATATCAACCTGCATTTTACAGGAGATATGCATGCTATTACCGCTGCAAACAACCTTCTCTCTGCTGCAATAGATAATCACCTGCAGCAAGGAAACTCGTTAAATATAGACCCTCGCCAAATTGTTTGGAAACGCTGCATGGATATGAATGACAGAGCCCTACGAAATGTGATAGTTGGACTTGGTGGAAAAATTAATGGTGTCCCAAGAGAGGATGGCTTTAACATAACTGTTGCCTCCGAAGTAATGGCAATACTATGTCTAGCTTCAGACTTAAAGGATTTAAGAAATCGGCTTGGTCAAATTATTATCGGCTATAACTATTCTGGAGATCCTGTTACCGCCAAAGACTTAAAGGTTGATGGTTCAATGACACTACTTCTTAAGGATGCAATCAAGCCAAATCTTGTTCAGACCTTAGAGGGTACTCCTGCTATTATGCATGGTGGTCCTTTTGCAAATATCGCACATGGCTGTAACAGTGTTACTGCTACAAAGCTTGCCCTAAAGCTTTCAGATTATGTAATTACAGAAGCTGGTTTTGGTGCTGACCTAGGCGCAGAGAAATTCTTTGATATCAAGTGTCGCTTTGCAGGTTTTAAGCCTAGTGCTGTAGTTCTAGTAGCTACTATAAGGGCATTGAAATATAATGGCGGTATCAAGAAAGAAAACCTTAAGGAGGAGAATCTTGAAGCTCTTTCTAAGGGCTTTGCAAATGCAGAAAAGCATATAGAAAATCTCCAAATGTTTGGAGTTCCTGTAATAGTGGCAATAAACCACTTCGATACCGATACCGAAAGTGAGATACAGTTAGTTCATGATAGATGTAGTTCATTGGGAGTCGAGGTTGCCTTTTCAGATGTCTTTTTAAAGGGCGGAGAAGGTGGTATAGAGCTTGCAAAGAAGTTAGTTACATTAATTGATACTTCTCCTTCTAATTTTGCTCCTATATACGATTCTACTCTTCCTATTAAAAACAAGGTACAAACAATCGTATCCAGGATTTATGGTGGAAACAATGTTATATACTCTGTTGCTGCAGAAAAATCAATAGCTAAGATTGAAGAAATGGGACTGGATAAACTTCCAATTTGTATGGCAAAAACACAGTATTCCCTTTCAGATAATCCAGCTCTGCTTGGCCGTCCAAAGAACTTTGATGTAACAGTCAAAGAAGTACGTATTTCCGCTGGTGCTGGATTCATAGTTGTACTCACTGGTGATATTATGACTATGCCGGGTCTTCCAAAGGTACCTGCTGCTGAGAAAATAGATATTGAAGATGATGGAACAATTGTTGGCTTGTTTTAACATTAGTCATTATCCCATAATCTAAAAAAGCAATGGGTCTGTTGCAAAACTACTTACAATACATAGAAAAACTTTTTGTTTAGATAGTACGTGTGCGACAGCTCCATTGCCTTTTGATTTTTAATTTTCATATCCTTTGACTTTTTTTATCCTTGCTATTAATTTTTGATTTGCTACCGTTTTAAATTCCACCAAACTTATCCAAAAACGCATTTAGGTACTGTATTTCATCTATAACCTCTTGAAGGCGGCTTACATAGTTTTGTTCTGACCAACCCTTTTTGCTATTATAATATTTATTTGCAACCCTCCAAAATTTTTGAGGGAACATAAGCATTATTTTCATAAGTTCAAGCTCACTCTCACATAACGCTTCTATTTTACAATACTCATTTAAAATTATAGCTGCCTCATCAATATTCCATTCACATTTTCTCATCTTGCGTCTTAATAGGTTTACTAAATCATATACTTTTAGGTCATAGCAGCAATATTCAAAATTTATTAGATACATTTCATCATTTTGAACAAAAATATTATGATGATTAAAATCATGGTGAGATACATTTCTAGCTTTTTCAGAATCTTCTACCAATTCATAATAATCTGAAGTGTCTAACATACTAATAGCTTTTTCACCAAGCTCATAAAAATAATCTACATATTTGCACATTAAGCTGTCAAACTTCAGCTTCCCTTTTTGGGCATTCTTTTTCAGCTTCTTAATCTCGTCCAAACGTTTCCTATAGCAACTTGGTAGTCTGCCAAGCTCACTTCTTGCATTGCAATTTTCTGAACATGTACACCCGTTTGATGCTTTATGCATCTTTGCTAATAATCTTGCACTTTTTATAGTCTCTTCCCTACTATCAAGATTGCATTCTCGACCATCAATATATTTGCTCATGTATACAGTTTGTTCATTGAATGTAATAAATGAGCTACCTGTATTGGTATAAATATTTCTATCAATATTTTCAAACCCATTGTTAAATAAATGTTCCTTAACCTCTGATATAAAATTTACCCTATCTGGCTTTAGGTTTGATATTTTTATGAGTCTCTTTCCATTATCGGTATTAGCAATAAACATTTCTCTATAATTTGTAATGCTATTTATTTTAATATCATAGTTTTCCTGTAGTTGCTTTTCTAATTCGTGCATATTGGCCTCCATGTGCCGAATACCGGCCACAAAATGTTATGATATTACTAATCTCTACCAACTCATATCAGTTATAAATTTATTACATTGCCTATCAATTTGCTCAAAACCTTATATTTAGCAAGTATGCGTTATTAGATTATATGAACTAAAAGACATATGTAGAATTAAAACTTCACTTTAGTCATAGTACAGCAAACAATTAATTATTAAACGACTAAAAAATTGTATTAGCATCCTATGTTGTGCAGAGAGGCGAGATCTGAAAATATCAAATTAGCGTATAGAGTTCAATAGCAGCTCTATGCATTAAAAAACAATATTTTAACAATCTAGTCTTAAAACATGGATAGATTCTATGGAATTGAGCAATCAGAGCCAATTAGCTGAAGGTATATTTTTAGACTTATCTAAAGAAGAGAAAATACTAACTACATAAACCACTAACTTCACGTAGACAGATGAATTAGGCCCTTTAAAACAAAGTGATTATGGAATTCTTTATGAATCATATTTAAAGCAGAGGCTTTTAAACCTGTGAAAAGGTTAAGTTTATACCATAAATTTTAGGAAAATTAGCAAAACTAATCCTGGAACTCCTAAAACACCTATAATTAATGCAGAATATATGTTTAAAGCTATATTAAAATTAAAGTAAATACCAATAAAATTAATTACTGCAAGCAAAACTGCTCCTAAAACAGTATTTATTAATAGTTTTTTTAATATTTTAATTACATTCATATTTTTCACCCCTGTGTCTAGGACTAAACAGAGCTAGTCATTTCTATAGTCTGTCCTTATTTAATATATTTTTGGGGTGGCCAAAATATTCTAAAATTATTATTTTCAATCTGATTATCCGATGCCTACCGCCGCTAATTCTCTTTTTAGTGTAGAATAAGCGGCGCTATTGCCCTGGATAACAATTTCTACGCATTGGATAAAAACGTCCTCCAAAGCTAAAACTCTGTTTATATATCGACTATTCCAAGTGTCTTTGCCTTTTTTATAAGATATTCAAACCTAGTTTCAAATGCTTTAATTTGATATGTATAATAATCAATCATTAGGGTATCAGAAACATAGTTAAAATTGCTATACGCATCAGCCAAATCAGATTTTACCTTCTTAATATCAATTATAAGACTCTCTCTTTCAGCGGCTAACAACTCTGACTCAGCTGTATTAACCACTTTATTTAATGATTTATTCAATGAAATTTCCATAAACTTCTCCTTAAATATAATGTAGTATAATAAATGATTGACCTTTTATATTACTATTTATACACTTATGGAAATATTCAACATTAAAAATTAATAGTTATCCTATAACGCCTCAATTCAAATTTTTTAGTTGTAGGAAAATTTTATTTCATTTGCGGCGTTTCAACGAGTCTGAAGATATGTCAGCCGCCTAGAAACCTATTCTGTACCCTCCACCTATAAGAGATGGAGACATATACTGCCTCGTTATAATCAATATTTTTCTACTGATAACGCACCATTTTCTTTTATTATTTCAATGATTGATTCCATTCTATCCTCATCAACTTTCATACTAAAAAGTGCATTGCCATTTGAAACTAAATTCTCATATATTTTTCTTTTGCTTTTAGGAATTCCAAAATTCAGTAAGCCACCTAATAGTCCACCTCCGATTAGTCCAATAAATAGCCCTGATATTGGTCCAGCAGCGGCTAACATACCTCCACCCTGGATAAACATACCTACTGCACCGATTAATATCCCAATAACACCACCTATTATTCCACCTGTAATAACCCCATCAGATATTCTCTCCCGTTTGCTTAGTTCATATGGGATTGGTCCATGGTCATCATGCTTAAGTTTCCCATTTTCGTTATTAGGCCTATAATATGCTTTGTTACCGCTGTTCTTGGCGATAATAGAAATATTATCAGTTCTGAGGCCTTTTTCACGAATTTCATAAGCTGCTCTTTCTGCATTTTCGAATACTTCAAAAATAGCTATAATTGTCCTAGCCAATAAAATCACTCCTAATTAAACAGAGTTCTTAGTCTCAGATGGAGTAAAACTCCCTGAAACTAAAAACTCTGTTTATCTTTAGTCAAAATATAGCTATTTATTCAATAACTTATTATAATGTAATCTTTGGACAATAATTTCTGCTCTTTGGATAGAGACCGTCCTCCTAAGCCATAACTCTGTTTACCCGATGATTACTACAGTTAATCCATCATTTTCGTTACTTAATTATATATTTTAATAAATCACTAGGTTTTTCTAAAAATATATCAGGCTCTACCTTTTCTAGCTCAATTCTCGGACTGTACGTCCATGCAACTGCTGCGCTTTTCACTCCTGCTGATTTTGCACAGAGTATGTCTAATGGGCTATCTCCAACATACAAAACTTCATCTTTATTATTAACCTTTGCCATTTCCATTGCTTTTATAAGAGGATCCCCATCTGGCTTATGCTTTGTAGAAGCCTCTGATCCATTTACAAATAAAAAGTAATCTGTCAAATTAAAAATTTTTAACCCTCTAATAGCGAGTTCTCTTCTTTTTGATGTCACCACACCTAAAATGATTCCCTCTTCATATAACTGCTTAATTAAATCATATATACCAATAAAAATCGCGACACAATTATCATGCTTACTTTCATTATACTCTCTATAGGTTTTTGCGAGCTCATCCTCTCTTCCAGGATAAATATCTCTTAAATGATTTAATAAGGGCATACCTATATAACTTATTGTTTCTTCCTCAGGCCTTGTCTCACCAAAATGATGAAAAAACGTGTAATTAAAGGATTCTAATATCAATGGGACTGTATCTATTAAGGTCCCATCTAAGTCAAAAAAAACATACTTAAAATTATTCATATATATAATCTACCTTTTCTAAATTATTCCTTTATTCTTTGTTATTTTTTGCCTTCCACTTATTAGTTAATAAAGGTATTCCTATAGTAATTACAATTAATACTATTGATAAAATAAACCCTGGTGATAGCGGATTTTTTATATTATGACCCAAATATGCCACAGAAAAGGTTTCTGGAATAACGCCTAATATTGTAGCAAGCATGAAGTCCCTATATTTTACCTTAGATAATCCAGCTGTATAGCTTACAATATCTAAAGGGAATATACCTGATATCCTCATAACAAAAATAATTTTGAATCCATTCTTTTCAATTCTTAAATTTATTTTCTGAGCCTTATTTTTAATTATTTTCTCTACAAATGATTTTCCGAAATATCTACTTATCAAAAAAGCTACATTAGAAGATATAATTGTTGAAACCATTGCTAATAAGAACCCATAAACAGGTCCATATATACTACCAGCTATAAGTGTAATCAATGTAATTGGAATAACTACTGCTAATGGTCTAATTGTTGAAATTCCTAAAAATACTGCTATTGACCATCTTCCATATGATTTTATATAGTCTTCTATCATCTTCAGATTTATTCTTTTAATATCGTTAAAGTGAAAAATAAAAACATATCCCAATATCAATATTAGAGCACATACTATCATTATTAGTTTTTTATTATGCCTATTTATCATAATCAAACCTTACTCCTAAATTTACGTATAATATATAACAACTTAATTTACTTGTTAATTTTATTATTATTAATTATAATCTATATTATATATAAATTATATAGTATATAATTTATATATAATTTGTATGGTATTCAACTTTTCATCAGCACTTTTGTATAATATAATTTATAAGTACTATAAATATTTTTGAAGTAGAGGGTGGATTCATTGAAAAATAAAATTACGCATTCGTTACCAAACATCTTAACCTTTATAAACTTATCTCTCGGTATTGTTGCTTTACTCTTTGCTATTAAAGATCAATTGATTCAAGCATCTTTACTAGTTATGGTTGCTGCATTGACCGATAGATTTGATGGAAAGGTAGCTAGAATGCTAGATTGTACTAGTGAATTGGGTAAAGAACTAGATTCTCTGTCAGATTTAATTTCATTCGGTGTCGCTCCCATTATAATAGCATGGAAGATAAGTTTCTTTCACTTTGGTATTTTAGGATATCTACTTGCTGTAATCTTTCCTATAGCAGGTGCATACAGACTAGCAAGGTATAATCTTACTACCTTCAATAACATATATTCTGGAATTCCTATAACAATTGCTGGCGCATTTTTATCTATTGTAAATTTATATAATTCTTTTTCTCAGATACGTAACAATTACAGTAATATAAACACTATTGTTTGCGGTATCATAATAATTTTGCTTTCATATCTAATGATAAGTAAAATACAAATTAAGAAGAGATAATTTTGTACACAGTTTGTTTAAAAAACACTTTTTTTATCCATACTAAATTATCATAGTAAACAGATTTTCAAATTCTAATTATACTAAATTATTAAAAGAGCTGGCTCTCGAAAAAATTAACAATTCTATCGAGAACCAGCTCTTTTAGTCTCTGTTATTACACAGTTATTCTATTTACTTTACATATTAAAAAAACATTCACTAATGTGAATGTTTTTTGGCGGAGAAGAAGGGATTCGAACCCTTGCTAGGATTGCTCCTACTAACGGTTTAGCAAACCGCCCCCTTCGACCTACTTGGGTACTTCTCCATTATTATATGCTGACCCTAAAAAGAATCAGCATATATTTGGCGGAGAGATAGGGATTCGAACCCTAGGTAGGCTCACACCTACGCCGGTTTTCAAGACCGGTGCCTTAAACCAACTCGACCATCTCTCCATAAATCGTCTTAAGCGACGAACTTTATTTTACAATGAAATAAGATATTTGTCAACACCTTAATTATCAACTTCACGGTAAATTTAAGGTAAAAATTCACCAAAAGCCAGACAGGCCAATATATTAGCCTGTTATATAATAGTAAATATTACTATATTAAAAATATTTCTATTACATCTGAAAATTGTAATTTCATATACCTGATAAATCAGCAATTTGTTAATTAATAAGTTAATAACTACTACATACTGCAAGTATTTTTTTTTTAAATCATTTTATTGTATAAATCCTTCATATCTTTTACAAATGTGCTCTTAGGATAATTATCAATAAAAGAACTAATCAATGTCTTTGCCTCATTAAATTTTAAAGTCTTATAGTAGCATCTAGCTAAATAATAGAATGCATCATCAATATAATACTCATCCTTCTGAGCGAATTCAATTGACCTATTAAAGTTAAGTATGGCTTCAGTATAGTTTTTGTTTTTATAGTTTCTGTATCCATCTCCATAAAGTATTTTGGAAGCCTCTCCATAACTTTTTGAAACTAAATCATTATATATTTCTCTAGCTTTTGGACTCAAGAATTCAGTATTTATATCATATTTTAAAGCTATTGCGCAACTAACATAATCTTTCTTATTATAATACTCATATGCAACAAGTAATAAATTACTAGAGAGTATTGAATCATTATACTTTGACTCAAGTTCAGTGCCCTTGATTTCCTCTGTAGCTATTTTTTGCTCTGATTCCACTAGTTTACTTCTTAATGACTCAATCTCTGTTGTAAGCCTATCAATTTCCTTTACAGCAGCATTATAATCAGTGACTACGTTAATTTTTGCCTTTTCCTCAGTAGAAAGCTTATTCTGATAATCACTTATATTATTTTGAAACTTGACTTGGCTATAAGCAGTTAATAATAGTACAATAAATGCTCCTGCAAATAAGATTAAAGCATACATCCATATTTGCTTCTTTTCATTTTTATCTTTATGATTATTATTGAATTTTAAATTCATAACTAAAAAGCCTCCATATGCCAGAGTGTGGCACAATAATTATCGTGTACTTCAGTTGGTATAAATTCTTTCTATATTTGTCTTTCTAGCAATATCTATTGCCTGAATTTCTTCAGCAGATAAAGAATATTTTGATTTTCCAGATGAAACAGGCTTTGCATACGTTGAAGAACTATCTCTTGCATAGATTCCACTTAAAACTATACCCGAGTCATTATTATCAAGAAGTGCAATAGAATAACTCAAATCACTTCCAACATTATCAAAAGCATTAAATCTTACAATTCCTACTTTTTGAACACATTGAAGCATAGTTCTTTCTATTTCGTTTATTTTTAATTCTATTTCTCTATTCTTAGCACTAACTAAATTTGAATTACTAAGACAGTTTTCTAAAAGTTCTTCCATGTTTCTGTCACTTAAGCCATTCATAAATCTATTATATTTAGTTCTAACTTTGTTAGTCTTTTTTATATTTGCAATCAGTAATATACCATTGAAAATTATAAAAATAAAACTTATTGCAAAAAGTAATTGAATTTCAAATTGTATATTTAGAATATTATTTATAAAATTGTTCATTTCATTTTACTCCTTATTTATCCATCTTAATAATATACTATTAATTTAATTATGCTCGTCACTTTTATTAAAAAATGGCTTATTTTTTATAATATAGCTTAATTGGCTATATATTTGATTTTAAGATATTTTTTAACTTAGAATACATACTACATTGGTGTCGTTTAAAAAACACGTTAAAATTAATTTTAGAGCGTCACATTTTTAATGGTTTTTGTAAAAAAAATCCAATAATCTATCAAGTTCATCATTAGAATAATATTCTATTGTAATTTTACCTTTATTATTATTTGCAAGTAATTTTACTTTTGTACCAAGTATATTCTTCAGCTTATCTTCAACATCTCTAAAATCAGGATTTTGAATTTTAACCTTTTTCTTTGTTTTATTTTTTAACAGATTCTTAATATAATTTTCAGTTTCCCTTACACTAAGTTTATTCTGAATAATGTACTCAGCAGCAATTTTTTGCAAGTCTTCATCCTGAATAATAACTAATGTGCGGGCATGCCCACTAGTTAAGTCACCACTTATTATAAATTTTTTAACCTCATTCGATAAACCGAGCAATCTAAGTGTATTAGCGATTGCAGATCTACTTCTCCCAATTGTTACAGCTATTTGTTCTTGAGTTAAGTCAAATTCATTCATAAGGTGAAGAAATGCTTCAGCCTCTTCAATAGGATTTAAATCTTCTCTTTGTAAATTCTCAATAAGTGCAATCTCCATTACCTGTTTATCAGTAAAGTCTTTTATTAAAACAGGTACTTTACTAAGTCCAGCTAATTTTGCCGCTCTCCATCTTCTCTCACCTGCAATTATTGTATAAATATTATTTTCTTTTTTAACAATAATAGGCTGAATAATTCCATGCTGTTTGATTGAATCAGCTAACTGAGCTAATTTTTCATCATCAAAAAACTTTCGTGGTTGGCTAGCATTTGGCTCGATTTCATTTATTTTTAACTCTATAACACCCGAATCATCTTCAAGAGATTCATTTGATATTAATGCACCTAGGCCTTTTCCTAAACCTTTCTTCATCATAAACTTTGTACCACCTCTTCAGAATACTCAATAACTTCTTCTGCCAGATCAATATAGCATTCAGCTCCTTTTGATTTTGCATCATATAGGATAATTGGCAAACCGAAGCTAGGAGCTTCACTTAATCTCACATTTCTAGGAATCACAGTTCTATAAACTTTGTTTCTGAAATACTTTTTGACTTCTTCAACAACTTGAATAGACAAGTTTGTTCTTGCATCAAACATTGTAAGCACAACACCCTCGACTTCTAATTCAGGATTTAAATGTTTTTGAACAAGCTTAACAGTATTCATTAATTGACTGAGACCTTCTAATGCATAGTATTCGCATTGAATTGGTACCAAAATGGTATCTGCCGCAGTTAAAGAGTTTAGAGTGAGAAGTCCTAATGATGGTGGACAATCAATTATTATAAAATCGAATTCTTTACGAATATAATATAAAGCGGCCTTCAATCTATTTTCTCTTGATATAATTGAAACAAGTTCAACTTCTGCACCTGCAAGCTGTATGTTAGATGGACACAACATAAGATTATCAATACAAGTCTTTACTAGTGTATTTTCTATGGCCTCATCATTTATTATTACATCATAAACTGACTGTTTAATGCTTTGCTTGTCTACACCCAAACCACTAGTCGTATTACCTTGAGGGTCTATATCAATAACCAGCACTTTTTTACCCTTATATGCCAAACATGCACTTAAATTTACTGAAGTTGTTGTCTTGCCTACGCCACCTTTTTGATTTGCTATGGCTATAATTTTTGCCACAAATATCTCACTCCTCATTAAATTGCATTTATTATTCAATATAATATTAATGTCTATATTGAAAAATTCTTTATAAACAGCAATTTGAATATAAATCGTCATTGAAAATTATATCATAGGGGTAATAATAATACAAAGAATTTAATGTAATTGGAATAATGTTTCACGTGAAACATTGCAAATTATCCTTTAGTATAAGTAAATGTAAATAGTGATTTATAAACTAATTTATACTATATACAATTTAACATTTATCAATATAAATCTATATATACTTTAATAACTTGGTTCTTTCACAACATATGGTCGATAGTTAATACTTTTTAAGGAACTTATTAAGGGTTCCCCAAAATCCGCATTTAAGCAATATTACATATTTTTATGTCAACTGAATTGCTCATATTTTCATAAGTTCAGATATATTATTTATAATATATTTGGGTATGTACTGTTTTATATTCCAGACCTGTCCATGATTTAACCAAACAGATATTAAACCAGAATCATTTGCTCCTTTTATATCAATTAAAGGATTATCTCCAACAAACAAAGTGTTTTCATTTCTTGAGTCAATTTTTGATAACGCAAGATGAAATATTTTAGGGTCAGGCTTTCTAATATCAACTTCTTCAGAAATTATAATAGTTCTCATATACTTTCTAAAATCTAACTTATCAATTTTCGTATTTTGAAAATCAGAGTTACCATTTGTTATAATCCCCATTTTTACTTTCTTATCTATAAAATAATCTAAAACATTGTATATGTTATGCATAGGTTCGGCACATTTAGGAAACTCTACATTCCAAAAATCAATAAATTCTTTTAAATCAGGTTTGTATTTCCTTAAAACTCTGTCTTGTAACTCTTTAAATAATTCTTCTCTTGGCTTATATCCTTTGTTATCAATTTCAAAAAAAACATCTTTCATTATTAACTTACTATCATAGTCCAATGCATCAGAAAATTTTAATATAAAAAGGTTAACATACTTACACAATGACCTATTTCTATCATGAATTGTATCATCCAAGTCAAAAAGTATCGTATCAAAAATCATACAATTTACCCCCCTTGTTTCAAACTTAAACCAGATCTAATATATTATGCTTTTTTCTTACTTTTCCAAAATAACTCTTCTAAAATTATATAATAAACAAGTATGATTAACCACTAAAAGTATTACAAGTTTTCTTTATAACTCTCTACACTTTACTGCCGCTAATGTTGTTACTCCTGTTTTCAAAAGAATATTTGCTTTATCACATATTGAACCGCCTTTAACGTTCACCAATTATTCCATCGGGTAATTATTCAGATACTTTGCTGAGACACTAAAAGAGTCAACGTATAAAATACTACATTTTACTGGGATATGAATTTCCATTTTACTTACTTTTTGCTTATCATCTATTAAATCAGTATTTAACTAGTTTTGCTCCATTGGGATATAAATCATTGAAAAACTTTTATTCTTTATCTTGATTAATGCAGAAATATCATTGTTGTTAGCTCTATCAAATACCAATTTTATAACTACTCCTATTTAATAATAGCTATGCTTTAGAACAATGTTGGTAATGAGTTTTTTAAGGGAAGCCATTGATTGACTTCCCTTATATATATTTTTAGAATCGTATGTACAGTATCGTTCATTATTTTGATTATCCGAAACTTATTGTTTGTACCATTCAGGTTTCAATATAGCATATTCGTAAGTATCAAGCCAAATAGGCTTACCATTGCTATCTGTTTTAAAAAAGATATTTTGTAAAATAAAACCCTCACGTCGCAAATGTAAGCGTTCAAGTAACTTCCAGGAACGGTCATTCTTTGGATTACACATAGCTATAATACGTCTTGCACCTAAATGTGTAAAGGCATAGTCAATCAACACCTTCGCACCCTCTGTGGCATAACCTTTACCTTGGTATTTCCTATTAAATACATATCCTAATTCCCATGTATCAAAGTCTCCCTTACCCAGATATAAGTTTCCTATTAATTTCTTACTTTCTTTTAAGCAAACTGCATAGAAGGATTCATCATGTGACCTTCTAATCGCTTCTTCTCTAGCCTGATTTTCTGAGTAAATATCATATGGTTCAAACTTAACAACTTCTACATCCGACAAGTACTCATATAAATCCTGCCAATCATTTTGTCTAAATCTTCTAATAATTAATCTATCTGTAATTATGTCTTCCATTTTAATCTCCTCATTTATCTTATAGGAGAATGTACCTCCTATAATTTGTTCTTTTAATAAATTTTTCTGTATTCATATTAAATTCCTCCTTTCCTAAAAATTAAATCCATATATATTGTTAGATCAACTAAAAAATAACAAATAATTTTTGAAATAACCGAATTTTTTATATTTTATCTTATAATCTAAATACTTGATAATTATACCATTAGGTTAAATTAAATGTATATACATAAATAAATTTGTATTTTTTTATAGTAAATTACTCTTTTATGTGAATGGTCTACTTTATACTGAACCATAAAGTTGTTAAAGTTATAGTGTTTTGTTTAACATTTTCAAACACCTGTTGCCATTAAAACTAGTATAGAATTACTAATGTATTTAGTATCAACCTATAAGACAAAATATGTTTTGGCTAAAAAAAATAATGTTTCACGTGAAACATATATAATTATTATAAATGTATTAATAATTATTTCTTAATAAGATAAATTAAAAGATCTCTCATATATAAATCAAATACCTAGTACATATAACTTAAGTTATCTTTCTGAAGATGAAATTTTGACCCACCTTCTTGGTCATATTGCTTCAATCATACAATAGTGAATTTTAATAATTAAGATATATGACTATCATTTTATTTAATAAAAAAGATCATACCATTTTATATAAACAAATAATCATATTAGTTATAGGCGAAAAAATACAGTTGCTAGATAGTTTAGAACTATTTTAATAAATAAAAAAACCCATTTCAAATATCAAAATGGGTTTCTTATATTAAAAATCTAGATTTGTAACATCTTTTGCATGAGCATTTATATAATCTTTTCTCGGTTCAACTTTATCACCCATAAAAGTACTAAATACTTCATCTGCAGCCATTGCATCATCTGCACTTACTTTCATTATTGAACGTGTAGCCGGATTCATTGTTGTATCCCAGAGTTGATCAGGATTCATTTCTCCCAAACCTTTATATCTCTGAATAAGTACATTTGGATCATCTTTTCTCCAACCTTTTTCTGCATAAATCTTTTCAACCTGTCTATCATCATAAGCGTATTCTTCTTCTTTTCCTTTATACACTTTAAACAGAGGTGGCATAGCCAAATAAACATGTCCTTCCTCTACTAACGGTCTCATAAATCTATAGAAAAATGTTAAAAGTAACATTCTAATATGAGCACCATCTACATCGGCATCAG
>JAEWAX010000043.1 GCA_023391425.1 Bacillota bacterium | reverse complement strand
ATGTTAACGCCGTGCTGTCCTAAAGCTGGTCCAACCGGTGGAGCCGGAGTTGCTTTCCCCGCAGGAATCTGAAGTTTTACGTAACCTGCAATTTTCTTTGCCATTAATTCCACCTCCCAATTTTCTTACCTCTTGCATATAAATATTTTATTAAAAAGATAGAATAACAATAATTGATATTCTATCAGCATTGAGGTCTAAATCTTTTGAATCTGAACAAGTTCAAGTTCAACAGGGGTTTCCCTACCGAACATTGAAACAGAAACTCTAACTTTTCTCTTCTCAAGATTAATCTCTTCAACAATTCCAATAAAGTTTTCTAGAGGGCCAGAAATAACTCTAACGTTATCATTAACTTCATAGTCAACCTCTGGAGCAAATTCTTCCACGCCCATTGCCTTAACTTCATCATCTGACAAAGGCACTGGTTTAGATCCAGGTCCAACAAAGCCTGTAACACCTCTTGTGTTTCTAACAATGTACCAAGACTCATCCGACATAATCATTTTGACAAGCACATAGCCAGGAAAAACCTTTTTAAGGGTCGCCTTCTTTTTGCCGTCTTTGATTTCAATCTGTTCTTCCATAGGAACAACAATATCGACGATATAATCTTGCATACCTCTGTTTTCAACTGCTTTTTCGAGATTTGCTTTTACTTTATTTTCATACCCTGAATAAGTATGAACAACATACCATTTACTTTCTTCCTCAGACATATCAAAAACAGGCTCACCAACTTAAAGCCCCATGTCCTCCCTATAGTTCTATCACTACATTATTTTGTAAATACAAACTCAGCCGCTTTTGTAAACCCAGCATCAGCAATCCATATTATTGCACCAATAATTATGCAAAACAGAAGTACTGTTCCTGTATTGTTTATAAGCTGAGTTTTATTAGGCCAAATAACTTTCTTTAATTCAACCCTAATCTCTCTATATAGCTTTGCTATACCTTGTCCACTTTTCTTGAACCGAGATACTTTTTTAGTCTCGTTTTCAGCCATTTTAATCACATCCCAATAATATATTTTCAAATATCAATTGGCAGTTATACAGTAATTGTTGACACAATACGTATAATTAAACATTGCCACCTAAATGCACAAAATTATTTAGTTTCCTTATGTGCAGTGTGCTTGTGACAGAATTTACAATATTTCTTAAGTTCAAGTCTATCTGGGTCATTTTTCTTATTCTTCATGTTAGAATAATTTCTCTGTTTGCAATCATTACATGCGAGCGTAATTTTAACTCTCATCAATAACACCTCCAAGTGCTCCCGTTTCTATTTCACTGTGTAAGTTCGTCATAAATTAATTCTTTTAGACATAAAAAAAAAGACTTACACACGAGCAATAATAAATTTAACATATCTAATTTAAAAAGTCAAGAAATTAATTTTATAGTTATATGCAATCCTTGTTGGTTTTATTTTTATGACTTAAATATTGTTAAACGTCATTTTGGGGCCCTTTTTATGACCGATACCCTGCAGAGCACCTATAAAAACACCCTCTAGGCCCCAGCGTAACAATCACGAGCTTTATCCCCTCTCAAAAACATATTTTGTGAATTGCAGTGCATCTTTTGCATTCTTATCAAGGTGTTGGGAAGATGCTCCCTCAGAAAGATCACGCCATACCTTAATATCAGAGCCAACCTGCCCACCCATGAGCACGAATGGCTCCATAACAACTGCATCATCATAGCCAATATCCCTTAGTGCACAGCCAATTTCTTGCCATGGTGTGCGTCCCTTGCCAGGCACACGGCGGTTACACTCACCAGTATGAAAGTGCCCGAGATATTTACCAGCTGTGCGGATAGCTCCGCTGATACTGTCTTCTTCAATATTCATGTGAAACGTATCAAGCATAAGCTTGACATTGGGACAGCTGACCGCTTTAACAAATTCAACACCCTCGGCTGCTGTATTTAGGAGGTATCCCTCAAAGCGGTTTAAGACCTCCATTCCAAGAGTTATACCACAATCTGCCGCCATGTCCGCCATTTTTCTCACACCGGCAATACTCCTGGCAAGGTCAGCCTCCTTGTCAATCTTCTTGGAATAGTCTACCGGCCAGTAAGAATAGAGCCCGCCACCAACCATCCTAATGTCCAGTTTTTCCAAAACCCGAAAGGTTTTATTCCAAAAGTTAAGAGCGTTTGCAACAACTGCAGCATCGTCTGATGCGATATTCTCACTTGCCTTCGGACCATAACCGCCAGTGAGGGTTATTCCATAATTCTCACTAGCAAAGCGGAGTTCCTCAATCTGTTGGTCACTCATATCAATAAGTGATGCACATGAAATTTCTAGGATATCAAAGCCAAGCCCCGCCACCCGTTCCACATAAGGGATATACTCCCCTCCCCATTGCTTTTCCCAGTATGCGTAATATATACCATATTTCATAAATAGCTCCCTATATTCTTAATATTTAAGTAAAGACTTTCCTTACTTAGTCAAGCATTTTAAACCTTTATCAGTCCAACCTCGTGTGCACTGTTACTATTCAGCAATATGAATAACAGTAAATAGTAGTTATCTTCGTAACATATACTTTATATTATACCAAGTTGTATTTTTTTATTATTAATAGTATTAATTCATTTTAACTTGTGGAAAGCCACATCTTGCATTCATGTATACATATCATTCAATATAGTCGCTGAATAGTAACGTCACACTTAGCCCTTAACTGCTCCTGCAACCAGACCCTTTACAAAGAATTTCTGACCTGCTAAAAAGACAATAAACACCGGAATTAATGCAGATGCGGATGCCGCCATAACAAGATTATACTCAGTTAGGCTCTCTTCAACAAAATTTGTAAGTGCAACAGGTATTGTGTATTGTCGCCAATCCGAAAGGAAAACAAGCGCATCGAGATAATTGTTCCAGTTCCACAGGAAAACCAGTAAAGCTAATGATGCCATACCTGGCTTTGCAACTGGCACCATAATCTGCGCCCAGATTTGAAACTCGTTGGCACCGTCGATAAAGGCCGCTTCCTTCAGTTCATTTGGTATTTGCATAAAATACTGACGCATCAAAAATGTTCCTGTAATAGTAACAAGTCCTGGAAGAATGAGTGGTAGATGTCCTCCCATCATGCCCATAGAATTAAAAAGAGTAAATCTTGGAATTAAAGTAACTTGTGCTGGCACCATCATAGCCGCAAGATAAAGTAAGAAGATTATGTTGCTCCCGCGAAATTTTATCTTTGCAAATGCATAACCTGCTAGCGTGCTTGTAAGCACCGAACCAAATAAATTTATAAAGGCAATTTTCAGAGAATTTATATATGCCACTCCAAAATGGTAATCCACCTTTGCTGTACCACCAATATTCCATACCGCTATATAATTATCAGGATAGAAATATTTTGGAATCCATTTTATCGGAAGTATCAAAACATCTGCTGCAGTCTTCATCGATGCCGAAAGCATCCATAAAAAAGGAGTAATCATAATCAGAGAAATACATATGATTAACGCCGTAAAAAAGCAGCGAACAATTAATTTTTGAATATAGTAATACGATTTTAAGTCTTTATTGTTCATTATTTCATCTCCCTATTCATAACTGACCCATTTCTTCTGCCCACGCCACTGTATTAATGTAACAATAAGTAGTATTAAAAAGAGTATCCATGCTATGGCGGAGGCATAACCCATGCGAAAGAAGGTAAACCCTGCCGTATAGATATAGTACACCAGTACACTGGTTGAAGTGCCTGGGCCGCCCCTTGTCATAATCTGTATAGGCGCAAACACCTGAAAAGAATTTATTAAGGTAGTTATCACAAGGAAAAATGTGGTTGGTGTAAGAGATGGCACAGTAATCTTAAAGAATTTTGTTATCTCGTTTGCTCCGTCGACATCGGCCGCCTCATAAACATCCTGTGACAGGCCCGCAATAGCGGATGAATAAATCAGAACGCAATACCCTATATTGCTCCATATTGACATAATGATAACAGCGACTAGCGCCCAATTGTAGTCACCTAGCCATGCTGGTGGATTTTCCCAACCCAAAGCCTTTACCATAAGTGTGAATGGACCAAACGGTGAATACATCATAACCCATACGATTGCAACAGCCACTATGTTAGAAATATAGGGCATAAACATTGCAAGCTTCATAGGAACTTTTGCAAAACAGTATGTTTCAAGAATTACAGCCAATATCATCGCAAAGAAAATTGAAGCCGGAACAACAGCTAAGGAATATAAAAATGTGTTAATCAAGGAGGAAGTAAACCATTTGTCCTTCCACATTTCAATATAGTTTAATCCGAAATTAAAGTTCCAGTTTCCCATTCCTTTTGTAAAATCCCAATCAGTAAAGCTTATAAAGAGAGAAAACAAGAGTGGGAAGACTGTAAACACCAACATTCCCAGTATATTCGGCAAAATAAAGGTATAGCCAGTTAAGTCTGTTTTTGTCTGCCTACTTAATTTTAACTTCAAATACATTACCACCTTTTATGTAGTATAAGAGTATTAGGGGTCGCTGATTAAGGCGACCCTTTAGAACTCTTTATGCACCAAATTCAATATCGTATATTATTTAAGGAATTTGTCTGCATTAATCTTTGCTTCGCCTAGTGCAGATGCAGCATCCTTATTTCCAGTATAAATCGACTCTAATGCATCGTTATACACCTTTTGAATTTCTGGGAGTTTTGTAGTTTGGGTAGAAACTGCTAAATTGTCCTTCTTATCCAGGAATTTTTCCACTGTATTACGATCTAGGATGTTTTCGCCCTTCTTCATATATTCGTCGGCAATCTGTTTTGAGTCGATACCTTTGTAAATCGGCACACGTCCAAATGCTGTCATTGGTAACATGCCTCCTTTGGTATACCACATTACAAATTCTAAAGCTTGATCAATTTTTTCAGATTTGGAGTTAACACATATAAAATCGCCAATAACACTCTCTCCAATGGAATACTTTGCTGCAGATTTATCCGATACTGGTACTGGCAGATATGCTGTAACGAAGTCGTGTGGGTATTTTTCTAAATCCTTTATGGATCTAATTGACCAGACACCTAAAGACATAGCACTCTTCCCTGTAAGGAATACACTCTCTACCGACAACTTCTGGGTTACATTATCGGTATGGGTTACAGCGGATTTATCCACCAACATCATGTCCGCAACCAGCTTGTTCACCTTAATAAGTTCTGGATTATCTAGATTTGTCTCCTTGCCGCCTTCTTTATACAGAAAATTCGAGCCTAAAACTGTCTGTGCTATATATGAAGGTCTATAAATCTCCATTGATGTATTCCAATACATACCATAAACCTTATTCTGGCCCTCCCCCTTTGTCAATTTTTTTGCAGTCTCCCTGAATTCATCATAAGTCCATGATTCTGGAAGAGAAATTCCTGCTTCGTCGAACATATTCTTGTTAGCTAGAATATAGTAATTTTCCATTTTAGTTGGAAGACCGTATACTTTTCCGTCATAAATATAAGGGGATGCACCACTACCTAGCTCAGTAGTAGGATCAAAACCAATCTTACTAAGCTTGTCTGATAATTCAAGTGCCATACCTCCAGTTCCTCTTTTTACAAGATTGCTAGATGTATAAGTAAGGAAGACATCAATATCGCCTCCAGCAAGCAATGTGGTCTCAAGTTTCATATTACCTGTATCGTCGTTTACAAAACGAGTGTATTCCGCTTGTATCCCCTTATCCTTGTACTGTTTGTTAAAAGCATCCACAGTCAATTGTGGCCCGTATTCTGCGGGAACTCCACCCCAAAATTTCAGTGTTACGGTTTCTTTAGGTTTTTGAGTCTCAGTTGTCGCAGACGTGCCTGCCGAAGTCGAGTTAGATGTCTGCTCTGCTGGTGTGCTACCACAACCAGCCATCATTGGCACAAGTAACGCCAGCGTAAGGGAAATAGCCAAAGTTTTTTTTAACATTTTTAATCCTCCCTAGTTCTATAATATTTTTGTGCTTCTAAGCACACTAATATCGTAAACTGATTCTGTTTCGATGTTAATTAATAAAACTACTTCTTGCATTTACTATTCTGCTTATTATTTATTTGTGATTTTGATTTTCAGAAAAGTTTGTTTTCATTGCATATTTTTTATATCTAAAATGTTTATTATTTTTAGATAAGTATTACTATTCTGCAATTTTGTTGTTTCTGTACTCATTTGGAGAGAATTTTGTAATTTTCTTAAAAAGAATGCTAAAGTAATTTGGACTATTAATTCCAACCTCATAAGCTATTTCATTAATATTTTTGTCGGTTTCGTTCAACAGTTTTATGGCTTTTTCAATCCTCAACCGATTTACATAGTCAATAAAGGATACTCCCAATTCACTCTTGAATAGATGGGAGAAGTAGCTTTCACTAATGTGTATCACTCGTGCAGCAGTTGCAATACTTAAATCTCCCTTAAGATTTTCTTTAACATAAGTAATAATTTGCGTAATTTCCTTCTTTAATTTTTTATTACCGTTTTTACTGCTCTCTTCAACATACTGACCAAGTACTGACAAAAAACACTCTTCAATATTTAGTAGTAAATCATACTGAAAAATGGCCTGGTATAGCATTATGCCATAACCATCCGTCAGTTTGTCGACCATAATTCCTTTTGTGAGTCCATCAGCCTTCATCACTCGGTAAAGCTCATATAGCATTTCTCTTATTAAATGTGGTTCTACGCCCTCCATTTCGTAAAAATGCCCTATGGTCTTTTTCAAAAATGCCTCAGCATCTGAGAAACTGAAATCTTCTAGTGATGTTTTCCAGTCTGACAAGTTTAACTTGCCCTCACTACACAACTTCTGTTGCGACGACATTTCCTCAGTGCATAAAAGCAGCTTGTTTTCTTTCATACGGAACCTATCATTCATTACATTTTTACAGTTGACCACAGCATGGGAAAAGGCCTTTAATCCTATAGTCCTCTTACTTAATACGCCATATATTTGCATTCCAAAATAGAGGTCAACATATTTTACTACGCGGTTAAAACCTGCTTCTATCTTTTCAATAAACTCTCTGCTGAATTTTCTTTCTGGTAGGTTTATCGTAACTATGCATTGTCCATTTTCATATCGGAATGTCTGCAAAATAAAAAACTCACTCATCACTTCTTCCACAATATTTTCTAAAGATGCAGAAAATAAATCGGGCTCCATCACATCGCATGTTGATTGAATAACATTGTAATTTGCAACGTTTAAATATAATACGGCATATGGCTCATCAAAATCGCATTTTACTTCTATCAGATGCAACTCGTTTCGCAAATCAGCTTCATTTATATGGCTGTACTCAATCATCATGCGAATCAATCTCTGACGTATAGCTCCAGCATTACGGTTCAGAAGCATTTCAGCATCCTTCCCTGATAGTCTCCGTTTGTCTATTTCCTTTGACACGCTGTCCAAGACTGTAACAAGCTCATCTGTATTAGCAGTAAGTTTGAATAAAAAATCGCTTGCGCCAAGCTTCATTGCTGTCTTAACCTTTTCGAAATCATTATAATTGCTTAAAACTATGATTTTAATATCCGGAAAATTTTTAGCACAATATTCTATAAGCTCAAGCCCGTTCACCGGCTCCATCATTAGGTCAGTAAGAATAATCTGAGGTGAAAACCGGGGTATTTTATCAAGGGCGTCCTGTCCATTGGTGGCGTCACACACAATGGAATAGCCACGTTCCTCCCAGTCCAGCATAGATTTTATACCAATTCGCACAAGATACTCATCATCTACTATCATTACCCTTTTCATTCCGCAGTCTCCTCCTTTTCCAAATCAGGATAAATCACTGGGAGACAGTAGTCTACCTTAGCACCACCCTGATCATTATTGGAAATATCTATACCAAATCGGTTACCAAAGGAAATCCGAATCCGCTCGTCAATAATACCTAACCCAATACCTTCGCCGCTATTTTCAAAATCCTTACCTTCTCTTTTCCTATAGAATCCAGTAATACTTTCCTCAGAAAAACCTTTACCATTATCTGAAATGGATATCGCAAGACATCCGTTTTTTTCAATGCATCCGCAGATAGTGATAATGCCCCCGCTCGAATCATGTGGAAAGGCATGCTTAAAGATATTCTCAACGGTGGGTTGAAGGATAAATTTGATAATCTGGCACTGCTCCAATCCGTGCGCTAAATTCACTGTTAGGGAATAGCTGTTGCCGAACCGCATGTCTTGTATATAACAATAACTTCTGACGATTTCAATTTCTTTTGCAAGGGTAACCATCTCATCGTCCTGGGTCAGACTATATTTTAATATCTCTGCAAGAGAATCAATACTTTCTCTAATATTGTCGGCTTTACGAATTATCGCCATCCAACGTATACTGTTTAAAGTATTGAAGAGAAAATGAGGACTCATTTTAGAGCGTAATGATTCATATTGATACTTTTCCTTTGTCACCTGTTCCTGCCGCAGTTTTATAAAAAGGTCATTAATATGTACTGACATATTATGATATACCGAATAAATTTCTCCTATCTCATCTTTTCTGCTATTTCCTAAAGCTACTGGCGCTTCCCCAACCCGATAATTTTTCATTTGACTAGATAGCACGCTAATAGGCTTTGCTATCCATCTGGCAATAGCAAAAGCAACCAGCAATACAACAACAATAAACAATATACAAATTATATTAATCTTAATCATTAGACTATTTAACTTTAGATTTAATTTATGGTAATCAGTAAGATAAAAAATCTTGAGCTGCTTTCGCGAGTACATACTGGTAAGTTTGACAGTATAGAAGCTAAGCAGATAACTCCTGCCGTTGACTTTAAGCACTGTATCCCCACTCTGTTTACCACTATATTCCTTTGCAAGCCTATTTAGTTCTTCTTCCGAAAGAATATCATTGTTTTGAAACAGAACCTCTCCCTCTTGTGTGGAAGCAAAAGCAGAATCAAGTTCAGAATATTTATAGGTATTAAGGACATCTGATATCTGCTGTTGATCAATGCTTATAAGAATTGTTCCCAAAATATTGTCCGAGTGATCACCATTCATAACCGAACGAGCAAGAGAAATCTGGTTTGCATTCTCTAAATCACCCTTTTCTCCGTACCCTTTTGAGGACATATTCCATATAATATACCCCTTAGTTTCTGTACTTTTCTTCACCCAATCCTGATCTAAAAGATAGGTATAATCGTTATAATTCAAGCTCCAATTGGCATATGTCTGTTTATTTTTATCAAAAAACGTAATTTTCATATTATTAATACTATTGTCGTACAGGTTTTGCATTGAAATTTGATTCACCATATTGTTAAAAGCCACTGTACGTTCGTAGTAAGTGTAGGAATCATTACTAAAGATTTTTGCAATTTCAGGATCATTATAAAATGCATTAGATATGCTCGCCATATTATTGAATATTTGGCTAATTTCATTTTCACTTTTGGCTAAATTCTGTATAATTTTAAGACTTATTTCTTCACGCAATATCCTTTCCATGTCAATCTTTACATACTGAAGCATTATTGCAAATGGAAGTAAAATCAATAATACTATAATGATAAAAATACGTGATGATAGCTTCACCCCACCCAAGATATTCAAATACGCACCTTCTCTACCTTAATATTATTTTTATACACTGATGGAGATAATCCAGTATGCCTCTTAAAAACCGACGAGAAGTAATTGGGGTCTGAAAACCCACATCTACCTGATATCTCATAGAAACTAAACGATGTCCCTGCAATTAGTTCCTTAGCCTTGTCAATACGTACCTGATTAATATATCGACTGATATTCTGATTCATGCTTTTCTTAAAAACATGGCTAATGTAGGATTCGCTGCACTGGCAAAATGCAGTAATATCAGCGATGTGAATATCATCCGCATAGTTCAATCGGATAAATTCAATGGCATTAGAAAGAATATAAGCCCTGCTTGTGTCGGCATTATAAACTGTATGTGGGTTCACGGTTCCCGCGTTCACAAGGGCTTTGTAATACATCCTAAAAAAATCTACTAAAATTCCACAACGTGATAGAATCTTACTGAAATCCAAGGTATCCTCTTTAACGGACTTAGCGTAAAGCTGCATTGCCTTTCCCTCGTGGAGTTTATATTTTTTTACTGCCTTTTCAATACGATGGACAGCACGTTTAGCATCCAGTTCAAAACCGTAGATACATATGGCAGCAATTACATTACTGTTGTATTTAACTGGAATTACCATCTCACTACATCCGCAATAACAAGTACCAACAAAATAATCTTCACAAGATTGGCATTTTTTGAGTAGCAGCTTACTTGTATTTTGGCACCGCATCCACATCTCTTGATTAGATTTTATAAACATGCAAAAGGATGACTTATGTATATAATATGGATTTATCAGATGGGCTACATCTGGATCCTTTTCGATAAAACCGACAAAATCCTTAATTGCAATTTGACAGCCAAGTTCGGATATAATATTTTTAATATATTCTAATACATTAAAATATCTGTCCATCAGTTATCACATCCATTAGGTAAATTCGACTTATATTATTTAAATTTTAGCACATTATGTCTACCCTCACAAATGAATATGTTGCATAATTGCTGATTTTTCAATAGAATCACAGGATTGTAATAGATTGAGCAGGATTGTAATAGATTATGATTTGCAGAATTTCAAAGATTATTTGCAGTTTATTTAAGGTATGCATTTCAAAAACATCATACAATTTAAAAAACCACAATAACTTTGGAGGACACAATAATGAAAGCAAAACGATACTATGATAAAAAGTATGATGTTGTCGTCATAGGCGGAGGTATGTCAGGTATCACAGCCGCTATTGCAGCAGCCAGGAACGGGGCAAAAACTGCTATAATACATGCTCGTCCGGTTTTTGGTGGAAATGCCAGTTCTGAAATACGAATGCATATTACAGGAGCGAGTTGCCATCTAAGTAAAAACGATTTAGCCGAAACAGGTATCTTAGAGGAGCTTTTATTAGAAAATAAGCAGCGCAATCCTTATCATTCATTTTGTATTTGGGACTCTGTTTTATGGGAAAAAATACGGTTTCAGAAAAACCTTGACTGCTTCATAAACACTTCAATGGACAACATCAAAACCTGTGACAACAAAATAAGCTGCGTTATCTGTCATCAGACCACCACTGAAACCACCTACAGCTTTTCTGCAGATATTTTTGTTGATGCCACAGGCAATGGTACACTAGGCTTTTTAGCTGGTGCACAATACCGTGTAGGTAGCGAAAGCAGTGAAGAATTCAGCGAGGCCAATGCACCAAAGGAAGCCAATAAGTTCACAATGGGTAACACCCTGATGTTTATTGCAGAAGATATGGGCGAACCGGTAAAATTCAAAAAGCCTTCCTGGGCTTATTCCTTTGATGAGGAGGACTTAAAATACCGGGGTCATGGTAATATGGTACTTGATCATGGCGAAAATGGAGTTAAGGAACAATACAACGTAGATTCCGGATACTGGTGGATTGAGCTTGGTGGAACAAGTAAGGATATTATTGGAGATCATGAATGTATCACTAGGGATTTATACAAATGTGTTTATGGTATCTGGGATCATATTAAAAACTGTGGTGACCACGGTGCAGAAAACTACGCTCTTACCTGGGTTGGATCTGTTCCTGGAGTAAGGGAATCCCGCCGTCTTGTAGGCGATTATCTATTAAATGAAAATGATGTATCTGCAAACAGGATTTTTGACGATGCCGTAGCCTACGGTGGTTGGCCTATGGATGAGCATCCTCCGATGGGTATTTTCCATAAAGGGCCTCCAGTGCGGTACATAAACTTCCCTGGAGCGTACACCATACCCTACCGCTGCTACTACTCTAAAAACATTGAAAACCTTATGATGGCAGGTAGGAATATTAGCACAACTAAAATGGCATTAGGCTCCACTCGTGTAATGGGTACCTGTGCAGTAGGCGGTCAGGCTGTTGGCACCGCTGCTGCTATGGCAATAAAATATAGCTGTACCCCAAGAGAGGTATCTCTACATATGGAGGAACTCCAGCAAACCTTGTTGAAGGATGACTGCTATATCCCTGGGTGTAAAAACACTGACTCCTCAGATCTTTTATTGGGTGCCTCCATATCCGCTACTAGTTATATTGAAGGCTGTGAGCCACAAAATGTAATAAATGGATTCTCAAGAACCGTGGGCGATGAAAAAAACTGCTGGGAATCCAATAGAATCTCCCAAAGAGGCGAGAGTATATCTTTTAGGCTATCTGCACCCAATACGCTAAGGCAGCTTCGCCTTACCTTCGATCCTAACCTAAACCGTGAAATCATACCTTCCATGACCAGAAATGTTAGAGATTCTCAGGTGAAAGGTATGCCAACAGAGCTTGTGAAGAATTATGAAATAAGGGTGTACAATGGTGATGAGCTTATTTATTTTAAAGAAATCACAGATAATTATCAGCGTCTCGACATCCATGAGTTTCCTGAGGGTACTTGCGGCGACCGCGTCGAGGTAACCGTTTTGGAAACTCACGGATACTCCAATGTGAGAATATTTGAAATCCGTGCTTATTAAAAGGAGTGTGTCGATAATGAATGTTGAGAATAGATATTATGAAAAATGTTATGATGTAGTTGTAATTGGCGGAGGACTAGCGGGTGTGTGTGCCGCCATAGCTTCCGCCAGGCATGGAGCAAAGACCGTTCTACTCCAAAACCGTTCGGTTTTGGGCGGAAACGCCAGTTCAGAAGTTCGTATGCACATTGTCGGTGCCAGCTGTCATATGGCAAAGCCAAACAACGCTGAAACTGGAATTTTAGAGGAGCTCTTACTTGAAAATAAGAACTTTAACACCGCCCAGTCCTTTAGCATTTGGGATACCCTACTTCTTGAAAAAACCAGACAAACAGAGAACCTTGAGATTCTCTTAAATACCAACATGAATAGTGCAGAATGTGAAAATGATCAAATCATTTCGGTACTTTGCCACCAGACTACCACTGAAACAATGTTCAAGATCTCTGGTAAGATTTTTATAGATGCAACAGGCCACGGCACCCTCGGCACATTAGCAGGCGCTGAAGCACGGATAGGCAGTGAATCCCGTTATGAGTTTAATGAACCAAACGCTCCTGAGGAAGCCAACAAATTTACTATGGGCAATACCCTGATGTTTCAGGCTGTTGATCGCGGCGAACCAGTCAAATTCAAAAAACCGTTCTGGGCCTACAGCTTTTCTGAGGAAGATTTAAAACATAGACGCCATTACAACAGTACAATTGCGCTTGGAGAAGGTGGCGCGCCTGCAGAATTTATCGCAGGTGAAATGAAGAATTTACCAGAATTTTATGCGATGGACGCTGGTTACTGGTGGATAGAGCTAGGTGGACAATATGATGATATTATCGCCGAGGGAGAGATAATTCGTGATGAATTGCTAAAGTGCGTGTACGGCGTGTGGGATCATATTAAAAACTGTAGCGATCACGGAGCTGAAAACTATGACCTAGTCTGGGTTGGCATGGTACCAGGCTATCGCGAAAGCCGTCGTCTTGTAGGTGATTACTTGTTAAACGAAAACGACGTTCGTTCCAGCAGAATCTTTGAGGATGCTGTGGCCTATGGCGGTTGGCCTATGGATGAGCATGTGCCAGGCGGAATTCTTGACTTTGATAAATATCCCTCTAGAATTTTTAACTTTGATGGCGTATATACCATTCCTTATAGATGCTATTATTCCAAAAATATAAAAAATCTTATGATGGCAGGCAGAGATATTAGTACGTCGAAGATGGCATTTGGGAGTACACGTGTAATGGGCACTTGTGCTGTGGGAGGTCAGGCAACAGGAACTGCAGCCGCGATGGCAGTTAAATACAATTGCACACCGAGAGAAATCACAGCCCATTTAGATGAATTGCAGCAAACCCTATTAAAGGATGACTGCTATATTCCTGGCTATAAGAACACTGATCCAACTGACCTTGCACGATATGCCTCCATATCTGCCACCAGCTATATACCTGGTTGTGAGCCAGAAAATGTGATTAATGGTGTTACCCGATCTTTGGGTAGTAAGAGCAATTGCTGGGAATCGGCAACGCTCAGTGAAGGCTGCCAAACATTGACACTGGCCTTGGATAGTCAGAAGGAGATTCACGAAATACGCCTTACCTTTGACCCCAACCTAACCAGGGAAATCATGCCTTCCATCACTAACCAGGTGAGAAGTCGTCAGGTCAAGGAACTACCAGATGAATTGGTAAAGGATTATTCTGTCACCTTCTATAATGGTAGTAAAGAGATATACACTGAAATTGTGAAAGATAATTTTCAACGGCTTAACATAATCCATCTGCCACTGTCAGTAAATGCTGATAAGATTAACATTTCAGTCTCTTCCACCTATGGTTATTCCTCCGCAAGAATTTTTGAAGTACGTCTTTACTAAACAAAAGGGTGAAGCAAAATCCCTTCAAAGAGAAAGACCGTGTATATATGCCCTGGTATATACACGGTCTTCCTCTTTATTCTCTGATACACTTCAATTAGCAATCTACCACATCACATAGTGCTGCACCCGGTGGTACAATTGGGGACACCTTGTCATCCTTGTCAATTACAAAGTTTAATAGAACAGGTCTATCTGTTTCACCTAGCGCAGAAATGATTGCCCCATCCACTTCATCCGGGTGCGTCACATTTATACCTCTTGCGCCGAAGGCATTTGCCAATGCGGCAAAATCAGTTCCTCTATCAATAGTCGTTTGACTAAACCTGCTATCATAAAACAATTCCTGCCACTGTCGCACCATGCCGAGCGCTTTATTATTAAAAAGTGCAATTATAATAGGAAGCTTATACTCGACTGCTGTTGCAAGCTCATTTAAGTTCATTCTGAAGCTGCCATCACCTGCAATATTAATAACCTTTTTATTTGGTCTTGCCAACTGAGCACCTATGCATGCTCCTAATCCATATCCCATTGTTCCCAAACCACCAGAGGAAATGAAATGTCTAAACTTACTAAACTTATAATACTGGGCTGCCCACATCTGATGCTGACCAACCTCGGTAGTTATAATAGCATCCCCTTTTGTCAATTCATAAATCCTCTCCACAATGTACTGTGGTCTGATGCTCTCTTCGGAGTAAGTATATTTTAATGGGTACATTTCTTTCCAAGTGTTAATTCTGGTAATCCATTGTGTTTCCTGTTTCGGGACAATTCCATTTTGTAATGTTTTTAGTATTTTCTTTATATCTCCTACTAATGGGAAATCCACACTTACATTTTTGCCTACCTCAGCGCAATCAACATCAATGTGCATAATTCTAGCCTCTGGTGCAAAGTTACTAGCCTTGCTAATAATTCTATCACTGAATCGATTTCCAATTGCTATAAGCAAATCGCAATTGTGAACTGCATAGTTTGACGCTTTTGTACCATGCATTCCTATCATACCCATAAAAAGCTTGTGTGTTCCAGGGAAAGTACCCATTCCCATTAACGAGGTACATACCGGAATGCATGCAGATTCAGCTAATGTCCTAACTTCTTCTTCTACACCTGCAATTCCAACACCAGCCCCGGATATAATAACTGGCCTACTGGCATTATTAATTGCTTTTACAGCCTCATCCAGCATTTCACTAGTAATATTGTAATATTTACTTGATATATAATCCTTTTTATCTGGCTCCCGAGGTGTATATTCTACCAGTGCTGCAGTGACATCCTTGCATACATCCACTAATACAGGCCCTGGTCTGCCTTCTTTAGCAATAGCGAAAGCCTTTCTAATGGCATCTGCTAGCTTTGTAACATCCTTTACAATGTAGTTATGTTTTGTTATAGGCATTGTTATTCCTGTAATATCAACCTCTTGGAAAGAATCCTTTCCTAGCAGATTAGTTGGAACTTGCCCCGTTATTGCAACCATTGGAACTGAATCCATATATGCAGTTGCGATTCCTGTCACAAGATTCGTGGCACCTGGACCAGAAGTTGCAATACAAACACCCACCTTTCCAGTAGCTCGTGCATAGCCATCTGCTGCATGTGATGCACCTTGCTCATGCGAGGTGAGTATGTGGCGTATCTCATTTCTAGCCCTGTACAATGCATCATAAATAATTATGGCTTGCCCTCCTGGATATCCAAATACAGTATCAACGCCTTGCTCCTTTAAACATTCTATAATTACATCGGCCCCCGACAACTTCATACTCACTCACTCTCCTTTCATCTACTTCAGTACCGCTCCAGTACTTGCTGATGTTACCAGCCTTGCATATCTGCCGAGATAGCCTGTTGTTATCTTTGGCTTTGGTGCATTCCAGTTTGCTTTTCTCTTACTCAATTCTTCATATGAACATTCTACGTTCAAGCGTCCTGCGGGAATATCAATGTTTATAATATCTCCCTCCTGTATTAGGGCTATCGGTCCACCCTCCATTGCTTCTGGTGATACATGGCCAATTGATGCTCCTCTAGATGCACCAGAAAACCTTCCATCTGTAATAAGAGCTACATCACAGTCTAAGCCCATGCCTGCTATTGCAGAGGTAGGTCCAAGCATTTCACGCATACCCGGGCCTCCCTTTGGTCCCTCATAACGTATTACAACCACATCGCCTTTCACAATTTCACTATTATAAATTGCTTTAATAGCATCATCTTCACTATCAAATACCCGAGCAGGCCCCGTATGGACTAGCATTGAATCTGCAACAGCTGATTTTTTTACTACCGCTCCATCTGGTGCAATATTACCTCTAAGCACTGCTATTCCACCTGTTGTACTATGTGGGGCATCAATGTGTCTGATAACTTCATAGTCTTTTACTTTAGCGCTTTGAATATTTTCTCCTACAGTCTTACCAGTAGCTGTAATTAAGTTCAGGTGTAATAATCCTCTAGTAGAAAGCTCGTGCATTACAGCCTGTACTCCACCTGCTGCATACAAGTCCTGAATATGATACTTTCCCGCAGGTGCTAATTTACATAAGTTTGGTGTTTTCGAGCTAATTTCATTAATAATATCAAGATTTATTTGCACTCCTGCTTCACTTGCTATCGCAGGTAGATGTAGAACAGAGTTTGTAGAACAGCCTAGCGCCATATCTACTGTCAAAGCATTTTCAAAGGCCTTTATAGTTAAAATGTCTGACGGCTTAATATCCTTTTCAACAAGCTCCATTATCTTCATTCCTGCATGCTTAGCTAGTCTTATCCTCTCTGCATATACTGCTGGAATAGTTCCATTGCCTGTGAGCCCCATACCAAGTACCTCTGTAAGACAATTCATTGAATTGGCAGTAAACATTCCTGAGCAGGAACCACAGCCAGGGCAGGCATTATCTTCTATGTCGCATACCTCATTTTCAGTCATCGTTCCTGCTTTAAAAGCTCCTACAGCCTCAAAAACACTATTCAGGTCCAGCTGCTTTCCATCTTTATTTACCGAGAGCATTGGGCCACCGCTAATCACTATAGCTGGTACATTAATTCTCGCTGCTGCCATTAGCATACCTGGCACAATCTTATCACAGTTTGGAATAAATACCATTCCGTCAAAGCTATGTGCTAGCCCCATAGCCTCGCAGGAGTCAGCTATAAGTTCTCTGGTAGCCAAAGAATATTTCATTCCTGTATGCCCCATCGCTATACCATCACATACACCAATTGCACCAAACTCAATTGGCGTACCGCCTGCCATTCTGATACCTGCTTTGACAGCCTCGGTAATCTTGTCTAAATGGATATGCCCAGGTATTATCTCATTCTTGGAATTAACTACACCAATCAAAGGTCTCTCAATCTCTTCATCTGTATAGCCCATTGCCTTAAATAACGATCTATGTGGAGCTTTCTCAATACCTTTTTTTACGATATCACTTTTCATAAGACCTCCTCGAGCATAATAGCTCTCAAATATATGAAGCTTAGTTGCACTTATACTTTTCTATAGTGTAAAACAACAGCTGGGATACACTCCCAGCTTAATTGAGTTTATTGTACTATTTAGTTAAATGTGTGTCTATACAGAAGTGGCAAGTGGATAAAAAACATTCAAAACAAAGGTTGTATTAAATAAAAAACATTAAGTCTAGTTAGTGTAAATCTTGGATAATTTCTCTTAAGTTATTTATAAGCACTTCCATCTCCTTATTAGTACCTATACTGATTCTTAAGAATTTGTCAATTCTAGGTTTATTAAAATATCTTACAAGAATACCCCTATTCCTTAATTCACTAAATATGACTTCAGCACGTATTGTATTATGGCTTACAAACAAAAAATTTGCTTTCGATTCTAATACTTTAAAACCCAATTCTCTTAAAATTGGTACTACCGTTTCTCTTGTCTCTATAATCTTTAAGGATATACTTCGGGTATAGGCTTCATCTTCAATAGCTGCTTTTGCACCAGCTAAAGCGAGGCGGTCAACCGTATAAGAGTTTATAGAATTTTTTATTTTATTAAGACCTTCTATCAAATCTTTATGCCCAAAAGCAAATGCAACTCGTAGCCCTGCTAGTGCTCTTGATTTAGAAAGTGTCTGGACAACTAGTAGGTTTGGATATTTATCTACAAATTCCACCATAGATTCTCCACCAAAATCTATATAGGCTTCATCTACTATAACAACACTTTTAATGTTATATTCTACAATTTGTTTTATTAATTCAGTTGATATGTATTTTGTAGTTGGCGCATTAGGATTTGCAATTACAACCCCTCCATTATCAATACAAAATGAGTCTGCTGAAAAATCAAATTTCTCATCTAATGATATCAACTTATTATTTAGATTTAATAATTTAACATAAACTTCATAAAAGCTATAAGTTATATCTGGAAACAAAACAGGCTTTTCTTGATTAAAAAATGCCATAAAAGAGAACGCAAGTACCTCATCAGAACCATTGCCAACAAAAATCTGTTCTAGCGATAAATTATAATACTTTGCTACAGTAGCTCTAAGTTCATCACAGTTAGGGTCAGGGTACAACTGAAGATTTCCATTAGCAGCCTGCGTAATAGCTTCTATTACTTTTGGAGATGGTGGGTACGGATTTTCATTCGTATTTAATTTTATATATTTTTTATCTTTAGGCTGTTCTCCTGGAACATAGGGCTCGATGCTTTGTGTAATTTTACTCCAATATATACTCATATATAAGTCTCCCTTTAAATTTATTAAGAATTAAACCATAGCTTAGTCTTAGTTAGATATTTCTATTTATCTTAAGAATTTTTCTTTAATTTCGCACCTAGAAATATACATATAAGCCAAAAATAAATATATTCTGCATTTTAATATATCAGAGTTTATATCATATGGCAAATACTGTTACCAAATCTGATTGAAATAGGTTAATGTGAATTGACCTTCACGTTTTAGTTTGGTCTTCTTCTGGTGCTATCCAACTAACTATAAAATTGTTTTGATAGAAGTAATTTGCGAACCGTGAGTTTTCAATATCGTCAATCGTTGACGAAAATTTCGGAAATGCACTGAAAAGAATAAGCACAGCACATACAATATATACTACAAGAATGCCTTCTATAGCACCTAAAACAAACCCTCCCGTTTTATCTAGCTGTTTGAACACAGGAAGTCTCGATATTGCTTTTATTATTACTCTTGCAAAAACTAGAGCAATCCTTATTATTACATAAATCAAGATAACACTTAGTATATTTATTACTAGCATTGCTATTTCTGTTCCTATAGCATCCATTATCTTTTGCATTCCAAAAATGTCTTTGCCTGTTATGTTTTGAAGTATAGAATCCTTAATAAAGCCTGGAAGTTTTAGTCCATCAACTATTGTTTGAGCGGTTTTATCCTTTATGGCATAAATATTCTCTGATTGCTGTTTAATGATACCCTTGACTACGGCTGTTTTTATGTTGGTATATATAATTGTTTTTTGTAGCATGGCTGATAGTACTGGGTAAAATTTAATAGCAAAAATGACAGATAGTATATAAGAAAGAAGTCTAAAAACCGAATATAAAAAACCGTTTTTAAGACCTATAAACATGAATACCGCTATAATAATAAAAACAGCTATGTCTGTCCAGTTCATACTCATCCCTTTCTTTTAGGAACAGCTAAATAATAACTTCTCATGAAGCCAAGAACTCTGTTTATCTATTTCTTAATCTGTAATTTTTACTAAAGAAATAGTTCCTCCCGAAACCACAATTGCTTCATTACTACCAACAAGATATGCATCCTTTATGTCATTACGGGCAGAATACTGGCCAAGTTTCTTACCTTTCAATGAATATAAGTAAATGCTTCTTTGAGTTCTTAGTGCAAGTCTATCACCATATAAATACATTCCAGTAATATTCTCAGGTTGGTCAAAACTATAGACTTCTTCACCCTCTGTATTTAGAGCCAAAACTTGTTGCTTTGCCACTCCGGCAGTGTTTGTGAACTTTCCTGCTATTATTATGTATTTCTCACTGTTTGGGGCAATGCAAAATATCGAATCTGCACTTTTCCTCCATACTTCCTTACCCTGCTTGTCCATGAATATTATAGTATTCTGTCCAACAGCAATTTCATTTTCTCCATGAGATATTACTATTGGAAGTACGTTGTCAGCTATTTTAACAGTTGCAAAGGGTTTTTCTTCATAAATATTATTAAATTCTAATTGAGTACCTGTCTTAACACTATCTGTATCCACCTTATTTATTAGTACATCTTGACCGTTATGTATAGCCTTTGCACCTAAAACGATATCCTCCGCACATAGCTTTGTGTATTTATCCGCACCATTTATATCAATTACCTGAACAGAAGCCTTATATTCTTTTGATTGTGTTACTACTGTGCAGTACCCATCATCACTTACACTAGCATTTATTATTTGATTATCAAGCTTTCTTGTCCATAACAGAGTTTTATCTTTGTAAAAATAAATATCCCTTCCAGAAATATCAGCCACAGCCATATATTTATTTGAATTCCTTAGAACAGGTCTAGTCAGGGTAAAAGCATTTTCTTGAAGTAATTTGCCACTTTTATTATACCATTTTACCCCATCCTTTGATAAAACAATAATATAACCTTTATATAGCTTGCAATCGGCGCTTCCGTCTTTTGAAAATGGTATCTCTGAGGCGGCTTCACTTTTTGCTTTTTGTTCACTACTAATAAATTTAATGGCATCTTTTATACTCAAGCTAGAAAAATCATAGCCAGCAGTCTTTAAATATACAGTGAATGCTACAATAGAAATGGCAAAAATAAGGAGAAAAAAAGATATTACTCCTGCAATAGAGTTAGATTTTTTAATATTAACTACTTTTGATTCCGAATTGGAATTCATATTTTAATACACCTCTGTTTTCTTCTGTGTATTAAAATTTTAGCATATAAAGTTGATTATATCTACTATTACCTGCTTGATGATTATATTGATTCAGGATTCAGCTATCGCATATTCAATTATAGATAGCCTCTCATCCTAAGGAGATTTTATTTGTACTAGAAATTCTAATTATTTTTTATGAGGGGTTAAAAATTTAGTTCTTATAAATTGGAATATTAACACAAATAATAAGAATAAGCCTAAGTATCCGAATACAGGATAAAGTGTAGAAATTAAGCTAGAAAATCCTAATGAAGACATTGGAATAACAAGAGCACACAGTATAGTTGCTACAATCTTGTAATTCAACTTCATTTTGGTTCTTATCCGCTCTGTAAGGCAATATCCTGATGTGATAGCGGATGTAAACATAGCTAAAATGAGAACAACGCTATAAATTTTTCCCAAAACCTGACTATTGTTTTGAATTATAGTTAGGACAGGTATTTCAGTAGTAACAGAGTGTGGATAGAAAAAGTATAATGCTGAGTTCAAAATTAATGCTGTAATGCAAAGCATGCCACCACCAATTATTCCACTCCAAGTACTCACTCTCTTTGTCTTTAGGAAAGGCAAGACACCTGTCAGCATTACAGTCGACAGTATTGTATTATAGCTTACATATAAAATTGCTGAGAACACCCAATTATCAGTTATAGCATGAAATTTACTTGTTAAATTAAATACTGAGGTATCCTTAGTAACTAGAATATAGCATCCCACAAATACAATTCCAAGTACTAGAAACGGAGAGAGGATGGAACTCAAGGTCACTATTCCCTTAATATTTGTCATTATTGCAAACAAGCATGCAATGGCACTTATAGCAACACAGTATCTATACTCAACTCCAGTCAGCTCCATTAAAATATTGCCAAGACCCGCTACCATAACACTCATGATACATACCATAAACAACATAACTATAAATTCCATTACCCGCCCCAAGAAGTAGCCCATCATTGGAAATAGGAATTCATCATAGGTTCTTATCCTCTCAGTATAAACCTTGTTTAGAATTACGTATCCGACTAATGAAAATAGAACACCTGCTAATAACACACCGAAAAAACCGCCAGTATAGTACATAGAAAAGAATTGGATTATCTCTTGACCAGATGCAAAGCCCGCGCCTATTATTGTTGCCATATAAAGAAAGGCAACCTTGAATATATTACTTAACTCTCCCTTTATCAAAAAAAGCAACTCCCAACATAGTTTTATTAATTCAAGCCAACTAAATAATTAGTTGTCCTTAATATAATTCTATGTGGGAGCTGCTCATCACATTACATTTAATTTGGTTTCACCTGAGCTAAGTCTTCTTTATCTTTACTTAGCTTCATCAATTGCTTTCTTAAGTTTACTATAGGAATCTCTGATTCCATCTGCCTCATTTAACTTGGACTTCAGAACAAGTCTATTTGTATAGACGCCATCCTTCATAGCATAATAGTAATTGCTATCCTTTGATATGAGCTCAACTGTAACTGGTTTTGAATCAGGCTTCATATAGTATTTTATAGTTACCTCAGGCGTTCCAGCTGGTTTAACTTCTGGCTCATACTTGCTCATAGTAACACCAATCATAGCTTGGTAGAAATTTCTAAACAAGGATTTACCATCTGCATTTTTCATGTTTGCATCCTTACCATCTACTTTGAATTTGTCATCTTCCGACTTATCTTTAACAGTAGTAATATCAGATACAATCGTCTTGCCATCCATTGTTAAATCAATTTTATTTACGTCGTTAATACTTGGTATATATATAAACCCGCTAATAATATCGCTAAACTTTATATCAAGGAATGTCAAAGCACTGACATCAATAGTAAATACACTCTTTACATCAGAGAATTTTGCATAGACTACAGATTCTCCTTTTTTCAAGTACTTACCAAACAATAGCTTTTTCGTAGTGCTTTTATCACCATACTCAATGGAAAATGCAGGTTTATCCAAACCATATTTAGCAAGGTCAGAAGGATTATCTTCAATGACATCCTGTATTTTTAACTGAACAACCGCTGCAAGCATTGGTGTTATATTAGAAGGTTCACCTTGCTCTTTGTATGGTGCTGTTACGTTCATTTCATTTTCAGAAACAACATCAATTGCGAATTGCATTTTACCATTTTTTTCATATGACAAAGTTTTAAGTGTCGTAGCATCCACAGGCAATATTTCTTTCTTTGCAAAATGCCCTCTACTCAAATTAAAGCTACTGCTAAAATAGGAACCAATCAAATAGACCTTTGAATCACCCTTTTTCATAACATAGATACCGTCATTTGTTGGATTGGTTGAACCCACTTCAAGTTCCATACTACTTCCATCTTCCAAGCCAACCTTTATAGTTGCTGGCTTGTCTAAGCCATATTTACTTAAGTCTGTTGCCTTTTCTTCAATGACTTTTTCAGCAGTAATTGCAGACATATCTGCAGCAGAAGTCCCTGCAATTGAGTTATCTATCGGAAGTTCAAGGGCAGGATCCATTGTCCAGGCTTTATCCTTTTTGTTCAATGTGAATGATCCATTCTCATTGTTAAATTCCAAGGATATAATCTTTTCATAATCTGCTTTTATAACAGATATTTCATTAGTAGTTGTGCTCTTATCTGCTGCATCTGATGTTGCTGCCTTTTTATTGCTAATTAAAAAGTACGCACCTACTAACAATCCTAAGACCACAACAAGTATAATAGCATTCCTATATAACTTCATATTTTACAAGTGCCTCCTTCTAGTCCAAACAATAAAACCACAAACCATAATTAGAATTGGGAGAACACCAATTAGTAATATAGAAATAGTCTTTGTTTGTCCAGCAGTAGTTGTTAATTCTTTTTTAGAAACTAACTTTGATGAAACTGTTGCTTCATCTGTTTTATCCTGTGTCCAGTTAACAACAGCATTTAGGAAGTAGGTTGCACCATTTGAGAAACTTGATGCATACTGACTTGATAATGCAGAGTCTGTTAAGAATACCCCATTACCAAAAGCCAACACTTTACTACCACCACTTATTTCGGATGCAATAGCTAAATCAAATGCCCCTTGTTCTGTACTCTGATCTAATATATTTACTGCTACTGCTTTTTCACTTGTTTTAATCAAAGATGTAGTAGTTAGCCATTCTTTTGCATTTTTCAAAATGCTTAAGCTTCTTGAATCTGGAAAGAATACCTGAGCTCCACTACTACCTAAAGCAGTATTGACACTATTATTCTCTAATGTTGCAATAATAGAATACTCATCAGTAGGCAAGCTTTTACTTTGATCTGTTTCTTTTACTTTATCATAATTTATACCAATATTGAATCCAGATAAAACTGATTCAAAATTTGCCAATTTTTCACTTGATTCAACTGAGCCAAGCAAGAATACCGCTCTACCATTCTTTTTCAGGTAAGCATCTACTTTAATCTTTTCAGCCTCAGATAAGTCCTTTTTAGGTGAAGCAAATACTAATAATTTGCAATCGTCAGGAATCTTGTCTCCTGATAAAAGTGAAAGTGACTTAACCTCAAAATTATTATTTTCCAATGCAGTTTTTATTTGAGTCATATCAGATGTTATTGAATACTCTCCATGGCCCTCTACAAAATAAGCCATTGGAGTTACATCTGAAGAAACAAATTTTATAGCACCTGTTATAAGAGGCTCGGCCTTATACAATCTTCCAAATTGAGTATCTGAACCATAGAGATCTGTTGCACTAAGCTTTTTAACCTTGTTGCCGCATTTAACTACAAAATCACCCATTTCAATTCCTTTTGTTTTATCAGGGTCTAAAGAAGTAATTGTACCTGGGTCTTTATTGGGATCAATATAAGTTACCTTGAATCCTAATTGCTCATATTCATCTAAAAGATTGATTATGTCTTTATATGCATTGCCAGTAGGTATCTGTCCATCATCAAACAAGCCGTAAATTTTTACTTCCTTTTTAATATTTTTCAAAATCGCCTTACTGTTATCACTTAGACTATATAATTGATCTGATGTCAAATCCAATTTTAAATCACCCATACCAACAAGTAGGTTAATAACTACTGCTATTGCTATTACAATAGCAATTAAAATTATAGAATTTGAACCATATTTAAGAGATCTTTTATTAAATTTTAATTTTCCCACTTTAATCACCCCTTGCTCCAACGTCTTTTTTCTATTACTCTAATTGCAAGAAATACAAATACTGCTGAAAAACTCAAATAGTACACAATTGATTTTAATGATAGAATGCCTGCATATAAATCCTCAGTTCTTGAATAAAGTGAGAACCAACTGAGAATTTTTGACCATATGCCTCCAAGTGCAGGAGCAATTGACTGCAATAACCACATAATTAGTAAACCTACAACGCTAACTATAGCTGCAATAATCTGACTTTCAGTAAGAGATGATGCAAAAATACCGAAAGCTATAAAAGAAGCACCTAGTAGTATAAAACCAACATATCCTCCGATTATTTCAGGAATAGAAGGTGTGCCAAATGCTGCTAGGATAATAGGATAAATCAATGTTATTGCTGTCATAACCAAGAATACTGAAAAAGCCGCTAAGAATTTTCCAACAACAATACTTGTTAAGCTAGTAGGAGATGTGATTAAAAGCACCTCTGTTCCACTTTTTCTCTCATCTGCAAGTATTTTCATCGTCAATATAGGAATTATTAGTATTAGGAAAAGTGACATATAAGTTAGATTTAAGTTATTAAACTCAGCAGTCGGTGAAGCTAAATTTATATAAAAAACCATTGAAGAAAGTAACACAAACAAGCCAATCAATACATAGGCTGTTGGTGAAGTAAAATATGATTTAAATTCCTTTTTAAATATAGACAACATAATTTATTCAACCTCCTTTTCCTGCGTGGTTAATTCTAAGAATATATCTTCAAGTGAAAGGTCTAAAGACTTCAATTCAATTATAGGATATCCTGCTTTGGCCATAGCGAAAAATAGAGGATTTCTAACATCAATATTTTTGTCAGCTTCGATAATATATTCAATTACATCCTTATCTTTTTGCATGTGTGCTTCTACATACTTAATTCCATAGATTCCTTCTATACTGCTAATAATTGAGCTTTTCGGTCCAGAAATTATAGCTGATAGTCTACTTACTGTTCCTATACCCTTTGATAGATTTTCAGGTGTATCAATAGCAACAATCTTACCTTTGCTAATAATTACTACTCTTTCGCAAACTGCACTTACCTCAGGTAGTATATGGGAGCTTAAAATAATAGTATGCTGTTTACCAAGAGCCTTAATCAATTTACGTATCTCAATTATCTGCTTTGGGTCAAGTCCAACAGTAGGTTCGTCAAGAACTAAAACCTCTGGGTTGCCCAAAAGTGACTGAGCTAGTCCAACTCTTTGCTTGTAACCTTTTGACAGATTCTTTATCAATCTACCACGAACATCAGTTAGTTTTACAAGCTCTGTAATATCCTCCAACTGGCTCTTTTTTTGTTTTTTGCTTACAACCTTCAAATCAGCAACAAAGTTAAGATACTCATTTACTGTCATATCCATATACAAAGGTGGCAGTTCAGGCAAGTATCCAATTCTCTTTTTAACTTCTGATGGGTTTTCCATAATATCATACCCACATACCTTTACCGTACCCTCGGTAGAAGGAATGAAGCCAGTAATGATATTCATAGTAGTTGATTTTCCCGCACCATTTGGTCCAAGGAAACCAAGTACTTCACCTTTTTCAACTGTAAAGCTGATATCGTCTACAGCCTTTATCTGACCATATTTTTTGGTCAAATTCTGAATCTCAATCATTATTTTCCCCCCTAAATTGTTTCCGTGCATTTTTTGAAAACATTTCCTCTACTGATACACAATTATATTATCCATAATTTTTTTTAATAAACTATGAACGAACTGTAAAATTTGTATTAGAAAGAAATGGTTAAATAAAACAAAAATGGCTCTTGAAAAAATTGGATTCACTTTTTAGCCATTTTTAGATTATATAGTTTTTTCTATGCATTTTCAAGTGGAATCAAATTAAGATTGAGTCAATTTTATGCAAACCTTCTAATTTTGTGGTTTTATTTATATTTTTTAGCATTTGTCTGTTCCATTATATTTTGCACGATAAAATTGCCAATACAATTATATCAGCTCCAGTAATAAAGAGACTGCCTCAAAATAGTGTTTTGTTAACATTATTTTAAGACAGTCTCGATTGTTTCACTTTTCACTTGGGTATAAATTTCACTATCTTCTGATTTTTTTATTTGTCCCTATCATACTTGACAATATAGGTACTATAAGTGAGAAACCTATAACCAACATCCACTCATTTAACCCTAATGCCACAGTCTCAAATATGCCTTGTAGTGCTGGGATATATACAACTCCCACTATCATAATAATTGAACACAACACAGCTAAAACTAGTGGCATGTTGTCAAATAGAGATATCTCAAAAATACTTCTTGTCTCTGATTTGCATTCAAATACATGTATTAGCTGGGTTATAACTAATGTCATAAAAGCACCTGTACGTGCTAGTTCTACATTATTTACAAAGTATAAAATACTTACAAATACCCCTAATGTACTTAGGCCTATAAATACCCCTCTTGAGACTATCAGCCTCAACAAACCGTGTGAGAAAATATTATCTTTAGCACCCCTAGGTTGCCTCATCATAATGTCTTTTTCTGGCGGGTCTAAACCTAGAGCAATTGCCGGTAGACCATCTGTCGCAAGATTTACCCAAAGAATTTGAATAGGTAAAAGTGGAATAGGCAACCACATCAGCATGCCTAAAAACATTGTTAAAACTTCTCCAAGATTACAAGCAAGCATGTATCTTATAAATTTCCTGATATTATTGTATATTACACGCCCCTCTTCAACTGCAGCAACTATTGTAGCAAAATTATCATCCAACAATACCATCGCTGACGCTTCTTTAGTAACATCAGTGCCTGTAATACCCATAGATACTCCGATATCAGCCTCTTTTACTGCCGGTGCGTCATTTACTCCATCACCTGTCATTGCTACAATATGACCTAGCTTTTTGAGCACATGTACTATCATCAGCTTGTGTTTCGGAGATACTCTGGCATAAACTGAAACAGATTCTGCTATTTTCTCCAACTGTGCTTCACTCATTTTATCTAATTCTGCACCTGTTAAGACTTCGTCTCCATCACAGTAAATGTTTAATTCCTTTGCAATAGCAGTAGCTGTTAATTTATGATCGCCTGTAATCATTACTGGCTTAATACCTGCCAATCTACACTTTTGTACAGCTTCTATTGCTTCTTTTCTCGGTGGATCAATCATACCCATAAGACCTACAAAAACCAGTTCATTTTCTATATTCTTACTTCCAGAGTTGTAAATACCTGTTTCTAGCTTTCTATAAGCCAATCCCATCACTCGCAGTGCGCTATCTGCCATACCATCATTTAACTTAATAATAGTTCTCTTGGTCATATCGTCGAGCTTGATAATTCCCCTTGATGACATTATCCTGTTGCATTTATCAATTATCATATCTGGAGCGCCTTTAGTAAAAACATAAATTTCGTTTTTAACATTTTTACAAACTATAGACATACATTTCCTATCAGAATCAAATGGCAGCTCATCTATTCTTTGGTAACTGCTGTTCAGATGGCTTTGCGTGATACCTGCCTTAGCAGCTGCTATAGTCAATGCTATTTCTGTTGGATCTCCTGATATTTTGAGATTCCCCTGTTTCGAGAATATAGACTTTATTTTACCAATTGCGGAGTTTTCAATCGAGGGTCTGGTAATTACAGAGTTATTGCACATGGCTCCTATTTCAAGAGCTAACCTTATACCCTCAACCCTAAGAGGGTCAGTTGTCTTATTATCAATAAAAAAGCTACCCTCTGTATTGTAACCATTCCCTGTCACAGAAAGTTGATAGCCCGAAGCATATATTTTTCGAACTGTCATTTTGTTTTCAGTCAAAGTTCCAGTCTTGTCAGAGCATATTATACTTGCACAACCCAATGTTTCAACTGCTGGCAGCTTGCGTATAAGAGCATTTCTTTTTAACATCCTCTGCACTCCCAGCGCAAGAGAAATAGTAACTATTGCAGGCAAACCTTCAGGAATAGCTGCTACAGCCAAACTGATTCCTGCCAGTAACATGGTAAACAGCTTTTCACCTCGTAAAATACCAGTAATGGATACAACCGCACAAATAATCAAGCAGCCGATTGCAATATATTTTCCCAAGTGAGCTAGTCTTCTTTGAAGTGGAGTCTCATCATCCTCTATGTTTTGAATCATATCAGCGATGTTTCCCATCTCAGTCTTCATACCGGTTGCATATACTATAGCCTTTGCTCTTCCACCTGTTACAACGGTGCCCATATAAACAGAGGACTTTTTGTCATAAGGATCAATTAGTGAATTCTTATTTTTCAAAATGTGCTTTTCTACAGGAAGTGATTCTCCAGTAAGAAGTGATTCATCTACACTTAAACTATTACACTCAAAAATAGCAGCATCTGCAGAAACTCTATCTCCTGTCTCGATTACGAGAACATCTCCAGGAACGATTTCCTCAGCAGGAATGCTTACTTGCTGTTCATTTCGGATAACCTTTGCACTGGGTGCAGCAAGAGATTTTAATGCTTCCATCGTTTTCTCAGTTTTAAATTCCTGCACAAAGCCTAATATCGCGTTTACTACTACTATTACAATTATTGTAATCGCTTCTGTGATTTCTCCCATGAAGCCAGATATTATTGTTGATATTATAAGAATAATAATCATAAAATCTGTAAACTGTTCAAATAGAATTTTGAAGGGAGATATTTTCTTTCTCTCAGATAGAATATTGGGACCATGCTTTTGAAGCTTATGTTTAGCCTCTTTGTCTGTAAGGCCTGTTGTTAGTACGCTATCCGGATTTGCAAAGTTTAATTTAGATTCAATTACACTCATCTTGTCACCTCTAAAAATCTTCCTTGAGAGTTCAAAAAAGATTTCTGCCTTTCGTGTGTTCTAGAAATATTTTTATTCAAGAAAACACAAAAATAGTACAAGATTATTATTATTCCTCATAAACTCGTCTAACCAACTCATGACACAACACGGCTTCAATCAACTCTGCCAGATGTATTTGATTTGAAATGTCTATCGTGTAACGCAGAACCATTTCTCCGTCTCTCTCACTACTCATGAAATCCGTCCTCTTTACACTGGCTCCAAAATCCTCAATAATTTTTGTAAGTTCATGAACTTCACCCTTTTTTATCTGCGTATGAATAAACAATCTGATACTCTTTTGAGAAGATAATTTTCCCTGAGTCTTCTTAATCACTACCAAAGTCAGGAATATAATAACTGTTGCTGCAAATGCTCCTGAGTAGAAACCAATACCTACTGCTATTCCTACACAGGAAACAGCCCAGAGGCTTGCCGCTGTTGTCAAACCCTTCACGCTTACGCCCTCTTTTATAATGGTTCCAGCTCCTAAAAAGCCTATTCCACTGATAACCTGAGCTCCTAGTCTTGCAGGGTCAACATTTACACTTGCTGAAAATTTGCTGTATATATATTCTGAAGTAATCATTACTAATGCGGATCCAAGACATACAAGTATATGTGTCCTTAAGCCAGCCGGCCTATGCACATGTTCTCTCTCAAACCCAATAATTCCACCGAGCAAGCAGGCTGTAAGTAATCTAAGAATCATTGATATGTAAAAACTGGCTTGGCTGCCGAAAACATAATTAATCCACATATTCTACCTCCATGTGCTGCATAGTACCGCAAAATTTATGATTACTACTTTTTAATTTGTTATGCTTCGTGTATCCCTTTTAAGGTAATATTATTATACCAATATTTATACATAAAGTAGAGTATTTTATGCATTATAGTAAATAGTAATTATTTTAGAATAAATTACAGTAAAGAATGAGGAATACGCATGTAAAACACGTCATTTAACAGCCAAAGGCCATGTAGTTTTGGTAAACCACATAGCCTTTGGCCTCTCAAGGAAGATTTATTCATTTGATTACTATTTAAACAATCTATTGACTGCACCTGTAACCTTTATCTTTGAACCCTGTAAAAACTCAACGACTTTAAATTTTATTTTAATAGGAATATCTTCTTCATTATCTTCAGAAGTAATAAGCTTATATTCCTCAATTGAAAGTGAGCTTTTTAAATCTTGCTTTACTGATTCTGGTATAGTGCCATGAGTTGCATCAACAAAACACAATGGTGGAAAAAGCACACACCACCAATTTGCCCCTACTCCATCTCCTATGACAACTCTAAGAGCTTGATACTCACCAGCTGGCAGCGCTATATCTCCATATGTCTTTGTTGGAAAATCATAATTCCCCAACGTTGCCTTAACGCTATAATTGCTGTTATTCTTTTTGATTACTTCTTTCGATACTTCTTCTATTTTTTTCAAATTATTATTAATAATAGTTTTTGTTTCATCAATGTCTTTTGAATCTGCCAGTTCCTTCTTCATATATTCAATTATAGCATCTCGAACCTTCAGCTTTAGTGCTTGGTCTGCTGCTGAATCACTATTTGCAATTACATGAAGTCTCACAAGGTTTTGTGAAAGTCCTGCATTTACATCTTCTGCATAGGTATTGGATACTATCCATGCAGTAAGTACTAATAAAAGTGCAGTAGCAATAAATATCTTCACTATATTAGAAACTCTTTGATTTATTGTATTTGACTTTATAAATAATACTCCCTTACTCATAATCATTCCCCTCCCAAATTCCCCATTTACTTATCTTAGTTTAAAATATTAACAAAAAAGGTTTCATAAATAATTATTGTCAAATATGCGTTTCTTTATACAAAACATATTAATGTTTTAAAATGTGGAGTTTTTATCAAGAGTAATTTTAGATGCAATAATTCTATTTTGATACGCAAGAACGAGTGGCATTTCTACCACTCGTTCTTTTAGTAATATTTATTATTAAACTAAGAATCATGTTTTACATCACATGTATATAAACGTTAGTAATTTTACACTTAAGCCTTCTGTTTATTTTCGCACGCTGCTCTAATAAAATCTTTAAACAAAGGATGAGGCTTGTTTGGTCTAGATTTGAATTCGGGATGGAATTGAACACCTACATACCAAGGATGATCTTTGAGCTCGATAGTTTCAACGAGTTTTCCACTTGGAGAAAGTCCAGACAAAGTCATTCCACTCTTTATAAAAGTCTCACGATATTCATTGTTGAACTCATATCTGTGTCTATGTCTCTCATAAATAAGCTCATCACTATAAATACCATGTATCAAAGTATCCTCATTAATCTTACAAGGGTAAACACCCAATCTCATTGTTCCGCCCATCTCATCGATATCACGCTGGTCTGGCATCAAATCAATTACTGGATATGGAGTTTCTCCAAACTCAGAACTATTTGCATCATGAAGTCCTGCAACATTTCTTGCAAACTCAACAACAGCCATTTGCATACCAAGGCATATTCCGAAGAATGGAATTTTATTCTCTCTAGCATAGGTTATTGCACGAATTTTTCCCTCTATCCCTCTGTCACCAAAGCCACCTGGAACAAGTATTCCATTAACATCTTTTAAGTAGTCACTGATATCTCCGCTTTCTACCTCTTCAGAATTTACCCATTTGATATCAACTTCTACATCATTGCCGATTCCACCATGGCGTAATGACTCAGCAACACTTAAATAAGCATCGTGCAGCTCAACATATTTACCAACCAAAGCAATTTTAACAGAACTTTTTGGGTTCTTTTGTTTTCTTACCATTTCTTCCCATTCAGTGAGATTTGGCTCTTGACATTCTAGTCCTAACCTCTTACAAACTATCTTGGCGAGGCCTTCTTTTTCTAACATCAGTGGTACTTCATAGAGTACATCTGCATCAAGGTTTTGTACAACAGCACCTTCAGGTACATTACAGAAAAGACTTATCTTGTCCTTCATATCCTGTGACAAGAATTTTTCTGTTCTACAAACAATGACATCAGGTTGAATTCCAATGCTTCTAAGTTCCTTGACACTATGTTGTGTTGGCTTTGTTTTTAGTTCTTCGGATTTTCCAAGATATGGAACAAGAGTAACATGTATATACATAACATTCTCTCTTCCAACCTCTGTTGACACCTGCCTGATTGCTTCAAGGAATGGAAGACTTTCTATATCACCAACCGTTCCACCAATTTCTGTGATAACAACGTCAGTTCTTTCAGACTTTCCTACTCTGTAGACTCTGTCTTTGATTTCATTAGTAATGTGTGGGATTACCTGAACAGTACCTCCAAGGAAGTCACCTTTTCTCTCTTTACTAATAACAGACCAATAAATCTTTCCTGTTGTAATATTACTGTTCTTGCTAAGGTTTTCATCAACAAACCTCTCATAGTGCCCCAAATCAAGGTCTGTTTCAGCTCCATCCTCTGTTACATAAACCTCTCCATGTTGGTATGGACTCATGGTTCCCGGGTCTACATTTATATATGGATCAAACTTTTGGATTGTGACGTGTACTCCTCTTGCTTTTAAAAGCCTTCCTAATGATGCCGCTGTAATTCCTTTTCCCAATCCGGAAACTACACCACCAGTTACGAAGATATACTTTACTGACATTGTTCTGCTCCTCTCGACATTTTCCTACGTGATAACAATATATAGAAATGCATTATAAAATTAAATTTAACAATATGATAACACCTATCCAATATACTCATACTTTTTATATTTTATATTTTGCCATGGCAAAGGTCAATATATTTATAAGAAATAGAAAAGATTTCTTGACGAAGCAGATACAATTTCCAGCAAATGGTATTTCTGCTTGGTTTTAAACTATGCTATAGCCATGTCACAGGGATGGTAACATTCTTATCATTAATATGAACACTCCTATCATACAAACAAATAACGCCCCCATTCCCTAACGTAATACCTTTAATTTTTTCAAGCACTGAAAATAATAAAATAAAGTTTTTTCCGAATTCAGAAAAAACTTTATTTTATTATAATTTTTTTCACTGTTTTCCTTTTTGTAGTATCATCCTACGGTCTATTTTTCTCCCGTAGTTCTACCATTACTCGGATAATTACAAAAATCACTAAAGCTGCACAAATTCCAAAAGTATCTCGGTAAATATCATCGATTCCATCACTTATCACACCACCTGAATTTCTGCCAACAAAATGCATTTGGTTTATTTCATCGATAATGCTGACAAAAACACCTGTGGCTAAACTAAATATAACAGATTTTTTTTTATTTATCCCAAAAAGCCAAAAAGCAGAAAACATCATACAAGCAAGAAGGAAATACATTCCAACATGAGCAAGGTTCCTAATAATTGTGTTGTACTTCTTTAAAGCCACCTCAGAGTTTGCCGTACCAGCTCCGACAACACCCATTTTCTCTCCAATTAAAATAACCCCTTTGGTAACTTCTTTACTCATCTGTCCTGAATCCGCAGCTGTCTGTGAAGACATATAAAATATAAAGCCAAACCAAATAACCACCAATATCGTTACAAATATAAATAACTTTTTTTGCCTCATTAAAGTCCAAACTCCTCAATTGAATAAATACTTCCACTAAAATGCTAAAAGGCATGTATATAAAACAACATGCCTTTTTATTATAACATATAAAATTAGCTTGCACCTGCTCTTACAAACACTACCTTAAACGTCATAAAAATTAGTTTTATATCTAGCCAGATTGACCAATTATCTATGTATTCAGTATCTAATTTTACTACATCCCCAAAATCAGATATTTTATTTCTTCCGCTTACTTGCCATAATCCTGTAATACCTGGTTTAACACTTAGACGTCTCCAATGCCAATCGTCATATTCCTCTACCTCATCTTCAGTTGGAGGACGCGTTCCAACTAAACTCATATCACCCATTAATACGTTAAAGAACTGAGGCAATTCATCTATGCTTGTAGCTCTGATAAATTTGCCAATCCTAGTAATTCTAGGATCATCCTTTATTTTAAACATTGCCCCATTCATTTCATTCTCTGACATTAATTCTTTCTTTCGTTCTTCAGCGTCTATACACATTGATCTGAATTTGTAGCACTTAAAAATCCTACCATTCTTACCTACTCTATTTTGAGAAAAAAGTATATTACCTGGGGACTCCAAATATATTAATGGTCCAATAATTATAAATGCTATAGCTGCTAAAACCAAGCCAACAAGTCCACCAAAAATGTCTAACAACCTCTTCGCAAGCAGTTGAGCGTGGTTATTTGAGCCACTATAGAAGGTAACTACTGGGAGAGTACCTATACCGCCAACCCTTGTTTTAGAAATAGCCAAATTAAATAAATCCATAGCCATGTGTACAGTAATTCCCATCGTTTCACACTTTAATACATAAGGCTGGATATTAGCATAATAATCTGCTGAAACCGCAAATATTACGTCATCAATGCTATTTTCCTTTGCAATAACTTTTAACTCGTCTATATTCCCAACAATAGCTTGCTTATCAACTTCAATTTTTTCGTACTCTCCAGTATCCAAGAAGCCAATGAAATTTACCCCTATCTGTTCGTTCTTATTAATTTCTTCAAAATATTCTTTTCCGAGTTTTCCACATCCTACAATAAGAACATTTTTTCTATGAACCTTGTCTTTATAATAGTAATAAAGAGAAATTTTCAATATAGCCCTTTCTAATATTATCATTAAAAACTCTGTACAGCTGAATATTCCAAAAAACAGCCGGCTTAAGGACTTCTCTCCTAATACAAAAAATACTGCAAACATAAATAGTAAGCTTAAAACAATAGATATTGCAACTTTAAAAGCTGATATATAGAACTTGTCTTCAAGTATCTGGTCATACGACTTAAGTAATGCCATAAATATAACAATACAAAGCGTAGCAATAGCTAATATCCATATATAATTATTAAATCTAGATATATGTCCATATTCCTTATTAAAGTACCAATTCCGTATAAGATATGAGAAGCAGAAGGCATTTATCGTTAGTAAAATATCAATAATTATGATTGATTTTTTAAGAAATTTTTTCTTATCGTTACTCAATAATAGCACCCACCAAAAATGTAAATATTGACAATAAAATAGTATAATTTGTATATTATCATACAAATTATACTATTTTTATACTAATAATGCAATCGTTTTACAGGATTATTATGTAAAAGGTTAAATGGAAAAATCCCCCCCTTGTTTGTAAAGAACAATTACCTTTTTAAGTAAGCTATTTTTCTCTCTAGTTCCTATAGGTAGGGTTTGTTTACCCTTATATATACTTATTATTTAAATGCAAATTCTTTTTTACCATATTCTAACACCCCACTACAAATTTATTAGAAAAAACTGTTTTCACATTATAATTAAGTTCTTTATGTTTTCTTTGATAATTTATAAAATGTATGTATATTATATTTCTACTTTTTTCTGTTTAACTTAAGCATCCGTTTAACTATTAATAACATTTCTTTAAATTCATTTGTTTTAAATATAGCCAGTACTAACATAATGTTTGACACAACCACACATACAATTCCTTTTATAATAAAGCTCATATAACCATTAGATATGGTTATATGTCCTGCCAAAATTTTAATAATTACTACAATTCCAAAAATATAGAATGCTTCAAGTATATGTTGCAAATAATACTTTCTTACCTTTTCTTTAAAATATATAGAAAACAGTTTATATGGTTCAAACCAAATATTGGTTAATATTCTGGCAATAATTGTAGCAGCAAAAATTCCTTCCAAACCAAATTTTTTTCCTAATATAATAGAAAATATAATGTTCAAAAACGACGCATAAAACATGATATTTTTTGTATGTTGAAAAAGTCCTACCGTTTCTCTATAACACCATATTGGATACAATACTCCCGTTAAGTAATATGTACAAGCAATTATATATACCAACTCATTAGATAGCAAATATGAATCACCAATCCATAATACAATAAAATCCTGAAGTAACACACAAAAACAAATAGTAAAGAAACCATATAACCAAAAGCTACATAAATCTAGCAACTTAAAAATTTCAAATTGGCGTTTTGAACTTTTTTCAACCGCTAAATTCCCAATGCTTGCTTGGACAGCTATGAAGACCGTACTTGTAACTCCCATAATAGATTTTATTGGCATATAGTAATTTGAGTAAAGTCCTACTGCTTCTGTACATACGAGCATAGAAATTAGTAATTGATCAGTATTATTTAAAATTACACCACCTACTTTATACGAAAACATAGCCCTAATATTATTCCATATTTGTTTTCTTTCACTTTTAGGCAATACCACACTAGGTTGATTCACATAAGAATACTTTTTATTAACATAAACAGTTGCAATAATATTATTTCCCATGGAACAAACAATTTGAACAATCAAATACAGTGTAAAATTTTTCAATAATATCAAAATTAACAACTGAACAATTAACCTTGTAATATCAAAAAGAGTTCTACACAATTTAATTATATAATCCTTTTGATCCGCTGTTAAAATTGATGTTTTATATACACATAAATACGAAACTACAGTGTCTAAAAGATATAAGAAAAAATAAGCTCTAATATATGTAATATCTGTACTCAAATTAACAATATATCTAAGAAATGGTATTACGATAAGTCCTGAAATAAAAACAATTCCAGCTAAAAATATGTATAACTTTTTAAAATATCGTATTAAACTGGCAAGTTTTTGCCTATCATTTGTAGCCAATGGTTCATACATGCAATAAAACATTGCTGTCCCTATTCCTAATTCAGCCAATGATAAAACCGAAAGAATATTGGTAAACAAACTACTAATTCCCAGATATCCACTCCCTAATGTATGTATGAAAATGGTTCTAGAAACAAAACTTATTAATATAGTAAATATTTGATAACCAACACCAGTAATAATATTTATGAAAGATTTTTTTGACCTACTATTATCCATGTTTTACCTCAATGATTATTGAAATATCTTTCGTTTGATTTTTCTAATAGATTCTCTAATATTACTCTCGACTTTTCTTATAACACTGTACTCCTTATGAGTTTCTTTAAATTGTTCCCCTAACACTTTTCCCATCTCATCATTATACCAATCTGCTTCTGGTCGATTTCTCAATTCTACATATGGAGGTGTGTCAAGCTCTGGGATGCATCCTAACGATAAAAAATGACTAGAATTAATGCAATATAAACTATTGCAATGCTTCCCTACTGCTTGTAACTGAATTGGTTTGTTTGTATCTTTGAATATATTCTGAATTTTTCCACTGTGATAGCATGCTTTTAAATTACCATCTTTAAGATTTAAATTGAAAGACCAGTCACCAGCATAACAAAACTCCTTTCTTTTTTGGTTGAAATTTTGCATTGTAAATTCAAATAAAGGTGACTGAAAACCTTGACCTATCTTTACATATTCATCCTTGGATAATTTCGTATGTAATTTTATATTTGACTTAACATCGCCATCTGGTTCAAATCTTGTTGCAGCCACTTGAGGCATAGCTCCAACTTTATTAACGCAAACATATTTAATTTCTTGTATATAAGGTATATAACCATCATATAAATTAACTTGTACAAAAAAAGAACATCCATGTTTTTTTACATTATTTACATTATCGAAAAATATGTCTACTAAACCACGCTTTTTTAATTCCAAATAATGAAATGAAAAGGAAAAATGCAATCTATGCAAAAATTTTGGATTAATATCAAGTAGTTCATTAATTCTGCTTGTTATAGTACCATTAGTCGTTACATTCACATAATGCCCTTCTTCAAGAAGTGCTTTAACCAATGGAACACATTCCTTTTGTAAAAAAGTTTCTCCTGTACCGCAAATACTAAAATAACATATTCCACCAAGGCGTTCTAATGAAAGAGCATTTCTCATATTCTCCACACTATATTCTAAAGGAATCTGTTCCATGTTTCTTCTTTTTTCTTGTATTATATAACAATATTCACAAGCTATATTACACTGTGTTGTTGGTAATAAGCATTCAAAAAATCTAATAATATGATTCATATGTTTACCTGCTCTCATAGATTTTTTTTATTAAATTTGCAAATTTATTAAATTGTTTATTCAAATATTTATAAGGATATAAGCTAATTTTCATATTTATCATTTCAATTATGAGATTATTATCAAACTGATTAACATCAATGCATTTAATGTATGCCAAATCAACAATCCACTCAGAAACACCTGATACCTTATGACTAAGGTTATCAAAAGCTATACATGGCGTGCCAGTTATCGCAGCAAATATCATACCATGTAATCTATCTGTAATTACTAATTCTGAACTACTAAACTCATGTAATTTTTCTTCAAATACTTTATCTCTTTCATTAATCTCTAATGCTTTAGAATATATTGTACTAGTAAACTTTATCTCTTTTTTTAAATTTTCAATACCTTTTACCATATTTTCTCTCTGTATAGTTAAGAAAAGACTCTCTTTATCTTCCCGTAAACAAATCAATATTCCATTTCTTTTGTTTTTCGACACTCTATTCAAGGATAGAACAATATCAGGAGCTAAAAAGCATCTATCATTTGGCAATACAGCTGTTTTAAAAAATTCATAAGATTGTTTTTCTCTTGCAAAGAATACCAAGTTTTTACAATTGTTATATGAATTAGCATACTCTTTCATTGCATTTTCAGTGTTGTCTGTTAGATAACAAGTTTGAGGGAAAATAATTTTAAGAACATCTGGGCATAAGTCAATAATTCTACGCATACATATTTCATGTCTTGGCCACAAATCCCCCATAAACCCACCACCTTGAAGTACTATCAAATCACTTTTTGTTACGAACTTTAGCATTAATGGTAAATATTTAGATGAACAAATATCCTCCTCTATTTCAATATAATTGAAATCCTGAAAATATTTTTGAATAAATTCTTTCTCAGCTATTGCAATTGCATGATCACCGATGTTTTCATGTACAGGAGTATTACACAAAATTATTTTTTTTCTTTTATTTAGTAATTTTAAAAAAACACAAATTTTTCTTCTAATTTTATTCATATTACTTAACACCTATTTATGATATTTAATATTTTTTGATATATATTTGCTCTTTTCTTGTTTCCTTTAATCAAATGTTCAAAGATTGCCGCTTCGCATATTTGTATAAAAGTTGATTTCTTTCCATACCCATTATATCTAATTAAAAAATTTAAATATTTTTTACTACACATTTCTAAAAGAAAACTTTTCTTTTCTATTTTTATTATATATTTGATATAATTTTTCTCACTATCACATGTTAATTCTATCTGGAGTAAGCTAGACATAATAAGATTTTGATATTGTTTTAAATCTTTTGCTGCATCATATGTCCATACTTTGTAACATAGATTCACTATTTCATTAATTTTTGGTTCTATTTTTTTCCCCATTATCGATGAATTTCTAATTAGATAACAATAAAGAACATAATTTTTAGTAATAATTTTTTTACAGTGATTAATATAATATATAAAAAAGCATATATCCTCAGCAAATATTTCTTTATTTGGCTCAAATCTTATATTTTTTTCTTTTATAATTGCTAATGAATATATTTTTCTCCATACTTCAAAACCATAGTCATTTCTCAAATAATTTATTATTATATTGAGCTTGTCTTCTGTACTACTAATATAAACACAACTGTTTAATAATTTAGATTTATATATAATTTTATTATCTTCATCTATTCTTATATGATCAAACATAATCAAATCAACTATCGTGCTTTTAAGAATTTCTAATATTTTATTTATTGCACCTGGTAGAATATAATCATCACTATCAATAAACCAGCAGTATTTACCTTTTGAATTATCTATACCAGTATTTCGTGCTGCTGATAATCCTCCATTAGTGATTCTCTTAATAGTATGAATATTATCGTATCCATCAATTTTTTTTCTAATTAAATCAATAGAATTATCTGGTGAACAGTCATCGATTATCAAGAGCTCAGTTTCAGAAGTAATTTCTGGGAGAAGACTTTCTATACATTTCTCAATATAATTTTCAACGTTGTATACAGGCATAATAATGCTCAATAAAATATTATTATTCACTATGTATTCTCCGTGTGATTAATCAAAAGATATTAATCATACGTTTCCTTTCATTTTAATAACGATTTAATAACTATGCAAACTTTCATAACTTACATTTAATCTTACATTCTATATTGAAACTGCGATATTAATTTAATACAATTTTAAGATTTTTGAACAAATATACTATTTTTTTAACAGCTTAAAAGCAATTCGAAGTAAATGCATTCTAAGCAAAACACATTTCACTTTATCCTTTGATGTAATACAATCTCCTACCAACAACTTTTTCCAGTACTTTTTATAATAATTGAAATATCTTTTATAAGAAGGATCCACAATTTCATTTTGATACATATACGCGAAAAGAATTCCCATTAATCCTATATTCGTATAATGTTCTGCTGCATCTTTTAAGCTTGGTATATCTTTTAACAGAACAGACATTATTTCTTGTGCATTTTTCCAGAAAAATCCACAATTTTGAACATTATATTTGGATGTTATACTACCGACTCTATCAATATAGTGATACATAGGCTTTGACGTATGCATGACTTTTCTCCCTACAATTGTCCTAAGAAGAGTTGCTGCATCTTCATTTGTTTCACCTTCCGGGAAACGAACATCTTCAAACACTTCCCACTTATATAATTTGCTCCACACACTTATATCTATATCTCTACCTAATAATATTTCTTCTAAAGCAGAATGATCATCATACACTTTACTGCATTTCGGACATCTAATAACATACTTTTCAGATGTAAATTCAACCTCTCTAAAAATACCAACACAGGAAATATCCACATCATAATTTTCTATTCCATTTAATAAAACTTCAAACATATTAGTTTCAATAAAATCATCACTATCTACAAAACCAACATATTGTCCAGTACATATATCCAATCCTGCATTTCTTGCACTCGACAACCCCCCATTTTGTTTATGAAGTACAACAATGCGAGTATCTTTCTTAGCAAACTCATCACATATTTTCCCACAGTTATCAGGAGAACCATCGTCAATTAAGATTATTTCAAGGTTTTTATATGTTTGATTTATTATACTGTTAATACATTTGTATATATATTTTTCAACTTTATATACTGGGATGATTATTGATATCTTGTTTTCAATAGATCTCTTTTTTTCTGCATTCATATCACTTCCCCCATTTAATCAATATTATACTTAATTTATTATTCTTGAGTTCATAGTTAATTGCAAAAGGAATAGCTAATAATACACCGCATAAATACGACGTATATAAATCCCGTGTTGAACTGTTATAAAAGAAATTAACAATCACAATGATTGCAAAAACTGAGGAAAAATTTAATAATAATTTTTTTTCATCTTCATCGGTCTTTTTTACTAAAACTCTTGATGTTACAAATGTCAATAAGCAAGTTCCTAAACATGATGCTACACCCAATATTCCTGATTCTAAGAACGTCATTGCACTACTAAAATAATTATAATGAAGTTTAGTACCATATATTTGATAAAATAAAGAATGCATTGTACAATTACCTATTCCAAATCCAAATAAATAATCCAATATCCCACTAAAAAATCTATTGCCTAATTGATGGAATACTCTAGCACGACTAATTTCATAAACACCTGTTCCTTTTTCTCCAGCGCCAAGATACATAAGTAATTCATTATAATTTAACAAAAAAGCTCTATCTGGGAACATATATAGATAAAAGCGTACACCTAAAAAAACACCAATTACACCCACTACAATTATAGATAGCTTTTTAGTGTCTAAACTAATTTTCTTCTTTTTTGTAAATAGTACTGATAAGACGATAATTAACACTAATTCAAAATAGACAACTGTTAATTCTGTAATGGCTCCTACATAGCATGTAATCACAACAGAAATAATCAGTTTTTTTAAAGGTTCTCTTCCAATCATATAATCCGAAATGGACAATAAAACATATATACAACATAATATGTTAACTACGCCATTACATCCCTGTGTATTTCCAAAAACTCCGCCAAGTTTATCCTGTTTCAGACTAAAGAAAAAATATTGTACTGTCATTACTAATACATTAATTATCATTAAGATTTTAATATATTTTATAAATTTTTTATAAACAACGGCATTAAATAGAAGCGCTCCTATGACAATTCCAATAAATATTCGTAAATAAATAACCCACCCATTAATTATATCATATAAGGCCCCACCTCTTATAACGTTCGACAATACACCTATCGAAATTGCATAAAGAAATATTATCCACACCGGTTTAAAAATAGATAAAGGGATTTTCTTTTGTTCAATATATAAGGAAATAATCAGTATAACTATTGCAAATAAATCCATTACAGAGTTAAATAAATACGGTAAGTGAAAATTCTCTGTCATCAATCTAACTAAAAAAATGCTAAATATTAATATAAAAACTCCTTTATAAAGGTTTTTATTACTAATTATCATTGCTAATTCCCCTCGTTTGCAAAATACACTTTAATAAATAACTAATTACGGTCTTCTATGTAGCGTATAAAATTTTTTATTCATTTAAAACATTAGTGTTCGATTATTTTCATTGGATTACCAACAACTGTACAATTATCCGGCACAGATTTAGTAACAATAGCACCGGCACCAATTTTCACATTATTTCCTATTGTTATATTTCCTACAACTACTGCATTAGTATAAATAGAAACATTATTACCAATTATTGGGGTACCAGAACTATTTTTTTCGGAATCCTGTCTATCGTTTTTTCCAACTGTAACCCCTTGATAAATATCAAGATTTTTTCCAGCTCTATTGCATACAATTACTGTTCCATGACCATGAAAAACACGAAGTCCTTCAGCAACATCGCCCCACAATTCCATATCTTTCTTCATAGGGAGAAAAATTTGAGAACAATAATATGCTATAATATGTTTCTTTTTTAATCTAAAATAAAAAATATTTCTATAACACTTATCATAAATAAGTAAATAATTAAAAAAAACATAAGATTCTGACTTTGAATATGTGCATTGATAATCAGCTCTTTTTATATCAGAAAATGTTATTTTTCTCAATTCAGAATCAATGTATAGACATAATAGAGGAATAATATTTCTTATCCCACCTATTATGGCTAATATTTTTTTTACTTTGATCATCTAATTAATTTCCTCTTTTCAATGTAAAATCCTATGTACTCGCTAATTTTTGATTATTACTAACATTATAACAGTTCATTCTAATAGAAACTAACTATTTAAACATATCATTATAAGTGTAAGAATATATTTCCTATAACCTAAGCAAAAATAATTACAATATTACATAAATAATACCAATATAACTTGATTTACTTACTTAAATATTCTCTCAACCATTCAATAATCCATAGAGTGCGAATCTTTTTTTTCTTAATTAATATATTAATAACTCTTGATTTCATTGGTACTAACTTGTTATCATAATTCTTCATCACTGTTATTAATAAGTTATCATTACATATTTTCTTAATATTTGAAAAAGCGGTCTTATTTCCGTTTTGTCCTCTGAATTCAATTTCTTGCTTTATGCAATACCGAGCAATAGCAATAAAAGTTGTCATATTCCTAGAAGCACTCTTTTTTTCTATACCATACTTTTTTATTTGTTTTTCAACTTCTAAGTACATAACTTTTTGTGCTTCAAATCTATCCGAACGATATTTTGTCGTTAAGGACCCTTCATTATCACAATAACAATATCCTACATCTTCTGAAACGCACAGCTTTTTTGATAATGGATAATAATCAAAGTCAAAAATTAAATCTTCACTAATAAATTTTCTCTCAGACGCAAATTTTAAATTATTGCTTTTAATAATATTATTTGATAAAAGCACCATACAGACTGACATTTCAATATAGTCAGTTCCATCTGATTTTTTTCCACACATTTTGGACAATACATTGTGAATTATTTCCTCGTTTGCAAATACTTGCCCTTTACATACGTGAAAAAATTCCACCTCTCTATTGTTGTATATCTTTTTATAACCAGAAAAACAAGTATCAGCATTATTATTCTTTAAACAACGATACATGTTATCAAGATGCCTTGTTTCATAGTAATCATCACTATCTAGAAATGTCACATAACTTCCTTGTACAACCTCTAATCCTGAATTTCGTGCCAAACCTAGCCCCTCATTTTTTTTGTGAATGACTTTAAAATTTGAATGTTCTTCAGCATATTTGTCACATATCTCACATGATTTATCGTTTGACCCATCGTCAACCAGAATAACTTCATAATCAGTAAATGTTTGTTTCAATATACTATCAATACATCTTTTCAAATACTTCTCAACATTATATACCGGCACGATAATTGATATTTCTGCCATAATTACACCTCATATACCTTTTCAAGTATTTTAACAGTTTCGTGTATATCATATCCCTTTTCTTTGACTACTTTTGCATATTTTTCCCTTTGGCCCAACCCCTTGTTAAGCATAATATTTTTTGCCCATTTGTCATCTGGAACATCTAATGATGTAACAGTAGCCCTATCTGTAATTAATATTTTCTCTGAAATATTACTTGAAAAAAAGCAAGGAAGACCTTCTGCCTGAGCTTCTATTCCTACTATCGGAAGGCCCTCATAAAGCGATGGCATCAAAAACACATCAAATGCGCAATAATATGCCTCTATTTCCATTTGCGAACCTGCAAAAATAACTGATTTATCTAGTTGCATTTCATTACACAATTGACGAATTATAACTTCTTTTTCCCCAACTCCAACTAACATTAACTTTGCAGATGAATCTTCAAATATGATTTTCTTAAATATTTTTAATATAAACTCATGGTTTTTCTGTTCAGAAAATCTCCCAATATGACCTATTAAAAATTCATTTTTCAAATCATACTGTTTACGAATCCTAATTCTCTTATCTAAGCTATATATAAATTTATCTGTATCAATACCATTGTTAATTATTATCGTCTTATCAATGTATTTCTTTCCAAACAGCCATTCTGTAGCAACCTTAGAACAAGACAATCGCTTCGCCGATATCATATTAACTATTGGACGAAAAAGAGAGTTGATAAGCGGATTAGAGCCATTTCCATTATGGCTATGAGAAATAACCTTAAAATCTAAAAAAACGTTAAACGGAAATACATATAGAACTTCTGAATTAGCTCCAGTCTCTAAATGAACATAAGAATATTTTTTCCCGTTTCTACAATAAAACAATACCAAATCCTTAATACATCCAAATGGGTTCTCTTTATATTTTCTTACAAAATGAATACAATCTTCTTGACCATAGAATTCTGATATTTGATTTTGAAACACACAATGATCTGTACCATGAACAAGATATTCATACTCATATTTATTTTTATTCGAAAAGCGAGTTGTATTATAAATAAACGTTTCCACACCACCCATTCTTTCCGTCAAACCAATTATCAATATTTTCTTTTTTCTCATTTTTCCCTCTATTTGAATTTCAACAAAATTTTGTACATATTTTCATATGGTAACTTTACTTTAAACAAACGTTTCATAAATCCAATTTTCCACCTACACAACATAAAATCTCGTTTAAATTCTTTCGGTTTCTGAAGATAATGTAAAATGCTTTCAGGTGCTGCAAGTTTTATTGTCTCTCCCTCGTCATAAAATAAAAAATCCGAAAATAATTCAATATCAATCTCCTTCGGTCTTGTTCCGCAATTATATATATTGTAGAATAAATCCGAAGCAGAAAGATTCAGTTTATTTAGTAATTTATTACTTGCTATTTTCTTTATAAAATCTAGAGCCCCGCTTTGAATTTTCATTACATTTGATAGTTCTTTAGTTGCTTTTCCATCAATAATATATTCATATGGATATCGTTCCGCAATTATTGATTTTTCTTTTTTACGATAACATTTTACTGATCCATCTTGCTCTAAAAATAAAGTTTCAAAAAGGCCCACAAATGAACTTCTAACATCTATATCTTTAGGATTATGACTAAAGTCAAAGAGATAACCATTCAGATTTAAATTTGATATAACCTCCTGATTCCTATTATAATAGGCTGCAACACCAGTATAATACCCATATATTTCATTATTAATATTAAGTTTATTCAAAGTTTGTGAAAGAAATCTTTGCATTCCTCCAGACCAACCAATATCAACAACGGCAAACTTACCACTTATATTATTCTGTTTTATATATTCAACAAGTATCTCATATTCACTTCTTGAATTATCGATAATATCACCAGTCAACTGACTATATAAAACCTGCAATTCCCGATTATCCATAATGTCATTTCTATCAAGCACACTGTTTTCATTAAATCCATATTTAGTCAATAAATCTCTATAATTAATAATATCCAGCCCTATTCCATCAAATATTGACTTTATTGTAATCAATTTAGAAGGTGTCAGCATTCCCAGCAATGTATGAAAACTACAATCTATCCAGAGAATAGGAACTCGCAAACTTCTTCTAGATACTTCAAGATAATACGTTTTAATATCATTTTCTCCAAAATAGATATCATAAGCCTTTTTCATAATTAATCCATCACGAGAAAAAAAATAAACCTTCTTAATATTCTTTTCTTTGAAATTTAGATGAAGCCACCTAATGTATCCCCACAAAAATGGACCAAAAGAATCAAATCCAAATTCATAATACTTGTCGAGGTTGCTCTGGATATTATTATTAATAAAACTGTATAATATGTTGAGATTTATCTGTTCACCTTGCTTATTAAAACATCTTTTATCCCTTACAACATCTCGCGGAATTTGAATTGCATTTATACCACATTCCATCGCCCTTGTAAAGTCGGATTCATACGAATCTCCTATATGAAGAACATCTTTGGAATTAATATGCTCCTCATTAAGAAAATAATGAAATAAAGTACCTTTTCTCTTCGTGGCATTATATTCACAGGAAATAAAAATTTTTGAATAATCAGTAATTCCACATTTATGTAGCGTTGTTTCGATTAATGAAACTGGTAAATACATATCAGAAATAATATATATCCTCTTTCCAAGGCTAATACATTCTTTATAAATTTCAAGTATATCTAAATTTACAGTCCATAATTCCGTTTCAATTAAACACTCCTGTAATTGTATTCTTTTTCTTCTCTTTTTTGAATACATTGTTAAATATTCATATATGTCCGATAATGTAACTTCTTCTTTTCCCGACTGTGATCTTGCCTTTTTTTCTGCATTAATTCTATTTTTTGCAAATCCCAATATATTATACTTTCTTTCTATGATTTCAAAAACATCTTTAGGTTTCCTAACATTTCGTTTAAGTAATGTATCAAAAATATCAAATGAAATCACAGGGTACTTTATAATACTCCTTTTAATTTCCTCAATATTCAATTTATTCTGTTTATTATATTTCCTTATTATTTTCATACCAAGATTTTCACCCTTAACATAAGTACTATGATGCTTAAAATAATTCTGACACCAGTTTTTTAATTTTTTCATTAAATGCGTCATTATTACTTTTCATATTACTATCCATAGCCGCAACAATTGCGTCGTAATTAATAATTGTATCCCCTAGTGTATTAATATCTATTATAGGAATTATCATTTTCATTCTATCCGCCACATTTTTCGCAAATTCCACTTGATGATTATTAACATGTTCATTAAATTTATATTGCCTTGGCACAACAATTGGTATTTTCCCAATCTTTAGTGGCATTCTAAAGCTTGCCGGACCTCCATGTGTAATAACAATTCTAGCATCATTTACATTTTTTTCCATCTGAACATATGGGAGAAGTTTACTCCAAGTACAATACTTTGGCTCATATGTACTAAAACCAGTTTGGATAATCACTTCATCTGCAATTTCTCCATTTTTTTTCAGATTGTCAATATATTTTACAAGCCTATCAAAAGGTTGTTCATGTGTTCCTACCGTCACAAATATCATTCTCTTACCACCTTAAAAAATACTACCAAGATTTATAGCCTTTTTATACACCTGCTTCTGTTCTTCCCATTGTACAATAAATTTATCTACAATCGGATATACCATTTTCCCTGTCATCGTGGGTTTATCAATACGATCAAAAATTTCAATATAGATTAATTTAGCTCCAAATATTTTACCCAAATAGAAAAAAGGAACTGCAACAGCTGCGCCAGATGAAATTATTAAATCTGGTTTTTCTTTTTTTAAAACTTTCCATGCAACTACAGTATTCTTAATAAGGTTTTTAATATTACGATTAGTTGGATAATAGCAAGGGTACATCTTTTCTCCTTGCATAAGACTTCTTGCATCTTCTTTATCAAAAGTAACCCAAAATCGATTTTTGGTACTCCAAAATGGCTTTAACATATAAAGATGGGTTAAATGACCACCTGAAGATCCAACTAAGCAAACCTTTATATCGTTTTTTATCATAACAATATTTCTCCTTAATATTAAATTTATTCTAATATTGAAAAAGGGCTGTATGGTACACAGCAATGTCTACTTTCTATTTCAAATTATTCATAAATTTTCGGCCCAACTAAACTCATATCCCCCATGTGAATACATTCCATAGTTGTGGCAGCTAGTCTAGACTTGTCTTCCGTAGCATCCTTCATATTCGTGTTGGCCCGTGGATCGTTTGTAATCTTAAACATGGGCCATCACATTTTCAGATTTGATTTTTTATCTTTATCCATTTTGTCATAGCTATGCTATTTCATGTAACGGTTTTTTCCCTTTTTACTACCAGTTTGTTTACTATAAAGTCGCGTGCTTGCTTTGACACGCGAGAGTTCATATTCAAGCTACATAGGGCGTTACAACCTCAATGCTAAGCGACACAACATGCTTATTGTCAGAGAAGTCAAACTCTACCCATGCGCGACGTTTGTGTCGATCAATTCTAACTATCGTTCCTATACCATCCAATAGAGGTCCATCTACAACCCTCACTATGCTGCCCTCGAGTACTACCTTGGAGGTATCTATGTCTCCACAATGTCTGTAAATCCACATTGGATAATGGTAGTCAATACCTCCCAATTTTCTTGAACCTACTTCATAATCTAATATTTTATAAACTTCCAGCAGTTGTATATTTTTTGAGGGCTATTTTCTTCTTCAACATACAAAAATATATAGCCTGGCATTAATTGTTTCTTTGTGCTAATCCAAATACCTTTTTCTTCTCTTGCAGAGTCCTCACATGAATTATTGCTTCCAATTCAGGTGATAACCTTGTTATCAGCCACTATATCCTCTGGGTCTAATTCAATAAATACAATAGACCTTCATTTGCTCCTCAATTATTCATATACTTGGTATACATTTGTTTTATTTCATCAATTTCTCTACCGAGTGAATTTGCTGTAAGAGCAACTTTTATGCCTCTATTTGTTCCCCTGTATCTTTCTTCTTTCCACTCTTTCTCCAATACTCCATTAAGAAAGTCACAAACAATCCTATTGCCAAGCCAGCTACTAAACCTATTGCTAAATATAATTTCATACTTGAAAGTGTTCCTGAAGATTCAGCTGGTGAAAGCTTTGTGATAGCACTGTTATAGAGTTGAGTATCATAGTATTCCTGCACGGTATCATTAGTAAGAGCAATCCAATTCTCCAGTTTTTTCTTAATGTCTGGTAAAAGTGAAAGTACTTCATTCTCAGCTGCTTGCTTCTTGGCTATCTCAACAGTATCTTTTGTAAGCTTGTCTATCTGCATCTGGTAGTAAGTAGCATCATGGACTGCATTCTGAGCATCTACACCAGCTACTGCAGACTTATCCATCATTTCATCATAATATTTGCTGGTTTCACTGGTTTCAACTGTATTTGCATCTTGTCCGGATCCTGATACAAACAAAACATTCTTGTCTTTTTGGTACTTACTAACCTTATCATCATAAATCTTAGCTTCATCTTTCTTTTTCATTGATTCAAGTTGGCTTTGTTGTATTCTATATTCATATAGCTTTATAAGTTTATCCTTGTCTTTTGTCAGATTGTATGAACCTATTATTGAATCTATCCTCTGTAAATCAACTTTCTTTAATACCCCAATTGAATCAATAATATCGACGAAAGCAAGCCCTGTCTTTTTGGATCTGAAATTATTTGCTTCCAACTCTTTATTTTTCGTAGCAAGGTAATTTTGAATTATATCAATTTGATTTTGTATTACATCAGAAATTTCAGGATAGTCATATTTATCATAATCTATAGGTCCCAGAGCGTTTGACAGCACCGATTTGTCGGAATATGTATTAAAAAAGTACTCCTGATATTGTTTAAAGAGCTCATCAAGTATCTCTCTCTCTTTTGTTGCACCTATATTGAGGGATCTTGGTATATTGAGTTTTATAGTGTATTTATTTGGATAATACGTATAATCCTGAATATCCTCTATGTTCTGCTGCTTTGCCTCTTCCAATGACTTGATCTTCTGAGTTACATCTCCTGGAATTATTGGTGTTAAATCAATATTTGTTCTTAGGTCATCCGCGGATATGTCATATTTTGATAGTCCCAAGTTCTCAACTACTTTATTTAAAACAACAGGTGATTTAATCTTGCTTATATCAAAATTGTTTCCATATGGATCTAAGCCCTTGTCTATACCATCAAAATTAAAGGAAATCATCATGCTAACAGTACCCTTATATGGTGTTACCAACACATAACCAACAGAGGATAATATTATACTTATAACAACCATTAAAGCTATCAGCCACTTTCCTCGAAGTATAACCTCAATTATATCTCTTAAGCTTATCTCTATGCCTTTATTATCATTTCTATCTTGCCTAACAACCAACTCTATCTTTTCTTTTCCCGAAATCTCCATTATTCCACCCCATGTATAATCTTAAGTCATGACAACGCTTATTATTTATTTCATATATTTATGATAAAGTTCTTTTATTTGAACAATTTCTTCCGGTGTAAATCTTGCATAAGCAATCTTAACTGCCTCTTTCTTCTTCTCTGCAGTTAGACCACCATTCATAAGACCTTTTAGTGTTGAGATATCATCACTTGAAAGCCTCTTGAGAACCAAAGCGGCTGCGGTCATTTTATCACCCTCAGTTACTTGATCCTTTATGTCCTTAACCTTCTGAGCTGTTATTACCTTAGTTTTGTCCTTTACTTGAGTTCCAGTGGAACTAGCTGAATTCTCTGAAGCTATTTTACCTGAGTTTTTGGCGATAGCTTCTCCATTGCTATTAACTGATGTATCTGCCTGTGAAGTTATATTGCCTTGATTATTGTCACTATCGGCTGTACTGCCTTGTTCTACTGCTGTATTTTGCTCTGTTTGTTCAATAGAAGCTAACTCACTATCTATCATACCATCTATTATTTCATCGCCTATCTTATTTAGCCCAATAACAGATATTGTTGTAATAAGTAAAAGAACTGCAATAATAATGATTATTACCTTTTTCATTTATCCTCCTATAAACAAACAGACATTAATTTCGGGGCCGGCTTATCACCGGTCCCGACATTAATTCATAATTCTTTGTTGTATATTAATAATTAAAAGTTGAAGTATTTGTATACTACTACTGCTGCCATTCCTCTAGTTGCATTACCCTTTGGATCTAGTTTGTTGTTACCAACGCCACTTATAAATCCATTCTTAACGCATAATGCCATACCATTTGTTGCAAAAGTTGAAATCTTACTTGCATCAGAAGCATTTAGGTAACTGCTTGCATTTTCTACAGTCTTTATTCCCATAGTATTTGCCAACATAGTTGCCATTTGCTCTCTAGTAATCAAGCCTTCTGGATTAAATTTATTATTACCAGTTCCTGCTGCTATACCTGCATTTACTGCAGATGCTACATATGAATAGTACTTTGAATCCTTG
>JAEWAX010000153.1 GCA_023391425.1 Bacillota bacterium | reverse complement strand
TGTTCCATCATCTTTTCTTGCACACACTTCCCCATACCAACCAAGAACGTTACGAAACCAATTACAAGTTTCATCCATGTCTGAAGTAAAATATACCGGGGCATTTTCTTTAACATAGTAGCCCCTTTTAGCATACCGTGTCATATCATCCATCTGCTTCACATCTCCTTTTGACTTTAAATAATAATGATTGAACAGAAATTTTTTCGAATTTCGGATACCCCTGTCCATTTATAATTATATTTAATGTCAAAATGGTTATCTTGACATTTTCTGCTTATTATTGTCATGTAAAAATAAATACGAATATAAAACAATTTACTGTAATGTCCAGATATAAGCAACTCTAAATCTTAAAACTATGGAAAACATATAACCGATTTTCTTAAGCATAGGCTATAGTACTTGTGACTAGTGGCAATCTCCGTACTATAACCAATATTTTAATTGATTTATAGAGTTAAAAAAAAATAGAATTAATTAGTTATTATATATACTTAGTAACAAAATCAGTAAAAAGAATACCTTCTAAATGGTCAATTTCGTGACAGAAACATTTTGCTAAATCTCCTGTGCCTGTTAATATAATCTGCTTACCATTTTCATTTAATGCTTGTACAGTTACCTTTGCTGGCCTCTTTAATTTTCCATACCTGTTAGGAATGCTTAGACAGCCTTCTATAACTTCTTGATATCCTTCGTGACTAATTATAATTGGATTGACTAATTTTGTAAGACCCTGCCCCATATCCATAACAATCAGCCGTTTTAATATGCCTATTTGCGGTGCGGCTAATCCTCCGCCATTTTCCGTACTATACATTGTATCAGCCATATCATCTAGTATTTGTCTTATTCTTTCATCTATTACTTCAACAACTTTGCTCTTTTTCCTTAATATTTCATCATCAAAGAGTCTAATTTGTCTTATTGCCATTTAAATTACACCTCTACTTTGTTGTGCTCTAGATTTTCTTTCACTTTCTTCAAAAAGAAAAATCTCTTCAATGGAACATTTAAATATTCTGCTAATATCATGAGCTAACCATATAGAAGGCTCATATTTTTCTGTTTCAATAGCATTAATTGCTTGTCGTGAAACTCCTACAAGTTGACCTAATTGTTCTTGAGTAAATCCAAGCGATTCACGTAATTCTTTTAACCGGTTTTTCAAGAATAATCCCTCCTGTAATGTTTACCTTACATACAAATGATAGCTCTATATATTTCTAGTGTCAAGTTAACATTACATTTAACATTAGAAACATTATTCTAAGAGAATATGGTAGATATTTATGGAGATGATATGAAAGTAGGTTTAGTATATAAATCTTCAACTAAAACAAGGTGGTAATACCTATGAACGAACATAAATATACAAATAAACTAATCAAAGAAAAATCCCCTTACCTTCTCCAGCATTCCCACAATCCTGTCGATTGGTATCCCTGGGGACCCGAAGCGTTTTCAAGAGCAGTAGGTGAAGACAAACCGATTTTCTTAAGCATAGGCTATAGTACTTGTCACTGGTGCCACGTTTACTAAATACACCATGAATTTCGTGCCGCTATATTCAGTGTACAGGTAACCTAAGTTTTAGTAAATTTATTACTAGCACATGTACCTAAAAAAATCTAGCACAAATAAAAATTACAATAAAATACGTTTATTTTATGGGTTCTCATATTTTAAAACATAGCTGTGTGGCGATATATGAAAGTAAAAATAATCTGCTGATTTGTATTCAACAAATAAATATTTTGACCCTTCTATTTCTCTAATTTCATATTTACTTGCAACATGGTCTCCACCTTTATTAATAACACAATTCTTTGTCCATGATAGCCAAGGTGTAGGAGCGTCTCCCATCTGATTATTATTCACATTACTAAATACTACCTTCAATTTTCCGTATTCAAGAAAGGTCATTTCTTTTATAACAAACGAATTACTTGTCGAAAGATTATTAGGATTAAACTGGTCTGGATTTTCTACAACATCAACAGTAGTCCATCTGCCTATAACTGAAGCATCTGTCACAAATGGTAAATCAATATTATCAACTATTTTATTTTTCTCAAGTAAGGTAACAGGAACAACAAATATAGTAGTTATAACAATAAGTGTAGAAAAGACTACAATAAAAAGATTCCTGTTTGTTATTTTTTTTGTGTTCGAAATATCATTCTTTGGTAACTTAAACCGTGCATATATCCTTAGGGTTGTACTAAAAATTATATTATATATAATCTCCAAAACAATAGTAAATACCATCTTACTAGTTTCATTAAAATAAAACTTAAAAATAACGAAAAATAAAGGACAAATAATAATTGAAAAAACAAAAGTCCAATTTCCTACACTTTTAAATCGCTTTCTCAATGTGGATTTGTTTTTAGAAATTGCTATACTAATAAAAATCGCAGCAGCAAACGAGCAAATTGAAGTCAAACATACAAACACTATAAACATTGGTGTTCTTGTGTCAAAAATAGCAAATCCAATAAAAATTCCTAAAGCTAATGTAATTAATACAGACACCACACTTTTTAAAAATATATTTTTTTTTATCCTTTTTATTAGATTTTGAGGCATAATATCATCATCTTCCTCTTCTTTGCTGCAAATTTCAATATCATCTTTAAGTGTGTTGATCATTTCATTGCAATTCTCACAATTTTTTATGTGTTCTAAAATTAGCTTATTGCTGGATTCACTTGATAAGTTTTCAATATATAAGGGCATTAAGTCTTTAATAATTTCGCAATCCATTTATAAAACCTCCTCACTTTTGATCATTAAAAAATCTTTTAATTTGAGCTTCGCTCGATAAAAATTTGTCCTTGCCCAACCTTCACTTTGATTAAATATAGCTCCAATTTCTTTAAAACTAAGTTCACTAAATGAGCGTAAGAAAATTATTTCTTTATATGGTTCTTTTAGTTTGAGAATAGCTTTATTCAATTCAATATTCGCTTCCTTCCATTCTATTATTTCATCTAAAGTACTTAGATGCGATAAATCTTGTGTTGCTTCAAGAGATGTTAAGTGTTCTTTTTTTTCTCTATATAAATACTTATAATAAACATTTTTCGCTATTTGGTATAACCAGGTAGAAACTTTTGAATTTCCATTAAACCTAAATATAGACTTTATAGCCTGATAAAAAGTTTCTTGAAGCAATTCCTCTGCTAAATATTTGTCTCCGCTGATATAGATTAAATATTTAAGCAATTGCTTTGAATATAAACGATAAAGTTGTTCAATATCCTCCACCTAACAACCTCCTTCCTTATATATTAGTACTAAAAAAAATACTTTTGTTACACAATACTTAATATTATTATGATTATTTTACCTTGACTTAAAAAAATTGTAAAAAATTCAAAACTAAAGATTGTCTTGAGCATGGAGTTTATCGCTCTATGTTTTTTACTTTAAGATTGGTTATAATAATAGTTGAGTAATAACGAAATAAATTAGGAAAGGTGGTGATACCATATGACAACAAATAACGCAATGCCCAATAGACTAATTGAGAATTAGTTTACTAATCCTGTCCTTATGATAAGGCAATAACTTATCTGCTGGTGGGAATATCTACCCACTTTATCTCGGAAATTTCATCTGGATTTTCAATAAAAATTTTCGCTCCAATAATTTCAGTCCTAAAAGTAATAAATATTGCGTGTTCATTATTTTCTTGAAAAAAACGCTCATTAATCGCGACTATATCATGCATTTTAGCTAAAAGACCAGTTTCTTGTTGAAACTCTCTTATCGTTGCTTGTTCTAAAGTTTCATTTTCTTCTACTGCACCTCCAGGCATAGACCAAGAGTTATGGTCTCTATTAAATACCATCAACACTTGCCCATTCTTCTCGTTGAATATTAAAGCGTATACAACATTAACTTTCTTCAATTATATCAATCCCTTCACGAATAATATTAAGCATTTACGAACCTGCACTCTTGTATTAATGGTACATTTTGTAAACACTAAAGACAAGCGCATAAATCAGGTTATCTATACTATTGATTAATGTTGGGAATAACTAAAATGGTAAACATGTTATACTAAATAGAGAGGATAAAAAATGACCGAACATAAATATACAAATAAACTAATCAAAGAAAAATCCCCCTACCTTCTCCAACATGCTCATAACCCAGTTGACTGGTACCCATGGGGTCCCGAAGCCTTTGGACGAGCAACAGGCGAGGATAAGCCAATATTCTTAAGTATCGGATACTCGACTTGCCACTGGTGCCACGTAATGGAAAGAGAGTCCTTTGAAGATGAAGAAGTCGCACACTTACTTAACAGGAATTTCGTTTGCATAAAGGTTGACCGTGAAGAACGACCTGATATAGACAGTATTTATATGTCTGTTTGTCAGTCTCTTACTGGGCATGGTGGTTGGCCATTAACAGTATTCTTAACTCCTGATAAGCACCCCTTTTATGCTGGAACTTACTATCCAAAGCAAGATAGTATGGGTATGATGGGCTTAATGAGTCTTCTAGCTACAGTAAATGATGCATGGCATAACAATCGCAAAACGCTTTTAGATTCAGCTAATAAAATATTAGCTTATGAAAAAGCTGATAGGAGATCAGAAAATAGAGATATTACCCAAGACATAGTCCATGATGCCTTTTCACAATTAAAATACAACTTTGATAGTAAATATGGTGGTTTTGGAAGTGCCCCAAAATTCCCAACACCTCATAATCTATTATTTTTGCTACGCTACTGGTATTCTCAAAATGAGCCTTACGCCCTTGAAATTGTAGAGAAGACCTTGGATTCTATGAAGAATGGTGGAATATATGATCATGTAGGCTTTGGCTTTAGTCGGTATTCTACTGATAGAAAGTGGCTTGTTCCTCACTTCGAGAAAATGCTCTATGATAATGCCCTGTTGGCCTTAGCCTATGCTGAGGCGTTTCTCGCCACAGGCAACAATAGTTATTCTGAGACTGCAAATCAAATCGTTGAATATATACTCCGCGATATGACTTCTCCAGAAGGCGGTTTCTACTCTGCTGAGGATGCTGACTCAGAAGGTGTAGAGGGCAAGTTTTATGTATGGTCAGTTGAAGAAATAATCAGTGTTCTTGGAGACAAGGATGGAAAAGAATACTGTAGACTCTATGACATTACTCCTGCTGGCAACTTTGAGGGAATGAATATCCCCAATCTCATAGTCACGGGAACTTTACCTCAGGACATGAAAGACTTTGCTGAGACTTGCGCAAAAAAGCTTTTCACACATAGAGAAAGGAGAATCCATCCTTACAAGGATGACAAGATTCTTACAGCCTGGAATGGACTTATGATAGCTGCAATTGCTAGCTGCGGAAAAGCTTTTGGTAAAGAAAAATATATAAGTTCTGCGAAAAAATGTGCTGACTTTATACTTCAAAAGCTTGTAAGAAGCGACGGAAGACTTCTGGCTCGATATAGAGATGGTGATGCAGCACTACCGGCCTATTTAGAGGATTACGCCTTCCTAGTATGGGGCTTGTTGGAGCTTTACGAAGCAACATATGAGCCCAAGTATCTTAAAAGAGCTCTAGAATTTAACGAAGCAATGCTAGACCTTTTTGGCGATGATACCTCAGCAGGTTTATTTCTCTATGGTCATGACTCCGAGGAGCTTATTACCCGCCCTAGAGAATGTTATGATGGAGCTATCCCTTCAGGTAACTCTGTCGCAGTAATGAATTTGCTTCGAATAGCAAGAATTACAGGGCAGCATGAGTTTGAAGCAAAAGCAAAAGAAATAATACAATATTTCAGCTCAGATATCGAAGCAGTTCCAACAGGACATAGCTATATGCTTTGTGCCTACCAATACGCATCTTCAGATATGTCTTCTGAGGTTGTACTGGTTGGCTCAGCGTGTGATGATATGATAAAAGCCTACAATAGCATCTATCACCCATTTGCAATATCTATCTCACGAGTAACACCAGAGCTAATTGATATTGTTCCATACGTTTCAGAGTACAGTAAATACGATGGAAAAGCTGCCGCATATATCTGTAAGAATTTTTCATGTATGCCGCCTATTACTGATGTTTCAACGCTTGAAAAAGTATTATTTGAGAAAAAATAAGTGAGTGAGTTCATACAATCTAAAAAGATTCCTGAATAATATAAATATCCAGGAATCTTCTTTACATCATGCTATATCGCTACAAGAACCATCTTACTTTGAGGCTTTAAATAGTTTAACCTTTTCATCAACTATTTCCTGTCCGCCTGAACTCATATATTCTTCTACAAGTGAATCATATACTTTATCAAACTCTGCGGGTTTACATGTAATTGTTTTTACAAATATTTCAGTATCCTTTTCAGCTAATGTAGTCTTATACTTAGCTTGAGTTTCTACAACTGCATTAAAGTGTGGAAGGTAGGTTGCATCTGTTAATGATATATCATAAGCTGCTTTGAACCTGCTTTCGAAGCCAGGGTAACCAAAGGAAGCAGCTTCAAGGTTCTTTTCCTGACTTCCGAATTCTTTACCATTTACAATAATTGAATAATCTGAGAAGTTGTATTTCTTATCATCCGGAAGCTTATCATTTGCAAGAAAGTTACATGGAATACCATTTTTCTCGTCAGTATATTGGTCACCCTTTACACCGTTTTCCAGGTACTTCAGAACCTCAGGGTCTGACATCCATTCAAGGTATTTGACAGCTTCAACTGCATGTTTACTAGTCTTTGGTACTATTAGGTACAATCCATTTGGATTATATTTCGTTTTCGGATGTTTTCCTGCATAGTTTGTAAATGGATCACACTCAACAAAATCTGCACCTGGAACTGCTTTTTGCAATTCGGCTAAAATACCAGGAGTAGCTCTTATTGTGTAATCATAGTTCTGAATGAAGCATCCTACCTTACCTTGTGCAAGATCTTTATCCATTGTTTTGCCATCTTTATCTAAAGTAAAGTTCTGATTAGCAATACCCTCATTGTACAGTTTGTTCAAGAATTTTATACCATCTTTGAAACCAGGAATAACCCAGTTTGGTAACGTCATATACTGTTCTTCTGTTACTTCCTTCTTAAATGATTCTGTTAATGTTGATACAGTCCAGTTAATATTGTTTGGATCAGCCCAGAATGAGAATGGCATATTTTTATCTCCAAGTCCCCCTGGATCCTTTTCTTTAAACTGTTTCATACAATTGTACCATTCGTCTGTTGTGGTAGGTACTGCAAGTCCTAATTTATCTAGCCAATCCTTACGAATGAATGTAGAAAAACATCCTTCAAATACTCTCTTAGCAGGAACAGCAAGTTGTTTACCATCAAATTGTCCATATGATAAAAGTGTATCACCAAGATATTTTGTAAGATTTGGAGCATTTTCTTTGATTATGCTTGTTAAATCAGTAAGGCCTCCATTTTTTACATAGTTGTAAATAGTACCATCATCGTATGTAAAGCATATGTCTGGAGCTTGATTTGCTGCCATAAGTATGTTCAGTTTGTTAACTTCCTCTGTTCTTAAAACAGGTACAAATTTTACATCAATATTAGTTGCTGCTCTGAAATTTTCCTGAATCCATTTTGTCTGCCAGTTGTTATCCACTTGGAAGCCTGCTACTGCTCTGTCAAAAACTTCAACTGTCAACGTAGACTTTTCACCCAATGTTTTTTTTGAATCAGTAGAAGTCGCTGTAGTAGACTGTGCTGAATCACCTGTAGTTTCAGTTGCTTTACCACAGCCAAATAAAGATAGGCTCGTAGCAACCATAAGAGCGCAGCTAATAATTCTAATACTTGCTTTTCTCATGAAATCTCCTCCATTTTTTACATTTTATATTTTATATAAAGCTAAAGCAATATAATTTTGCTAAAGCTTTTATATCAACCCTTAACAGCTCCAATCGTTACTCCTGATACAAAATACTTCTGTAGCTTTGGATAAACAAGTACAATTGGTAAGGTTGCAAATACCACACAGGCATTTTTAAGACTTTCTGGAAGAATATTTACTGATGCATTATCTCCCATAGAAACATCTAAAGCCTGGCTATTCATAACAATCTGATACAACTTTAGCTGTAATGGAAACAGTTTTGGATTACTGATATAAAATAATGCATCTTGAAAGCTATTCCACTTACCAACTGCATAATAAAGACTTAAGGTTGCAAGTACCGGTTTTGATAATGGTAAAACTATTTTGAAAAGAACACCTATATCGTTGCAACCGTCAAGAATTGCAGATTCCTCTAGGCTTTCCGGCAAAGAAAGAAAGAAGGATTTAAGAACTATCAGGTTAAATGCACTGATTGCCCCAGGTAAAAGCAAGGATAATATATTATCAGTAAGCTTCAAATTATTTATAAGTAAATAATCAGGTATAATTCCACCGCTGAAATACATTGTGAATACAATCAATAGAAGGATTAAATTTCTTCCCTTCAATCTTTTTTTTGTAAGAGGATATGCTGCAAAAATTGTTAATATCATTGCCAACAATGTATATGCAAACGTTAAAAAAACAGTATATACAAGTGAATACAGCATTGAGCCATCTTGAAAGATTGCTTTATATGACTCGAAAGTTATCTCCTTGGGGATTAAAAACACTTTACCGGCCATAATCGCTGAATTAGAACTAATTGAAACCGCAAAAACATTTAGTACTGGAACTAAACATAGAATAACTGAAATTACAGTTATAATAATTATCGATATATCAAAAACCTTATCAGAATTTTTGTTTGTCATGTCATTCTCACCCTTCTCTACCAGATTCCCTGCTCACCGCTTTTATTTGCTATATAGTTTGTAACACTCAGAAATACAAGACCTACAACAGATTGAAAAAGTCCAACAGCTGTAGCTATGTTATATCTTGAGGACCTCAAGCCCACTCTATATACATAAGTACTGATTACATCAGAGAAGTCTCTAACAGCAGGATTTCCGATAACAAATGGACGGTCAAAGCCTATCGCAGAAATTTTACCTACATTAAGTATAAATAGAATTATTATTGTTGATTTTATACAAGGTAGGGTTATACTCCATATCTTTCTTAGTCTGCTTGCTCCATCAACTTCAGCAGCTTCATATAATTCCGGGTTGATTCCAGTTATAGCAGCCAGATACATTATCATGCCCCATCCTGCACTCTGCCACACCCCGACTACAGCATAAGTAAATACCCAATGCCATTTTTCTGTAAGAAATGGTATAGATTCTAATCCCAATCCCTTTATGATATTATCAATAAGGCCAAAACTAGGTGCAAATATTTGCAGAACGATACCTCCAATTATTATCCAGGATAAAAAATGCGGCAAATACAACATAGTCTGAGATATTTTCTTAAAGCTGGTTGACTTAATTTCATTAATTACAACTGCTAGTATGATTGGAGCTGGGAAGCCTAATATCAGATCAAGTCCATTAAGTAAGAATGTATTTCTAAGTGCTCTAATGAAATCTTTTGAGCGGAAAATTTCTTTAAAAGCATCTAGCCCTACCCATTCACTTCCCGATATTCCTGCGAATATGTTGTAATCTTGAAATGCAATAACAATACTGTACATAGGTATATATTTAAAAATAATAAAATATGTAATCGGTATCAGTAGTAAAAGATAAAGGAATGCATCTCTTTTTGAATAAAACTGGATTCCTTTTTTCGAAAAATCAGGAAGTGCTTTTAAAATACTGATTTTTGGTTCCCCCATGTAAAAACCTCCCAAGAATAGAACTATCATTATTTATTTGTTATAATTGTAAATAAGTGGGTTTGAAAATTAGGTTTAATCCCCAACAATTTCCATTATATCTAGCGATTGCTTTAGTTCAAGAATTATTTTTGACTATGGATTTCATTTTTATTTATTTTGATGATATTTACATGTATCACAATTTATATATATTATTAGTTTTATCTAATAAAAAAGAAGCGCAGATTTGAAAGGTAAGTTTCTAGATAATCAATTTTGATACTAATAATTAATTGTAATCATTTTGTAGAAACTGTAATTGCATTATACTAGAAAAGTAAATTTGAAGTTCTAAGTAAGAATATTTTTGTATGCAAGAATTTTCAAAAACAATAAACCGGGGTGGTAAAATGAAAAATTTTTCTTTGCTATTGAAACAGTTTATCTTACTTTCTCTTCTTATAATGGTTCCTGTCATCAGTATCACTTTTGTTTCCAATTATACTATTCTCAAGTATTCTGAAACTGAAATATCCAAAGCAGCTATTGGTAAATTAGAGGTTGCAGAAAGAATCTCTGATTTGGTATATCAAACAATTATTAATGATACAGTAAAGCTCTCTCTAAGCAAAAAATTTAACGATATAAACGACAAAAATGATATAAAAATAATACAAAAGGATAGTAATGATATTTATAAGCTATTTGATTTTCAGAGTGTATTAGCAGACGTAGTCCGTACAAACAATCTATATTCATCATTATATTTCTATCTGGATAATTCAAACTATATTGTAACAAGTAATGGTGTATATTTGAGAGACGAATTCGAAGATAAAGAGTGGATTGAAGTCTACATAAAAAATAAGAAATCAAGTGAACCAATATCCTGGATTAGCCCAAGGCCGATAGATAGTAATGGTAGTCGCCATGTAATTTCATATATATTCCCTCTATCCTCCTATACTACAAATATTAGAGGTGCGATTGCAATAAATCTATCTGAACGCTCTTTGAGCGAATTAATAAATAGTGATAATTTTAACACTAACGACTATATAAGTATTATTGATTCAAAAGGAAACGTCATATCTTATGTAGATAAATCGCATCTATCAACTAATGTTTCGAACAAGGCATATGTCTCAAGAATTCTGAACAGTGACGAGAAAAAAGGCTATTTTACAGATAGTATTAATGGGAAAAAGGTTCTAATAACTTATCTTAAAACAGATATGGGCAATTGGGTTTATTTTGGTGTATCTTCACTTGATGCCCTTAACCAAAAAATAAACTCACAAAGATTAAAGATAATATATATTTCAATTGGCTTACTTATACTCGGCATATTTTTATCCTTTATGATTTCACGTAAAATATATAATCCAGTTAAAAAGCTCGCTGCGGATATTAAACTTAGAAGAGGAGTAGACATCATCGGTAATGACAATGAAGTTACTCTTTTGTCTAAAACCTTTGATGCAATGATAAAAGAAGAGGATCAATTATTCAACAATATTGAGAAAAGTAAGAAATATCTGCGAGAGAACTATTTGTTAGGTCTATTAAGAGGCAAAGTCGCAAGTGATGATGAACAGCTTGGACTTTTTCCATATAAAAATTTCATATGCAGTATAATCGACATAGATAAATATAAGGACTTTGTTGCAAACTTTTCAGATGAGCACCAATATTACCTGAAAACAGTTATTCTGAATTTAACAGAAAAAACAATAGGTACTTCTTTTACATGCTCAGGTATAGTTATGGAAGGAGGCAGAATTGTAGTCATTATAAATTTTGATAATACCGAAATTAACTACGTTCACTCTTTTTTAAAGGAAAGCTTTATGATAATTCAAAAAGAGTCAGCGAAAATAATTGAAACTACAATTACAGTATGCTTAGGTAATATGTATGATAATATTGAAAAAGTAAGAACTTCCTATAACGAAGCTCAAAATTTATTGAAGTTCAGATTTATATTAGGTTACGAAAAAATTATATGCGATATTGATAAAAATGCATGCAATAGTAAGTATTTTTACCCTTTTAATATGGAAAAACAAATACTAAACAATGTGGATACCGGCTCAAAGAAAGCCTTATTAGTTTCGCTAAATGATCTCATCAATGAAATAAAAGCAAATAAAGACTTAACCTTTGATAATGTCATGCTTATTCTAAATCAGCTACTGGGAAATACTATTAAGTATCTTCTCAACTTAAATTTAAGTGTGAGTAAAATATTCGGTAGTAATTTCAACATATATAGCCAACTGGCAGAGACTGAAACACTAGATGAAGCAGGTTTATTTCTCATCAATATCTATTTGCGTATTATAGAATATCGTGACCAATCCAAGATCGATAATAAATCCCACATTGCTAAAATAATGGAATACATCCAGAATAACTATAAGCAAGATATAGCCATTAACACTCTTGCTGAATATGTTGGCCTAAGCTACTCCCATGTGAGAAAAGTATTTAATGACGAAACTGGGGAAAATATTGTAAACTACATAAATAATATGAGAATTGAAGAAGCTCAGCGATTACTTCGCCAGACTAGTACGAATATAAATGATATCGCTCTTAGTCTTGGCTATAATAATAAGCAGAGCTTCAACAGGTTTTTTAAAAAATACGTTGGCATTAATCCTGGAGAATATCGTTCTATAAAACCTAGCTAAATTTTAGTAAATTTCCCTTCCAAGCTTATCTGCAATTCCAGTTTTCCTGTAAAAGTAGGTATTAATCACATCTCTCCATTCTTTCGAATGTTTAAGCTGACCTTCTAATCTGTCATATACATGTTTGAATATTTCCTCGTCAATCATTCCCTCTAGACTAAGCCATTTATTCATGAAATTCTGAACTTGCTCAACTCCTTCAAAATGAGTATTGTATATATGTTGAATAAGAGTTTCTCCTGACTTTAGTTTGTAATCATAGGTAATATAATGGAAAAACAAAAGTAATTCCTCAGGGCAAGTATTTGTTTCTTCATAAATATCTGCATTCCTCTTGTGGTATTGCCCAGTATACCCGGTTCCGGATTTCACTGTCCTGTCAACACCAATCCCCTTACTATCTGCTCGATGATAAGTCCCCCACTTGTCATATTCATAACCATCCACATTAGGCCCAAAGTGGTGATTTGGATTAACCATCCAGCCTATACCCAATGGTGAAGTATAGTTTTCATAAGTTTCCCATGAGCTCAGCAACATTCCTTTAATAGTATCCACAACAATGCTCTGGTTTGAAAAAGTCATCTTTACCCACTCATCAGTAATTTCTTCTGCGGATAATTCAGGATTCCATGCTAGACGTGCAAAACCAAAGAGGTTTGATTGAGCCAGTTGGAATCCTGTCCAATTCAAATCATCTCCAATATTAGCAACACCTGCAATTCCGCCATATTTATTTTGAAAAACTGAACCGTTCACAATTTTCTTTACACTGGTACCCTTTCCATTAGCATACGTATCAAAATCAAGAATTTCTTTCCACATCGGAACGAGATAGCATAAATGCTTCTGTTGTCCAGTGTATTCCTGTGTAATTTGTAACTCCAATGTCTGGTTTGTTTTTTGTAGTCCCCCAAAAAGAGGCGATACTGGCTCTCGCACTTGGAAATCCATAGGTCCGTTTTTAATCTGTAAAACTACATTTTCATTAAACATACCGTCAAGAGGCATGAAATTGTCATAAGCAGATTTAGCCCTGTCTATTGTACGGTCTCTCCAATCTTGAAGACAGTTATATACAAAACATCTCCAGATTACAATTCCCCCATGGCGCTCCAGCGGTTCAGCAAGCATATTAGCACCATCTGCATGGTTACGTCCATAAGTAAATGGCCCAGGCCTATGCTCAGAATCTGCTTTTACCAAGAACCCTCCAAAGTCAGAAATGTAGGAATAAATTTCATCTACTTTATTGCTCCACCATTCACGTACTTGGGTGTCCAACGGATCTGCTGTCGTTAGCTTTCCAAGTTCTATCGGGCTTGCGAAATTTATACTCAGGTATATTTTTATACCATAATTGCGGAATGCCTCAGCCAACTTTGCAACATCTGACAAATATTTTTCTGTTATAAGCTTAGTTTCAAACTTATGTACATTAACATTATTTATCACAATACCATTAATACCAATAGAGGATAGGAGCCTTGCATAATCTCTGATTCTTCCTAAATCCTTTGTTATTTTATTCTTATGAAAAAATATAGAGCTACCGGCATAGCCTCTTTCTATACTTCCATCAATATTATCCCAGTGATTGATAAGGCGTAACTGATTAGATGGGTTCTCTATTCTAGAGATATTCTCTAACTCAGTCTCTGTCTGCATAAGTCTTAGTAGGCTGAGCACTCCGTAAAGCAAGCCTTTTTCAGTAGTTCCAGCAATAAGTATAATATCATCGTTACCATTTTTGACTGATTTGATCAAGAAACCTTCTTTTCCAACTCTATCTTTCTCCTCTGCTTTCACCAAAGAATCAAGAGCTGGGCATTGTCCAAAAACACCTATTATAACATACGAAGATTTAATCGGATTATTAGACACAGTGGTCTCTATCCCAAGAATCCCCTCAATTCCACATTTCAATTCACTAACTGCATTTTTTAAAATATCCGTATTTTGTGCGCTTACTATATTTGTACTCCACTTTGTATACTCTTTTACTAATTGCGGATTTTCTAACTTATGATACTTCAACCAGCAATTATATCCAGCAGCTTTATATGCTACCTTTGTAGTACTTGATCTGCTCATTTGTTTTACTCCCCCGATATTAATCCCTATCTTTTCATTTTCTCTATTGCTTCCCATAAGCCATTCAGATATGTAACCCCCAAAGCCCTGTCGTATAGTCCATAGCCAGGCCTTGCCTTTTCACCCCATATCATTCTTCCGTGGTCGGGGCGTATATATCCTTCAAAACCTATGTCATGGTATGCTTTCATGATTTCAAACATATCAAAAGATCCATCTGCTGAAAGGTGAGATGATTCATGGAAGGTTTTTTCGGCTGTAAACTTTAAATTCCTTACATGTGCAAAATGAATCCTTCCAATACTACCAAAATGCCTTACTAGTTCAGGTATATTGTTTTTAGGATTTGATCCCAAAGAACCGCTGCAAAGAGTCAAGCCGTTATAGGGACTGTCCACAATCTTTACAAGTCTATCCAGGTTTTCCTTGCAGGTAACTATCCTTGGCAAGCCAAAAAGTGACCATGGCGGATCATCTGGATGAATAGCCATTTTTATATCAGTCTCTTCACAAACAGGTATAATACTTTCAAGGAAATATTTTAGATTCAGGAACAATTTTTCCTCATCTACACTTTTATATTTTTCAAGGGTAGCTTTTAATTCATTTAATCTATATGGCTCCCATCCTGGAAGTACAAAACCATTTGAGTTGTTTGCCATATCGTCAACCATTTTTATCGGGTCTAAATTGTTTACAAAGTTGTTATCATACGCCATAGCCTCAGAGCCATCTTCCAGTTTCATCGCCAAATCTGACCTAAGCCAATCAAATACAGGCATAAAGTTATAGCATATTACTTTGACGCCCACTTTCCCCAGATTTCTTATAGATTGCTTATAGTTTTCAATATATTTTTCTCTTGTTGGCAGCCCTAGTTTAATATCTTCATGTATATTAACACTTTCTATTACTTCAAGCTTAAGTCCTGCCTTCTCAACTGTGTTTTTTAGTTCAATCACTTTCTCCAAAGGCCAAGCTTCACCAACAGGTACATCATACAGTGCTCCTACTACTCCTGTAACACCAGGTATCTGCCTTATTTGCTCAAGCTTTACACTGTCATCCTTTTCTCCGAACCATCTAAATGTCATTTTCAAAAAAATCATCTCCTTATAAACATAGTTCTTTGCTTTAGGTGAAATTTTACTCCATCTGAAGATTATACATCGGATAAACAAAGTTCTTGGTTAATATACTTTTCCAACACATTTCTTACCGCATTTTTACCAGCAAGCATTTCCTTAAAGAAACCTTCGATTTTATATCCAAGACCTACTTCATATAGGTTTACACCGAAAATTCTTTCATTTGAAAGTAGTGGTTTCAGTTGGTCTTGTACAGAATCTACATCCCCAAGTTTAATGCCTTTAGTGTTATTTTTAAGTTCTTGCAGCATAGGGTCTGGACTTAATTCCATAACTTCACCGCAATCGTCAATTCCCATCAAATATCTGCACCAAGCTGCAATAACCATAGGAATGTAAGTTAAACTTTTTACATCTAAAACAGGATGATTAATATATGTCTTTATTGTTTCACCAAATCGAACTGGCATTTTTTGTGATGTATCACATGCAATTCTTTGTGGTGTATCTGGTATGTGTGGGTTTGTAAGCCTTTCATTAATAACTTCATTAATAAAAGCTGTAGGCTCAAGTATTCCAGGATTAACAACAACTGGCATACCTTCGTCATATCCAATTTTCTCTACAAGCTTTTTTAGATATATGTCTTTCATTTCATCTGCTATCAGCTTATATCCAAGGAGACATCCGAAAATAGCCAATGCAGTATGTAAGGGGTTCAAGCAAGTGGTAACTTTCATTCGTTCCACTTGTTCTACCGTATTTCTATCTGTAAAAAGGACTCCCGCCAATTCAAGCGGCATACGCCCATTTGGAAAATGATCTTCAATTACGAGATACTGTGGCCTTTCAGCATTCACAAATTGTGATATAAATGTATTTTTACTAGTACAAATAATTTCAGTATTCTCAACCCCCAGCTCCGATAAAACCTTTTGAACTACTTCTGATGGCCTTGGGGTTATTTTATCAATCATACTCCATGGGAAAGAAACTTTTAGTGGATTATTTATATAGTTTAAAAATTTGCTATCTACAAATCCTTTATGAATCCAGTTCTGAGTCAATTTTTGAACTGATTTTTGAAGAATTTCTCCATTATGAGAGCAGTTGTCCATACTAACTAAAGCAATTGGAAGTTCTCCACATGAATACCTTTCTATTAGTAGTGCTGTAATTTTAGACATGAGAGTTTTCGGAGCTTTAGGTCCATTTTCAATATCATATATTACATCTGGTAAATAATCACCTGACATGCCAGTTAAGGAATATCCCTTTTCTGTAACAGAAAAACTAGCCATTTGAAGAGATGGTTCACAAAATATAGATTTTAGCCTCTCCCAATCCTCTTTTCTAGAAACATCTCCAACGAGACCTTCTGCGATACTTCCAACTACTTTCTTATCCAGACTTCCATCACCATTCATATGTACTAAAATACTCAGATTATCATACGGTTTATAAATCCTATCTATTATTTCATAATCATATGTTTCTACAGCAATTATTCCCGTCTCCGATTTACCAGAATCCAACAATGCTTGCTGTAATGCAGCTATAAAACCTCTAAATATATTACCTGCTCCAAAATGCACCCATGTAGGTTTTTCTCTGGTTTTTAGAACCATTTGTTTAAGATTAAATTTAGGTATTTCAATACCCGCCTGTTGCCACAAACTACTATTTTGTAAACTATCTTTATTTAATTTCATAATATATTTAACCTCTCAATTTAATTAATATAAGGTATTTATATTTTAAAATTGACATCTTACCCTTAAAGTATGGGCATCCACTGTTGAATATATATCCCAATATGTCGCAACATCTATTCCCCCACTTGCAGGGCTCTGTAACCCATTAATAAATAGTAAATCTGTTATTTAAAAATAACATTGTACAAAAAATATAATATGCATAAATTATACTAGTATTTTTTTTAATTAATATGTTCTTATTGCTATTTGACTTGCAAAAATTGCTGTGATAAACTGGCTCTATGAATTATAATAAAATAGCTTTCTAAAATAATTACTACTATAATATATTCGATTTTAGAATTATATATAAGGAAGGGGTTGTACTTTTGGGAAAAACAATTCATAGTTTTCAGACCCGGCAATACATGTTGCCCAAGGACTATGAAATATTTTATTACTCTGAAACAGAGCATATACCAGTCCAGCTTCATCATCATGATTTCTATGAATTCTATTTTTTTATTTCTGGAGACGTAGACTATGTTATTGAAGGTAAAGTCTATGCATTAAAGCCTGGGGATATTATATTGGTTAATTCGACAGAACTTCATCAATCAATAGTCAAGAGTAATACCATCCCATACCAACGAATTGTACTTTGGATTGATAAGGCATTTCTAAATAATATTTCAACAGATGAAACAGATCTTGCAAAATGTTTTAAAGATCCTATGAAAGAAAATGTAATACGGGCAAGCTTTGAAACGCAGCAGAATATTAAATCAATTCTCCATAAGCTTCTTTCCCTTGAGACTTACAAAGGTATAGGAAGTGATTTACTGTACAAAGCATATGTTACTGAGCTTTTGGTTCTTTTGAACATGATTTTATTCCATGATGGCATAAAACTTGATGTTGAAATGAAAAGGAATAACCTTATAGATGGCATAATTCAATATATAAATAATCATACAGAAGACGAAATTACAATTGATCAGCTATCTGAACAATTTTATCTCAGCAAGTATCATCTAATACGAGAATTTAAAAAGCATTCCGGAACTACAATTCATAAATATATTGTTCAAAAAAAATTGATTCTAGCAAAAGAACTTATTCTTAAGGGAATACCAATAATTTGCGTATATGAGCAGTGTGGCTTTGGAGATTACTCAAATTTTTTTAGGGCTTTTAAAAACGAATACGGAGTTACCCCAAAGCGGTTTTATGAGCTGATGTGCAAAAGTATTTCTTAGGGTTGTTTATTATATTTCCGGTTAATTCCAGTTTCTTTAGAACCTCAATAAATTTCTCCGTATCAATAGGTTTTTTATTGAATCTCTATAAACTCTTAGCTTTTCTACAGATTGTACTATTTAGGAGTTTCTCTTATGTGCAATTTTCTTCAAATTTAGATAAGCCTACTTTAGCATTGAAAAAATCAATTGCGGAATGCTCTCAAGTGAGGCCTGTTTCTCTACAGCTCCAATATCAAATGCAACCTTTGGCATTCCATATACTACTGAAGATTTTTCATCCTGTCCTATAGTTCTTGCGCCCTTTTTTCTCATTGAAAGTAATCCTTTCGCTCCATCATACCCCATTCCCGTCAGTATTACTCCAACCGCATTACTTCCCGCCGCCTTTGCCACCGACTCAAAGAGGGTATCCACTGAAGGGCAATGTCCATTGACTTTCTCTGTCCCACAAAGTTCCACCCTATACCTGTTTCCAAGCTTTATTATTCTAATATGCTGATCCCCAGGTGCTATTATCACCTTGCCCTGCTCAACATAATCACCAGTCTGCGCTTCCTTCACCTGTAATTGTGTTTGATTGTTGAGTCTGTCTGCAAACATTTTGGAAAAAACCGGAGGTATATGTTGTACTATCACTATACCTGGTATTGTATTTGGAAGCACCTTAAGAATATTATATATTGCCTCAGTGCCTCCGGTAGAAGCACCAATTGCTATGATTTTGTCCATATTGGTATTTTGATTGGACAAGATACCTGTTTTATCTTGGTTTTTCACTTGACCAACCTTGGCTCTTGAGGCTATCTTTATTTTAATAATTAAATCCTCCAAAAAATCTTCTACACTTCTCACTGCTTCAACATCAGGCTTAGTAACAAAATCAACTGCACCTGCCTTCATAGCTTCAAAAACAGCCTCACTAACACTGCTAACTACTATTACAGGTAATGGGTATTGTGGAAGAAGCCTCTTAACAAATTCAATGCCATTCATTTTTGGCATTTCGATATCACAGGTCATTACATCTGGCTTATACTTGAGAATTTTGTCTCTTGCATCAAATGGATCAACGGCCTTTGCTACTACCTCAATATTCGGGTCAGAAGATATGCCCTTGGATAATACTTCTCGAAACAAAAGACTGTCATCTACAACAAGCACACGTATTTTCTTTCCAATAGTCATTTTCTCACCTCGGATAATCAGTTTGTAACTGTCTATTTAAATTCAAATAGCATTATTCCTTCCTGTATACAGCTGGCATAACATACTTAAATTTAGTCTCCTCTCTGTTAAGAGATTCTGAATGCCCTATAAAAAGGTATCCGCCATATTCCATTAAGTCATAAAATTTATTAACAAGTTCGCATTTTGTTTTTACATCAAAATAAATCATTACATTCCTACAAAATATAGTATGGAACTTCCTTCTAAAAGGAAAAGTTTCATCCATGAGATTAAATTTTCTAAATATTACTTCATTCCTAATCTTATCAGTTAGCGCAGATTTTTCTGCATCAATTTTTTTAAAATAATTAAGTTTCCATGAAGAAGGGAGCATTTCTATCCCCTCATTGGTGTATATCCCTTTTTTTGCTACTTCAAGCACTTTGCTTGAAATATCAGTGGCCAAAACTTTTGAGTCCCAATTAATTTTTTCTTTACCGAGAAATTCATCCAAGATCATTGCCAAGGTATATGGCTCTTCACCCGAGGAACAGCCTGCACTCCATATTCTTAAATCCTTATCTCTCTGAACATTCGTAAGATATGGGAGTACTTTTTCCTTGAAAAATGAGAAATGCTCTGCCTCCCTCATAAAAAAGGTATGGTTGGTAGTTATTTTATTAAGCAGTGTAGCTACAGCAGTTCCTGTTTTATCTTGACATATATAATTAAAGTACTCTGAAAAATTATTAAAATTATTCTGCATAAGTACATTGTAAAGTCGCCCTGTTACTAGGGCCCGCTTCTCTGGTTTCAGATATATACCATAATTTGCTTTAATATACTCCGTTAACTGTTTAAACTCTTTATCTGTAATTGTAAGCACAGACATCACCTACCGTTAAAAAGAGTGGGACTATTACAAAATTGTCTTTAACCACAGTATACTGTCGTTGATATGTTTTTTGAAATAGTCCCCATTCCTCAAATATTTTTAATACTTGCCGAATTCATTGTCGCTTAATGCGATTTTTGATTTAGCATTGTCTGTCCTATATGCGACATCCTCAACTTTGTATAAATCTATCTTTTTCTTTTCTGACATATTTTCAAGCATCTTTAATACCTCAGGGTTCAAACCATCAAACCTTCCATAATTTTTAGTATTTTGCTTGAGTTTAAATTTGTTAACTGCTTCTTTTAAGATTTCAGCCTGACTTGAAAGCTCTTCACTAGCTGCTGCACTTTCTTCAGAAGTTGCCGAGTTAGTCTGAATAACCATAGATACCTGCATGATTCCCTGATTAATCTGTTCTATACCTGCGGCCTGTTCATTAGAAGCAACGGTAATATTATTTACGATGTTTGCTACTTTTTCAATTTCATTTACAATTTTGTTGAGAGCTTCAGCAGTATCTTTTGCAATCCTCGTGCCTCCTTCAGACTTCTTGATTGATCCTTCAATCATTTCTGTCGTCTCTTTTGCTGCATTTGCAGAACGTGCAGCAAGGTTTTTTACTTCTTCAGCCACTACTGCGAAGCCTTTTCCATGTTGCCCTGCTCTTGCAGCTTCAACTGCGGCGTTTAGTGCAAGCATATTGGTCTGGAATGCAATATCATCAATAACTTTTATAATTTTGGAGATATTTGCCGAAGATTCATTAATCTCTTCCATAGCCTTTAGCATATCCTTCATCTGTGCATTACCTTGTATAGCATTTAATTTGGCATTCTCTGCCAGTCCATTTGCCTGATTAGCATTTTCAGCATTTAGCTTGGTCTGTGAGGAAATTTCTTCAAGTGAAGCAGTCAATTCTTCCACTGAACTTGCCTGTTCGGTAGCTCCCTGTGAAAGAGCAATACTTGAATCAGATATCTGTTTTGAACCAGTTGCGACCTGCTCAGCAGAAGATTTAATATCACTCAAAGCATCAGTAAACGCCATTATAGTATTGTTAATTCCATCTTTCATAGCTGCATGGTCGCCTTTATAGTTACCTTCGACACAAATCTGGAGATTTCCTTTTGCCATCTCGATTAAAACATTAGACGCTTCTTTTACTGGTTGTACTACAGCATCTAATGTACTATTAATTCCATCAATAATGTTTTTGTAATCGCCGTTAAACTTATTTGATTCTCCTCTTATGTTTAAGTCTCCATCAACTGCTTTTTCTGACAAAACAGTCACCTCTTTTATCACATTCCTTATATTATCTTTCATTTTAGCAAATGAGACCGCAAGGAAACCAATTTCGTCTTGTGATGTTAAATCAACATCAATATTCATGTCACCCACTGCAAGTTTGTCTGCTGCATCTGTAATTTTTTTAATTCCTTGTGTAATAACCCTACTTATAAAGTAGGCAATAGTTATCCCAAGTAGTATGGCAAATATAGTACCCAGTATAAGCATCAATTTGGTAATGGTTTCCATAGTATTCTGATTATTCGTTCTTTCTTCAAGAAGTACATCTTCAATATTTGAACTCTCGGCTAGTACGCTTCGCAGCCCATCCATAGATGTTTTACCTTTAGCTGCTGCTTCTTCTCGGATTACATCCTCCATTGTTTTATTTTTATTTACCACATCACGTCTTAAGTTGATGCTACTCTCTGCAATTTTTTGCCACTCTTCTTGTAACTGCTTGATTTTATCAAGATTTACCTGTTGTTTTGGGTTATCACTGGTTAATTCCTTTGCACTATTCCAGTATTTATCAAAATCTGCCTTTCCATTATTATACGGCTCTAGAAATTTTTCATCTCCTGTGATTGAAAATCCACGCTGTCCCGTTTCCATATTTACCATACTTGTGAGCATACCGTCAAACTCCGTTAAGACTTGGTAAGTGTGCGTATTCATAGAACTTGAAGCTATGTAGTTAGAAAATGTGACATATACAACTGTAGATAATATTATAAGGATCAGTAGTACTGCTGCAAACCCAAAAGTCAACTTTTTACCTATTTTGAGATTGTTAAATTTTTTTAACATATAATATCATTCCTCTCATATTGAATATTTTAATATACTTAATCTATTACCTAATAAAATGTTAATAGCTGTTACTGTCAATATTCTAAATTATTTAATTTATCTACCCCATCATCACTAAGTAATTTATTACAATCAAGAATCAGCGTTACACTATCTCCGTCCTTACCTATTGCTTTGATAAATCCATTTTGTACTCCTTTATTTAGCTGCGGAGGAGAGACAATATTATCATCAGAGATTGATAACACTTCTGCTACCGTGTCTACAATGAGACCAATAGATATATCCCTAATATCAATAACAATAATACAGGTCCTATCGGTATATTCTTTTGACTGCTTCTTAAATCGGAGTCTCACATCCATAACAGGTATTATTTTACCTCTTAAGTTTATAATACCCTTAATGTAGTCGGTTAGCTCTGGTACTTCTGTTATTGCTTGAATACCAATGATTTCTGTTACATAGCATATTTCAATACCATAGTTTTCATTGCCAATAGCGAAAGTTAGGAATTTTCCTTTTTGTGTGTCTTCCTCCATCTGTAATGTTTCCACCATCATATTTTCCATTTTATGCTTCCTCCCTTTATCAGTTTTTAAATCCTGTTACATCAATAATCAAGCTGATATTACCATCCCCTAGTATAGTGCAACCTGCCAACCCCCTTATCTTTTTCAGATATTTTGGTAAAACCTTTACAACCACCTGCTGCTGTCCTATAAGTTCATCTGCAAAAATGCAAAGTGTTTCTTCTCCATTCTCAACCATTATTATTACACCTTCGTTAATATTGATGGTATCAGATTTTAGCTTGTATACTTCATGCAGCCTGAGTATTGGATAGCACTTTCCCCTCACCATAATCATTTCATTTCCATCAGGGTCTTTGATAATATCATTTTCTTTTGGTCTGAAGGATTCTCTTATGTCAGTGGTAGGAATTGTGTAACGAGAACTTCCTACCCTGATATTCATACCATCGATAATTGCTAGAGTAAGCGGTATTTTCATTGTAATTGTCGTACCGGCTTCAGGAATACTATCCACATAAACAGTTCCTCCAACTGACTCTATATTTTTTACAACTACGTCCATACCAACACCACGTCCAGAAAATTCTGTAATACTCTCATTCGTAGAAAAGCCTGGAAGAAAAATAAGCGAGTATATTTCTTTATCGCTCATCTCATTTTCTGATTTATTCAGCAGACCATTTTCCCTTGCTCTTTTGAGTATTTTTTCCCTATTTAGGCCTCTGCCGTCATCTTTTACGATAATTAGGACATCACTTCCTGCATTTCTAGCCTCCAGAGTAACTGTCCCTATTTGAGGCTTTCCTTTCGCAATTCTATCCTCAGTGGCCTCAAGACCGTGGTCAATTGAATTTCTCACTACATGCATCAAAGGATCAGAGATGTGCTCAATAATATTTTTATCCACTTCAGTCTCTTCACCTATGATTTCTAGAGACACTTCCTTATCAAGTTTTTTACTCATATCTCGCATAATTCTATGCATTTTATGAAATGTAGAGGAAATAGGCACCATACGGATTGACATTACTGAGTCCTGAAGTTCTCTTGATATTTTTTGGAGCTGCCTTGCAGCCTTGTGGAAGTTATCCAGTTCCAGTCCTTTAAGATCTGGATTTTGTGTAACCATTGCTTCAGCAACAACCATTTCACCCACTAAATCCATGAGCTTGTTCAATTTTGTTATGCTTACGCTTATTATTCCTTGAGCAGTAGAAGACTGACCTTCCTTTTCTGCTTTCTCTTGAATTTTTTTCTCCTGAATTTTTTTCTCTTGAATTTTAGGTGTATTGATAGTTGATTCTTCAGAAATAGTTTCTTTCGACATGCTTAGTTCCTTGAACTCTTTATCATCGTCAAGCTGGTTCAATTCTAGTTTTCTTAGGAAAATAGTTTGCATAAAGAATTCTTGCATTTGTTGATAGCTTCTATCTGCCTTAAAGAAAATAATAAAACCCTTTTCACGTATAATCTGAGAACTATCTTCATTTTCTATTATATCCTCAGGTATACAGTGCACCTCATCGGTAATATCATTTAAACTATGGATGATAGTATAAGCGCGTATGTTCTCCATTTCACAGCCTTCTTCGAAATATATATGCGCTTTGTAGGTATTCCCATAATTTTGAACTATATTATTTTCATGTGGAATCTTATACAGCTGCTTCTCATCTAACAACTGTTCATTTACTTCCTGATTGTTATCAGGACTTACCTGTTTTAATACTGCTAAAAAAAGCTTAATATTCTCTATAAGTCCATTGGCATCTCCGTCAGGGCTATCACCACACTTAATCTTTTCAAGCTCAATCTTAATAAAATCCACGCCTTCTAAAATTAAATCAGACAAGGCAGAGCAATCATAACTTTGTGGCTTCTCTTCACGGATAAAATAGAAAAGGTCTTCCATTGCATGTGACAAAAGTGAAATGTTATTAAAGAGCATCATTGCAGAAGAGCCTTTAATTGTATGCATCACTCTGAATATATTATTCACTGCATCAGTAGAATAGCTGTTAGACTTCTCACTGTCTAGTACAACACTCTCTAGTTGTTCTATTTGAGTAGTGGTCTCAAATATGTACATATCAAGGATTGGGTCATTTATTGACTGGTCAGGCACAAGCATACCCCCTTAGCGTTCTTATTAAATAACATTGCTACGATGTTTTAAAATTTATAGCATGCTGCATTATAAAATTAACACTTCTTAAGTAACAGAGTTCTTATTTTATTTCAAATGCACCCAGGGTCATATCTAGTGTAGAAAGAGTATATTCCTTTAACTTGAAGTTGAATTTATTAAACCTCCAATTAAGACATATTGACATAAATGAACCCCAAATTAAAAATGATATCTTTTCGCAATCGACATTTTTGTTTATTTCGCCTGCCCTTTGTGCTTCCAGAAGAAGTCCGTGTAAAAACCCTATTCTAGTGGAAAATGATTTTTTTATTTTATCAGCTAACAAAGGTTCACTGGCCAATACATCATAAGCTTGTGAAATTGCGGTTATCGCAGGATAATTTTCATAATATTCAGCAAAAGAATTCATAAAGTATATAATAGCAGCTCTAGGGTTAATTTTTTTTACTTTAACCGATTTCATAATATCTGAATCATATTTTGATTCAAAGTCTAGCATCGCAAGGAGTAAATCATTCTTTGTTTTATAATACCTGAATAAAGTAGCTTCAGATACACCTTCTCTTTTTGCAATTTCTCTTGTAGATAGCCCCCGTATGCCATGATCATTTAGCACCTCAATCGCAGTATGTATCAGACTATCTTTTCTATCTAAAATTGATAGTTCCATTTAATCCCTCCTTGCGTAGTAAGTGATTACTACTATAAGAATATTATGCATGTATTGTCTAATCGTGTCAATAAATTATTTATTTTAGCGAAAATAGTTATTTTTTATTAAAAATATGTTTTTCCTTGTCGAATATAATAATTTTTTGTGATTTTAATAGTAAAATTTTATATAAATTTATTTACAAAAAAGCAGATAGCATTTATCAGTATTTCTACTGGTTAATGCTATCTGCTTTTCACTAATTTCTTTTATTTAATATAATATTGTTAAAGAAAACAAATGTAATTCAAACAGTAAACTATTTTTCTCTAGCTACCAATAATTCCATTATTTTCAATGACCTTCTTGTACCAATAACCACTCTTCTTTATAGTTCGCTTCTGAGTTTCATAATCAACGTAAACCACTCCGAATCTTTTGGAATATCCCACTTTCCACTCAAAATTGTCTATAAAAGACCATAAATAATAACCTGCTAAATTGGCACCGTCCTCTATTGCTTGGTGAACCTGAGAAATGTGACTATTCAGGTAATTGAGACGATCATCGTCATTCACCTTTCCATCCTCGTCTATACTATCTTTGAAGGCAGCACCGTTTTCAGTAATTAGCATTTTTATCCCATTGTATTCCTTGTGTAAATATAATAAAAGGTCATAAATGCCTTCAGGGTAGATTTCCCAACCTGTATCTGTCTTGGCTTTTCCTGTCTCGGCAAAGGTTAATTCAAATGGAATCTTTTCAGAATCGTATACTATAGAACTAAACGAGTAGTTGTTAACACCTAGGAAGTCAATAGGTGTATGTATTATGTCCATATCATCGCTATTAATGCTAGGAAGTGTCGCTATATTCGAAAATAATTCTAAAAGCTCAGAGGGATATTCTCCCTTCAAAATTGGGTCAAGGAACCAACCATTTTGAAAATCACTATACCTCTTAGCTGCAATAGAATCTTTTATATCCTCAGATGCAGGATAGACCGGATTGAGATTAAGTGAAATACCTATTTCTCCTTTCATCCCCATTTCCCTAAATGCACGGACAACCCTGCCATGTGCTAGCATAATGTTATGTGCAGCCTGCAAGGCAAGTGAAAGGTCTGTAATAGCTGGTGGATGTCCTCCGTACCAATATCCAATAAAGGAGGTTACCCAAGGCTCATTGAAGGTTATCCAAAATGCCACCATATCTCCTAGTTCCTTGATTACATATCGTGCATATTGTTCATACAACTCCACCACTTCTCTATTTGCCCATCCACCAATATCCTGTAGCTTCTGCGGCAAATCCCAGTGATAAAGAGTGACTGTAGGCTTTATCCCATTATCAACCAATAATTTGACTAGTTTCTTGTAAAAATCCATACCTTTTTTATTCGGTTTTCCCTTTCCGTCAGGAAATATACGCGTCCAAGCAATGGAAAACCTATACGATTTAACACCTAATTCTTTAAGAAGCCTTACGTCATTTTCAAAAAGGTGATAATGATCACATGCAATATCACCAGTATCATTGTTGAGTATCATTCCAGGTGTATGTGTATAGCGGTCCCAAATTGACTCACCTTTACCATCCTCGTTATAGCCACCCTCAATTTGATAAGCAGCTGTAGCTGTCCCCCATATAAACCCCTCAGGAAAAACTAATCTAGACATATCACAACTCTCCCTTAAAATCAAAAATCTCTACGTATTAGCTTGCAACACCCCATTACATTGTGTTCTTCTTACTTATCTCCTGAGCATGAGCTTTTACAAGTAGAATCTGTTGCAGTCTTAGCATTTTCATTTGGTGTACCGCAAGAGTCACAACTAGAGGTGATGCCTGCTGGTATTGAGCCACATCCGCATCCAGCTGAAGCCTGACTATTTGTTGGTGCCCCACATCCACATCCTGTTGGAACCTGGGCATTTGTTGGTGCCCCACATCCACACCCTGTTGGAGCCTGACCATCCATCGTACCACAGCACTCACACTCAAATTCTTCTTTTGCTACACCTGCAACCGCTTTTTTAAATTGAAACATAATGAACCCTCCTTAAAATTTTTTATATTACTTGTATTAGGCAAGATAATATTCAGATTTCAACAACATAGTTATTTGTTGATTTACTTACTTTTATTTTTATTACAACATTTAAAATTACTTTGCATCTGGACTTTCTGAAGCTGCTTGAATGGTGTATGACTCAACTAATTCGGCAAGTTCCTCCAAACCCTCACAATTTTCCAACAAGAAAGACTTAGGATACTCTTTCATTTCCTCCCATGGAATAGACTGTAATTTAGGTTTTACTAGCATATGTATATACAGTTCGTGTAGAAAAGCATTTATTCTGAAGCCAAGAGGTTCTTTTAATTTTTCACTAATAGTAAATGAAAACTTATTTTCCACCAACTCAAATATCTCTTTTTCAATTGTTTTGTTGCTACGTACTTTTAACTGCCATTGATGCCTGAAATCATCTGCCATGGACATCCACTTTGTATCCTCTTTTGGATAAACCAATCCCATTGCTCCCGCATCTTTATATGTAAATAGAGTCCATGAAATACTGTGTTTTTCAAATATATCAAGACAATCCTTGACTAGCTTTGTACCTTCGATTAATTTGTCTTTTGGAAAATGCCCACCTGTTTCTCCTACCCAAAGTGCCATACCTGTTCTTTCTCTCAACTGCGTAAAATATGATATTTTCTCTTCTAATTGTGCTTTTCTCACTTCTGATTTTTCAGACATATATACATGCTGTCCAGGATAAAAATGAAACGAAATCGCCTGTTGATATCCACCAAGGTTATCAAAGATACTAAAGTCCTTAGCCCAGTCATCTCCTTCAAGGAATATAATATGGTTATTATCTACATCCCTTATTTCCTTGATTACTTTATTATAAAAACCGTTAAAAGCAGTTCTATTAGAAACAAAACTAGGTTCATTGAGAATATCATAGCCGGCAATGATAGTATCATCTTTATATTTATTGGCAATATACCCCCAAAGTTTGATAATTCTTTCCCTTGCCAGAGCATCTTCCCAGAATTCACTTACGCCTGCATCACTTCCGCCATGCGAATCTGGATTTTGGCCACCAGGAGAAGAATGCATATCCAGAATTGCATAAATCTCATATTTACGGCAAAGCTCAAGTACACGGTCTAAATGTTTGAAGCCTTTCTGGATATACATACCTGGCACCTGGTCATTTTCGAAATGCCTGTAACCAAATGGAAGTCTTAATACGTTTATTCCCATACTTTTTAAGAGTCTGAAATCTTCTTCGTTAATGAAATAGTTCAAGAAATCATCAAAAAAGCTTTCCTCATTTTCTTTGCCATATACTTCAGCATAAGTCTGACGAATTCTCTTCTCAGTACCCGGCATCCTTAGCATGAAACTTTCAATCATCATCCATGTTCCAACTACGAAACCTCTCAGCATTATCTTCTCGCCATTTAGCTTAAAGTCCCCATTTTCTACTTGGATAAATCCACTCTTCATAAGTTATTTCCCCTTTTACATATATTAAGACGATACAATATCAATAAAGACGCAAATTCAAGTTTATTTTTAAAAATTCTTATAAAATAACGCTTTATCCGATGTATGAGCTTCAGATGGGGTAAGAACTCCTCCTGAAGCCAAGAACTCTTTTCAGATTGCATTTTATAGCCCCATTGCAATTAACAATTGATATAGGTATCCTATTAAAATTCCACCTACTAATACGAAAGCAATATATAGTCCAATAACTCTTTTTTTCATAAAAGCAGTTATTCCAGCAATAACCCAGGCACTAGTTGCTGGTCCTGTTATCATGAACGCCATCATTGCACCTTCACCTGCACCGCCATCTATTAATGCTTTAATGAGAGGGATTGCACCTTCACCACTAACATACAGAGGAAACCCTATCAAAGCTGCCAAAGGAACTGATAAAATACTATCGCCACTGAATAGAGACATAATTAATGACGTAGGTACAAAGGATTGGATAAAGAACCCAACTGCTGTAAAGATAGTGAAGAACAGAAGTATTTGCTTTAAGCCTACACTTATAAAGGCATCTCCTAATTCCTTAAGTCTAATCTTTTTTAGTAAAGAATTCGTGTTTTTTGATGATGTTTGGTTACTACTCTTCGGTGCAGCACAGCCACATGTTTCAACCTTTGAGCTGATTTGCTCAGGTGCAGAAGTTGGAGCACTGCAAGCGCATGCTTGAGCATATGAGGTTGCTTGCTTTTGAGGTGTAGCTGTAGAGTTGCAACCACAACCCGAACTGATTTGTTCAGTTGCTACAGGTGTATCACTGCAACTGCATGTCTTAGCTTTATCCTTACCAGTTAATCTTAGTTGATTTTTCAAAAAATTTGTATTTTTCTCAATTAAATGTGTTAAACCACCAGAAACTAACCCAATAACAAGTGATGCTACTGTTAGTGCAATGGCAAATTTGAAATTAAGTACACCGGCAATCATTATGAAAGTATCGGGACTCATTAGTGGTGAAGAGGTGAGAAAGGCCATAACTGGCCCCCATGGCAAAGCTGTGGTAAGCAGCCCCAAAACTACTGCCATTGTACCGCAGGCACATAGAGGTGTAAATGCTCCAAAAGCAACACTTGCTAAAATTGAAACTTTTGGTTTCTTGAGTAATGATTCTTTAAGTTTTTCTGCATTAACATATACTTTCATAAGTGTAGCAGTAAGTATAGCCAAGCTCAAAGGAATCCAATTGTGATTTAAACTTGTGAAAACTGCTGTTATCGTATCAGCCAATAGTCCAGGTAAAAATTTCATAAATTCTTCCATATTTTATCCATCTCCTAATTAATGATTTATTTTTCATATATTAAGACGATGGATAAATAGAAAAGACTCAAAATATAAACAAATTAGATAATTTTTAATGGCAATGGCAACAACAACAGCAAATTGGATGGAAATCAATTATTGTTCCGAATCGATCAAACTCAAAATGGCAGCACTTCATTAGACTGTCTTTCAACAATTGCCTTCCGCGCTGTACACGTGACTTTGCACCCGATACGGAAATCCCTAATTTTTGAGACAACTCTACTTGTGATAGTCCTTCAAATTCAACTAGCATAAGTGCTTGGGCATATTTCTCAGGCAACGTTTCAATCATACCTTTTAATCCCATAGCAATCTCCTGAGCTGGAGTTTGTAATGCTATCTCGTCAATTCCCAAAACAGTATCTTTATCTTCTAAAAGTAGGGTATCAATGTCTTCTGTCTTTGTTTTTTGTTTTCTATAATAATCAATAATAGTATTACGTGCAATTTGGAAAATCCAACTACGGATTTTTACACTGTTTTCTAATGTATCGATATTTTGATGGATTTTCGTAAAAACATCCTGCAGTATATCATCTATATGGGATGGGTTTGAAACCCGTCTTCTTATAAAAGTAAGAATTACTGAGCTAAACTCTTCCCAAACTTCCTCAGTACTATACCTCATAGCTTGTCCTTTCTATGCCATTCTAGGGTTAAATTGTATTTTTCTTTAATTATAGTGTATGAGTGTAACAAACGCAATCTGGGTTTTCTATCAGATTGCGTTTGTTAACAACTTATTTGCTAAACATTCTCAGGAAATACATCTACTCTGGCTGTGATTTGTTCAGGAAGTCAGAGCCCCAAACATAATCATGCAAAATGAATATTTAAGCTACCCTCATCATATTTAGCGCCTGTAATTTCTTTAGCATGAAGTTTCTGTGGTAATACAAAGCTCCTTCTCTCATTCTTTATTGAAATTGTTATCTCGTCACCATTTTGTAAAAGCTGTAATTCCTTTTTATCAACAAATGGCATGTTTATTCTTAAGATATACCCTTGAGCATCCTTTTCGACTGTAAATATTTTATCCTCAAAAAGTACTCTATCAGGGCTTACTTCGTTATAAATCATATTCCCTACCTTTTGAAGTTTTTCATAATTTCTTAATTCACCTCTTAATAACTCTAATTTAAAAATAGGAATTCCTTTAAAACTATCAAAAATATCCTTAATACTTTCTTCCTGAATACCTGCCCATTTTTCAAAATAGCCACTAGTGGATTCTTTAGAGAAAATCTTATTTATTATTATTCCATCAACATTATAATCAAACAAATGCAAATAGGAAAAGCTTCTTTTTGCCTCCTTCACTACTATTTTCTCTGGAGTTGTAACAATTCTTATGCTAACTATGTCCTTATTAAGCATAAGTTGGTGAAGCTCATCAATCTTTAAGTAAAGTTTCTCCAAATCATCAAAAACGTTATCACTAGGCATAGGAATTTTTAATGTTGCTTGGACAATTGGCCCTGCAAGCTTAGCCCCTTTTCTTTTAATAGGGAAAAGCTTTTCCATCCACCACTTAAACAAGTCTGGGAATTTAAGTAATGACATAGTTTCTCCTGTTGGAGCACAGTCGACTATTAGAACATCATATTTTCCCTCATCATATATATCCTTTATCTTAATCAAGGATAATAGCTCTTCAAAGCCTGGAAACACTAATAATTCTTCGTTTTCTATACTTTTATCCGCTTTAAGAACCATAAGCTTCTCGATATAACCTTTCAAGCTACCCCAAAGCTTTTCATTTTCTACAAAAGAATCAATCTCCATTGCATAAAGATTGTTGCTTATCTCTAATGGATCATTTGAAAGCCTCATATCAAAAGAATCCCTCAAGCTATGAGCCTGGTCTGTGCTTACAACCAGCACTCTCTTACCCTCACTAGCTATTTTACAGGCTGTAGCAGCAGCAATACTCGTTTTACCCACTCCACCTTTTCCAGTATATAATATTATTCGCATAAATTTTGCCCCCTTATAATTCTTTTCTAACGCCTTTTAACAATGCAATTGGAAATCCTTCTCCACATGCTTGTTTAGACTCTATAAAAAATCCACATTAACCTTTTTAGTCATTTTTATATCCGTGCTGTTGTCCACTTTTACATCTTCCTTAATCATCTCTAATGCAACATCCTTTAATATATCAAACGCATCTTTTTCTAGTGAATCTACCTTTTGTCTTAGGCTATCAGGTAATATTTCTTTTATAGCCTCGTATTTTAATTTTTCAGCTTTTATCATTTTCTTAACAAACTCTTTATTCATTATAACTACCTCCACTAGTCAATTTTGATGTTAAAACTGGGTTCTGGCATTTCCGATGATTGTCTTACTCAAAATTAATTCTAAGTACTTCATCATTTAGTTTTGCAGAAGTTAAAATGTATTTTCTAATGACATTGGGTAAAGGGATATTCCTCTTGAAATTTCCTATTTTTATTATGATATCTGTTCCAGATTCAAAAAGCTCAAAGTCCTTTTTATCGGTGAACGGTAAGTAAACATCAAGTTGATAACCCTTTTCTGTCTTTTTATAGGTTTCATTAACCGTTGTTTTTAAAACTTTAAAAAGATTTTCATCGTTGAGAGAATCAGAAGCAACTTGTTCAAGTCCTTCAATTCCATTTATATCAACCTCATACCACTTTATTTTATATATTGGTATGTTAGAAAAAACCGCACTTATCTCATCCAAATATTTACCTTGAACTCGTTTCCATTCTTCGAAGAAATCATTTTCAACTTCCTCTGGTATTATTCTATTAATATATAGCCCATCAACATTAAAATTATATAAGTTCAAATACATATAGTTTCTCTTAGTTTCTTCTACAACCATTTTTTCTGGAATAGTAACAAGTCTGATACTGCATACTTCTCTATCCTTCAAAAGACTTTGTAAGCTCCCAAGCTTAACAAATAATTTTTCGATATCATTCATAGCATTATCATCCGGCATTTCTAGCTTAAGCGCTACCTTTCCTATAGGCCTTAATACCTTCATTGCCACCTTCCCAATAGGAAATAGCTTCTCCATATACCATGACATAAGTTCTGGGAATTTTAGTAGTGAAATAGTTTCTCCGGTAGGAGCACAATCTACTATAATTAAGTCATAAGTATTTTGGTCATATAATTCTTTTATTTTAAGCAAAGAAAACAATTCCTCAATACCCGGAAATACAACTATATCTTCCATAGCTTCATTGTTTTCCTCATTTTTAAACGATAGGATTTTCCCAAATGCCTGAGATATACTTCCGTAATATCTATTCATTTCATAGTTTGAATCTATCTCAAGCCCATACAAATTATCTAATATCTTTACAGGTTCCGCCTTAATTTCCTGCATAAAGATATCCCCTAAGTTATGCGCCATATCTGTACTCACTATTAATGTCTTAAATCCTTCTTTTGCTGCTTTCACTGCATATGCAGCTGCAGTACTTGTTTTCCCCACTCCACCTTTTCCTGTAAAAATAATTATTCTTCCCATAATTCAATCCCTCCTAAAAAACTTAATTTATCCAAATCTTATGCTGTTTTCGAACTTACAGTTTTCAATAAGTCATTGTTCATTTCACGAATAGTTCTTGTTTCGAAGTTTTAGTTTTAAAAAAATCATATACTATTTTCATCTAAAGGGCATGTCATAGTTGGGATGAAGGTAGTATATGATATTGGTTAACCTTCTTTTTTCTTTTGCATATTATATGCCATTCTAAGCAAAGGCTTTTCAGGAACAAATTTTTCAAAAAACCTTGCCATCTTCATTACTGTTCCTGGCACAATAGTTAACTTTCTCTTAAACATCTGTTTAATTGCATAATCTGCAACATACTGGCTAGTCAAGCCATTAAGACTAAACTTAACATTTGCTGTTTGATTAAACTCTGTATCAACAGGACCTGGACAAAGTGAACAAACGTGAACCTTACTCCCGTCTCTGCGTAATTCCTCATAAATAGCTTCTGTAAGTCTAAGCACGTATGCTTTTGATGCATAGTAACTAGAGAGCAGCGGTCCTGGCAAAAATGCAGCCGATGAAGCAACATTTAAAATATAGCCAGAGTTTTTTCTTTTGAAATCCTTTAAAAAAAGCTTTGTCAAAATGTCAACTGCCCTAATATTTGTATCAATCATCTTTAATTCTTGATGAATATCTATTTGATCAAATGCTCCAAAGATACCAAAGCCAGCATTGTTTATGAGAATATCTATGTCTTCATTCTTGACCTGTTCATACAGTTCAAAGCATGATTCCTCCTTTGACAGATCAAAACAAATTGTCTTAACATCAGTTGATAACGTATTCTTAAGCTCTTCAAGCTTTTCCATACGGCGTGCAACTAGAATTAAATCATACCCCTTCTTGCTTAATATTATCGCCATATCACGTCCAATTCCTGAGCTAGCCCCTGTAATTAGTGCCTTCATGTTCATTCCCCCTATCTGTGTTCCAAGCTCTTTACTACCTTGCGTAGCGTAAATTTAGTTCTTGTTATACCAATTTTAAATTAAGTTATCTTTAAACTTACTCAATTACTATTCTCTTAATCTTCTTAACTGTGTTATCCACACCATTTTTGCTATCCTTTCCTTCTTTGAGCACTGTAAGTACTTTGCTTAATATGCTCATAGCAGAAACCTTTTCTTCTTCGCTCAATTCTTTATAAACTTTTTTGAAATAGTATTCAATAGACTCTTTTTCTTGATTGATGAAATCTTCCGCCGTCTTTGTTAAAACAATATTTACCACTCTTCTATCTTCATTACCTCTTCTTCTTTCAACCATTAACTTCTTTTCAAGTCTACCAACTACACCAGTTGCTGTATTTAGTGGTGCACTAATGTAATCTGCGATCTCAGTCATATTAGCAGTTTTATTTCTATAAATATATAAAAGTGCTAATAATTCATTTTTAGAATAATCTAAGAATGCAGTGCTCCACTGGTCTGGGAAAAGTAAAAATTTAAATTGATCAATGTAGTCAAAAACTATCGTTTCAAGATTGAACCCTTCTTTAGCTGTCATAAAAACTCCCTCTCAAATAGTTCTCCATTCGAAGTATATTATTATTCTACGCTCGAAGTATTTTTTTGTCAATAATATTTTTTCATAATTATGTAAAACATTTTTGATTAAATTCTTTATCATCTGAATTATTAAGTTAAAGTAAAGAATCCTGAGTTCACAAAAATGGACACAAAAAGAGAAGATACCAAATTTTTATTGTGATAAACTTTAAGGCAAGGAGGTAATGAGATGGAGTGGTTAAAGCAACTAAGCCAAGCAATTGACTATATAGAAGACAATTTGTCAGGTGATATATCTTATGATAAAGCTGCAAAAATCGCCTGTTGTTCCACCTATTATTTTCAGCGCATGTTTTCCTACGTAGCAGGTATTCCTCTATCTGAGTATATTCGCCGTAGGAGAATGACAAAAGCTGCTTTTGAATTGCAGGTATGCGAAGCTAAGGTTATAGATATTGGCTCAAAGTATGGGTATGTTTCACCGACATCTTTTAATCGTGCATTTCAAAGTGTTCATGGTGTTGCTCCAACCTCTGCTCGCACAGAGGGAACTTTATTAAATGCTTATCCTCGTATTAGTTTTTCTATTACCGTTGCAGGAGGTGAAAGTATGAAGTATCGAGTTGAAACAAAAGACCCTATTAGAACTGTTGGAATCAAAACTGCATTGCAAGAAAGCCAAGAGCAAAATTTTAGAATCGTCCCTGAGTTCTGGGATGTAACATTTAAAAGCAATTTAGTTTCAGAGATTTGTAAGTTGGCAAACCAAAATCCTCATGGTATTTTAGGTATTACTGCTTATAAAAATCCAAAAGACATATATTATTATATCTCAGCTGCCACAGACCAACCTGTACCTGAAGGAATGATTGAATTCAACATACCTGCGGCTACATGGGTTATCTTTGAGTGTAACGGGCATTTTAAAGAATCCGTTCAAACAATCTTCAAACGGTTCCTTACAGAATGGCTTCCTTTCTCTGGATATGAATATGCTGAATTACCAGACATAGAGGTTTATCCTATCAACGACCCAAAATCGAAAGGCGGACATTCCGAAGTCTGGATTGCAGTTAAGAAAGCAAAATGATTTAACCATTTAACAAGATATTATCCAAAATAATACAGGAAGGAAAACGTATAATAAATTCATTATTTTTATTATACAAGGAAAATACAATGGATTATCAAATAGAAATCAAGGATATTGAGCCTATTAGGGTAGCTTTTATGAAATACAAAGGAATTGCCACTGAAGCAAATAAGGTATTTCCAAGTGTCTTTAAGTCCATTGGTGGCAAAGCAAATGGAGCACCTTTCTTCTGCTACTATGTAATGAATCAGGAAACGAAAACTGGTGAAATAGAATTATGTGTCCCAACTGCAGAATCGCCAGATAGAGATGGTATTGCAGTAAAAGATATGCCACGAATAAAGGCTTTATGTATTATGCACGTTGGCTCATATGAAACTCTTAAATACTCATATGCAGCAATTGACGGCTATGCAAAAGAGCATAATCTCTCCTTGCACCACCCGTTCCGAGAAGTATTCATTAAAGGGCCTGGGATGTTTTTAAAAGGAAATCCAGATAAGTATATTACTGAAATCCAGTTCCCATTGAAAGAGGAGGAATAGGATGCTGGCAATTGATATTGACAAATTGGTAAAGCAGTATAAAAATGGCGTCAGAGCTTTGAATGAGTTAAGTTTTAAAGTAAACAGAGGTGAAATATTTTCTCTTCTTGGCCCCAATGGTGCTGGGAAATCTTCTCTAATCAACATATTAACCACCTTTTACAAACCCACATCTGGGCATGTAACAATACTAGGCAAAGATTTATGTAAAGAACCCAAATTCGTCAGAACGCAGATTGCATGTGTTGCACAGCGTATTTCAATTGATGAACACCTGTCGCTTATGGAAAATATGATATTTCAAAGTAGGCTATACAAAGTGGATAAACAGGTGGCTAAAGAAAGAATAAACTCCTTGGTTGAAAACTTTGAACTTTCTGGATATCTAAAGTACCCTACTTCATCCTATTCAGGTGGGGTGAAACGAAGACTGGACATTGCTATGAATATGGTTTCATCTCCTAAGATTTTGTTTTTGGATGAACCTACAGTGGGTATGGATGTTGAGTCACGAAAAGCGATGTGGAAAATGCTACTGAAAATCAAGGATGAGTATAACACAACTATTTTTCTTACAACCCACTATCTCGAGGAAGCTGACCAGTTGAGCGATACCATCTGTATTATAAAAGACGGTAAAGAACTGGCTCAAGGAACCTCAAATAGTTTACGCAGCTATATCCGACAAAATATGCTTCACATCTCCTTTTCCAACAATCATAAAGCAAAGGAATACAAAAAACGGCTTGACAACACTGGACTCATCCAGTTTGCCAATGTGCGAGGTATTTCTGTTTTTGCAAGCGTAGATAATAGCAGAACAGCTTTTACATCTGTAAACAAGTGGCTTTTAGATTGTGATGTGGAATTTGATGCAATAGAAATTGTGGAACCTAGTCTGGAAGATGTATTTTTAGCATTAACGGGTTCAGAAGAAAATGTAGGGGAGGTATGGAGATGTTAAATATTTTCTGGCGAAATGTGAAGTGGCGTTTTCAAAATCCTATCTCTATTGCAGTTACTATACTGCAGCCGCTTCTTTGGCTTGTTATGTACAGTGCTGTTGCTAGCCATACAATGCAAAACATGGGCATTAGTAATTACACTGCTTTCATTCTACCTGGCATTATAGTTCTTGTAACCTTCGGTGCCTGCTGTAGTGGTGGTATCATCAATTTTATTATGAAATCAAGTGGTAGTTTTTATAGAGTCCTAATTTCACCAGTGAATCGAAGTTCCATAGTTCTTGGGCAAATGTTAGAGGCAATAATGCTTTCCTTTATGGAAATAGTAATTTTATGTTTTATAGGTCTTTTTTTCTCGGTAAGAATTGCTTCGGGAATTCCTGGGATAGCTCTCATGCTATTGCTAATCTTTATGGCAGCGTTTTTCTTGTCAAGTCTCGCCTATTCCATTAGCCTCTTTCTGCCGAATGAAGTAATATATGAAACAATAATGACTGCTATTATATTACCCATATTTTTTTTGAGCTCAGCCCTTTTCCCTTC
>JAEWAX010000096.1 GCA_023391425.1 Bacillota bacterium | reverse complement strand
TTCTTTCTTACTTGGGAATCATAAATCTTGAATTATTTAAGTGAGATATTCAAAAAATACTAAAGATTATTGAGGAAGGATGATAAGAATGAAAGTAAAAGATGTTATGACTAAGAATGTTGCTTTTGTAAACCCAGCAGAAACTGTTTCAGAAACTGCTCATCTTATGCAAATGCACAATGTAGGATCAATACCTGTTTGTGACCAGAGTGGTGTAGTTGGTATTGTTACAGATAGAGATATTGTAGTAAGAACTGTTGCTCATGGAAAAAATCCACAACAGACACCAGTAAGTGATATTATGACTACAGGTGTTACTACCGTATCTCCTGAAATGGAAATGGATGCTGTTGCTAAGCAAATGGCCAATAGCCAGATACGAAGGGTTCCTGTAATTGAAAATAATAACCTTGTTGGAATAGTAGCCCTTGGAGACGTTGCCATTGAAGCTAAATATGATACTGAAGTTGCAGACACTCTTAGCAACATTTCGAAACCGAATCAACCACAATAATGAATTAATCTACTAATTATTAAATTTTCAATGCATGTTAAATTAACTCAAGATTTAAGCAAGATTAATTACAAATGATGTAACTGAAATTAAAAAATGGAGAATCATAATTATAAATCTAATTTGATTCTCCATTTTACTTGAATTAAATTATCTTTCTTGCATCGAATTACATTTTTATTTTTTTGTTATTTTATTGCGTCAAAATTGGGCTCGCAATTTCAATTTCTTTGCCAATATTGTAAAGCTCAATAGAGATTTTTGACTTTGAACTTGAATTCAAACCATTTATAGCATTATTCATTGGCTTATACAAAAAAATGTTTCTAAGCCCTCTTACCACCCTAATAATTTTTTAGCTGCCTTACTTTATAAATCAGCTGTTCATCCCAGTATAAATAAGGATAGCATCCCTTAAGAATTCTGCACTACCAGGTTGTTCTTTATCATAGTATGCTTTAAATCTATCGTCACAAACATACATTTGTGCAATACCTGCATGTACTTCTTTGCTATAACTACTCATAGAGAAACTTAGCCACTGGCGATGCAAATCAGCAGTTTTTTGAGCAAGCTCTCCTGCTGGATTACCAGTTGCAAAGGCTGCTTTTAAAGTATCAATAACACTGGCACCAATTTTTTCTAACTGCGCATATTGTTCCTCGGTCATGCCTTTTATCTTATTGTTTGATTGATTTATCACTTCATCACCATATTTCTCTCGAATTTCTTTACCATACTTTTTCTCGTTATCATCAATCATTTTCTGTTTAAAGCCTATAAACTTTTCATTATCAGTCATTTTAATTCTCCCTTCTGATGCCTCAATTGTTTTATCAATATTGGCAATTAACATATCTAACTGTTCTCGTTTTGCCAGAAGTTTTTCACGATGGTCTTTAAGCGCATTAGTGCCATTGTAAGATGGTGAGGCTACAATGTTCTTTATACTTTCCAGATCTACGTCCAACTCTCTGTAAAAAAGAATCTGCTGTAACCTATCGACCTGTATTTGTCCATAAATACGATACCCTGAAGAATTAATTCTTGCCGGCTTAAGAATTCCAATCTCATCATAATATCTTAGCGTTCTGGTGCTAATCCCTGCCATTCTCGCTAATTTCTGCACTGTGTATTCCATGCTCAATCCCTCCTGACAATTATCACTATACACCTTTACGTTGCGTCAATGTCAATAGAATTTTGAAGTTTTTCGTGAAATACGAATGCAAAAGTTTGAGTTGATTTTAATTTAGCCCAACACAGCCCTTTTTGTGGATTGACATATATATTTTGTAATATTATCAAATGTAACAATTGTTTATTTACATTATTAAAACCTGATTAATTTTCACTTTTTTGTAAATCATAAATATCTGAAAGAGAGGTGACACATTATGCAAAATAAACAAAATTTTATTAAAAAGCTATTTTCATATATCACATACAAAGATAAAAAAACTGCCAAAGAGTTCTATATTCCTGAAGTAGATGAGAAAAGAAAACAACAAAAAATTAAAAAAACTGATAGAGAAAGTAACTCAACTCCAAAGGAAAAGAAAAATAGAGCAATATTAAAGAAGCCATTATTAGCGTCCGAAGCAAATGAAGAAAAAGACACTGAGAATATTAAGGCAGATGATAAAACAATTTCTACAGATATAAGTAAAAATATTGATTATATCAGAGAAAAGTTTAATTCGCCTAAGAACAAGGATATCGTTATTCGTGAATTCATGATTGCCGGGCAGTATAAAGCATTTATCACCTATATGGATGGAATGGTTGATAAAACCATTATTAATAACTTTATATTGCGACCGCTTTTAAAGGATGAAAAATTCAAAGATAAGCAAGAAGGCTGCCAACTAGATTACATCCTAAAAAATGTATTAGAGACTAACCAAACAAATGTAATTAATACTCCTAGTGATGCTAAATATGAGATACTTTCGGGTAATACACTTTTGTATGCTGATGGATGCAATTATTACATTTCAAGCGAAACTAAAGGATTTGCAGCTAGAGGTGTTGAAAAACCTGTCGTTGAGGGTGTGATTTTGGGAGCACAGGAAGCCTTTAACGAAACTTTAAGAACAAATGTAACACTAGTTAGAAAAATCCTTAAAAACCCTAACCTGACGACAGAATTTATAAAGTTAGGACAAAAAAACCAGCTTCTATGTGCAATTATGTATATCGACGGACTCACAAATCCCGCCATTATAGATGAGGTTAAACGGAGAATAAATAATATCGACATAGATTATAGCCAAGGAGACGGCATGCTGGAACAATTAATTGAGGATAATACTTACTCCATTATTCCAACAGTACTAACTACAGAAAGACCTGATAGAACTGCATCACATCTTGTTGAAGGTAGAGTAGCTATCCTAGTAGAAGGATCTCCCTTTTCCAAAATTGTACCAGTTACACTTCATACTCTCATCCATAGTACTGAAGATGTAAATATGAAATGGCCTTTTGGAACAGTTTTAAGATTTATTAGGCTATTAGGTATATTTTTCGCTACTTTACTACCGGCACTTTATGTTGCTATGACCAACTTTCATCAAGAGATGATTCCCACAGATTTGCTCATTGCTATTGCAAAAGCTAAAGAAAATGTTCCATTCCCAACTATTGTAGAAGTCCTTCTTATGGAAGTATCCTTCGAGCTAATTCGAGAAGCTGGAATAAGAATACCTGGAGTTATAGGTAATACACTGGGCATAATCGGGGCTTTGATTTTAGGACAAGCAGCAGTACAAGCAAATATTGTAAGTCCTGTTTTGATAATAGTTGTAGCTATTACAGGCTTAGGGAATTTTGCTATACCAAACGTAAGTCTATCTTTGGCAATAAGGCTTCTACGATTCGCTTTTATCATTATGGGTGCTTTTTCGGGGTTTTACGGATTAACTGCGGTTTTTATGGTAGTAGGTATATACCTTGTTAGCCAAAAGTCTTTCGGAGTGCCTTTTGTTTCTCCCTTAGCACCAAGAACCACAAAAAATAATGACGTAACCGTTCGAAAGCCTGTTTGGAAACAAGATAAAAGACCTGATGGTATAAACCCTATAGGTGTTGAAAGGCAACCAAGAGTCTCTAGGAAATGGACACAGAAGGACCCAAACTACAGTTACGACAGAGAGGAGAACGATGATGAAAGAAGGTAACTTTGGAACAATGGAAGCCGTTTCTCTTACAACTCTTGTACTAATAACCAAAGCCTTCTATACCAGTATAAGGGTTCTGGTTAAAGCTACAAGCACTTCAGCTTGGTATGCAACACTGATATCTTGCATTGTCAGCATACTCCTTTTTCTATTGGTCTGTATACTTATGAAAAGGTTTCCTAACAAAGAACTAGGTGAAATATTTGAAATTGTTACAGGCAAGTTTTTGGGGAAAGTTTTAGCCCTTGTGTTTAGTGGCTATTTCGTGTATTATGCAGGCTCAAGTTTAAGAGAATTTGTGGAGATGATCAAAGCCTATGTATTACCTTACACACCTCCTAGTGCGATTATAGCTACATTCTTAGTAGTGGTAGTATTCTTTGCCTATGTAGGACTTGAAGGTATCGCAAGAATGTCATATATATGTTTTGTTATTGTAATCATTGGCATAGCACTTATTCTAATACTACCCCTACCGTTTTACAAATTCGATAATCTTTTTCCTATAGCCGGATACAGCTTGCAAACGACCTTATATGCAGGTTTATTAAGAACGTCAGCTTATAGTGATGTAATTTTTTTAGCTTTTATTATTAATGCAATCCATGGTACTAAACAGTTCAAAAAGGTTGGACTAATCAGTTTGTCTTTATCTGGAGCTATTATAAGTTTGACCATACTTTGTAGTCTTTTAGCCTTCGAATATACACAAGCACGAGAAAATTTATCTACACTTTTCCAACTTTCCAGAATTATTTATTTTAATAGGTTTTTCCAAAGAGTGGAAAGTATTTTTATTTTTATTTGGGTGGTTGCATCAATTGTTAATGTAGCATTGGCCTTTTATATGGCAGCTAGTATTTTCTGTAAGACTTTTAATGTACCTAATCATCGGCCAAGTTTGCTACTTTTTGCATTTTGTACGTTCACAGTTACTCTCTTACCAGAAAGCCTGTCAGAAGTAGTAGAAAAAAATGTTTTATTTTTAAGACAATACAGTATTTTTATTACTTATCTAATTCCCCTCCTCGTGCTGCTCTTAGCTTTGATTCGGGGTAAGAAAGGAGAGAAGATAAAAGTTGAAAAAGTTTAATGTTCTATTGGTTGCTCTTATCCTTTTTCCATTATTAACCAGCTGCACTACAGATAGTAAAGAAATTGACAATCAAGTATATTCTCTGATAATTGGTTGCGATAAGGCTGTAGATAATAAAATTAGGCTTACTATACAATACCCCACATATAAAGGAGGGTCAGGTGGTGGAGGTTCACAAAAAAGTGGTGGTGGCGGTGGTGGCGACAGTGACAAAGAAAATGGAGTTGTTGATAATACCATTGTTCAAACAGTAGAAGCCTCTTCTATGTTAGAGGCACTTGACCTTATGAATACCTCTACAACGAGAAAAATTTCATTGGTGCACGCCAAAGCAGTTGTATTTTCAGAAGAAATGGCACGAGAAGGCGTAAAAGACTATTTACAACCCCTTTCTAGGTTCAGAGATACTAGAAGAAGTATGCAAGTAATTGTATGTAGAGGGAAAGCCCAAGATTTTATTATGGAAAACAAAACTGCTATCGGAGATAGTGTTGCAAAAGCTATGGAATTGGAAATGTTACAATCAAACGATACAGGCTTCTTTCCACGTGCCCCTTATCAGGAGTTTTATACTGCTGCTATTTCACCGTATAGACAACCTTATGCTATTTATGCAGGAATTAATGATTATTCTCATCTAAAGCCAATAGAAGAAAATTCCTCCTCCCCATTAAGAACTCAACCACAAACTCTGCCCGGGGATATTCCTAGAAAAGGTGACCGTAAATTGGAGATGATTGGGACAGCTGTTTTTAATGGAGATAAAATGGTTGGGACATTAACCTCGTATGAAACACGATATCTCTTAATGATAAAAAACAGTTTTAAAAAAGGAATTATGACAATTGAAGATAAAAACGAAGAACAAGAGGCAATTCCTCTTGATATTCGTTTAGGCCGAAAAACAAAAGTTGATGGCTATTTTAAAAATAATACTCCAGTAATTGATATCAAAATACAAATTGAGGCCGACGTTGGAGCCATTCAAAGCAGGCTGCCCTATGAAGATTTAAAAAACTTAAGTGACTTAAATAATCAAATAGAAACTACTATCAAGAATGGCGTGGAAGAAACAATTAATAAGGCACAAACAGAGTGGAATACAGATATTTTTGGATTTGGAAAGAAGATTGCTAGAAACTTTTTAACTACTACTGAATTCGAAAAATACAACTGGCTTGAGCACTTTAAAGATGCCAAAATTAATGTTGAGGTTGATGCTAACGTAAGACGTACAGGCCTTATGATGGAGAGTTCTCCCATTAAGTATAACGAAACAAAAAAGTAATAGGCGGTGATTATTAAATGATGTATTTATTTATGGTATTTATGTTCTGTTGTGGTTATTATTCGTTTACCTATGGTGTGAATTTGTGGAGAAAAGAACGAAATAGATTAGGTGGTATGGCAATGATTTTACTTGCAATATTTGGTACACTAGTACCAGCATTTGTTATGTTTACTAAGGCTTAAATAATTGTGCTTATAATTTAGAGTTTATCTCAGAACGGAAATTATAGATAAATTCACATGAATTGTGCTTCATTAAATAAAAAAAGTATAGGTATAATATTATGTTAAATAAACTTATGAAATATATTAAATTTTTGAAACACATGCAGGTAACTCTAAGTCCAACTGCTAAGAACCCACATACCGAAGAACAAAACAATTTACAAAAATCGTTGGACGACAATATAACATCTCTAAAAAAGGTTTTTGGGAAAAGTGATGATGTTATTTTTAGAGAATTTTACTTTGGTGTAAAAAATCAAACAAAAGCTTTCATTTGTTTGATCGATGGATTAGGCGATAAAAATCTTATTATTGAGGATATTGTTAAGTCATTAATGGTAAATATGCATGTTACTGATCCTAGCGGTAAGCTGGTAGATAAGCATAACCTATTTAATGACATGAAAAATTATATAATTAATATTGTTGAAACTAAAGATGTAAAAACTATTGATGAGGCTGTTAATGCAGTACTTTCAGGTAATACCTTACTTCTTTTAGATGGATGTACTTCGGGTTTTTCCATTAGTGCTAAAGGAGGCGAACGCAGACCTATCCAACCACCTGAAACTGAAGTTGTTGTTAGAGGCTCAAGAGAAGGTTTTGTAGAAACACTCAGGGTCAATACCTCCATGCTTCGAAGAGTCATTAAAAACCCCAATCTTGTATTTGAAAGCATGGTTGCTGGAAGACAGACCAATACAGACATATCTATTGCTTATATCGATGGTATAGTTAACGAGAAAATAGTACAAGAGGTCCGTGACAGAATAAGCCGTATTGATAATGATTCTGTACTAGAATCAGGTTATATTGAACAAATGATTGATGATAACCCACTATCTCCCTTCTCAACTATAGGCAATAGTGAAAGACCTGACAAAGTATCAGCAAAGCTGCTAGAAGGAAGGGTCGCCATTTTATGTAATGGTACTCCTGTAGTTCTCACAGTACCATGTATGTTTATAGAAGCTTTTCAAGTTCCAGAGGATTATTATTCAAGACCTATTCTAAGTAACTTTATACGATTATTAAGGCTTTTGGCATTTTTTATTACACTTACGCTACCTTCATTATATATTTCACTAACAACTTTTCATCAAGAAATGGTTCCTACAGTACTACTGATTTCTTTCGCAGCTGCTAGAGAGGGTATCCCCTTTCCGGTATTTATTGAAACGTTGGTAAGTGAAACAATTTTTCAAATACTCAGAGAATCTGGTATTAGAATGCCTCGTGCTGTGGGAGGTGCAGTAAGCATCGTCGGAACTCTTGTTATTGGTGAAGCAGCTGTAAACGCCGGTATTCTAGGTGCTCCAATGGTTATCATAACTGCTTTAACTGCTATTACCAGTTTTATTATTCCACCACTATATGATGGAATTCTTGTTTTTAAATTAATCCTAATTTTTTTAAGTGGTGCATTTGGACTATTTGGTGTTTTAGTGGGTATGCTCTGTATGCTTGCCCATATGTGTTCCCTGAGAAGTTTTGGAACACCCTATATGTCTCCATTCGCACCAGTAAACTGGATTGATATGAAGGACAGCATATTACGTTTTCCTTTATGGTTTATGAGGTATAGGCCTGAATCTGTAGCCTGGAAAAAATCAAAACGTCAGTCGAATGCTCAAATGCCTAATAAACCAAACAAAAGGAAGAGGTCATAATTATATGAAAAAGAAAATTACATTTATTATTGTTATAGCATCTATAATAACCTCAATACTAACAGGCTGCTGGGACCGAAGGGAACTCAACGAACTTGGAATTGTAGCAGCAATTGGTTTAGATAAGGATACTAAAACTGGAAATATTCTTCTAACCTCCCAGATTGTACGGCCAGGAGCATTGGAAAAAAAAGGTGGAGGAGGCAACGAGCCCCCCTATGAAATCGTTATTACTTCTGGGACAACCATATTTGAAGCCATAAGAAATACTGTAAGGGAATTTGATAGAAGAAGTTTTTTTTCGCATGTAAAAGTTATAGTCATAAGTGAAGAGCTCGCACGTGAAGGTCTAAATGATGTTATTGATTTAATCACAAGAAGTCATGAATTACGTAAAACTGCCTGGCTGGTGATTTCTTCTGGTAGTAGGGCACAAGATATGCTTGGTATAAAACATGGTATAGATAAAATACAAGCTAATTATATGTTAGGCATAATAAAAAGAGATAAAATCAGCCCATATGTAACAACTTCGAGTGTAATGGATTTTATTAAGAAAATGCCTGGAGAAGTGATTCAGCCTGTAACTGGAGTTTTTAAAATAGTTAACGTAGAAAGCATTCCTCCTGAAGGAACACAACCCGAGAAAAAAGAAGGCATTAAACTTACAGGTACTGCAGTTTTCAAAAAAGATAAACTTATAGGATTTTTAAATGAAGAAGAAACACTAGGATTCAGTATACTATCTAAAAACAAGAAGAATGTACCTATCAATGTTCCCTCTCCACTAAATGATAAAAAAGAAATTTGTATTGAAATAGTTAACATTAAATCTAATATTAAGCCTGTTATTATAGGTAATAAAATTTCTTTCAATATTGAGGTTAAAGTAGAAGGAAATATAGCTGAAGTTCAAGATAATATTGATGTATCCAATCTTGAGATTTTTGATAAAGTAAATGTAAAATTCTCAGAGTTCATTCAAAATGAATTAGAGATTGCACTAAAAAAGATTCAGGGAGATTTAAAAATTGATACTTTGGGATTTGGCAATAGCCTTCAACGGAAATACCCCAAATATTGGAATGACATAAAGGGTCAATGGGATACCATATTCCCTACGGTCGCCTATAAATTGACTGTTGAAACCAGATTAAAGAGAACAGGATTATCATTAAAACCGGTTAATGCAAAAAAAGCTGACAAATAAAAAATCTATCTCAACGGCTTTTCTTTTGAAATATTAATTTAAAGAGGCATAAAAAGGCATAATATAAAGTAACTACAAGTAAGATTAAGGCATAACCCCATGCCCCAAAAGCAATGATACTTTGCCCTATCCCTGTTTCTATTGTTGACTGAATCACTTTTTTAATCATATCAAACATTAAAATACCTAGCCTTTCAAAAAATTCACCTTATGCTTTCTTTTTTTTAAACTTACCGCTGAAATTCTTTAATCCAAAGATTATCAGAAGCAAGATAGGTATAATATTATGAAGTGGAACCATCTGTTGCCAATATTGTGGATATAAATACTTTACATGAAATGGATAATTTGGTTCATAAATGCTGGAATACCAAAGAATAAGTGCTGCAATAGGAAATAAGAGCCACCTGTAATTTTTAATTTTAAATAAAGTAGCTAAAATTATTACTGAAGAAAAAAAATTCAAAATTGCAAGATAAAAACCCCCAATAAAAATGAGAATAACACCAATTGCATCTAAATTTGTAATAATATCTCCTATATTAATTAGTTTAATAACCTCAAGTAATGGAATAGTAGCCTCAGCAGCAAAATCTGCGCCAAGACTAGTGATTATAACTATAATCGTAATAGTCATAATAATACCTGATATACCTACAGCCCAGATGCTGATTTTCCTGATTTTTTGTTTTGAGTCTACATATTTCCATAATTGAAAAAAGACAAATGCAAGTCCGAAAGGAAAATTCAAACCTAAAGGATAAAAAGCCTTTAATACAGGCTTGAACCCATTCCCTAGAATTGGTGTTAGCTCCTTAATTTTTATTAGTCCTGAAAAGGCTGTCATTATAAATATAGCGATAATCAAAAACAAAGTTATTGGCAGTATAATCTCTGTCATTCGTGCTAGAGTCTCAATTCCTAAGAACAGTATGTAAATAATCATAAGAAGGAAAATAATTATAATAACTAAACGTGGTGTGTCCTCAAGAAATGTCATATTGATTAAATCACCAAACTCGCTTGCATTTCTTGTAGCATTAAAAATATAAAGCAATGCATAAAGAAAGGCCAAAGGCCAGCCAATTACTTTACCTAAAATTGCTACGCTAATTTCTGCAATATTCTCTTCAGGAAACTTACTGTTAAGCAGCGTAAAGAGCCAAATCAGACCTAGTCCAACCACCAAGGATAACAATACAACAATCCATGCATCCTGCTTTGCCTCAATACCTAATGCCCAAAGATTAGTGCTTCCTATCTGCCCCATCATAACTAAACAAAAAAGCTGATTCTTACTTATTTTTCCCATAAATTTGCTACCATTCATGTAAATATATTTTTACTATGTTATTATTTACTATTAGTTAATTTATATTCTAATTAGTGCAGGTTAAAGGTATACATTCAATCATTGCTCCTAGAAGAAGCGGCTTGAAATTATATAAGATTTTTATAACGTGAGAAGATAACATGAAAAGCCAAAAGGCCTAACTCCGATAAAATATCGAAATCAGACCTTAGCATTACAGATTTTTATAATTATTTACTGGTTACTTGAAATCCTAATTATTTCTTAGTATTCAACACAGCTGCCTGAGCAGCAGCAAGCCTAGCAATTGGAACACGGAATGGTGAACATGATACATAATTCAATCCTGCTTTATGACAGAACTCAACGGAAGATGGATCTCCTCCATGTTCACCACATATTCCTAACTTAATATCAGGTCTTGTCTGTTTTCCAAGTTTAGCTGCCAATTCAACAAGCTTACCTACACCATGTTGATCAAGCTTAGCGAATGGGTCGGTCTCATAAATCTTCTTTGAATAATAATCTTCTAAGAACTTACCTGCATCATCACGGCTAAAGCCAAACGTCATCTGAGTAAGATCATTAGTACCAAAGGAGAAGAACTCCGCTTCCTTTGCAATCTCATCGGCAGTAATTGCAGCTCTAGGAATTTCTATCATCGTTCCAACTTTATAATCAAGTTTGACACCAGCTTTTGAAATTACCTCAGTAGCTGTCTTTACAACTATATCTTTAACAAATTTGAGTTCTTTAATATCTCCAACCAATGGAATCATTATTTCTGGTATAACAGACATTCCGTTTCTATTCACATTTATAGCAGCTTCAATAACTGCTCTCGTCTGCATTTCAGCAATTTCAGGATATGAAACTGCTAATCGGCAGCCTCTGTGTCCCATCATTGGATTAAACTCATGAAGGTCTGCAACTATGCCTTTTAAATCTTCAAACGTCATGTCCATCTCTTTTGCAAGAGCTGCAATGTCCTCGTCAACTTGTGGTAAAAATTCATGTAGAGGTGGGTCAAGGAATCTTATAGTTACTGGATAACCTTTCATTGCAGTAAATAAGCCTTCAAAATCACTTCTTTGCATAGGTAATAGTTTGTCTAGAGCCTTTCTTCTCTGCTCTTCAGTCCTAGCAACTATCATTTCTCTCATTGCAGGAATTCTGTCAGGTTCAAAGAACATGTGCTCTGTACGACAAAGCCCTATTCCTTCTGCTCCAAACTTCATTGCTTGAATAGCGTCTGCAGGAGTATCCGCATTTGTCCTCACCTTTAGGGTTCTTGTTTCATCAGCCCACTGCATAAGTGTTGCAAAATCACCTGTCATTTCAGGAGCAACAGTTGGAAGTTTCTCACCATAAACATTACCAGTTGAACCATCTAAAGAAATCCAATCGCCCTCAACATACTTCTTTCCATTATTATCAAGGAAATATTTTTCTTCTTCATTTATTCTTATTTCACTACAGCCGGCTACACAACAAGTTCCCATACCACGAGCAACAACTGCAGCATGCGAAGTCATTCCTCCACGTCCAGTTAATATACCCTGTGATACATGCATACCCTCTATATCCTCTGGTGAAGTTTCCAATCTAACAAGAACTATCTTCTTTTCACCGTTCTTTACGGCCTCAACTGCTTCTCCTGCCTCAAAATAAACCTTACCCGTGGCAGCTCCTGGTGATGCTGGAAGCCCTTTTGCGATTGGCTTTGCAGCTTTTAAGCTTTTTGGTTCAAAGTTTGGATGTAGAACAGCATCTAATTGTTTAGGATCTACTTTCATAATTGCTTCTTCCTTAGATAACATTTTCTCTTCTACTAAGTCAACAGCAATCTTTAAAGCAGCAGCAGCTGTTCTCTTACCATTTCTAGTCTGAAGCATAAACAGCTTGCCTTTCTCAATAGTAAACTCCATGTCTTGCATATCTCTATAGTGATTTTCCAAAGTGTTAGCAATATTAACAAATTGATTATATGCTTCAGGGTTTACTTCTTTCATATGATCCATAGGCTGCGGAGTTCTGATTCCAGCAACAACATCTTCTCCTTGAGCATTCATTAAGAACTCACCATACAGCTTCTTTTCACCAGTTGATGGATTTCTTGTAAATGCAACACCTGTTCCTGAATCATTGCCCATGTTACCATAAACCATCTCTTGAACGTTTACAGCTGTTCCCCAATTACCTGGAATATCATTTAATCTCCTATACACTATTGCTCGTGGGTTGTCCCAAGAACGAAATACAGCTTTAATTGCTTCCATAAGCTGTACTTTCGGGTCTTGTGGAAATTCAAAACCTTTTTCCTTCATAAACAAAACCTTATATCTTTTAACTATTTCTCTTAGATTATTAGCTGATAAATCTGTGTCAAATTTTGCTCCGTTTTCTTCTTTGACTGCATCAAGGATTTTTTCGAACTTAGGTTTTTCAACCTCCATTACTACATCTGAAAACATCTGAATGAATCGTCTATAGCTGTCAAATGCAAACCGTTCATTATTAGTAAGTTTTGCAAGTCCCTCAACAACCATATCATTCAAACCAAGATTTAAAATTGTATCCATCATTCCAGGCATTGAAGCTCTTGCGCCTGATCTAACAGAAACTAGGAAAGGATTTGTTGGATCACCAAAGGTTTTTCCAACGATTTCTTCTGTTTTTGACATCATTGCATAGATTTCTGTTTCAATCTCCTCTGCAATAACTTTTCCATCGTTATAGTATCTTGTACATGCTTCAGTAGTTACTGTGAATCCTCTTGGAACTGGAAGTCCTAAGCCAGTCATTTCAGCCAAGTTTGCTCCCTTACCTCCAAGAAGGTTTTTCATAGATGCATTGCCTTCGTTAAAAAGATAAACGTACTTTGACATTGAAAACCCTCCTGTACAAACTTAAGATTGATATATAAATAAAGGATTACTCCCTTACTTTCAAAAAAAGTTGTATAAACGAGTAATGCAGGCATAAATATGCCTGCATCATAAACTAGAATTCAAATTTATCACTAAAATATGAAGTTAAATCTTCTATCTTAACCCTAATCTGTTGCATAGTATCTCTATCTCTGATAGTTACACTCTTATCTTCAACTGATTCAAAGTCATAAGTTATACAATATGGTGTTCCAATTTCGTCCTGCCTTCTATATCTCTTACCAATACTAGCCGTTTCATCATAATCACATACATATTTCTTAGTAAGCATCTTATATATCTTAGTAGCTTCTTCTCCCAATTTCTTTGAAAGTGGAAGCACTGCAATCTTTATAGGTGCTATAGCCGGATGGAATTTCAAAACTATTCTAGTATCACCTTCAGCAACCTCTTCTTCGTTATAAGCTTCACATAGGAATGCTAAAGTGACTCTATCTGCACCAAGTGATGGCTCAATGCAATATGGAACATATTTCTCATTGGTAGCAGGGTCAAAATATGATAAATCATCTTTTGAATGTGTCATGTGCTGTTTAAGGTCATAATCTGTTCTATCAGCAATTCCCCACAGCTCACCCCAACCAAACGGGAATAAGTACTCTATATCTGTAGTTGCATTACTATAGAACGAGAGTTCTTTTGCTTCATGGTCACGGAGTTTCAAAGAATTAGGTGACAAATTAAGTCTCAGAAGCCAATTATAGCAGAAATCCTTCCAATATTTGAACCATTCTAAATCAGTACCGGGCTCACAGAAGAACTCAAGCTCCATTTGTTCAAATTCACGAATTCTGAATATAAAGTTTCCAGGTGTAATCTCATTTCTGAAGGATTTACCTATCTGACCTATACCGAATGGAATTTTCTTTCTGGTAGTACGTTGAACATTCTTAAAATTAACAAATATACCTTGCGCTGTTTCAGGTCTTAAATATATTTCAGCTTTTGAATCCTCAGTTACACCTTGGTAGGTCTTATACATTAAATTAAATTTTCTTATTTCAGTAAAATTCAACGATTCGCAATTTGGACATTTCACGCCTTTGTCCTTTATATACTGCATCAGCTCATCATTACTGAGGCCATCAACTTTGAATTCAATATTGTTTTCTTTATTCCAATCTTCAATAAGCTTGTCAGCTCTATGACGTGTTTTACAATCCTTACAGTCAATTAAAGGATCACTGAAACCACCAATATGTCCTGATGCAACCCAAACCTGCGGGTTCATAAGTATTGCACAATCAATTCCGACATTATATGTGTTTTCTTGTACGAATTTACTCCACCATGCTTTTTTAACATTATTTTTAAGCTCAACTCCGAGAGGACCGAAATCCCAAGCATTAGCTAATCCGCCATATATATCGGAACCTGGATATACAAAACCTCTATTCTTAGCTAAAGCAACTATTTTTTCCATTGTTTTTTCAGTAGCCACTAATAACGCCCCCTAAATATCTGCATTCTTTGTTCTTACATATGTTATTTTACCTTCTGCTATCTCATTAATAGCAATGGTAACTTCTTTTTCAGAATTTACCTTTGAAAGCTTTGGTGCACCATCTACTAACTGTCTTGCTCTCTTAGATGCCTCAACAACTAGTGTATACCTACTATCAGCTTTTTTCATTAAATCATTTATTGAAGGATAAATCATTTAACTACCTCCTATTTACTTAATTAAACTTTTTATTAATTCTTTATTTCTTGATGGTTTTAATCGCTCTGCATCTAAAACTTTTTCTATATTCAAAACAGCATTGTCAACGCTGTCATTTAGAATCAAATAATCATATTTAGAAACATGCTTCAATTCATTTGCAGCTTTCTCTAATCTTTTCTCTATAACATCACAACATTCTGTCGCTCTGGTTTCAATTCTCCTTCTTAGTTCCGCAAAAGAAGGGGGAATAATAAAAACGAGAACACATTCAGGATACTTCTGCTTTATCTCAAGAGCACCCTCAACTGTTATCTCTAGTATAATATCTAAACCGTCTTCAAGACATGTTTCCACGTATTCTTTAGGAGTTCCGTAATAATTATCACAGTATTTGTCCCATTCAATTAATGCATCTGTTTCAATCATATCCAAAAATTTACTCTCTGAAACAAAGAAATAACTCTTGCCTTCAACTTCTCCCTCACGTGGTTTCCTTGTTGTTGCAGATACAGAATATCTCACACTATTTCTTTGAGATAATAATTTTTGACAAACTGTACCCTTACCAGTTCCTGATGGACCTGATATTACGACTAATAGGCCTTTTTGCTTTTGCATAGTTCCTCCTAATCGTCAACTGGATCAACGTCATCGTTTACATCAGCATCCTTTGTATTCAACCTATGTGCGACTGTTTCAGGCTGAACTGCTGATAAAATAATATGATCACTATCTGTAATAATAACTGCTCTTGTCCTTCTGCCATAGGTTGCATCTATCAGCATTCCTCTGTCTCTTGCCTCTTGGATAATTCTCTTGATAGGTGCAGATTCTGGACTAACTATTGCCACTAACCGATTTGCTGAAACTATGTTTCCAAATCCAATATTGATAAGCTTCATATTTCCTCCTAATGTTGATCCTAATTACTCAATGTTCTGTATTTGCTCTCTAATCTTTTCAGTTTCACTTTTAAGTTCCAAAACATTCTTTGTTATTATAATATCATTTGACTTGGAGCCAATAGTATTAATTTCTCTATTTATTTCCTGAACTAAAAAGTCAAGCTTTCTGCCAACAGGCTGCTTCTTGATGCCTAATATATCTCTGAGCTGAATTAAGTGACTTCCCAATCTAACCAACTCTTCGTCAATGCTACATCTATCTGCAAAAATAGCAACTTCCATTGCAATCCTATTCTCATCAACTGTTTGTTGATTCAGAAGTTCTTTAATTCTATTCTCTAGCTTTTGTTTATATTCTAAAACAACTTCGGGACTCCTATTGGCTATTTGAGAAATAATTTCCTCCATATAGTCTGCTTTTTGCAATAAGCTAGTCCTTAATTCATTACCTTCTTTTTCACGCATTTGAACTAAAGAAGTTGTAGCCAATTCTAACGCACTATTTAATACTTTCCATAGCAGTTCCTCATCGTCATCATTCTTTTCAATTCGTAAAACGTCTGGAAATCTGGATACTAAAGATACACTTATATCATCCTCCAGATCATACTTATCTTTAAGTTTATTAACAGCTTGTATGTATGCATTAGCTAACGCTTCATCAAGTGTAACATTTCTTGAATCGTCTGAACGGTCTTCAAACGAAATGAATATATCAACTTTTCCTCTAAACAGGCTCTTAGAAACTACTTCTCTTACTCGTTCCTCTAGGAACGCAATCTGCCTAGGTAATTTTATATAGAAATCAATATATCTATGATTTACACTTTTTATTTCAACAGTAAATTCCTTACCAGCCTCGCTGTAAGTTCCTCTACCAAAACCAGTCATGCTCCTAACCATAATTTCCTCCATTAGCTGGACTTTATAAAAACTAATAATCCCGAATAGTATTATAACACAATTTTGTATTATTTAAAGAATTATTTACTACTTTCTCTTGTTTTTCTATCAGTTTGCTTCAAATTACTAAGTATTATAAATTATTAATAAATTATTACCCAAATAATTCATTTAAATTCCTAATTGAGTCATAACTACACGTATAACGTGTAGCATGAAAGCGTCACATTCAGTTAATGGTCATTCGGGCAGCATGGAGGCAGGAACGCTTTAGCCGGCTCCGTACTTCTTCGCTTGGTAAAGAAAGGTCTATGGGCGAAAGTTATGCAAGTTGGGGTTTATTGTTGTAGACAAACAAAATGGAGGATATAATCTCCTCCATCAAATTAATTGTTAAAATTATTAAATTAATTATTACATTTTCAAAACATTTTCAATCGCTTGTTGTACTCTAGTTTTATCAAAGGGTTTAACTATAAAATCCTTTGCTCCCATTTTAATAGCATCTATAACCATTGATTGCTGTCCCATAGCTGAAACCATGATAATTTTGGTTTTAGGACATGCTGCTAGAATTTCTTTTATTGCTAGAATACCATCCATCTCAGGCATTGTTATATCGAGCGTGACTATATCCGGCTGATGTTTTTTAGCTTGCTCTATAGCTTCATACCCATTTGATCCTTCGCCAACAACAACGTAATTTGAATTTTCTTCTATCATTCTTTTTATTAATGTTCTCATAAATACAGCGTCATCAACTATTACAAATTTTATTTCTCCCATTAGATACATCTCCTAATTCATACATCATAAGTGATAAAGCAACCATACCAGCCGTTTCTGTGCGAAGAATTCTAGGTCCAAGCGTTATTTTTCTGACACCTTGAGATTCAGCAAATTGAATTTCTTGCTCTGTAAAGCCACCCTCAGGACCAATGAAAATTGATGCCGTGGTAATAACTGAGCAATTTGATACTACTGCATTAAAACCTGTCGCACTCTCTTTCTCATAAGGTATTACTGATAAATCCATCGTTGAAGCTAAATTTATAGCCTCATTAAATTTTATAGGCATCCCTATTTTGGGGATAATTCCCCTATTACATTGCTTGGCAGCCTCTAAAGCGATTTTTTGCCATCTTGAAACCTTATTTTGTGCATCCTTGTTAGTATTAATTTTAGTTATACATCTTTCAGTTATAACTGGAACTATTTCACTAACTCCAAGTTCAATGCACTTCTGAACAATAAGCTCCATTTTATCTGCCTTTGGTAACCCTTGATACAATGTTACTTTAAGTTCAGCTTCAGTTAAATTTCTCTTTTTGTCAATGATGATGGTACTAATATAATCATTTGTTACGTCATCTACTTCTGAGCAATAGTCATAACCATCACAGCAAATTGTTATTATATCACCTTTTACGGTTCTTAATACCTTTTTAAGATGCTGATAATCCTCACCAACAATAGTAATTTTATTCTCGTCTATCTGCGAACTGTTTACAAAGTATCTGGACATTTAAACACCATTGCCACCCATTCACCCATTTCCAGGGTTTCTATTAAAATCATTCCATTATTTAAACAGGAGTCCAAAACCTCTTGTTTTCTATCTTTAATTATACCAGAAGTAATAAATAAAGAGTCTTTTTTTAAATAATATGGTATTATTGATGACAAGTCAATAATTACATTTGCAATTATATTTGCTATAACAATGTCAAACTTGTTATCATCTTGCTTCAAATCAGATAGAATACCTTTAAATGCATTTATTTTGGAGTTTTCTTTATTTATTGAAATATTTTCTTTTGCAACCTTTACTGCTACCTCATCAATATCAATAGCTTTTACCCCACTTGCTCCAAGCTTTGCGGCTATAATTGATAATATTCCTGTTCCGCAGCCAACGTCGAGGACCTCACATTCATCCCTCATATATTTATCTAATAATATAGAACACATTTGAGTTGTCTCATGAGTTCCAGTCCCAAATGCCATACCTGGATCCATTTCAACAATTATATCCCTTGGCTGCGCTTCATACTCTTCCCATGTAGGCTTAATAATAATTCTTTCAGTGAGCTTAAATGGCTTATAATACTTCTTCCATGAAGTTGACCAATCTTCTTCATCTATTTCACCATAACCTTCTAAGCCTTTACCAACATCAAGAAACTGGGAAACATTCTTGAGTCCATCATTTATTTGCTTCAAAAGATCATTAATATCTAAACCATTTTGAAAGTATGCTTTAATAACAACTTCATCACCTAGTGATGCAAGAAATTCATCGTCGGCATAATCCAACGTGTTTGGCTTTAATATTTCCTTTCGGATATCAAACGGGTCCATTATTGCAACACCGCCAGCCCCCATAGATGTGAGCATCTCAGAAACTGCATCACTTGCCTCATCCGTTGTATTTACACGTATTTCATACCATTTCATAACAATCCTCCAAAAGTTTTACTTAAATGCATCCTTCATTTTATCAAAAAAGCCTTTTCTTTGTTCATGGGAGTCATCCCCACTGATTTCTGCAAATTCTCTCAATAAAGCCTTTTGTCTATCATTTAATTTCTTTGGAACCTCAATATTTACCTTAACGTACTGATCTCCACGCCCGTTGCCTCGTAAGAATGGTATTCCTTTGCCTCTTAGTCTAAATATCGAACCAGTTTGAGTACCTTCAGGAACAGTATATTTTACTTTTCCATCTAATGTAGGTACTTCAATCTCAGCGCCAAGTGCTGCCTGTGCGAAAGTAATTGGTTCATCACATACAACATCATTTCCCTGCCTTTTGAATAAAGGATGCGGCTTTACTCTGATATTGACTAGCAAATCACCACTTGGACCACCTTTAGAGCCTGGATCTCCTTCTCCCCTTAAGGAAATAGTTTGACCATCGTCTATACCTGCTGGAATATTTATTTTAATTTTTACATTATTTCTTAGTTTACCTTTACCATTACACGCTGGACAAGGATCTGTAATAATTTTACCTTCTCCTCTACAAACATCACAGGTCTTTGAATTAACAAATTGTCCAAATGGTGTATTCTGTTTAACCTGAACTTGACCTGTTCCATTACAATGTTTACAGGTGTTAGCTTGAGTACCCGGCTTTGCACCTGTTCCAGTACATTTTGAGCAGATTTCCATTCTACTGATTCCTATTTCTCTTTCGACACCAAACGCAGCTTCCTCAAAAGCAATCTCAACAGCATATTTTAAGTCTGCGCCTTTTTGAGGACCTCTCTTTGATCTAGATCTTCCACCACCAAAACCTGAACCTCCAAAGAAAGTTTCAAATATATCACCTATTCCACCAAAATCAAAATCACCCGAGAAACCGCCAGCACCTCCACCAAATCCATTAGGATCTACTCCTGCGTGACCATATTGATCATATCTGCTTCTCTTTTGAGCATCACTCAGAACTTCGTAGGCTTCATTAACCTCTTTAAACTTTGCTTCAGCACTCGCATCACCTTGATTAACATCAGGATGATACTTTTTTGCCATATTTCTATATGCTTTTTTTAACTCCGCGTCAGAAGCACCCTTTTGAACCCCTAGTACTTCGTAATAATCTCTCTTTTCTGCCATCTTAATTCAACTCCCATCTAATTACAAACAATCTCAATAAGCTAGAAAACTGGCTTGTACCGAGCCGTAATGCGAAGGTAGAAGCCAAGTTGTACTTATACTTGTAAGGTGTAAAGAAAACTTGGCTTTTGCCGAGCCATTAGGCGAAGGCAGAAGCTTAGTCGTACTAGTATTTCTTAAATCACAAAATAAGCCAGAGCTAATATTAGTTGCTCCTTAGCTTTGGCATTTTTGAATAAATTCCGAACAAATATTTTTCGCTTTTATTCTACTCTGTTAATGCTATAGGGGCTATATAGCCCCTATACATTATTATATATTTATTTGTCGTCGTCAACTACTTTGTAATCTGCATCAACAACATTATCATCTGTACCGGCACCTGGTTGACCCTGCTGTCCACCAAACCCTGCTGCACTTGGATCGGCACCTGGTGCACCTCCAGTTTGTTGATATATCTTTGAAGAAATATCATAGAAAGCTTGTTGTAATTCTTCAGTTGCCTTTTTTATAGCTTCTGTATCAGTTCCCTTAAGGGCATCCTTTACCTTGTTTACACCAGTATCTATCTTTGATTTATCCTCTGCAGAAACCTTATCTCCAAGGTCCTTTAAGGATTTCTCAGATTGATATATTAATGAATCAGCGTTGTTTCTAACATCGATTTCTTCTTTACGTTTCTTATCTTCGGCAGCAAACTTTTCAGCATCTTTAACTGCCTTGTCAATATCTGCGTCTGAAAGATTTGTTGATGCTGTAATAGTAATCTTCTGCTCATTGCCTGTTCCAAGATCTTTTGCTGAAACGTGTACTATACCGTTTGCATCTATATCAAAAGTTACTTCGATTTGTGGAACACCTCTAGGTGCAGATGGAATACCTGTTAGTTGGAATCTACCTAAACTCTTGTTATATTGAGCCATTTCTCTTTCACCTTGTAGAACGTGAATCTCAACACTTGTCTGACCATCAGCTGCAGTTGAGAATACTTGACTCTTCTTAGTTGGTATAGTAGTATTTCTCTCAATTAACTTAGTACAAACTCCACCAAGAGTTTCAAGTCCTAATGACAATGGAGTAACATCTAATAGTAGAAGTCCTGTTACATCACCAGTTAATACACCTGCTTGAATAGCAGCTCCAACAGCAACACATTCATCTGGATTAATTCCTTTGAATGGCTCTTTTCCAAGGTATTTTTTAACTGCTTCTTGTACAGCTGGAATTCTTGTAGAACCACCAACCAATAATATCTTGTCGATTTTCTCAGGGGTAAGATTAGCATCCTGCATAGCCTGTCTAGTAGGACCCATTGTCTTTTCTACCAAGTCTGCTGTTATCTCATCGAACTTTGCTCTTGTAAGTGTTACATCTAAGTGCTTTGGTCCTGATGCATCAGCTGTAATAAATGGAAGATTTATATTTGAAGAAGTTACGCCTGAAAGCTCAATCTTAGCCTTTTCAGCAGCTTCCTTTAATCTTTGCATAGCCATCTTGTCACTTCTTAAGTCAATTCCATTTTCTTTCTTAAAGGAATCAGCTAGAAAATCAATAACTCTTTGGTCAAAGTCATCTCCACCAAGTCTATTATTACCATTTGTCGCCAAAACTTCAAATACACCATCTCCGATTTCGAGTATAGATACATCAAAAGTACCTCCACCTAAATCGTAAACCATTATCTTCTGATCATGCTCTTTATCCAGACCATATGCAAGTGCTGCAGCAGTAGGTTCGTTTATTATTCTAAGTACTTCTAGGCCTGCAATTTTACCTGCATCCTTAGTTGCCTGTCTTTGAGCATCACTAAAATATGCTGGAACAGTTATAACTGCCTGTGAAATTGTCTCTCCTAAATATGCCTCTGCATCCGCTTTTAGCTTTTGAAGAATCATGGATGAAATCTCTTGTGGTGAATACTTCTTTCCATCTATTTCAACCTTTTTATCTGTTCCCATATCTCTTTTTATTGAACTGATTGTTCTTTCTGGGTTTGTTACTGATTGTCTCTTAGCAACCTGACCAACCATACGTTCACCAGTCTTTGAAAAAGCCAAAACTGATGGAGTAGTTCTATTACCCTCTGGATTTGCGATAACTACTGGTTCGCCACCCTCCATAACTGCTACACATGAATTTGTTGTACCTAAATCTATACCAATTACTTTTGCCATAATCAACATCCTCCCTAATATATTAACTAATAATTTACTAAATTTTAATTATTTAAAATTAAATTAATTTACCACTTTAACCATACTATGTCTTACTACTTTGCCCTTCATTACATAACCTTTTTGGAATTCCTCAATGACTATATTATCTCCATTTTCATCATCAGTTACATGCATTACAGCATTGTGAAGTTCTGGATCAAAAGGATTATTTACTGCTACTATTGGCTCAACACCAATTTTCTCTAAACACTCATTTAGCTGTCTCATTACCATCTCCACGCCTTCTTTAAGTGGATTACTCTCCATATCCTCAGCAGCTTTTAATGCACGTTCAAGATTATCAACAACTGGAAGCAATGCACTTATAGTATCTATTGAAGCATCAAGACTAAGTGCTTCTTTTTCCTTTACTGTGCGCTTTTTATAATTGTCAAATTCCGCAGCAGTACGTTGAATCGCATTTACATATTCTTCGCACTGATGTGTTTTTTCTTCCAGTTTAGCCTTTAGTTCTTCAATTTCCTTATTAACTGAATTTACTTCTACTTCTTCATTGCAATTACAAGAAGAATCAGAATCACAACAGCATTCATTGTTTAGTGTATCTTTTTCATCCATCTTATCAACTTTCACATTGTCTTTTTCTTCTCTGGAATTTTTCTCTTTTTTCATTAACTAATATTTACCTCCTTTATTTTTGCTATCCATCACCCAGAAGTTTTAAAATCTCCTGATTAATTTTATTTCTAATATAATTCATTGATGAAACAACTTTTGAATATTCCATTCTTGTTGGTCCAATTATACCTATTGTCCCAATCACATGCTCTCCAACACTATATGATGCTGTAACTAAGCTGCAATCCTTTATACCTTCAATAATATTCTCATTTCCAATTTGAATTATTATATCATTGTTATTATACAAGTTGCTGACAAGAAGGTCTGAAACTAATTTCTTTTCATCAAGAATGTTTAAAAACTCTTTTGCCTTCTGAACCTCTCTAAATTCAGGGAAATTCAAAATATTTGTGGTTCCTTCTAGATATATCTCAGGCTGATCAATTGTCTTTACTAAGTCTTCAATACCGTCAAGTATTGGCATTATTAAAGCATGGGGTATTGATGTTGTTCTCTCAATTTCTTCTTTTAAGGGATTTGATTTGAGCATATCAAGTGTAAACCCCTTTAGCTTCTCATTTAAAATGTTTGATACCTGTATTAAAAAATCAGGAGTAATTTTCTCATCAATTCTCACTAAGCTATTACGAACTATGTTTGTATCTGTAACTATGATAACAAGTGCCTTACCCTGTTCAATCGGAACAACCTGAACAGCTTTTAAAGCACTTTTCTTTATATGCGGAGTAACAGCCAAAGATGTATATTTTGTAAATTGGGACATTACAACCGAAGCATTCCTTATTAATTGACTAAGCTCATTTATTCGAATGTCCATAGCATTTTTTATTTTATCTATATCAGGTTGTGAAAGTTCATCAATTTGCATTAACTGATCCACATATAGCCTATATCCTTTATCAGATGGAACTCTACCAGCAGAGGTATATGGTTGTTCTAAAAAGCCCATTTCCTCTAAATCAGCCATTTCATTTCTGATAGTAGCTGAACTAAGTCCAAGTTCATGCTTTTTGGCAATAGTTCTAGAACCAACAGGCTCTGCCGAATGTATATAGTCATCTATTATTGCTTGAAGTATTCTTAGTTTTCTATCGTCAAGTAGCACTCTCATCACCCCTTTTTGTTAGCACTCGATATCGTTGAGTGCTAATTATATATTTAAAATAACATTAGCACTTTTGTTTGTCAAGTACTTTTCATGTAATTAATGTTATTTTTTTCGTAAAAAAACCTTGCTCCACCAATGAAGTGGAGCAAGGTTTTCTAATATATAGTAATAAACTTATTGAACTCCACCATCTATCTGCTCAAAAGTTTCTGGTACATCAAATCTACCAGTTTTTGCACGATAAATTTCAAAGTAGAAAACAATTGTAATGAATTCTGCCAGAGTTGAAGTAACCGATGATATTACACTTCCAATTACAGGGAACCAGCCAAGCATCATTCCAGCAACTGAACCACATAATGAAATTAACAATGTAATACCAAGTATTGGCCAAAAGCTTCCTTTTACCGTTCTAAACGAATTCTTCAAGCCATCAATGATACCAGAGTTCTCAATGCAAACTGCTGGGAACCATAAAGACATATACATTTTAAGAGCATAGCCGCCAACTATAAATGCTAAAACAAAGAGGACCATAAGTAATATTCCTAAAGCCGTATTTACTTGTATCATAATAACTGAAGTTATTGCAAGTAAGATGAGAAGTACTAATCCCAAGCCAAGTCCAATTGCAAAAATTAGTAACATATACAGTACATATCTGCCTATAAATTTTGATAGACTCTCAGTCATGTCACTAAAAGTAGCTTTTCCTGTTTCATACTTTTTATTAATCAAACCATATGTAATTGGATAGACTAAAATACTAAATATCAAGGATAATATTCCTGAAACAATCATGCTTACTAACATGGTTGGTCCATATAATTCATTCATCAGATGTGAATAGTCTATCGACCCACCATTAACCATATCTTGTATTATCTGTTGCATATTACCGAGATTTGACAAAAAACTAATACTTCCTAAACTCAAAATAAAAGCCGGAATTGCCATAGAAATCAGAAGTGGCAACGTAATTAGAAAGTTTTTAAATGTAAATCTAAAAGCATTTTCAAGATATCTCATAAATCGCCTCCATAAAATTTTTAAATAACAACCTAAAATTTTGAAATAACAACCTTTATAAATTATTATTTATATATGAATTAACAAGACTATTGTAGCTTGCCATCACATGCTGAGTTGTAGAATTCCTTGCAGAATTTATTTCATAATCATTAATTGTTCTTATAGGTAAAACGTTTATCGATGTCCCTGTTATAAAAGCTGCATCAAAACTAGTTAATGAGTCTACACCAATAAGTGTTTCAATCACTTCATAGCCTAGCTTTTTACATACATCGACCACATATTGCCTTGTTACACCCATTAAAATGTAGTCCTCTGGGGATGTATATATTTTGTTTCCCTTAACAAAAAATGCATTTGACTTGCTGCCCTCAGTTATTTTCCCATCATCGTTTACAAGAAGTGCTTCAAATACATTCTTTTCATCAGTTATACGTTTTATTTCTTCTTTGTAGCCAATATGGATCATTTTTATGTTTGGATTACTTCTCTTTATGTTAACCGTACAACATGCCACACCACTATCATATTCTTGTTTTGATGGATAATAGAACTTATTTACAAAAATCAAAGTAATTTGCTCAGCTTCATATTGAAGAACAATAACCTTGATATTACAATTAGATAGTTTGTTTTGTGCACAAACCTTTTGTATTTGTTCTTTAAGATCTTTTTTTGATACTCCAAATTCATAACTTGACTTAGTAATAGAACTTTTAAGTCTTGTATAATGATCTTCATAAAATAATGGAACTTCATTTATAACTCTTATAACTTCATAAAAAGCCAAATATTTATCACTAGTGTACAAATTCAAGTTATCCTTAGATAATGCTTCTCCATTTATTATACATATATTGCCTATATTTTCTTCGAATGTCATTTAAATTCCCCTTTTATAGAATAGTTATACTTATTTTAAATATTAAAAATTGAGAGTTTATGGTATAAATTTTGTACTACTCAATTTTAATAACATATACCTTATTTGTCAATTATATTAATAATTACGTTAATCAATCTCATCTAGTGATAAGTTAAAGCTTGGAAGGAATGTGTCCATAAAATACGTTACTTCTCCTAATTCAATCTCTTGTATTGTCTGAAGTATGGTCTCACTAGCCTTTTTAAACTCATTATTTCCAGCCTTTACTTCCTCTACACACTTAATATATGCTGAAATTCTGTCAGCAGCCTTTACAAGCTTCCAACAATCTATATCGTCAGGATTTTTAAAAAATAATGAGTAATATTCATCAGCCATTTCCTCTGGCAACATAGAAATAATTTTTTCCTTGGATATATCCTCAATATCTTTATATATTTTACTTATTTGAGGATTATAGTATTTTATCGGTGTTGGCATATCACCCGTTATAATTTCATTACAATCATGAAACATTGCGAGGATAGCCACTCTTTCAGGATTAATCTCACCATTAAAATAAGTATTTCTTATTACAGCCAAGCCATGTGCGATAATAGCTACCTGAAGACTATGCTCTTGTATGTTTTCAGTATAAGTGTTTCTCATCAATCCCCATCTATTAATGTACTTCATCCTAGATAGGAATGCAAAAAAATGAAAGTTTTCTTTACCCATAAATTATCACCTACATCCAATAAATTTCTTCAAAACAAGTTTGCGCAAATGAATCTGTCATGCCTGCAATAAAATCAATTACCTTCTGAGCATTATTATCGGACTCACCATAGCCCTTATCAGTAATAAAATTATAAAACATTCTGTAGACTTTATTTTCACTAAATTGAAGCTTCTCTACATCATCAAGGCTTTCAAGTAAGCTATTAAACAAGCCTTCAAGGGTATTTTCAGCAATCTTCTCATAACGAGTGATCTTATCTGCCTTGTATATAAGTCTTACATTTTCATTAATTAACTTTTCAAGCGCATCACCTTTTGAAGGACTGAGCTGTATACAATCTTTTTCGTAGCTATTTTCTATCAAATCACACACTAATGTATTTATAATCTCTCCATTAGTGTTTCCAAGTTCATTTCTTATATCTTTTGGTATGTCTTTCATATCCATCAGCTTAACCCTAACAGCATCTTCTATATCTCTTCCAACGTATGCAATCTTATCAACTAATCTTACTATACATGCCTCAAGAGTAAATGGAGAAATAGCACGATTATTTATATTATTTAAATTAGCAGGTGTTTTACTTATATCTCTATGAAGAATATATTCATTATACTTCTCACCGCAGTGAGATACTATACCGTCTTTTACTTCAAATGTAAGATTAAGTCCACAGCTTTCATGTATTTTTTCTTTTGAAATCCTTGTGGCCAGTTTTTCAACTACCCTTAGGCTATGCAATTCATGCTGAAAGCCAGTGTTTATGTCTATTTTTTTCATGCATTTATCTAGCACACGTTCTCCACTATGTCCAAAAGGAGCATGTCCCAAATCATGTCCTAATGCGATTGCATAAGTTAAATCTTGATTCAGATTAATGGTTCTTGCTATTGTATTTGATATTGAACCAACATTTAAAACATGTTCCATTCTAGTACATATATGATCATTTTTAGCGTTAAAAAAAACCTGAGTTTTATGCCTCAATCTTCTGAAATCCATAGAGTATAAAATTCTATTTCCATCTCGCTCATAATCTGTTCTTATTGGACATTTTTCCTCATCAATAAGCCTTCCATAGGAATTTATGCTTTTAGCTGCGAAAGGACTCAAGGCATTTTCTTGCTGCTCTCTTAGTTTTCTCCACTCCATAGGTGTACCTCCTGCATAGTTATAATATAACATAAAATTAACTATAAGTATGCATTACTTTTAAAATAAACAAGGTCTAAGCTTCATTGAGAATATTACCTTCTCCGAAGCTTAGACCTCATACTAAGCTATTTTTTACTTTCTCTTTTTTTACTTATTCATTATTTTAGACTTTCATCGTATTAGTATTGAGATTTTCTGAAGGATGAGCCACTACAGAAAATAGCTATTCCACCAGCGATTAATGCTATTGGTATAAATAAACCAGGACTAAAAATTGATGTTATCCCACTAAATAATGTACAAACCATAAAGAATGCTCCTATTCCACCAACTATCAAACCTGAAATAAGTAATCCTTTAGGTTTTCTCCTTGAAAACAAGTACATCTGAAGGAGTCCTATTGCTACTGATAAAATATAAACCGGCCAAGTATACTCTGCAAAATTCCAGTCGGTTGCTACTTCAAACATGAATAATAATCCTATTGTAGTTATTATTCCACCTGGTATAAGCAATCCTGGCCTTGACCCTGTTAGGAAAAATCCAAGTTCAAATGCTATACCTACAAGTAATACTATGAACACCCAAAAATCTGATGTATCAAATTCCAATAATTTAATACCAAACACTGATCTTAAGATAAAAACTATAACTCCTACAGCAATAAGTAACAAACCAATAAAACTATTATTTTTTCTCATTCTGATAACCTCCAAGTGTACCATAGCGGCCACATTTTTTTAAACAATATATTCACTAAGATCTTATACTGATTATACATATTTTAACTGGCTTTTGTCTGAAATAATATAAATATACATTATGAATTTATTTTTTGCAGATACTATTCCTATTAATATTTGATTAGGAGTTGGTTTTGTGAATAAGATTAAAATTAAAATAATTATAAGTCTATTAACTCTAGTTATAAATGCATACTGTTTCTTTATATTTGCAAATATGTATAACTCCAATTATTCACCCACATCACCTAAGGTTGACATAGCACATATATTAAGAAAGCCACTTCTTAACGAAAAAGACTATACTCTTATATTCTCACAAACTGGTCTAGCTAAACCAGCAATCGATGATTTACTTTCTCAGAATAATGGCCTCAATAAAATACTATCCTATCAAACTAGCTATTATACAAAATATAAGTTATATGTTGAAAAATTAAATTGTTTTACTTCTCAGGAAAATTTGATGGTTAACAATAGGATGAATAATAAAAGCTTTCAAATAGCACCATTAAAAAATGGGGATATTCTTCTTACAAAATCTACTCACACACTATTTTGGAGGCATGGACATTGTGGAATTGTTATAGATGCAAGTAAAGGAATCACGTTGGAATCCTTAGAACCCGGTACCGTTAGTATGCAACAAGATATATCCAAATGGCAGAACTACCCAACTTTTAAATTAATGAGACTCAAGAACGTCGATCAAAAAAAGCTAGATGAAATAGCACAATATGCAGCAAAAAATTTGACAGGCATAGAATATAGCATATTTGCTAAAAAAAAGAACGGTGGAAAGCTTACAACAGTAAATTGCTCTCAATTAATTTATCAAGCTTTTAGCCATTTTGGTTATGACCTTGATTGTAATAGTGGTATATTCATTACACCTGAAAATATAGCAAAAAGCGATTTACTTTCACTTGTACAAATATATGGTTTTAATCCAAAAAAGGAATGGTAGTCTCGTTTGGAATACTGATACACATATCTGTAGAACTATTTTAGAATTGGAAACAATATCCTCTCATGCTACTACTATACTAACGATAAGCGTTAGTATAGACACTAACATCGCTGAATAATCTAAAATATTAAAACGATACTTCTTGTAACCACTATTCTTTTTCCTCACATTGAAGCCTCTTAATTCTGCTGATATTGCACCACCTTCAATGCGCTTAACTGATGAAATTAAAAGAGGAACACATAGTGGCAGTACGAGTTTTAATTTTCTAATAGGATTTTTTGTATCAAACTCAACTCCCCGGGCTGTTTGCGCTTCTATTATGCCATTCATCTCATTTTCAAATATTGGGATGAAACGCAGCGCTGTTATTAAGGCAAAGGCATATTTATAGGGAATATGTAGTTTCTGAACAAACACATTCGTCAAATCACTCATTCTGGTAACTGCTAGCATTATCACTAAAGGCATTGTTGCACCAACAAGTCGGAGTACAAGTAATAATGAGAACTCAAGTCCTCTGTCTGTTATATATAGATTTAGCGGTAATTTTAGAATTACATTACCTGTCCTGATTAAAAGAACTTGAAGCAAAAACAAGAACGTTCCTATTTTTAGTAGTGTTGTAAGTATTGAAATTGTTTTTTTTGTAATTCCAGCCAGATATCCAATAGTAATATTTAAAGCTATTATGACAACCGCCATCAATATATTGTTGCTTGTAAAGCTACTCATACAAAGTAATAGCGAAAGTATCATTTTGGTTAGTGGATTTAGCTTGTGTATGATAGTTTCACCTTGTGAATACTCTAATATTCCTTTCATGCCAAGCACCTGCTCTCTATTTTGTCTGTCATTTCATCTAAAGTCAAAATGCCCTGAAAATCTTCTCCTAGCCTTATTGCTAGCTCCGCAATTTGAGGTGGAACTAGTGAAGCACTTTTTAATACATTCGCATCAACCATAACTTTTTTACATGAATCGTCTGCTAAAATGCTTCCTTCCCCCAGTACAATAACCCTTTGTGCAAAATCAGTGACTAGCTCCATATCATGGCATACCATTATTACTGTAGTACCATTTTTATTTAGCTTAGTTACAATCTCCATAATTTGCATACATTCCTTATAGTCCAGACCTGTTGTTGGTTCATCAAGCACTAAAATTTTAGGCGATAGTGCAATAATAGATGCAAGTGCAACCTTTTGTCTTTCTCCCCTACTCAGTGAGAATGGATCTTTATCGCCTTTAAGTTCAAAGTTTGTAATTGTATCATTACATCTATTTTCTATTTCATTTTTGTCTGTAAATATACACTTCAAACCAAATGCAATTTCATCCTTCACAGTATTTTGACAAATTTGCCTATCTGGATTCTGAAATAAAAAGCCCACGTGTTTAGCAATTTCACTAGTTTTTGATAACTTTGTGTCCAAGTCTGCAACGATTACATTACCGTAGGTTGGTTTTAGTAAGCCATTAAACAACTTCATAAGAGTAGTTTTACCTGCACCATTTCTACCAACAATTGCAACAAACTCACCCTTATTTATTGTGAAATTTATATTATTAAGAATGTTCTTTTTATCATATGCGAAGCTAACATTACTAAATTTGATCATTAATAACCTCCATGAAGCGCTCATTACAACTACAATATTTGATATAATTATCTAACGTTAACAAAGTCATTTGAAATAATATTTCTTACCATAGTTTCAGCCTCATTAATGCTAACAGGAACTGCACCATTATAAATATTTCTCTCATTCAAATTGTTTGCTAAGGATGCAACTCTGGGACAATTTACACCAATTAGTTTCAATACTGAGGTATCTTTGAGAACTTCCTGAGGCGTTCCATCTAAAAAAATGCTGCCGTCCTTAATTATCAACACTCGCTTTGTAAACTCGCTTAATAGCATTATCTTTTGTTCTACAACAATTATGGTCATTCCCATTTTCTCATTAAGCATACGGAGCATATTAAATATCTGCAAACTACTTTGAGGATCAAGCTCTGCAGTGGGTTCATCTAAAACTAAGATATCTGGCATTAGTGCTACCACTGCTGCTATTGCAACCTTTTGCTTCTGCCCACCACTCAAGGTACTTATATTTCTATAGCGTAGCTCTTCAATGCCTACCATCTTAAGAACATCAACAATCCTATTCTCAATCTCATCATGGTGAACACCAAAGTTTTCAAGACCAAATAGTATTTCATCCTCAACTACCGAAGACACCATTTGTCCATCAATATCTTGAAACACACTTCCTACTGTCAATGACAAGTCCGAGGGTGATGAATCAACAGTATCCAACCCATTGACATTCACCTCTCCATAAAAATCTCCGTTAAAGTGATGTGGTATTACACCATTTATAGCATATGTAAAGGTAGACTTGCCTGCTCCACTACTACCAATAACACCAACGAAATCTCCTTTTTTAATAGACAGATTTATATCACTCAATGCATTATTTTTACTTTTGTTATACTTAAATGAAAAGCTCTTAAATTCAATCATTTTTGTCCCGTCCTAATGCTAATTTTAATGGTATATATAATATTTGAACAATTATAGAATTAATAGCTGCTGTACCAAAGATAATTGCAATAAATACTGCTATTGGAATAGTTGTGACATTTGCTCCTGCATAGAAAGCACCATATAGTATACTTATAAATGAAAATCCACTGGCTAAAGTACTTAGGAAGGTACCAACAATGGGCTTTAATGAGAACTTACCAATTTGCATAGGTAGATATACTAGTATTACCATCACTAATGCACCAATTGGTTCACTAATAATATTTATATATGGCGTTCCAGGGAAAACCTGACATAAAGCCCCTGCCAAAATACCAATAATAATTGCTTCAAAAAACCTAGGTTTGATTAATAGGATTGCTAAGCAATACATAGCAATAATAAAATTCGGTTTCATTACAGTAAACATAGAACCTACAAAGAACTTAAGTACAGCTCCAACTGCTAACAGTACTCCAATTAAAATTACATCTGAAATTGTAAGTCCAGCTTTCTTTTCTTTAGTTACAACTCTCTTTTCCATATAAAAAACCTCCACAAATAAAATATTAGTAGAGGTCTGAAGTTCTTTGTATTTAGTATAATAATTAAGCAATAAAGCCTAAAATACGACAAGCATCCAACCGAAGCTCATGCTCATTTCTCATCTCATCTAATCTCTTCTCGTCTCCACTTGTTATGAATAATAGCATTAACAGTATGTCCTTGTCAAGAAAAAAGTGGTAATACAAGCAAAAAGTACAATATAATCAAAAAGTATAAATTTATAAATCGACATTTATCGGCAAAATTAGCTTCGCAAAGCCGAAGACTATTATTTAAACACCTTACTATTATAATCAGTTTCAAGAATTTTTGCTGAATACTTAAATTTACTGCATATCTGTTTTGCTCAGATAAAATATCATTAACTAAGTGCTGTAAAAATAATCAGATTTTAATGTACTCATTGAGTGGAACATCAGGATTATGATATCTTCCCCTATTAGCTGTACCCTTTTTATATTGAATTGCTTTTCTCGGACAATAATTAATACATGCCAAACAGAATTGGCAGTTGTTATTCCAGTGCGGCTTACCATTCTCCAAATTTATGTTCTCACAATGACAGATTTTTTCACACATGCCACATGAATTACATTTTTCATCTGAGATAAATTTATTATCGAATCTGTCTAAATTTTTGAGATAAAAACTGTGAACCAGAGGCCTCGAGAATGCTGAATATTCACGTTCCATGATAGATGACTGTGCTTTAATTTTGGGTATTATTGTGCTAAGTTTTTCGTATGCTTGCTTTAAGCGTTTCTCGCTCGTCTGAACTGGAGGGATATTATATCCTGTAACATAATTGTCCGGCATTCTGATATAAAAACCCGCATTTAGGCAGAAGCCTCTCTGATTAAGCTTAGATTTAAGATGGTTTAAAGCACCACCCTGCCAAGCTGCTCCGCCTCTTGTTACTACTGCAAATATATATCTTATTCCAGATAGGTTTATGTTTTGAACAAAATCAATAACTGCTTTGGGCATGCTAAAAAAGTATAGCGGAAATACAAAGCCAACAGCACTATATTCTAGTTCACCAAAGAGCTCATACTTTTTGTTTTTAACACACTCCATTATAGATATCAAGTCGCAATCTCCAAGCTCACTTTGTAGCTTCTTTGCAACGGAGTATGAATTCCCCGTACCTGAAAAATAATATAGTGCTGTCTTCATTTACTATCTCCCCTTATGTTTTTCTTTCTTTTTTTGTTGTTTAAGCTCAAACTGAAATAATTTTTCTTGTTCAGTTTTTTGCTTAGTAATTTCTTTTCTTTGTAAAACGGTTTGCTCATGTTGAAGTTTCAAAGCTTGCTGTGCTTTTGTTCCGATTCCAGTTTGAGAGAGTTGTTTATTTATAGCTCTCTGCATACGCTTAGGGTTTATTCTACCTTCGACCTTCTTACTTTCGCTGACAGCTGGGCTAAACCTCAATCTACACCAGTTTTCGAGAAAGTAGTTATAAACCTCATAATCTTTCGGCTCTTCACCAAATACTACTCTTGAAACCTCTAGTAACCCATTTGAATTAAATTCATAAACACCAACCCAAAACGGATCGTCAAAAAAAACAGTAAGCTTACTTGCTACGTCCATAATAATCCTCCTAATATGTTAACATAACAAAGAACGGACAACCATAGGAGGCAGGTTACTGACAGTTAGAATATTTACTGCGTCTGGACTACCAGCCAGAACTGTGTTTTTATCTTTGCGTTAAAATTCTATCTTAACATAACAAATATTACAATACCATGAAATATTGAACCCAAAATATTAATAAGCGCATATGCTCTATATAATCATCTCACTCTTTACTTATTACTCATAATTTTATCAATTAAACCTGGTATTACTCTGTATGCACCAGCTAAAATCTTTGCACTGTCCGGCTTAATTTCATAATGATCTTTCTCTATTCCACAGACAATTTCATTCACACAGTCAATCACCGACATTTTTCTCTCACCTGACTGCACAATAGACATTCCTGTCGCAACCAGAGGTGGAAGTACATCATAAACCTTCAGGCCTGTATCAGTCATCTGATATCTGATTGCTTTAGTAAATACATGCATTGCTGCTTTGGAAGCACAATAGGAAGGTGCACTCTTCTTTGGAATTATTCCTAATAAAGATGTTATATTCACAATAGCTTTTTCTTCTAAATTTTTCTGTCTTAGAAATACATTTATTAGCCTAACGCAGGATAAATAATTGACATCTGTTTCCTGCTTCACATAATCATAGAAATCTTCACTCCAAAAATATCTTTCTTGAATTCCTGCATTATTGACCAAGATATCAATTTTATTATATTTTCTTATTAATTCCTTAAATTTTATATCTGCATTTATGTCGTTGATATCAAGCAACTCTATATCAATCTTTGAATGTTCTGTTTTAACAAGTGCCAACATATCTGCATTTCGTCCGCAGACAATCACTCTGTTTCCTTTCTTAGCTAAAACTTCAGCAAGTCGTAACCCAATGCCTCCGGTTCCACCTGTAATAAAGACATTCTTATTTGTTAATTTCATAGTAATTATCCTCCTTTTCTTATAAAAATAGCAAAGAATAATTACTTTTTCATTATCATTTGATATCAAAATCATTCTTTTTTCAATCTACTTAATGTTACAGGTGATACTCCTATATAAGATGCAATCTGGTGCTGTTTTATTCTTTTTGGTAGATATGGATAATCCGTTATGAAATCTTCATACCTCTCCTTAGACTCCTTGGTCAGCAATTCACTTTCCCGATATTCTTTCATGCAATATATCTTTTGCATTAAATTAAACTCAAGCTCCTTTAAATCAGGATAGTTCTTTTCACATTTTAAAAATGTATCATATGATAATACTGCGATTTCTGAATCTTCTAAAGCTTCAATATTAAACTTTGAAGCTTTTCTTTTTATCATGGCACTATAAGAAATTATAATATTTCCTTCGGGGCAAAAATGTTTTGTATATTCATTTCCATTATAATCAATATAATAGTATCTAAATAAACCCTTTATACAGAATGCTAATTCTACCGGTATCTCTCCTGCTTTAATAAAAATCTCATACTTCTTCAGCTTCTTAAATTCCATTTCAGCAGCCAGCACCATAAATGCTGCATCAGTTACCTCTATAAATGCGCTTTTCATCATTTCAATCA
>JAEWAX010000069.1 GCA_023391425.1 Bacillota bacterium | reverse complement strand
TTAATTTTATTCGATAAAAAATTGCTTAATAAAATGTATTATATATCTTTGCTAAATAAATATCAATTGTAATTGCTAATGTTCAAAAATTTATACGCTTTTTTGTATTGAAAATATTTAGTAATATAAAAGATGTTTCATTCTTCTGAGTAGTTTCTTTCAAAACCTCAATTTCTTTAGCTATATCAAAATTATCCATATTTTCAGTTAAATATCTAAATAATTTTGAATTTTATCAATTTAGATCATATTTATTACACATTATTGATAAAATAGTTAGAACATATGTTTGATTTTTAAATGATATATGGTATAATATTTCCAGATGAGAACCCTGTTATATAGAAAAAAATGACTTATCTATAATATAAAATTACAATCAAATGTTGTTGACGGAGATTATATGGATTTATTCGAAAAACTTGGAGTATTGGCTGATGCAGCTAAATATGATGTCTCTTGTTCCTCTAGTGGCGGGACAAGAAATAATAAAGATGGTGTTGGAAATAGCCATAACGCGGGTATTTGTCATACTTGGTCAGATGATGGTAGATGTGTTTCTCTACTAAAAATTCTACTATCCAATGAATGCATATATGATTGTGTTTATTGTGTAAATAGAGCATCAAATGATGTACCTCGAGCAAGCTTTACAGCTGATGAGGTTATCGAACTCACTATGAATTTTTATAGACGAAACTATATAGAGGGCCTTTTCTTAAGCTCTGCTGTACTTAAAAATCCTAGTCATACAATGGAATTAATGCTTGATATAGTTCGAAGGCTTAGAAATGAGCATCACTTTTATGGATATATTCACATTAAAGCTATACCTGGTGCCGATGAAAAACTTATAAATGAAGCTGGTATGTTCGTTGATAGAATGAGTATTAATATTGAGCTTCCTTCTGATAAAGGTCTGGAGGTTTTGGCACCACAAAAGCCCAAAAAAGCATTACTCAAACCTATGCAACAAATAAATAACAAAATTATTGAAACCAAAGAAGAACAAAAAATATATAGAAGAGGAAATTCTACTGATACCTCCAAAGGAAGGCTTTTTGTCCCAGCTGGTCAGAGTACTCAGCTCATAATTGGTGCTACACCAGATAGAGATTTGAGTATTCTTAAGCTTTCAGAGGCACTATATGATAGTTTTAATCTGAAGAGGGTATATTACTCTGCCTATGTTCCAACGTTGGCAGATCCAAGGCTACCTGCTCTTATAAAGCCGCCACTGCTCAGAGAGCACAGGCTTTATCAAGCTGATTGGCTTCTTAGGTTTTATGGCTTTGGTGCTGATGAATTACTTAGCAAAACCAATCCCGATTTTAATCCTGAGCTAGATCCAAAGTCTGATTGGGCACTCCGAAACCTTCATTTGTTTCCTGTCGAGATTAACTCTATTGATTATGATATGCTTTTGAGAGTACCTGGGATTGGTGTTAAGTCAGCTCAGAGAATCATTACTGCAAGGCGAGTTGGAAGATTGAATTTTGATAACCTGAAAAAAATAGGTGTTGTTTTAAAACGAGCTGGACATTTCATCACTTGTCAGGGCAAGACCTATGATAGTTATAGTAAGAATGAATCAGTTGTAAAGGAATCGCTTATCTCAGCAAAGTTACTTCCTCATAGTAGGAAGGCTGTTGTTGGGCAAATGTCTTTATTATCAACTATTAATGAAAATGGTATTGCAGAAAATATGTCTGATTTATACCTTTTTGATTCGCCAGCAAATACTAAACAATGGCTTAGCTATTACAACCAGCCGCAAGACGGGAGGCTTCTGTTAAGTGATATACATTTATGATGGTACTTGGGATTGCTTTTTAACTGCGGTTCATCATTATTATTATGACCGTCAAGATGTATCAAATATTGAATCTGCTCTCTCCTATCGTCCTAATCTCATTGATGAGTATATTGAGATAAAACTTGATACTACCAAAGCAAAAACAGTTGAACAGGCAATCCTAAATAAAATATCCTTTGAAAGCCTGGATAATATACTTCGCTGCTTTTTTTCTGAAATAGATGGGCGTGAAATGTGGATTTTAAACTATATAAAACTAGGTTTCAAAATTGGTTCCAAAATTGACAGTATGCTTGGAAATCAAACTGTTCTAGACGTTTTAATACCTGCAAGAAAAGTTGGAGCTGAGTCCCATTTGATGCTTGGCATACTTCGTTTTGAGCTCCTTGAAAACGATATATATTATGCTCATATAGAGCCAGATCATAATATTATCACTTTTATTGCACCACATTTCAAGGAGCGTTTTAAAGATCAGAACTGGGTAATTCATGATACAAAAAGAAACCTTGCAGCATTGTATAACACAAAAAGAATGATTGTTTCCTACATGGACTTAACTAATATTCCAAACTTCCATGCCGATGAGCTTAAATTCCAATCACTTTGGAAAAACTATTTTAAACATATAGCAATCAAGAGCAGAATAAATCCACAGCTACAAAAGAGATTTATCCCTAAAAGGTATTGGAAACAACTTACCGAGAAACAATAGAGGTATCACAATACTTATTAAAAGCATTAATGATACCTCCCTATCGGATAGAGCTTAATTATATAGCTCATAATTGGCATTTTATTCCTAATACCTTATCTTTATACACTTACTCAATAGACGCAGGAAGAATTACCATAACTCATCACTGTTCACTATGGTATTGACCTTATAAAACAAGTTGACAAGCTGATTTCCCATAACTCTTCACTATTCATTTCTTTACTCATCACTATGGTTTTGGCCTATTGCAGCTTATTAACCAGTTCTTTAAAGACATTACCACGATGCTCGAAGTTCTTAAACATATCAAAGCTAGTACTTGCAGGTGATAGTATTACACAGTCACCAGGAGATGCCTCTGCATATGCTTGGTTTACAATCTCTTCATAAGTATCACAGTGAATTATTTTAACTTCACTTTCAATATCTGTTTGATGTATATAATTACTAAAGGCTTCCTCTATTCGTGATGCTGTGGCACCTATCAATAAAAGGCATTTAACTTTTTCAGCGATTATCTGCCCTATTGAGTCATAGGGTATACCTTTATCTTTACCTCCGGCTATAAGAATAACTTTATTCTTAAAGGTACTCAGTGCAGCAATCGTTCGAGATGGGCTACTATCTATTGAGCTATTGTAAAATTTGATACCATTGAGCTCTCTAACTAGCTCAATTCTATGTTCTACACCATTAAAAGTAGTAGCTATTTTTCGAATTGTTTCAGGTTTAACAAAATCTATAGTTGCAGCAGTTGCTGCCATGTAATTTTCAATATTATGAACGCCGGGTATTTTTATACTATCAGCCTCAACTATCTCTATTTCCTTGTCATCACTTTTTACGATGATCTTACTGTCTCTAAAAATAACACCAGAAGCAAGATGACTGATTCTTGAAAAATAAACACAGTCACCTTTGGCTTCTTTCTTAAAGTTCCTAGTGATATCATTATCATAATTTAGGATTAATTTATCATTAACAGTTTGATTTATAAATATATTCTTTTTAGCATCTATATACTCATTTAATGACTTGTGAACATCCAAATGATTTGGTGATATATTTGTTATTATAGCAATAGATGGACAGTTCTTTATAGTCATCAACTGAAAGCTACTTAATTCTAAAATTACTTTATCAGTTTCTTTAACCTCATCTATTTTGCTCAGAAGAGGAGTTCCAATATTGCCACCTAACCAGCAATTATATCCTTCTTCTGTTAAGATTTTATAGATTAATGTAGTTGTAGTTGTTTTTCCATCACTTCCTGTGACTGCAAACACCTGAGCTAGACAAAGATTAATGAAAACCTCCATCTCGGAAGTAAGCTCTGCTCCTTTAGCCACTGCATCAACAAGTTCTGGTAAATCTGGTCTCATCCCAGGAGTGCGGAAAATTATATCAAAACCATTAAGTTTTGATAGGTAGTCGTTACCCAGGCTATATTGAACTGGAAGTCCATTAAGCTGAGAAAGTGCATCAGTGAGATTCTCTGAAGTATTCTTATCAAATGCTGTCACACTAACTCCTATATTAATCAGATATTTAATTAAAGGTATGTTACTAATGCCAATCCCTAATACGGCGACCTTTTTACTCTTAATGTCATTCTTAAACTGTTCAAGTTTTATATTCATAATTGACCTCCTTTATATTATTCCTTCATTTTTGAACTTCATCTGGACTAAGTCTTCTATAATTTCTATTGCAAAATAATTGTATCTATAGTAAAATACATATTGCAATCAAGTTACGCGGATATGGCGGAATTGGCAGACGCGCATGGTTCAGGTCCATGTGAGAGCAATTTCATGCAGGTTCAAGTCCTGTTATCCGCACCAAAAGAGTTTGAAAAAATTTTTTCAAACTCTTTTTATTATTCATTATTTTATAATTTAAAATCCTGAAAACTATAATTATCTACTTCCTTTATATAGAAAAAGGTTTTTAGTGATTTAAAGTTATACTTATTTGCCATTATTAATTGCTCAGTACTTCCAACAAACAAAATACCTTGTGGATTTAATGACATATTAAATTTCTTATAAATATCACTCTTTGCCTCTTCTGTAAAGTAAATAAGTACATTTCTACATACAATTAAATCAATACCCTTTGGGTATGGGTCTCTTAGAAGATTAAACTGTTTAAATTCAACACAATTCTTTACTTCGTCCTTAATTTTATAGCTATCCCCAATTACATTAAAATATTTATCCTTCATTGCTTTTGGTAAATTTTCTACACTTTTGGAGGCATATACACCATTTTGAGCTTTTTCTAATGCTCCCATGTCAATATCTGTTGCAAGTATTTTTATTGAGCTAAGTGGTAAAAGCTTATTTAAAACCATTACAAGAGTATAAGGCTCATCACCTGTTGAGCAAGCTGAGCTCCAAATCGTAATATTTTTCTTTTTACTTAATAGAAGCGGTAAGACCTCTTTTTCAAGAACATCCCATTGATCAGGATTTCTATAAAATTCTGAAACATTTATAGTAAGATAGTTAATGAACTCTTTAAATAAATCTTTATTCTCCTTCAATACTTTGACATATTCTTTATATGTATCAATATTATTCTTTTTTATTAATGCATCAATTCTTCTCTTCATTTGTTTCTCTTTATAAAGAGTAAGATTTATTTTAGTCAATTTAAATATTTCTTCTTTAAAGCCTTCATAATCCATAATCTAACCACCTCTTAGTATTATATTCTGAAAGGGATATACTTGATGTTATTATTGCGATAATGTCACTAGATTTAAAGAAAGGATGTACCAAGGTACATCCTTTCTTTGTACAAAAAATATTATTTTAAATTGTTAGGAGTATACTCCCGCTTGAATTCAAGATATGATACTAATATTTATTAGTCATTTAAGTCTGTCAAATTATCTGCAATAGTATTTGACATATCTTCTTTATGCTCAGTTGGAAGTTCTTCTGCTTCAGTAGCAGTAGCTGCTTCTTCTTTTTTTGCTCCAACAGGATCAATTGGATTTACTTCCTTAATACTAAGGCTAACCTTCTTAGCTTCTATATCAAGCTCAGTTATCTTGGCCTCAACCTGCTGACCTACTTTAAGGACATCACCTGGTTTTCCTAAACGGAAGTTAGATATTTGTGAAATGTGTACTAATCCATCAATTCCTTGTTCTATTTCAACAAATGCACCAAATGGTACTAGTCTAACTACTTTACCAGAAATAACATTTCCGACTTCATATTTTTCAATTGCTTTGCTCCAAGGATTATCCTCTTGCTTTTTATAACCAAGTGAAATACGTTTCTTTTCTTTGTCAAACTCAAGAACTGATACAGTTATTTCATCTCCAACCTTTACTACTTCAGATGGATGCTTTATTTTGCTCCAAGAGAGCTCGGATAAGTGAACAAGCCCATCCACACCACCTATATCAACAAAAGCTCCAAAGTCCATAAGACTCTTAACTTGTCCTTTGTATGTTTTACCAATCTCAATACTATTCCAAACCTCACTAGAAGCAGTTTCCTTATTCTTCTCAATAAGAATTCTTGCAGAACCAACTACTTTTTTCTTCTGTTTGTTGATTTCAATAATCTGAACCTGTAATACTTGTTTTACAAATTCTGATAGGTCCTTAATAAATCTATCACTTATTTGTGATGCAGGTATAAATATTTTTACACCACTTGCATAACCGATTACACCACCATTTACTTGCTCACTAATTTTAACTGCTACAGGTTTCTTTGTTTCATAAGCACTTTCAAGAATATCCCAGCCTTTAACAGCATCAACTTTCTTTTTGCTTAGCATTACATTACCTTCACCATCATTAACTCTAATTACAAAAACGTCAATCTCGTCTCCAACTTTAAGTGATTTTTCAGGATTAAAGTCTACATCATCAGAGAACTCCTGCATCGGAATAATTCCATCTGATTTGAAGCCCAAGTCAACATAAACTTCATTAATGTTATATCCGATAATTTTTCCTTTTGTGATTTGACCTGTTGTCAATGTCACAAGAGAGCTTTCAAATGCATCAGCAAAGCTCATTTCAAGATCCTGTTTATCTAATTCACTCATTTTATGAATAACCTCCTTGATTACCCAGTCAGGTGTTGACGCCCCTGCAGTAATACCAATTTTTTTAATTTTTTTTATATCAACCGGTGGAATATCACTGGC
>JAEWAX010000042.1 GCA_023391425.1 Bacillota bacterium | reverse complement strand
GCTGTATACCTTACAGAGAAGAAGGAAACTGTTAAGGCTGTTAATCCTGCCTTAGCTAATGACAGGAGAAAGAGTACACCAACCTACAAGAAAGACGATAGCTTTGATGCTTTGACAGTAGCCAAGGTTTTGAAAGAGGACTTTGACGAACTTCCTACAGCTAATCCAACGGATATATACTGGGCGTTAGCCCAATTGGTAGGGCGGAGGGATTCACTTGTAAAGAATACTGTCATCATTCAGAACCAGTTACATGATATGTTAAAACATCACTATCCTTCATACAGGAAGTTCTTTACTGAGATAGATTCACAGACAGCCTTAGCATTTTGGGAAGAGTATCCCGCCCCACATTGCTTGGAAGGTGTTCCACTAGAGCAGTTTAAGGTCTTCTTAAATAAGGCAAGTCACAATATATGTTCTACAAAGAAGGCACAGGCAATTTTAGATTTGGTGGCGGCTGATGGTGACACACAGAGAGAATATCAAACTACAAGAGATACTATAGTAAGGAGTATAGTTAAACAGATTAAGTTCAACAAGCAGGAGATAGCAGATACAGAGAAGGAAATGGTAGCTATACTGGCTGAAATGGGTTTTAAACTTGCATCTATGCCTGGGATTAGTACTGTTACTGCCGCCAACCTTATAGCAGAGATAGGGGACATTAAAAGGTTTCCTAATGCTGATAAGTTAGCGAGGTTTGCTTCCATTGCACCTGTAAAATTCAGTTCGGCGGGGAAGGGAAATGACCAGAAGGCTAAGCAAGGTAACAGAACATTACACGGTATATTCTACTTCCTAGCAGTACAACAGGTACAAACACACCCTAAGACAAAGAAACCACGTAATCAAGCCTTCTATGACTACTATCAGAAGAAGCAGAAGGAAGGCAAATCAAAGCCACAGGCTTTAACCTGTGTAATGAGAAGGTTATGCACTATCATATATAGCATGATGAAGCATAAGACAGAATACATTATGCCTGTTATTCTAGAAGAAATGGTTGTGTAAACTAATTATTGAACGTAGTGATATTAGCGTAAAGACGACTTCGTTGAAAAATGAAAATTTGTGGGGTATAATGGAATTGGTAAATTAAAGAAGAAAAACTTAAATAGTTGTTGATAAAACAACTATTTTTTACTGCTTAGACAAATCGGAGGCTACAATGGATGATAAATTAAGTGAAAAACTAGGATTTGTATTGAAAAGTAGGATAATAAATGAACTTAACTTAGAAAAAAAGTGGTTCAATAAAACAAAAAATGAACTTATTGAGTTTTGTATCAAAAATAATCTTATGACTCCCGAAAAAATAAATGAATTATATAACCAATATAAGGATTCATCTAATGCAGTACTATATTTGCTTTTATCAACTAAAAGTAAATTTGACTATTCAAAGATTGATGATAAGAGCATTAATTTCTATGCAAACATGGTTAATCAAACCCTTAAAGATGATCGGATATTTAATTTCTGCTTAGAATCTCTTGAGAAAAAGGCAGATTATATTCATATATCACTAGTGTTTAGCAAAAAGAGTACAATAATTTATGGGGGGATTCCTCCGATAGACGGGTATAAAAGTGGCGATGTTATTACAATAAGTGAATTGGAGGATGTTCATATATACCATTACAATGACTATGAAAAGTTTATTGTAAAATGTAATGATGCCACTGTCCTCAAATTAGTCAAAAAGATTATTAGCGGTGTTTTTACTTGCTCAGTATATCATCCTAAGTTTGATAAGAAGTTTATTGACAAAATTACTGAAAACCCTAATGGCAAAAGTCATATCATTAGAGCATCTTTTCTTAATCAAACAAAGAAATCTAGTGAACCATCTTCAATAACACTTGGGGATGAAAAATTAGATGAGATTTCCTTATTTGATAATCTTCAAAACAACTCAAAATACGAAAAAATATATAATTGTTTTCGCGTAGAGATATTTGGAAAGCCTAGGTTTGTAGGAATATCAAATACCAAAGGGAAACTGTGGATTCCTGCAACACTAGAAAAGAGGGAGATGGAATGGTTCGCTAGGGCTATTTTACAAAAGTTTGCCAATACACTAGACAACTTAAGCGATGACCCTGATAAATATATATTATTTCATAAAGGCTATATTTTTGATGAAGATACTACTGTTAATAACTTATATTATAGTATTTCAAATTCCTTAATTACAAATGAGGCTATTAGTTTTGATGATAATTTTTTTTACAATATAGTAAGACACGCTAAAGGCCATTTTATAGTTTCAATATCGCCATATTATTGTGAAGCGCACGATATAACAACACAAGTATGTTGTATAAATAATCATAATCATAGTTTGAGAATAGTAGTTGACCAAAAGGATAAGAAATTATTTCTAAAATGCTTAACATGTGATTTAAAAGTAGAATTAATTGAATACATATCAAACCTAAAAACAACATGTTGTAATAATTATTTTGAGGTAAATTCTTATTCGGATGTTTTATGTGTATCGCCAACTAGAAAGGCTATGGAATCAATAAAAGACTTTTTTAAGAATATATCTTTTGAAAATTTCGATACTGATTTCTTCTGTATTTATCAAGGTTTAATAAGTAAATATGAGAATAAACGTGAATGGGAATATAAAACTTTAGAATATTTTAAACCTTTGTCAAGAATAATGAGTACATCTAAAAATGAATTGCTACATAGCAAACTAAAAATTATTAAAGAACGATGCCTTGTTCGGAATCCAAAGCAAGAGTTTTGCTCTGAATGTACAAATAAAGTCTTAGGAAAAAGCCTAAGTGAATGGAATATAGATGCAAAAAACATACACAAGTATAATAAATATAGAATATGTCTGCCAAGGCTTATAGGATATGTAATGAGCAATAATTTTGATGGGATACATAATGGGTATGAGATGGCAGATGTTAAGTTTATTTATGATGAAAATATGGGCTTGATAAAGGAATTTAGTAATAAAAATGAAGGAATAAAGGTTGGGATACATATTAAATCAGCAGAAAAAACAGACCCAAAAGACTGTATTAACCCTAAAATAACTTCTGCTATAGGACATATAATAACATCTGCATTTAAAAAGGATTTCGATATTGTAGGATTTGCTATGCCTAATCAATTAAATGAAGAAATAGTCAAGGAGTTACAATTTATTTGCCAAGGACTAAATATTGATTTACTTATTATTGATGAAGATGATTGGCTCAAGATTTATTCTTATTATGATGAACAGAAGAAATTTGATGATAAAATTATTTAATTTGATGATAATATTTTCAATGCAGAGTAGTCTTAGTATAGCAACAGATGCGGTAGAAAACACAACAAGCCAAATGGTTAAACTAAATGGTAGACAAAACCAAGTACTTAACATACTACCTGAGTATGGAAGTGAAGCAATTGTTTCAAAACGTGGAGTTAAATTAAATGATTTGGTTGCACTAACGAATAGCCAAGGAGCAGAGTTTGCGATGTTTACTAGAGGAAGTCAGAGGCTTGTAATTAGGGGTGGGTCTAAAGGTGTGCCTGTCAATGTTGATAGAGCGATGGAACTAGCTAATAGCGGGTGGAAATGGTCAGGACATACCCACCCAGGTATTACTGCAGAAAGCCTAAAGGCATCTGTAGGAGACAGAGCGGTTCTGGAAGCATTCCAAGCGTGGGGTATTCAAAATAAGAGCGTAGTCAAGACTATGACAGGTGAATACAAGACTTTTACACCTGATTTCTTTGCTGATATGTTTGGTTATTAGAATGGAGAGTTATCTATGAGAGAGAAAATATTAGAGCAGTATAGTTTTGAGGTTGACTCAAAAAAAGTAAAAGTTACTATAATGGAAGTGCTTGAGGACGACTCTAAAGAACCTATATACTATGCTAAGTCAGATTTTAAGAATGTGTTTGGTGTTGGTAAAACTTTAGAGGAAGCAAAAAGAAACTGTGAAAGTGCAGTAAGTTTAAAGAATGATATTGTTAAAGGTAAAGTTAAACTTATGAAAACAGATGAGGCAGAAAAACTTGCTAAACAGTACTTTATGAGTTACTTCAAGGAAAAGAATATAAGTCAGGACATAGCTAAAAATTTATGTTCTAGCAGTACCACCGAAGGAAAAGACTACATACTTGAGGTCGAATACCTAGATAAGTCTGCAATAAATGAAATTAAACAAGCACTATTTGAGACTTTTCCTGAACTAATGGCAACAATAAGAGTGGATAGAGAGACAGGTGTTGTAACTTTATCTGAAGCATCAGGAGTAAAATGGTGAGGGTCTAAAGCTAAGCTAAAGTATAAGAGATTCACTACACACAACAACGCTGCAAGTTTTATAAAAGGAAGAGACTAAGTGTTTAGATGGTGATTTACCACTATTTTTAGAAAGGGCGGCGGGAGCAAACCAACTTTAGAATCAAGTCCTATTAAAGAGAGAATAGAGTACATATAACTACTACTCCCTTAGTAGGACTTTCTTTTTTTATAGTGACTGATAGAGACCAAGCCCCGCCGCCGATAAGCTATTATAGGTGGCGGGGCTTAGTCTGTGATTGCTGTTAAGCACTATCTAATACTAACTAACTAGACAGTAATATAAGAGAAATAGAATTTAATTATATGTCAATGATAATAAAGATTTATTGTCCCCCGCCCAAAAGCGGCATTTGGTTAAAATAAGCGAATTGTAGTGTAAGAAAAATACATAAAATCTACTGGTGTAACCTATGCAAAAGTAAATCCGCAACAGTAAAAACATCTCAATATCTATACATAAATTCAGCCTTGTTGACTAAAATTTAGAATACAAGTCTGTGTCCTAAAATTTAGGATTCAGAATTTAGTATCTGTGTCCTAAAATTTACAACCCTGTGTCCTAAAAATTAGAACCCTGTGTCCTAAAATTTAGGCACGAATAAATACAAGAGAATAACTACAAGAAGAACAAATACAAGATTACCGTTTTCGCTACGCTCAACGGACAACTAAAGAGGCTGAAACATTGATTTTTAGGTTATATAACGCTACGATAGTTTCAAATAATTTGTTATAGGTATTATGTATCTACCTGAGACCGCCCCGCCTAACTGCCTTTTTCAAGGCACTGGGCGGGGTGTTTCTATTTTAAAAATTCTATCAGAATAATCAATATAGTTACTTCTGTAATAACCAATATCCTGTTGAAATACTTACTGAAAGGGTCTATAACCTATTTACAAGTTCACCTAGCAAATAGACTTATCCGCCCCACTTTGGGCGGTGTTACGGAAACTACAATTATCGTTACAGGTGGTGATGAAGCAATGGACAAAGCAGTAGGATATGTTCGTGTAAGTACTATGGGACAGGTTAAAGACGGTTACTCTCTTTCCTGTCAGATGGAGGAAATACAAAGGTATGCCGCCACCCACAACCTTGATTTAATAGGTATCTATGAAGATAGAGGGATAAGTGGGGCGAAGGTTGATGAAGATGATTTAACTATAGCAAGAGAAGGACTACAGGAAATGCTATCAGCGGTAAGGTGGCAGGAAGCAAAGTATGTAATTGTACTCAACACCTCCCGCCTTTGGCGTTCTGATTTAGTTAAAGTACTTATTCATAGGGAACTAAAGCGGAATAACGCTGAGATACGGTCTATAGAACAGCCAAGCTACAGCATATATACAAAAGACCCCACCGACATACTTGTAAACGGTATGCTTGAACTCCTAGACCAGTATCAAAGGCTTGAAATAGCTTTAAAACTTGGAAGGGGCAGAAAGAAGAAGGCACATCAAGGTGGATATGCTGGCGGGCGGGTTGCTTTTGGATACTCAGCTAAGAGGTCACAGAAGGCTTTAGAAGTGAATGAGGTACAGGCTATTACAGTAAGACGAGTATTTGAGATTAAACAAGGTAATCCCGTCCTTACATTGTCGCAGATAGCTTCTATAATCAATTTTGAGGGGCTTAAAACTACACAGGGAAAGAGGTTTACCAAGGTTCAAATCAAGCGAATATTAGACCGTAAGGACTTCTATAGTGGTATCTATCATTATGGACAAATCGAAGCAAAAGGGGAGCATATTGCAATTATCTAAAATGCAATAACAGGAGGT
>JAEWAX010000007.1 GCA_023391425.1 Bacillota bacterium | reverse complement strand
ATATTAGGGTCACGGTAGGATGATACCAACAATCCATTAGCGCTGAAGCTTACAATATTATCATATGCACCACCCCCAAATCTGATTTTTGGTGTAGTATATTTTTCATTTATCACTGATTCAATTGGTATGAATTTTCCAGTAAAAGTAGTACCCATTTTTTCATAGGTTGCAGATATCATGTTGTATTGAACAGTCGAATCAACAGCAATACCTTCCCTTGGTGCAGGTTTTGGTATTTTTGTATAATCCTGTTTATTGATATTTTTCACAGGTACAGCATCTGTTATCACTTTAATGGAGTCTTCATATTTTTTGATATTGTTTTTATTTCCTGCAAATGTAGTTATCATATTGGTTTTATTAAGTACCAAATCATTAATTCCTATTATTTCAGCTATTACATTTTTGGGGTTAGAAGTTAAAGTCTTCTCTACTTCCTTCAAAAAATTGTAGTATTCCAAGCCTGAAATATAGCTTTGATAGTTTGCATTATCATCAAATTGTGCAGTACTTCTGTTCATTTGAATATAAATAGGTTGACTTGAAAAAGATGTTTTCAAATCGGCTATTTGTGTTTTAACTTTATTTAATATGTCGTTACTATTATCAAATTTTGTATTTATGAGAATATCTTTTATTAGCTCTACCTGTTTATCATACTCGCCTATTAACCCCGACCATGAAATTGATAGGTATGGAGTAAATAGCTTATTGTCATTTTGTTTAATTGTACTTAAATTGAACCCAGCTCCGTTTAAATATCTCATAGTCATCGTACTGAGTTGTTCTTTAGTATATGTTTTAGTGTCTAGACTACCTAATAAGCTAGAATATAGTTGTAAATAGTGTAGTTTTTCAATTGGTACAGAAGATGTATCTAGTAACAAAGAAGTATTTTCTATCTCTCCAACATTTGCTTCAGCTGATATTATTCTAACACCATTAGCTGCCAATGTTTCTTTGACGTCATACTTTTTTACTTCCTCAGGTAAATCTGCAACCGTAATAGCTTGTATATCTTTAATAATCTTTTGATCTGATTCTTTGCTATTCCACTCATTATAGGATTTAGTAGCGGCTACTATTTTTTCAATTTCTTCCTTACTCATTGATGCTTTTATATCCGATAAGTATTTCTTATCAGCACTATCCTGTTTTTCTGCAAGTCCAGCTTCTGGAACAGTTGTTACCAACGCAGCATGGTTACTATTTACTATATATTTTGTTACTAAACCCTCAAGGTAATTGACCTTTGCTTTAGTCTGTATATCTTTTATGTTTTCTATAAGGTTATTTAAATAATTTACATCATCACTTTTTGCCCACATAGAATCAACTACCAATGATAAGTTGATTCCTCTGTTCCTCATTTCAGTATAATTGGAATAACTCAACAGAGTAGCTGAAATTATTGCATCTGTTGCAGCCTTATCAAAGCCATTTTTCAAAATATCCTTCATACAGTTGTCAACCAAAGTCTTAAATTCAGCGTTCTTACTTTTATCCGCATTCTGTACAGTAAAAGTTAATACTGGTTGGATTGGAAAGTCGTTATAGCTAACTACAACACTTCCCCCTATTTGCTTTCCATTAAACGCATTTTTCAATGGAGAGGTTTCCTGGTTTAAGAGAGCTGCAATAATACTTATTCCAAGAGAATCTGCTTCAGAAATATCGGTCATCGCATAGGCATAATCAATTTGAGAAGCGTTCTTGGTATTTGATGTAGCTGAGACAGGGAAGGTATAGGTCTTTTCAACTTTTTTACTCGAAGGAGCTACTTTTCCTGTTTCAATCTTTATATCTTTTTTATCATATTTTGATAAATAATCATCATTAATTAGCTTTAGAAACTTCTGATAGTCAAGATTACCGTAAAGTACCATTAATGAATTTGATGGATGGTAGTATGTATTATGTGTTTTGATAAGCTGTTCATAGGTCAAATTCTTTATATCATCAGGATATCCTCCTGATTCGTTTGATTGTATACTATTTGGAAATAAAGTTTTCAAAACATTTAGGCTTGCAGCAGAAGAAATGTTTCCAAGGGCACCTTTCATCTCGTTATAAACTGTTCCATTTATAGTAAGTGGAGCAGCTGCATCTGCCATTTCGTATCTCCAGGCTTCCCTAGAAAATATATTTTTATCATTATAAACTGATGGATTATATACGCAATCTAAATATACATCAGTCAATTTGAGTAACTGATCTTCACTCATAGATGATAACGGATATGTTGTAAAGGTTGGGGATGTAAAAGCATTTATGTATGTACTATATGTTTGATTTGCTACAGTAAACATAACATTTTTTAATGGATATTTTTGTGATCCTGATACTGATATATGCTCAAGTATGTGATTAACACCGGTGTTATCAACAGCCGGAGTTTTGAAGGTTATATCAAACGACCTGTCAATATCTTCGTTCTGTATGTACATAAGCTTTGCACCAGTTTTCTCATGTTCAAACAATACAGTCTTTGAATTAACTAAGTCCATATTTCCAACTTCTATTGTTTTAAACCCTTCAACAACCTCTCCCACCTGTGGAAGTGGCTTTAACGCTGATTCAGCAGCATCTGCATTAATAGTGAATTGAAAGCACATGGTTAAAATTAAACATAATGCTAGCGTAAATGAAAGTACTTTTTTCATTTCTAATCTCCTTTGTTTTAATTGGTAAACGATTATAATTTTTCTACTTTTTTCTTTAACTTAATTATACGAATTGTTTAAATTTTGTCAAATACTTCTTAAACATGATTATACCTACAAATAAAAATCTTGACTAAGGTTGCTAGCGTTAGCTTATTTTTTTATGAAAAACTACATTAATGATTTTACGCAATAGAATATGCGAATAAATTTTATAAATTAATGATTTATTGGGTATTATAAGGTAGTAATATTTATTTATTATCCATTAAGTATACTAATAGAAATAATCCATCAAAGGAGAAATATATCATGTCGCAAAATCTAATTGAAAAAACTTTTATAAAACCTGTAGAATCTTATTGGATTGCTTCTACACCAAAAACCGACTATGCTTCCTTACAGGATAACATAAAAACAGATATTTTAGTTGTTGGCGGAGGTATTACAGGAATAACCACTGCGTACTTTCTACAAAAGGAGGGTTTTGATGTTGTTATTATTGATACTAGTCGAATAGCAGAGTCTACCTCAGGCCATACAACTGCCAAGATAACCTCTTTACATGATTTAAAATATTCAAAACTAATAACCCAGCTTGGTAAAGAAGGTGCTCGTCAATACGGTGAAATTAATGAAAATGCAATATCAATGATAGAGAAAATAATCTCTGAAAACAGTATTAGTTGTGACTTTAGCAAACAGTCCTCATATGTATATACTCAGGATGAAAAATATCTTCAAAAAATAGAAGACGAAGTAAACGCTGCTAGCTCTATAGGTTTGCCTGCTTCCTTTAAATCAAAAATTGATCTACCATTGGATATAGAGGGTGCTATTTGCTTTGATAACCAGGCACAATTTCATCCAAGAAAGTATTTACTTGCTTTAGCAGAAATCTTTGTTAAAAAAGGTGGACACATTTATGAAAATACCACAGCTATTGATATTCATGAAGATAGCGAGTGTACAACATCAACAAGAGATGGATTTAGCATAATTTCTAATAAAGTAGTTGTTGCAAGCCATTTTCCTTTCTATGATGGTGGTGGATTTTATTCTGCAAGAATGTTTGCCCAACGTTCCTATGGACTTGCAGTAAAATCCCCGAAAAAAATACCAGGTGGAATGTACATCTCATATGAAAATCCAGTAAGATCAATAAGAACTCAACCCATCGATAACGAAAATCAACTAATTATTATTGGTGGAGAACACCATAAAACAGGTGAGAGCAGCCACGAAAAAGAGCACTATACTAACCTTATAAAATTTGCTGAGGAAACATTTTCAGCTACTGAGGTACCTTACAGATGGTCTGCACAGGATTATACTGCCATGAATGAAATACCTTTTATAGGTCATATTTCGGCATATAAACATAATATATTTGTTGCTACGGCCTTTCAAAAATGGGGTATGACTACCAGTACTGTAAGTGCAATGATTATTAGAGATATTATTACTAATGGTAAAAGTGAGGTAGAATATATATTTAAGCCTACAAGATTTACACCTGTTGATTCAGCTAAAAACTTTGTTAAGGAAAACCTTGACGTTGTTGACAATCTTATATCTGGTAAGATACAATCACTTCCATTTGAGATTAACTTAGAACCTGGTGAAGCTAAAAATGTTGAAGTAGATGGTAAGAAAGCAGGAGCTTACCGTGATATGGATGGCAAAATTTATATTGTTGATACAACATGCAAGCACCTAGGTTGCGAGACTCATTGGAACTCTGCAGAAAAAACATGGGACTGTCCGTGTCACGCTTCGAGATATAGTTATGATGGAACTGTAATCGAAGGGCCTGCATTAAAACCATTAGATAGAATTAGGTAAGCGCCTAATTCTATCAATAAACTCTTAACCTTACAATTACAATTTCATATAGAAGGTAATCTTTTATTGATTTATTTAAAATAAGAATACTATTATAATGAGAACACATCACTATTCGGACTAGATAACTTATGAAAAAAGGTATAAAAAAAGCGCCTATAATAAGCGTCTTACTTTTACGATGTCAAATTCTATGTGTTTTCTTCATCTTACTTGAATATTCTAAACTATTTGTTTTATTTGAGTACTTTTTAAAGCATTATGCTCAGTACAATCTTCACATGTTAGATTTACAAGCTTTAGTTTTTTAATATTTTTTTCTGGTAGATTGTATATGACAGAGCCACAGTTTCTACATCTAATTGTTATAAACTTATACACTATATCTATCTCCTCCTTTCTCCTTTCTTATTTTGAATTTTTAATTTACTATTTATTATAGCACTTAATTATTACAATATAATTAACAATATATTAAGATTATGTTAATCTAGTTACCTTCCTGTTCAAATTTCTACTTTTTCATACTCTAATTGCTTTTCCTTTTCACGTTCTAATGCATCGTACTCATGCTGCTCTTTTAGTTTTATCTGTTGTTGAAGCTTACGTTTCGCATTTTGCTCAATAATTATAAACGGAAAATACATAACTGTCCAAAGCATACAACCAAATAAAAATGTAGGTATTAGATACCAAGGTTTACCTACTAAATCTGCAAATAGCTCCATAGGTGAACCTTCAGCTGGATATTTTAAGAAGAAGTAGTTTCCATTGGTAAGAAAATTAACAGGAGTAATCAGTATTGAGAAACTAATTAGCATTCCTATTACCTTTGGTAATTTGCGGATATTAGGTTTAAAGCCCATACCAAAAATTAAGAACATCGGAATAAAACAAATTATTCCATGTACCAACATTGTCTGAATATAAATAAATGAAAATGACGGATAGTAATATACATCTGGGGTTAATAGTGTCATCAATGCTGGTGCTAAACCCATTGCATACGAATACTCCATTAATAAATCATTTCTTGTGAAGGCCATAATAGGCAGAATCAAGCACATCAGACTGCATAAATGTAATGGAAGTGTATATCCAAGAGAAAACTGTCCAACACTCTTGTACCATAGCATTTGAGCTATTTCTAACAATGGTAATATTAAGCTCATTACTACAATAAACCTCCATTTTTTATCTATACTCTTATCTTTAAATATCAGGGCAAGAACTCCCCATGATAAAATGACCATGGTAATTGCTAAAATATGCTGTTCTGAGAAGAGTGTGTTATGTAGTTCTTTTGGAATATCTCTAATGTATGTAAAGAAGTATTCTGTCATTTTAAACTCCCCCTACGGTTTAGACAAGTAGTATTACTAATTTATATTCTTTAAACTAGGATTTTATCCTTCAATAATGTTGATCAAAGACTAAACAAATTCAAAACTTAAAATATTTTTAATTACTTGTTGACTTTATTTTCCAATTGATTAGAATATTAATATGACTAGTTAAATAATGAATTCGGTTGCTTTCTTTAAAATGGGGAATTTATTATTTAGATATCACTAAATGTAATTTTAAAAGTAAATAGATGAGGAGAGAAGAGTTAAGATGAGAAAAGAGGAAATCAGTAAAGTAATCCTGCAAGAGAGTGAGATTCCAAAGCAATGGTACAATATCGTTGCTGACATGCCAAACAAGCCAGCCCCTTACCACAACCCAGTAACACTAGATATTATGCAGCCCGATGATATGAAGGCTATTTTCCCTGATGAATTAATTAAACAGGAAATGTCTACTGATCGTTATATTGACATACCTAAAGAGGTTCGTGAAATGTTTTGCCAGTTTAGACCAAGTCCCCTTTATCGTGCCAAAAATCTTGAAAAACAGTTAGGTACCCCTGCGCGTATTTATTACAAGTATGAGGGTAATAATGCTACAGGTAGCCACAAGCTAAATTCAGCAATCCCACAGGCTTATTATAATAAGATTGCCGGCATCAAAAGACTTGCTACAGAAACAGGCGCTGGACAATGGGGTAGTGCTCTTAGTCTAGCATCTAGTCAATTTGGTCTCGAATGTTCTGTATATATGGTAAATGTGAGTTATCAGCAGAAACCCTACAGACGTTCCTTTATGAAAACCTTTGGTGCTAGTGTTGTGGCAAGTCCAAGTAATCTAACCAATTGTGGCAGGCAAGTACTAGAGATGGATCCAAATTGCTCTGGAAGTCTTGGTATTGCAATAAGTGAAGCTGTTGAAGATGCTGCTACACATTCAGATACAAATTACGCTTTGGGTAGTGTACTAAATCATGTTTGTTTGCATCAAACAATTATTGGTTTAGAAGCAAAAAAACAAATGGAAATGATCGATGAGTATCCTGATGTTATCTTTGCCTGCTGTGGTGGTGGTACTAATTTTTCTGGAATAGCTAATCCTTTTTTACAAGATAAATTTAAAGGTCAAAAACTCCGTGCTGTTGCTGTTGAACCAAGTGCATGTCCTACCCTAACTAAAGGCGTATTTGCTTTTGATTATGGTGATTCTGTTAAGATGGCACCTGTTGCGAAAATGTATACTCTTGGACACGATTTTATACCATCGGGAATACATGCTGGTGGCTTAAGATATCATGGAGATTCTGCAATTGTCAGTCAACTATATCACGACGGTATTATAGAGGCTAAAGCCTACGGACAAAAAACTGTTTTTGACGCTGCAGTAACTTTCGCAAAAGCCGAGGGAATAGTTCCAGCACCGGAATCAGCACATGCTATTCGTGCAGCAATAGATGAAGCACTTCTGGCAAAAGAAGCCGGTGAGGAAAAAGTAATTCTATTCTGTTTAAGTGGTCATGGTTACTTTGATTTTACTGCATATGAAAACTACTTCAACGGCATGCTTGATGACGTTGATTATTCACCCAATACGACAGAAGTTAGTCTAAACAATTTGCCAAATATTAAATGAAGATTATTTAGAGCTAATAAGTCTACATAAGCTTATTATAGTTGTAAAAGGGTCCGTTGCAAAACCACATCTAATACAATATAGTTCAAAGACTGTGTTTAAATAGTACTTCTGTTTAATCACAATAAGTTTTTTCCCAAATATTGTATTTAGTTTTGCAAAGACCCTTTTTTTCTTTTACCAATAAAAAGTTTATGTATTCCCAGCTTTATTTTTAGCAATAAATGACGAGTATTTAGCAAAAGCAGGCAAGTAATATTTGTTTATTTCTTGTAGAATAAAGTAAATACATACACATTCGAGGGATAAGTTATGGCAAATACAGAAGGCTTTACATCGCAAGAAATGAAAAGAAGTCTAACCTTAATTACTGCTGCTGTTGTTTTTAGTAAAATATTTTTTGTTATAACTACTGGAGCACCCTTTACAGGCTTTTTGCGTGCATTAGGTGCAAATGATTTGTTATACAGCATTATTGCTGCTACTCCATACCTTGGTGGGGTTTTTCAAGTATTTGCCTCTTATGCTTTAGAAAAAACAGGTAAGCGTAAATTGATATTTCTTGTTTCAGGCTATGTACATAGGCTTATATGGATACCAATCGTATTAATTCCTATCCTAATACCACAAGAGAATAAGAACTTTGCTTTGACATTAATAACTGTATTATTTGTCATTTATTCCATTGCGAACTCGGTTGTAAACATAAGCTATAATTCATGGATGGGTGATATTGTACCAGAAAAAATTAAAGGAAGCTTTTTTGGTAAAAGAATGGCTATATCTGCTACTACTGGAATTATAGCAGGAGTAGTTGCCGGTAAATATCTAGATAATATGAAATCACTTGCAAGCTTTGCAATAGTTTTTGTAATAGCAGCAATATTTGGCGCATTAGATACCAGTTGCTTTTTTGGCGTAAAGAATCCTCCACTTGCCCCTTCAGAAAAAAGTTCCTCATTTATCTCAATGCTGACCGAACCTTTTAAAGATAAAAACTATTTAAAGCTCATAATATTTATTTCATGCTGGAATTTTGGGTTCAATTTTGCAATGCCTTTTTTGAATATATACATGATAGAGCAACTAAAAATTGGATATTTTGCTATATCAATTTTCCAACAGTTGATAGCAGGCATTATAACAATGCTCTTCATCAATCAAATCGGGAGACTATCAGACGCGTTTGGAATAAAGCCGATTTTACGTTTATGCTGTTGCTTTGTTTGTGTATTACCGCTGCTTTGGTGTATTGCGACTCCATCAAGCTACATAATTGTTATGTCAATCAGCTATCTCATTTACGGACTGTTTCAGCAAGGTATCATGTTATTATCAGGCAATTTTTCTATATGGTTAGCTCCTGAAAAAAATAGATCAATGTTTTTAGCAAACTACTCCTTAATTACAACGTTTTCAAGTGGAATTGCATTTATTTCCGCTGGAGCTTTCATGGAGAGTTCTAAGGGGTTTATTATTAAGATAAATGACTTGATATTTGGCAAACAAATGCTAAGTAACTTTAATCTTTTATTTATAATTTCATCTTTGCTTATGATATGTTCAATAATATTTGTGCTTCCAATAGTATACGATAAAGATGAAAAAAGATTCCACCTATTTAAAAGTCGGAATCTTAATTAATCTGAACTAAGTTTTCTCTTTATCTATCAAGGATAAGTGATTTAAACACCGCGAGATATTCTCTCAGGAGCACATTCGGGTATACGTACCAAGGAGTAGCTGAGCTAATGCCGTATGGTTTAAGTCCTGCTCTTTTTGCAAGCAGCTTTGATCTAAACATGTGAAAATCATTCGTAATAATCATTACTCTACCCAGCTTTTTACCCATTATTTTCTCGTATAACTTTTTTGAATAAATCATGTTCTCATATGTACTGGTTGATCTTTCTTCTTTTATTATTTTATCCTCCGGGATTCCATGGCTTACCAGATACCTTTTCATCCCCTCTGCCTCAGTAATTGTCTCTCCAAAGCCTTGCCCTCCAGATACTATAGCCTTTGTATCTGGATTTTTGTTTAAATATTCTATAGTGTAGTCTAATCGTTCTTGCAATACCAATGTTGGTGTTTCATCTTTTAAACCTGCTCCTAGAACAATTACACTGTCAACCTCTTCATTTTGCTCTGAAATTGCTGAGGTGAAAATTATAGTTAATACTACCACGAATGAAATCAACCAAACTATAAATAACCCGAGAATTACTTTACCAACTCGGTTATAGAGTTTGAGATTTTTCTTGTATAATTCCGTTCTTGTGAATACTATTGTTAATATTATACTAGTACCTCCAATAGAAGGAAGAAGAATTCCTGTATCTACACCCCCACTTCTAATGGTCATGATAATTGTATCAAGTATTCCTATAATCGCTAAAACCAGAAAGCCAAGTTGAATAAGCTTACTTTTCTTCATACATTATCACCTGTTCCTCAACTGCGCCAAATGCTATCCACACTAATACTCCACTTAAACCTAAGAATTTATCATAATTATAACACAACCACTTATATCTAGAAGACTTAGTTTGTACCGAGCCTATGGCGAAGGTAGAAGCTTAGTCGCCCTTATTTCGAGCTTGGAGATACTTAGCTCATGCTCAAAGAGCAGGAGGGTAGTATCTCCGTGAAGATCTCCTTTTTAAGTATAATATAAGTGGTTATTGTTGACGTTTTATAATTACTCTAAGACTATTTTTCTAAAATCTTGAATTATTTATCTGACTCTGTAAAATTATATTTCTTACTATTCTCCGCTCTGCTAAAAATCCCATTAAAATTAAAATGATCAGCAACAACACCAGATTTACCATCTACAGTGACTTCCATTTTCTCGATATTTGGTAAATTTGTTATAGTTGCAGCCAATATGTTAGTATAAGTAATACCTGCAGTACTACCTCCGTTAAACTTGAGTTCCATTTCTTTTGATAAATCAACTGTTATTGAATTTCCATTTACAGTTGATTTACTAATTTTTAAGTTTGTTGATGACAGAACTTGATTAATTGCAGCTGTAATGTCATCTTGGTATAACTTTTTATCAACTGTTACTGTATGTACCTCTTTTGGACTGTCATAATTATCAGCATCAAAGAAATAAAGATTTAGGTCAACAGTTTCTTGTATTGGACTTGTACTACTTGGACTTTGCTCTGAGGACTTCAATGCAGAATCTACAGGTTCACTTATGGAAGTGTTTGAAGAAATAGTAGTATTAGCTGCATTATTGTTTGTGCTAATCATGGTTTTGGCATACACGAGCAATGCTACCAACACAATTATAAAAAAGAACAATACTCCAACAAGCACCATTAATTTATTCTTATTTGTCATTTCTACCTCCTTGAACCACTATTTGCGGCTATAAAATATAATAAAATATTAACTCTATCAAAAGATTTATTCAATGTTTGTCATGAAATTTTAACACAAGCTTTAAAATAAACCTTGTCTTCTGTTTCGTTTACTCCCTCAACATAAACAGAACCATCTTCGAGATTAGAAATATCTTTATAAAAAACAATTGTATCTCCAGCCAATGCTTCGCTAATATAGCTTACTTGAATTGATTCAACTGAATACTCACCATGCTTTTCCATTGAAAAACAATCAGTAATATAATCAATATATTTTGAGTTGTTTAAATGTCCATTAATATCAATATCGCTATAGCCTATGAGCTTTTTATACACTAATTGAAGATGTCCATTTGGCTTAAGTTTACTCATACGTTTATTAATAGCTCTCTCTTCCACGAAGGGAGGATAATCTATACGAATCAGCTCTGTCTTATTAATTTCACGCTTCTCTATGTTCATAATAACCCAACTTGATATTGCTCGGACTAAAATATTACCTTCCGCATCTTTTACTATGAAATCTCTTTCAAATTCTAATTTTTTGGGTTCAATAGGCCAAGTTTCAACTATTATATCTTCATTCCATTTTGGGATTCTTTCAACATCAACCATAATACGTATCAAAACCCATGCAACACCATGTTTCTGTCCAATATCATTTATACCTATACCTAAATTTTCAGAATGTAAACTTGCTATATCTTGAAGATAATTGAACAGTGAACTAAGTTTTAGTTTTTTATAATAATCCGAGTCACCATAATCCACATGATAGTTCTTTTTATATATAGACAATGCATCCATCATTTTACCTCCTAAAAACCAAGCTTAAATAGATACTTACCAACAACATGATCAAGCGGTACAGGACCAATATCCCTACTATCTGAGCTATTATTTCTATTATCACCCATAACAAATACGCAATTATCTGGAACTGTAATCTTCTCATCTGACTCGTAATTCATTGGCTCTTTTATGTATTTTTCATCCAAGGCAATACCATTGCGAATTACTTTACCATTTTTGAACTCAAGTACATCTCCTGCTTTGCCAATTACCCTCTTAACCCAGAATATTTGCTCCTCAAACTCATCCTCACTTTTTGTAAACTTAGTAACAAGAATATTATATTTTAAAGGATCTGTAACATTATCAAGGAATGTCCTCTTTCTGGTTACCCTGCTGTCAATTATAACAATGTTTCCATAGTCTGGAGTGCTATGAATTATATTTTGTGTCTTATTGATTATTATTTTATCCTTATTATGTAAGGTGTTTTCCATTGATTCCCCATTAACACTTGTAGGTTGAAAAAGGAATATTATTACTAATAATGCAACAACCACTGCTACTATAATAGTTCCCAACCAGCTAAATACCTCTTTTAAAATCTTCATATATTTATGTCTCCTCTATCATCTAAACTAAGTCTTCTTTATCTTCGCGGTGCTACTAACCTCCTGCTCTTTGAGCATGAGCTAAGTATCTCCAAGCTCGAAATAAGTGCGACTAAGCTTCTGCCTTCGCCATAGGCTCGGCTCAAGCTAAGTCTTCTTTATCTTACTTTGATTCCAAATATTTTTTGCGCATAGCTACCTACAACGATGGTGTCATTGTATATTGCAGGGGACGACTCGACATTTTTTCCAAGTGATATAGAGTCAAGTGTCTTGCCTGTCATTGGATCTACCAGGTGCATATATCCAGAAAAGTCCGTATAAACCATATATGTCTTACCATCAGAGCTTTTGAAATCAACTGGCGAGCACCAGCTATAGGATGCAAGCTTCTTTTTCCAAATCTCTTTACCAGTATTCTTATCAAGTCCAACCATTGTTCCGTCACTGTTTGAGCCTGTAAAGCAGATATTATAAATGACCATATTGCTGATATCATCTTTACCTATAACAGGAGTTCCAAGTGCACCACCATTTATATAATAGTTATATACACATTGATAATCCTTCTGCCAAATTAAATCACCTGTCAAAGCATTAAATTTTCTAATGTTACAATCAGCATATTTATTTTTACCACCATTACCACGCTTATCAATTTCATTTGCAGTATAGAGGAATACACCTTCTTTAGTCTCCTCTATTACAGTGGAACTATCAGTGTCATCACCTGTTTCATATATCCAAACTGGCTTCATAGTATTTAAGTCAATACATTGCATTGTACCACCATTATCATTAAAATACATAAAATTTTTGTATATTGCAGGCGAATTTTCTATACCTTGCTCGTCGTTGTATGGGCTCCTATAACGATATTTAGTTATCTGTGGAGCCATTGTTAAGGTTCCTGCTGCCTTGTCAAACTTTGTATTTAGCTTAACCTTATATACTAAACCATTCTCACCACAATTAAGTAATGTATCTGTTTTTCTATCCAAGAGTGCAGAAGAATCATTTGCTCCCCAGCCTCTAAAAGCAACCTCATCTCTTCCAAGCAAATGATATATCTCCTTTTGGTCGAGAAGATTTATAATTCTATATTTATACTCTGCAAACTTACCATTATTTTCGTTGATACCCATTCCGGTATATAATACAGGATATCCTCTTGGGTCTACCATCGCTGTACCTTTTATTGGGTAGCCAATCTCAATTTTGTTTCTAGTTGGCTTACCTGTGGCTAAATCAAGGAAATATATATTGCCATCAAGCGTAGGATATATTACCTCTACTAAGTCCTTCGACTTCATTTCTGCATTTATATTCATCATCTTTCTAACATCTTCTGGCCAATGAACTAAAAGCGGTTGCCCTGTCCAACCAGTTCCTGGCCAATAGCTTTGATGTGCTGAAATAGCTCCAAGACCTGTCTTTTCCCATACAATCTCAAGCTTCTTTTGTGTAACTGTTCGCGTACCAAATGAAGCGTTATCTCTATAGTTATTTCCTCTAAAAGCAGTTACGCCTTCAAGTTCTGAGTATTCACTAGATGGTCCAAACTCAATCTTGTCTTTCTTCTTTACAGTATACTCTTTTATCGGTTTATTATTTCTAAATATCCAAGACTTAATCTTATCCCCATTTGGAAGTACATTGTTAAATGCGTATTCCAAAAATGCTTTTGCTCCATCAAAATTAGATTCTTCTGTCCATGATGATTTTAGCTTTTCAGGATCGGTCATATCTGGTGGAATTGGGTCTGCAACCGGCTCTGGTTCTAGCTCTTCTGTCGTCACTGTAGAGGTTGCAATAGCAGATGAATTTGAAGCTCCACCGATATTTTTACCAGAAGCAGACCACTTGCTTAGTGCAATCCATATTCCTGTAGTTATTAATGCTAATACTAAAATTGTTAATATTGCCTTTAATTTATTTGTAGCTCTTCTTTTGTGTCTCCTCATAATTTCCTCACTGTTTGTGGCTTAAAGTAATTCTACTTTATTTTAACACCATATATTTTTTTTGCATAAGTTCCTACTACTACCATATCATTATAAATAGAAGGTGATGCTTCAACGTTTCCACCTACCGAAATCTTATCTAAATCCTCACCAGTTTTAGGATCAATTAAATGCATATCCCCTAAAAAGTCGCAGAGAATCATGTAAGTCTTACCATCATCAGACTTAAAGTCAACCGGTGAACTCCAGCTATATGCCTTAAGATGTCTCTTCCACACCTCTTTACCAGTCTTTTTATCCAGTGCAACAAGTGTACCATCATTAGTTGAGCCTGTTAAGGCAATATTAAATATAACAATATCACTTATATCATTCTTGCCAATTACTGGTGTTGCTAACGCCCCACCATTTATATAATTCTGATATGCACAGGAATAATCCTTCTGCCATACCAATTCTCCAGTCAATGCATTTAGCTTACGAATATTACAATCTGCTCTTGATCCAGCCTTGCCTCTCTTGTCAATTTCATTGGCAGTATACAGGAATACTCCCTCTTCAGTTTCTTCCAATGTGATAGTGCTGTCTGTATCGTCACCAGCTTTGTATATCCAAACTGGCTCAAGAGTATTGATATCCAGACATTGAATAGTTCCACCATTATCAGCGAAATACATCAGATTCTTATAAAATGCCGGTGAATTTTCAATCCCCTTTTCTGAGCTATAGCTACTTTTGTAGCGGTACTTAGTAACAGTTGGATTAATTGATATAGTACCCGCTGTTTTATAAAACTTTGTATTTAGCTTAGCTTTGTATACCAATCCATTTTCTCCACAATCAATAAGTGTATCAGTATATCTATTCAGTAATGCTGATGAGTCATTTGCCCCCCAAGGTCTGAAGGCAACAGGATCATTTCCCGGGAGAGAAAATATTTCTTTCTGTTTTATTAAGTCAAATATTCTATATTTAAATGCTCCCTTTTTCCCGTTATTCTCATTCAAGCCTTGTCCAGAATAAAATAGAGGATATCCTCTAGGATCAACCATGCCTGTACCCTTAACAGTAAAACCTATATTCATTTTTGGCCTTGACGCTTTACCAGTTTCTAAGTCTAGAAAGTATACATTTCCATCAAAAACAGGATATATTACCTCAACAAGGTCCTTTGCTTTCAAATCCTGATTTATATTCATAACTTTTCTTACTTCTTCAGACCAATGGACAAGTAGAGGTTGCCCAGTCCATCCAGCGCCTGGCCAATAACTACCTACTCCTGAAACCGCACCAATTTCATGCGTCCATACAATTTCTAATTTCTTTTCTTTTACACTACTGCTTCCCCAAGCTGGAGCGTTTCTATAATTATTACCTCTAAACGTAGTTACTCCCTCAAGTTCTGAATACATCTCAGATGAACCAAAAGCAATATTATATGGAGGCTTGTAGCTTGATGTTGTCTTGTTATTAACAAGCGCCCAGTATTGAATATTTCCGTCTTTATATGACTTTTTTGTTGAACCATCACTTAATTTAGTTTTCGATAAAAAGCTTGCAGGATTACTCCATGAAATAAGCAAATCATCTGGGTTTGTGCTCTCAGAAGGCTCTATGTCTGGTTCAGTTGTCTGCGCAGTCTGCGTCTGCGTTGCTATAGCTGAATTGCCCGATGTAGAACTGGCACTATTCGTGATTGTTGATGTTGTAGGTTTTTTTGTATCCTCTACATTATTTAGCATTGGCAATTTTCCAAAATAAAAAAGTATCATAGCTGTTAATGCTAATACCAAGACAACTAAGAAAACTATCAATGCTGGTAAAAAATTATTTTTTTTACTTCTTCTAGATCTCATTTTACCTCCATGGTTCCATGGATAAAATTATTCATCCATTGGGTACACAACAAGTGTATAAACACTTACATTCTATAACGCCTTGTTTCAAAAGTAAATTTTTCGGTTGTAGAAAAATTTACTTACCTCAGCGGCGTTTCAACGGGGCGGGATATATACTCGCCGCTTGAAAACCGAAGCGGTACCCGTCATTTGTAGAAGTGGGGATATCTTACGCCTCGTTATAATTTTATATTACTATTTATAGCCATAATTGGGCTTTCAATAATCATCCTTCCTATTATATCAGAATAATGTAAACATTTAAATTTCTTTTAATTTAAATATTTATAATAATTTAAATATTTTTAATACCTATGAGGCGATTTATTATCCAGTTATAGCAAATAGTATATGTATTCCATAAGAAATTAATTTAACCAAACATCTCATATCTTACCCTATTATAAGTAATAATACTTCTGGAGAAAGTTTTTTAGCAAGTATATTACATCATTATTGACAAATAATAAGAGATAACTCAACTTAAAATGGAGGATTTATGGGAAAAAGTAAAACTACAAAATCAGATGGCATGGAGAACTTTGCTAACACACAAGATTTAGGAGATCAGAAACGCATATCACGTGGTGCAAGGAATAGTAATAATCCTACTACACAAAAAAAATAGAAATAGACAAAAAATAGAAAAAGCAGCCTCCTATATATTTAAAAAATTCTATAGGAGGTTGCATTTTTTTATAAGCAGAGTTCTTGGTTTCAGGTGGAGCTTTTAATCCATTTGAAGCTTATAAATTGTTATCCAGGGTCCATATCGCCGCTTATCTCACAATTATAAATGTAGAGACATTAGCGTCTGTAGGCATGTGGTAAACTATGGATTATGTTATCTCTTTACATAATGTGTATGCAATAGCATATGTGATTTGTGTCCACCAGCTTCTCCGAGATATTCAGAGTATAGCTTCTTTATCTCTGGATTCTCATGTGATTTTCTTGTTTCACATGATCTGTCTATATCATAAAGCCCCTTGATTCTAGCAGCCTTAACTTCTTCTGTAGTGGATTTATCCTTTATAATTGGCTGTCCTCCACCGTTTATACATCCACCTTCACAGCCCATCACTTCAATAAAGTGATAATCTGCTTCACCGGCTCTTATCTTGTCTAGTAGCTTAGCTGCATTTCCGGTACCACTTGCAACAGCAACCTTAATATCCATACCTGCAACATTTATAGTTGCTTCCTTTATACCAGCTAATCCTCTAACTTGTGTATACTCGATACAATCAAGCGATTTGCCTGTAAGCTTCTCGGCAACTGTACGAAGAGCTGCCTCCATTACTCCACCTGTGTTGCCGAAAATAGTTCCTGCTCCAGAATAAGTTCCCAGAATACTGTCGCGTTGTCCATCTTCAAGCTCTGCAAAATTTATTCCAGCTTGACGAATCATTCTAGCAAGCTCTCTTGTTGTGATTACAGCGTCAATGTCCTTAAGTCCATTTACCTGCATCTCATCTCTTTCAGCCTCATATTTCTTTGCAGTACATGGCATTACAGATACGACGAACATTTTTCTAGGGTCAACATCAGCTTTTTCTGGGTAGTAAGACTTAGCTATAGCACCAAACATTTGTTGTGGCGATTTACATGTTGATAGATTCTCTAAGAAATCATGATAGTTATGCTCACAGAACTTAATCCATCCTGGTGAACATGAGGTTATCATTGGTAGCTTTCCACCATTATTAATCCTATTAATTAATTCTGTACCTTCTTCAATTATAGTTAAGTCTGCGCTGAAGTTGGTGTCAAAAACCTTGTTAAAACCTAATCTTCTAAGTGCAGTAACCATCTTACCTTCTACATTTGTACCAGGCGCAAAGCCAAACTCTTCACCAAGTGCAACTCTTACAGCAGGTGCTGTTTGTACTACTACGTGCAAGTCTTGATTTTCAAGCGCTTTCCAAACCTTTGCAGTGTCATCTCTCTCTGAAAGTGCCCCAACTGGACAAATCTTGATGCACTGTCCACAATTTATACAATCTTGCCCAGCAAGCCCTTCTTCATAGGCAGTAGTAACTGTTGTATGTGCTCCACGGTATGCAAAGTCTATTACACCAACATCCTGCTGCTTAGAGCAAACGCTGATACATCTACCACAAAGTACGCATTTGTTTGGATCTCTTACAATAGGACCTGTTGTATCTATGCAGCCCTTATTAACCTTTCCTTCATAGGGAAGTCTATCTATTCCATTGTCATTGCATAGTGTTTGCAACTCACACTTAAGATTTCTTGAGCATGACAAACATTCTCTATTATGATTAGCCATAATAAGCTCTAGAATATTTTTTCTTGCTTCTCTTACAGTACTTGTTGCAGTCTTAACAACTATCCCCTCTGATACCTTGGTAACACATGCTGGGTGTAAACCTCTCCAGCCTTCAACCTCAACTACACATACTCTACATGATCCAGGCTCATTTATTCCCTTCATGAAGCATAAAGTAGGAATGGTTATGTTGAGTTTTTTTGCTGCTTCTAGAATTGTTGTGTCCTTTGGGACTGATACCTCAATACCATCTATAGTCAAATTTATCATATCCATCTTATTTACCTGCCTTTCCAGACATGCTACATACACCAGTTCTGCATTTTCCATTAATGTGCTCTAAAAATTCTTCTTCAAAGTACTTTATCAGAGTAATTACAGGTACAGGAGCACTCTGTCCCAATCCACAGAAGCTAGTAGTTTTCATTGTTTGAGCAAGGCTTTTCATTTTATTGAAATCATTCATAGTAGCAGTACCTTCTGTGAATTTCTCAAGAATTTCAACCATTCTATTATTTCCTTCTCTACATGGTGTACATTTACCACAGGATTCCTCTTCAAAGAATTCCATAACTGTTTTCAAATAATCAACTACACAGTGGCTGTCATCAACTACAAGAACAGCGCCTGACCCTAGTGAGAAACCAGCCTTCTTTAAATCATAATAGCAGATTTTTGTATCAACCATACTCTCTGGGAAACAGCTTCCTGATGAACCACCGAGATGAACAAATTTAAGCTTACGTCCATTGGCAATTCCTCCACCCAAATCATATATAAGCTCTTTTAAAGTCATACCAAAAGGAATCTCATAAACTCCCCTATTCTTAACATTTCCAGACAGACACATTAGCTTTGTTCCGCCACTGAACTCTGTTCCAAGTGAGCTAAATTTCTCTCCGCCATTTTCTAGTATCCAAGGAATACATGAATAAGTCTCAACATTGTTCAAAATAGTCGGCATTTGATATAAGCCACAATTCTTTATGTAAGGTGGCTTTTGTCTAGGTCTACCAGTCTTACCTTCAATTGATTCTACAAGAGCAGTATTCTCACCACAAACATATGCGCCGGCACCTGAAACAACTTTTAAATCGAATTCAAAATCTGTACCTAAAATATTTTTGCCCAGATAACCTGCTTTTTTTGCATTCTCAATAGCACTATTTACTATTCTTTGGATAGCTGCATATTCACCTCTGATATATATATATCCCTCTTTTGCTCCCATGATATACGCACCAATTGTCATGCCCTCTATCAACTCAAAGGGATCTTCAGCTAATATATGCTTATCTTTAAAAGTACCAGGCTCGCCTTCATCGGCATTACAAACCATATATTTAGGACCTTTTTTAATCGCATAGGCCTGCTCCCACTTTATTCCTGTTGGATATGCAGCACCACCTCTTCCAAAAAGGTTCGCTTTCTTTATCTCTTCAATAGCTTCAACATGCTCCATTGACATTGCTTTCTTTAAGCCACGGTAGCCACCTGCTTGAATATATTCTTCAACACTGTCAGGTTTAATTTTTCCAAATCTTGCGCTCAATATCTTATCCATTTTGTTGGCCCTCCCTGTAAGAGTTTACTATCTCAGACAGCTTTTCTGATGTGAGATTGCCATAAACCTTCTCACCAATCTTGATAGCAGGAGCTATATCACATGCTCCGAAACAGCTTGACTGAATCAGTGTAAAAAGGCCATCTTCTGTTGTTTGACCTGGCTTGATTTCTAGCTTATCTTCAAGCAACTGCAACACGTTCTTTGCACCTGTAACATGACAAGGCCCACTTTTACAAACTTCTACCAAGTATTTTCCTCTTGGCATTGTCCCAAACATAGAATAGAAAGTAATGACACTATATACCCTGCTAATAGGTATATCAAGTGTTTCAGCAACATAAGCAACCCATTCCTGAGGTAATGAATTTGTTCCTGATACATTTTGCAATTCTAACATCACTTGAATAAGATTGTTTTTTGAATTGCCATAGCGATTCAATATCTCTTTAACCTTTTCCATTTCAGCCTCCTGTGAGTCCAAATGACTCCCTCATAAATTACTAGAATTCCTATTTGCCACTATATTGGCAATAGGCTACACAGAGCAACCCTCATGGCTCTGTGTAGTACATTGTATACAATCCCAAGTCTAATAAATATTAGCCCTGTAAATACCGTATCTTTAATGTGAATTTTTTAACCATTCAATTTATATTTTAAATTCTTATATTGACATTGTCAATGAAAGCTTGATATTTTTTTCACAGAATTTTTTTTATTTACTCTACATGTTAATCAATATTTGATATTTTTCACCTTCAACATGTATACACGCTCAAACACTTTACTTGTTAACATTTATGTATTAAAATAAATACATAAACAGATTTCTTAGATTCAGGGTAGCGGTGCTTTTGCTCCACTGAATATTAGAAATCGCAAATCCTTGGTCGTATCACCGCCTATCTCCTACTTATAGGGGGAGTATTAGCGGTGGTAGACGTCCAACAAACATTGATTGGAGTGATGTCTATGTGTAATTCTAGTCCTATAGATATTAAGCATCAAAATTCACATCATACGCAGTGTTGCACCTGTATGAATGGATACCCAAAGAAATGTGACTGTGGAGGTTTAATCCACGTTGAAGAAACTGACAGTGAAAGCTTTGGCTCTCTTTTTGTTTTTAGGTGTGATAAATGCAATTTTGTCTTTGATATTCAAGAAGAAGAGTATTAGTATACCTAATTAATTCTAAAGTAGGGACTGTACAGATTTATATTCTGATACAGTCCCTGTTTTATGTTATCTATTTAATTAAATTTCTTCTACGCTAACCCCAGCCATTCTCATTAAGAAAATAGCGTTGCGCGTATCAGAAACGCCCTTTCTAAGCTGATAATCAAAATATATTTGATTGTCTTTATAGTACTCTCTAAAGTGATAGTTCCGAATACGTCCTCCACTTTCTTTCTCCATAGCAGCTAGTTCTAGGTCATGGGTTGATACCATTCCCCATGCAGCTTTTTTGTCCAATTGATTTATAAGCATTTTTGCACCTGTGTGCCTATCTGCTGAATTAGTACCTTTAAAAATTTCGTCCAGCAAGAAAAATACTCTTTCATTTCTATCAACAGCTTCGACAACCATTTTGACTCTGAGTAGTTCAGCATAAAATGATGATACATTTTGTCCTAAATTGTCGCTGGTTCTCATACATGCATAAACCTTTAATATTGGGCATCTAAATGTCTTTGCACATACTGGAGCTCCTATATAGGACAGAATCAAGCTAAGACCTACCGTTCTCAAGAAGGTACTTTTGCCTGACATGTTTGAGCCTGTTATAAGCAGTATCGGCTGTTTACTGTCAATACTAATATCGTTGCATTTCCTGCCTTTTGTAAGCAGTGGGTGTCCTAGTTGTTCGGCTACTATTCCAGAACTCATCTCATCAGATATTTGTGGCATATTAAACTCCGGATTATCGTGGTGAATGATAGAGATACTGCAAAGAGCTTCCACCTCACCTATAACATCGAACCATTTTTCAACGAACCTACCACTATTCATTTTCCACTTTTCCAGAGCTACAAGGCAGTGAAAATCCCAAAGAGTAGCTGCATTCACTATTATATGCAGAAAATTATATCTATTGGCAATTAATTCCCATAGTTTTGAAAGCCTATTGATTTGTTTCCAAGCGGGTTCATCTGTTTTCCCTTTTAGATCATTTTTCAATTTATTAATGTATTTACTTTTGAATTTTTCTGATTCAAACTGTTTTAAAACACTACTGTATACTTTTAATGTGTTTGCATATTTTTCAACTATTTCAAAACTTTTATTTCTAAAATTAGCTCTATATCCAAGCATAAAAAATTGTATAATATAGAACGCAATAGGTAAATAAGCTGGTACTATTCGAATTATTGCAAGTACCAACAATATTGATGTCATTACAGGAAGTCCAGTTATTAAAAGTTTAAATCCAAACGAACTATAAAGTTTGTTTTCTTCTTTCGCCCATGAATATACATCTTCTAGTTTGTTCATAGTGTCAAGAAGAGTTTTTTTATGCTTTTTACCCTTTTCCTCTTCCTCTGTCAAAATTACATTTTTGTTTGATATTAATGCATTAGAAAACATCCTATGTCTGAATATAAGTTTTTTTGATAGTTCTACCACAGCCTCTTGTCTCTCTAAAATATCTTTTTTTGTCTCAAGAGGATTTAAAAACATATAGGCAAGTTTATGTCTTCCAGAATATGTTGAGGTCATGTTAATCATTTGGAATAACGAACTCTTCCCGAACATATCCAAATCATAGGTGTAATTATGCTCATGATTTTCAAACTCTTCACCTATATCATAGAACTCAGTCCATTGGCCATTTATTCTTTTCAAGCACATTTGGTTTATTTGTAGCATGGCGTAAGAAAAGTTTTTATTTTTCAAAAGCCGATTGTGTACAATTACAAGATATACAAAGCCTACTCCAAACACAATTATTTGAGCCAGCATAAAAATATATTGCTTAAATAAGTAGAGAGCTATGGCCATTGTAATTCCAACAAAGAAAACCAAAAGCTTATAATTGCCCACAGCACTACTTTTCCTATTGTACATATCAAATTTATTTGAATATGCATCTACTCTTTTTTGATATTTTTTCTCAGGTGCTATCATTTTTGCCTCCAACAACTACCTTTACCATTATTATAAAAATTATGTTTAGCAGAATATTTAAGCCCAATGTTTTCCAGATACTAACCAATTATCACTAATCCTTATGATACCAATCAAATAGCAAAAATACTATAGCAATTTGTGAATCCCCCAATATTTCTTAACTCTAAGTATTTTATCTTTGGTACATATCTTTGTTACATATCTTTGGCATTAACCTTCGGAAACTATTTGTCTATTAGCTATTGATAAGCCTAGATTTTGTTATCTACCAATACATTATTAAAAGCTAATATAGCAACTTGGACCTGTTGCTCATCAGGTTCCTTTGTTGTTAACAATTGAAGCAATAATCCAGGAGCACTAACTACTTGTGCAAGTTTAGAATTATTTTTACCTACATATTTAAAAATTTCAAAGGTCAGTCCAGCCACTAATGGCATTAATAATAACCTAATCAATATATTAGCCCAGATGCTATACCATCCCAAAAGGGAAAATACCAAGATACTCACTAGTATAACTAAAAACAAATATGATGTACTGCAGCGAATATTTTTTGTAGAATATTTCATTACATTATTAACAGTCAACTCCTCACCATATTCATAACAGTTAATTGTTTTATGCTCTGCTCCATGGTACTCATAAACCCTTCTAACCTCCTTTAACCTTGAGGAAATTGCTAAATACCCCAAAAATAAAGCGATTTTAATTATTCCCTCAAAAAAGTTATAATAGATTGTTCCCAAATACGTGTTTTTATCAAAGCGCAAAAAATCTGCTAAAATATTGGGAAGTAATATAAATAGGCCTACACTAAATGATAATGAAATAATTAGTGAGAAGTACACCAAAATATCCTTCAATCTGTTGCCGAAATGTTTAGCCAAAAAATTATCAAAAGCAGATTCCTTACTTTCTTCAAGCTCAATAAACTCTGCTGAATACATCATAGCCTTTGTAGCTAATACCATTTGCTTGAAAAAAGACACCACTCCACGGATAACTGGTATTTTTGATAATTCACCTTTTACTGGAAGTTCCCTTTTTTCAACAATAATTTCACCATCTGGCTTTCTTACTGCAATTGCAGCATTTTCGGGACCAATCATCATAATTCCTTCAATGAGAGCTGACCCTCCAATTGTAGTTTTCCTCATAAAACTTCCCTTCTTGCTTTATATAATAAGAAAATTAATAAATAAAACTGAATTATAATTATTTTTACGACAAATAAGCACGAGTTTATATAATAAAAGTAATCAATAGAATAGTAAGTATCGCCACCACTAAAGTTTTTTTATTACAAACACTACTTAATGCACTTTTAAAATAACTCCCACGATTATATACATTATTAAACATCTCGGCTAACTGAATTGGGTCTTCAAAAAATGACAATGTTTCCGAAATACAGTTTTCAGTGCTATATCCTTTAATAAGTAATTCATTATACTTATCATAAAGATTTTGACTTAATTCCTTTGAAATATCCTCCTTTAAGCTACTACTTACCTTCAATGCCATCGATAAAGAAATAATATATTCCTCAAACTCATGTATTTTCTGTTCCATATATTACTCTCCCCATAATATCCATGTAGGATTTCCATTTTTCTTTTTCCTGTTGAACAGTCTTAGAACCCAATTCAGTAATTCTGTAGTATTTTCTATTTGGTTTTCCAGGTTCCTGCTGGATCCAAAAACCTTCAACTAACCCCTGCTTCTCCAGTTTATGCAATGCTGGGTAAAGGCTTCCTTCCTTTAATTGAATAGCTGAATTTGTCAAATTGTAAACTGTCTTAGTAATCTCATAACCGTATTTTTCTCCTTCAATAAGAGACGAGAGTATGATCAAACTCATATTTCCTTTAATAGCATCCTTAAAAAACAAATTTATCCACTCCTTTAATATATTGTATACATTATACTCTATGTACATAGAATGTCAATGTATATAGAATAATATTCTATATAATAGAAAACACCCAATTATTTGTAAGTCAAGATTTTTCTTGGCTATTTTCAAATAGTTGGGTGTTTTGTTTTTATGCAAATTAGTATAAGTTTTTAGTACAAGTTTAATGTAGATAAAATATGTACTGTACTTTATTTTATAGCCTCCATGAGCTCATCATGGATATAATTGTTTGAAGCAATTGCAGCAGCTTTGCTGATATAGCTGAGCTTGTTCCCCTGCCAATCAGTTATTTTACCCCCAGCCTCTTCCAGAATTATCGATGCAGCAGCATAATCCCACGGCTGTAGCTCCATTTCGTAAAAGCCATCCATACGGCCTGCAGCGACATTACATATATCCAAAGCAGCACTACCTGTACGCCTAACATCTCTGCATTTCAGGAAAACATTTTTAGTTATTCTAAAAGTCTCATCTGCCTTTCCTCTATCATATGGTGAAGTTCCAAATGTAATAAGGCTGTCAGCAAGTGCTTCGCTCTTGGTAACCTCTATTGGCTGCCCATTAACAAAAGCGCCTTTTCCCTTCTGTGCGGTAAACAATTCACATAAATACGGATTATATACTATTCCGGCATATGGTATTCCATCTACAACAAGGCCTAATGAAATAGCCGAATATTTATATCCATACATTAAATTTGTAGTTCCATCAACAGGGTCAAGAATCCATGTGTATTTCCCTAAAGAGAAACTATTCTTTTGTGTTTCCTCTGCAATAATATTACTATCTGGTAGTATCTGTTTTAACCTACTGACAATTATCTCTTGAACCTTTAGGTCTATCTCTGTCACAAAATTTGCAGAACCACTTTTTGTCACTACTCTTTTATCTTCCATACTTTCAAGAAGCAGTTTACTAACTTCTTTTACTAAATCAATCGCTTCCTCTATTGCTGTATCTAATATTGTTTTCATTTTAGTTCCTTATACCTCTTTATTTTTTTTGTAGTTGTTTTTTCAAATTCTTCATCTCTAAGTGTAATTTCTTTGACATGCTTATATGGAACTAGTTCTTTGTTTATTCTTTTAATCTCAGAATTTATTATTGTATGTACATCTTGCTCTTGGAGAATACCCAATTTTATATCTTCGTCTATCTTTTCTTTTTCAGGAACTATTTGTGCACAAACAATTACATCATCTTTTCCATCCTTACCATATACCAATGCCTCCTTAATATAGTCACTTCTACTTAGAAGTGTCTCAATTTCTTCAGGATAGACATTCTTACCATTCTTAGTTAAGATCATATTTTTCATTCTTCCTGTTATATGTATAAACCCATCTGAATCAATAAAGGCCATATCACCAGTGTAGAACCAACCATCTCTTATAACTGCATCTGTTGCCTCTTTATTTTCGTAATAACCAAGCATAACGCTTGGACCAGACACCTTAATTTCTCCAATGCCTTCAGAGTTTGGTTTGTCTATAACCACCTTTAATCCAGGTAAAGGAAGTCCAGCCGCATCAAACTTGAACCAACAATCTCTGTTAACTCCAACTATAGGCGCACATTCAGTCAAACCATATCCCTGTACAAGCTTTATTCCTATATTTTTAAAGCCTTTACAAACCTCAGGGTCAATGGCAGCTGCACCGCTAATAAACAACCTCAAGTGTCCACCTAATGCATCGTGAATCTCAGAAAAGAGTTTTCTCCTGACATCAATATGAAACAGTCCTAAGAAATTGCTCAATTTAATACCATACTTTAGTTTATTTTCTGCTCCTGGTTTCTTTTTAACTGTATTAATAAGCTGCTTGTAAATAGATTCAAAAACCAAAGGAACACCATTCATAACTGTACATTTTGATTCTCTTAAGTTTTTAACAATATGTCTAAGTCCCTCACAAAATGCTACTGTAGAGCCTCTGTACATTTGGCAAAGGAAGCCGCAAGTACATTCATATGTATGATGTGGAGGCAATACTGATAGAAAAACGTCCTTCTCATCAATATATACCATCTCACACATTGCCATAAGATTTGCTACAATGTTTTTATGTGATAGCATAACTGCCTTAGATTTATCGGTTGTTCCAGAAGTAAATAAGAGTATATCCATAGCTTCATTATCAATTACTGCGTCCAAGAAATCTCTATTACCTTGCTTTATTAATTCATGGCCTTTTTTTAGTAATTGACTATAGGAAAGCTGGCCGTTGGCATCTTCATCTAAATCCATATTTATAAAGTATTTACAGGTACCTGCATTCTTCATAATATTCTCAATATTTTTTGCAACGGTTCCTGAAAATATGATGGCATCAGTCGAACTTCTCTGCATGCAATTCTCTATTTCATTTTGTGGAAGCTCTCTATCTAAAGGAACAATTATGCCAGTTCCATTACAAACTCCCAAATATGATGTTGCCCATTCGTATCTATTTTCACCTATTAAGGCAATCTTCTTATCCTTTAGTCCTAAGCTAATTAAAGCTGTTCCCAAAGCATCTATATCAGATTTGTACATGCTAAAAGATACAGGAATGTAATCAGGTTTACCTTTTTCTTTAACCAAAAAGGCAGGCTTCTGTGCATATAGCTCAACACTTTGTTGAATCATATCCTTTAGGTTTGATATGTTCCTAACTTCATATAATGGTTTATTTTTCATAAGTCTCTCCAACATATTTAAGTTTTGTCCAGTAAATATTTTACCATAAACTTTTAATTTTTGTAATACAGTACCAAGATAATAGTATAGACATATTGACCATATATAGAGATATTACTTTTTGCTTCTTATATATCCTAAGTACTCCATGCAATATTCGTCTTTGCCAGCTACCATCTCAGCTAAATATATTGTACTTTGAATCTGTTCATTTGTAATATCTACAATACCACTATCGAGACCAGCAAAAATGGCTGTTGTCAGAAAGGCAGCATTGATATTTGTTCTTTTTGGCAAACCAAAAGAAACATTCGAAACACCACATATTATATGGACTTCAGGCTCTGCTTTTTTTAAGTCAGCTATTGTATTTATTGTTGTGACTGCCGATTCATTATCAGTTGCTAAGGTCTCAGCTAAAACGTCGATATATATTTTTTTCTTTTCTATTCCGGCTTCTTGTAGTATTCTTATTAATTTCAAGGAGTTCTCTACCCTTTTTTGAGTTGTTTTTGGAATACCCTCCTCATCAATAGGAAGACATACAACTCCTGCATTATAACTTTTGACAATTGGCAAAAGCTCATTTATCCTATCTTGAAGTGTTATAGAGTTGATAATTATTTCTCTGTTTGAAACTAGCTTTATTGCCTCCTTAATAACTGCAGGTGAAGGAGAATCCAACATAATTCCACATTCTGTGCTTTCAAGAACTATGTCCAGTACATATTTGAGCATATCAAACTCATCTTCGCTGAAAATTGCAGTATTTATGTCAAGAAAATTAGCTCCTGCATTTTGTTGATCAATTGCAATTTGCTTTATAGCTGCAGTATTTTTCTCCCTCATTAAATCATACATCTTCGGTATTGAACTATTAAGCTTTTCACCAACTATAATCATTTATTTATCTCCTTAATCTTTTTTATTAATTCACAAATGACATGTGTCCTTTTTAGAGGCGTCATTAAATAAAAACCTGATACGTGTTGATATAGTTTATTAATGCTTTCTATAGAAAGATTTATACCAATCAATTCAGACTCTTCACGGCTTTTATCTTTAAACATATCAATTGTATTCTCATCAATTTCAATTCCTGGAACTTCATTGTTTATAAACTGTGCATTTTTATAACCTACTAATGGCATTAAACCAACAAATATTGGAACTGTTAAGGTTTGCGTGGCTTTAATTAAATTGTTAATAGCGGTATCAGTATAGACAGCTTGTGTTAATAAATAGCTAATACCATTCTCAATTTTAGTATAGGAACGTCTTAGTTCAGCATCGAAGTTTATTGCGTTTACATTTAGCGCTCCTCCAATTTTGAATTCATCGTTGCTAAATACGTTACTATTCAAACTTGAAATGTAATTCGCAAGGTTTGATGAATTCATACTGAAAACCCCTTTTATAGCTTGCCTTTCTATGTTTGCAATAGGGTCACCAGTTACAGCTAAAATATTTCTTACCCCTTCAATATGAAGTCCTAAAAGAGTTGCCTTTATTCCCAATATATTTTTATCTCTACAGGTAATATGAGGCATAGTAGGTATACCTGCCTCTTTCTGAATCTTTGCTGCGAGCATTGCACTATCTGCACGTGCTTTTGCCAAGGGCGAGTCTGATATAGTAATCATATCAGCACCTGCCTGTTTCAGTAGGAATGCATCCCTAAGCATATACTCCCAGTTGGTATCAAAGGGAGGGTCTACTTCTACCAAGATTGGCTTCTTTTTTGCTACGAGCTTATGCAGAATATTTTCCTTTGAAGAAGTATATATTGTGTTATTTACTGACTCATTAATATTTTTTCCATTATTTCTACTACTAGCTAATAGCTTTGCTGTAGCAGCAATATGTTTTGGAGTAGTACCACAGCACCCTCCTAATATTTTGACTCCCATGTTTTTAAGCTCAAGAACCTTTTGAGCAAAGTAATCTGAGTTATCAACATATACTGTTCTACCACGCTCAGAAGATGGATAGCCTGAGTTTGGCATTATTGTTATTACCTTGCCTTTTATATTTAAATCCTTAACTAGTCTGCACATATGAGCAGGACCACTGATGCAGTTAAAACCAAACGCATCAACCAGACCACTAGAACTAACCTTATTAATAATATCTAAATAGAATAGTCCTTCTTTTGAATATCCATCTGGATATACTGAAAAAGATGTTATGATAACCGCCGTTGGTTTTTTTAAACGAATATAGGCCGATAATTCCAATAAAATATCATAATGCGCAAAGGTCTCAAATAAAAAATACTCTGCGTTACATTCTAAAAAAATATCAACTAAAATTTTATATTCTGTCAAAGCATCATTACCCTCAGTTATAGGTATTGGACCAATGTCTGCAAAAACTGTTATATCATGTCCTTTTGTAGCTTCATTAGCTAATTTCCATCCGTTTTTAATTACTTGTTCTACTTCTTGTTGTTCGCAAGCTAATGAAAACCTATTTGCACCAAAGGTATTAGATTTAATAGCATTAGCTCCGGCTTCTATATACTCTTTATGAATACTGCGAATAGAATCCCTATCAAAAAGATTTGCAAGCTCGCAAGCCATATTTTTATTATATTTAGATGAGTAATATGTACCCATCGCACCGTCAAACAAGAAGTAATCTCTTTTCTCAAATATGCTCATAACAGCCTTATTCCTCAAGTTTTTATTTTAATGGTGTAATGGTTTGAATACATTGCTCTTACACCCCTTTGGAAATTATTATACGTTTAGTTAGTGTGCGAGTCAAGGTAATGAGGAGGAGTGCAGCTTAATGCAAAAACTCCTCTTTGGTTAATTTTTTGTTTTTAACCAAAGAGGAGCTTTTTATAAATAGTTATTCTTTATTCTGTCTTAAACTTATTAATTTCCTTATTCAAAGCATCTGATAGATTATTTAGTATTTTTGCATGGTTTGCAAGTTCTTCAGCTGAAGCTATTTGTTCTTCAGTGCTAGCAGAAATCTCTTCTGTTGTAGCAGCGGATTCTTCTGCAACTGCTGATATATTTTCCATTGACTCCAATACTTTTTCTTTTGATTTCATTATATTTTCTACAGACTTTTCAGTCCTCTCAATATCTTGTATCACATCATCCATAGCACTAAATACCATCTCAAATAACTTCTGAGTATCTTTTACTGCACTTATTTGCTCACTAACAACCACATTTGAGTTCATTACCTCTGTTACTGTATCATTAGTTTTCTTTTCAATGGAAGAAATAATACTATTTATGCTGCCAGTAAATTCTTTAGATTGCTCTGCCAGCTTCTTTACTTCATTTGCAACTACTGCAAACCCTCTCCCTGCCTCACCAGCACGAGCTGCCTCAATTGTTGCATTTAAAGATAGAAGATTTGTCTGCTCTGATATACTAATCATTATTTTAAGAATCTTTTGTATTTCCTTCATGCTATTGCTCAATTCATTAATATTTGTTGAGACTTTATTAGTAGTATTGCTTACATGATTTGACTTAACATTGAGTTCCTGAATAGTTTTATCAGCTTCTTCATTTAAGCTACTTATTTTATTTGCTATTGCTATTACTCGAGATACATCTTCACCCACATACGTGATACCTTCTGAAAGCTTATCCATATGACTTACGCTATCATTTATTTCTGTAGCTTGCTCTGTTGCACCCTTAGCTATTTGTTCAACTGTTATAGCTACTTGCTCCGAAGCAGTATGAGCAGTTTCGGAAGCTATAGCAATATTGTTTGCTTGTTCATATACACTTTGTGAAGTACTTCTAACCTCTGACACAAGTGAACTTATATTTGAAATCATATCATTATAATTATGAAACACCTCTGATATTTCATCATTTTCATCATCCTGTATCTGGCTTGTCAAGTCACCCTCTTTTACTTTTTTCATTGCTAGAACCATCCTATTCAAAGGTGTGGAAACACTCCTAGCAATAATAATACTTAGCATAAGAGCAATAATAATACACAGTATCCCCATAATTATAATTTTTGTTTTCAAACTATTTGCAGCACTATTTAAAAATGAATATGGAACAATTGAAACAATAGACCAATCAGCACTTGAAACTTTAATTTTAGAATATGTAACCAAACTTAATTGTCCGTCAATATTTAACTCTAAGTTAAAAGCTGTAGTCTTCGGGTTTTGCTTATTTACTTTTGCTATCTCACTAGCTATCAGTTTTGTACTTTCATTCACCGCTCCAACTGGGTACTGTTCAGTACTCCTTGAAGAAACCACTTTACCATCAGCATCAATAACCAAAATAGGGAAACCTTTAGGGTTTTTTGTATCCTTCCCAATATTCATATCTTCATATGAAGTAACCAGAAAATTGGGTTTTGGTATAATTACCATTTTTGCAATGTTGCTTCCGCCATTTATTGAATTTATGTCTTTTTGTGCTCCAAGGTATATTTTATTTTTACTGAATTCTTTTACATTAAAATATGTCCATTGAATATTGTTAGAAGAAGATTGAATTATTTTATCATTATCAAATGTCATTGTATTACTATTTGCGCTATACGTTATAGGTTCAGAAAAATCTTTCCCCTGCAGCATGGTACAATTCAATATATCTTTTATCATAAGAAATTTATTTGTAAGAAAATCTTTTAATTCTCTCTGATTTACCATATTCTGATAAACGTCATCACTTTCATTTAAAGATAAAGCTAAAACATCTTGAACGTCATTTGAGAACCCAATATCTATGAAATAGCTTTCAATACGACTTATTTCATTATCTAAGACTATGCTTGTTTGATTCATAAGTTCTAATGAATAGCTTTTTACCTTTTCATCAATTGTGCTTGTTGAACTTGTATACGAAAATACACCTGTAACAATCAGCATCACTACCAACAGAAGACTAAAAGATACTATTAATCTAGTTTGAATCCTAAACTTTCGTAGAATGAAGGATTTCTTTGCATCTGAAGAAACCGTCAACGTGCTAGATTTTCTACTAACAAATTTTTCATTTTTCTTTAATGAATTGTCTACTTTCTTAAAAGTTGCTTCAGTAACCAAAACAAGAAAAGACTTAATTTTTGCTATTGCCTGCTTGATTTTCATACATTCTCCCCCAATTAATTATTTCTTTGCATTATTTTTATACTAGAAAAGCATCTCTATTTGCGACTTCATTTATTTTATATTATACCACATATTCTGGCGTTATCTGCCAACAAAATAATCTTTATTTTCAAATCTATCTGGATATACCGTAAAAGAGGTGTGACATTTTGTCCTTTTGCAGCTTATGTACAAAAAATGTTGTAGTTTTATACCAAATGAAGTAATATTATCATATAGGTATAATTTACTATTGTTTTATTAATGAGTATTAACAAAAGGAGTGATTGTCATGGATATTGCTGCTTTATCAACTTCAATGTCTCAATCTTTACTAGCTCAAAATGTCGGAGTATCTGTTGCTAAGCTAGCACTACAAAGTGCTAATCAAGATTCAGAGAATTTAACCAAGATGATGGAACTTAGTGTAAATCCAAATGTAGGTCAGAATTTTGATGTAAGTATTTAATCACTCTATCAAGGGGCATTGCAAAAGGATATGGTAATTATCTTGTTTGCAAAAGCCCCTTGTATTCTTTTTATTCTATTTTCCTCTGCTTCCTCGGCCATTAACCAATCGTCTAAAAATTATATTGCTAATTACTTTATTAAGGTTTATAATGAACAGTGTTCATTATAATAAGGAGTTAAACTTATGCCAAAAAATTTAAGCAACGTTAAAGAAGATATTCTATTAGTTACACGAGAACTTCTTAAAGATACAGGATATTCTGACCTAAATATTAGAAAAATTGCTGCTCGCTGTGGTGTTGCAACTGGTACTGTTTATAATTACTACACTTCAAAAAATGACATCATAGTTGAAATACTATTAAACGAATGGAATCTCATGCTGCGTAGGATTGAGCAAAATGCGAAAACAGTTCCTATGTTAATTAATAAGCTAGAGATTATGTTTAATGAATTAAATTACTTTATGAACAATGTTCATGGCTCTTGGTTTCAAACTCATCCAATTAGTAATGATTCCAGCATGAATGTAAGTAGCATAAGAGAGAGAAAAAAGCTTCTCAAAAACCAGTTATCTGAAAAAGTATACTCGTTTATAAGTACAAATGAGCTTTTAAATGATGACGCAAGGAATATTTGTGACATCATATCAACTATTCTGATTTCTTATTCAAATGACAATCTAGAATTTAGTAAGTTAAGGCTTTCACTAACTGCACTTGTAAACGAATTAGAAAAGATAGACTGATTACAATTTTCATCTAAACTATAAAAAAGGAGAATAAATTATGGGTCAACAGGTCAACACAAAAAAAGTCAAATCAGGGTTAGGCATGATAATGTTTTTATACATGCTTGGAATTTTTATGGGTGCTATAGACACTGGTATAGTTACACCCGCTAGAACTGTTATTCAATCAGGGCTCGGAGTTGATGATAAGCTTGGTATATGGATGATTACAATTTTCACACTAGCATATGCCGCATCTATTCCTATTGCAGGTAAAATTGCTGATAGAATCGGTAGAAAGCATGTTTATATCGTTTGTATATCTTTATTTGGAATAGGTTCACTTATATGTGGCCTCTCTTCAAACTTCAGCAGCTTTCCTATGCTTCTAACTGGACGTGTTATTCAGGCCATTGGTGGTGGTGGAATTATGCCTATAGCAAACGCTGAGTTTGGAACTACTTTCCCAGAAGAAAAACGTGGTATGGCTCTCGGCCTACTCGGCGGAGTTTATGGTTTGGCAAACATTATGGGTTCCTCCCTCGGTAGTGCAATTCTTGATATATTCGGAATAGAAAATTGGCAATTCCTGTTTTACATTAACCTTCCAATAAGTGTTGTAATTATATTCTTTGGAATCTTTTATTTGCCTGTAAACAAATCTACTGACGCTCCGAAGAAGATTGATGTTTGGGGTACCTTAATTATTGTGGTTATGATTCTTTCAGTAATGTATGGTTTGAAAAATATTAATTTCTTCAGCTTTGGCGAAACAATTAAAAGCACTTCTGTATATCCATTCTTACTTATATTTTTAGTGCTTTTGCCTATTTTTATATTGATAGAAAGAAAAGCTGATGACCCTATATTAAATCTCTCCTACTTTACAACACCTAAAATACTCATTACTTTACTTGTAGGGTTCTTTGTTGGAATATGCATGATGGGAATGATATTTGTTCCACAGTTTTCAGAAAATTCTTTAAAAATTGCAACAGGAAAAGGTGGATATTTTGTTACTATACTTGGAATATTTACAGCAATAGGAGCTCCAATGAGTGGTAAGCTTGTTGATAAATATGGTGCAAAAAAGATTTTGTTGAGTGGTTTTTTTGTATCACTACTAGGATCAGTCTTCCTTGCTTTTGTTGCAGTTCAAATAAGCAATTTATTGACAGTTATTATTAGCTTGGCACTGATTGGTACTGGTTTAGGCTTTGTTATGGGTTCTCCACTGAACTACATGATGTTGGGTAATACACAAAAAGAACAAGCCAATTCAGCACTTGCAACACTTTCTCTTGTGAGATCAATAGGAACAGTTATTGCCCCATCCATAATGATAGGCTTTCTTGCTCAGGCAGGTATTGTAGCTAAAGACAATCTTATGAATATGCTTCCACAGCCTACCACCCCTGTGATTGCAGAGGCTGTTGAGCTTAATAAAACCTTTACTCAAATGAAAAACGACCCTAAGATGGCTGAAATGTTAAAAGGTGTTGATATTCCAGATATAAGCAATATGGGTGAAATGAAAATGGATATGAGTAGTGGCAACGGATTACCAGCTGATATGTTGAAAGCATTACAATCAGCTGACGTAACAAATATCGTTGATAAAGCAAAAGAGATAGCTGTTTATATGATTGACCAAAACGTACCAGCTGTTATAACAAAAATTCAAGGTGGTATTCAAAAAGGTATTGACGGAATGAATTCTGGCATAACAGGAATAGATACTGGAATTTCAAAAATGAGTGAAGGCGTCAAAGGTATGGACAAAGGCATTGAAGAAATGTCTAAAGCAATAACAGGCTTGACAGCCGCTACTAATGGAATGAAAGAAGGTATTAGTAAACAGGAGACTGCCATTGCTCAAATGACAAAAATGTACGAGCAACTAAAATCTGCTTCAAGCGGTGCAACTATGCCTCCTAGCAGTTTAGGCTCAAAGTTTGGTGCAATGCCTGCTAATATGTCTGGTGCAGCAAATTCGCAAATGCCTGCTAATATGCCTGGAGCAGCAAATTCACAAATGCCTGCTAGTATGCATGGTGCAGCAAATTCACAAATGACTGGCACCATGCCTAGTACTGGCGCTATGCCTAATACTGGCGCTATGCCTAATACTGGTGCTATGCCTAATACTGGTGCTATGAAAGCTAGTGGTATGCCTGATGCGAAAAAAATACAAGAATATTTGAAGAATCCTGAAAAACTAAAAGCTGAAATTTCTGAGCTTACTGCTGCTAAAAAAGCACTTGAAACCAAATATAAAGACACTTTGGCTCAAAAAGAAAAGCTGGAAAAGCAAGTTGCAACAACTAAAAAAGATCAAGCTGCCCTATTAGAAAATATATCCTTAATGGGAAAGCAAAAAGAACCTATTTCTCAAACTATTGATAAGATGAAACATTTGAAGGATACTGCAATACCTGCGGCTTTTGAGCAATCTCAAAAGGATTATTTGAAAGCAATCAATAATATGAAACCTGAGATTGAGGATTCCTTCCAATCAGCACTAGGAAATGGCTTTAAACAAATGTATGTTACTGTTGCAATATTCAGTATTTTATCTATTTTGCTTCTGGCATTTTATAGTGATCCAAAGAAGCAGCTTGAGTAAATAGATTTCTGGATTCAGGGTGCATTTTACTTATTGAATCTGGACTTTGGATAATCAAAGGCTTTATTTAAGAATTTGCAGATGATAAGAATTTTTTAAGGGGAATCCATTTTGGACTCCCCTTAGTCATTTTTTAAAAGAATATCAATTAGAATATACAATTTTAAATGAACTATTAAATTTCTTAAAAATAATAAGGTGTTTTATTGATTATGGTTATATTAGATTTCTCTTTTCTAAATGGAACTGTTTCACACAACTTAAATATGCCAATATCAGTTTATGAGGATTTGTGGGTAATGAACTTAGTTGTGGCTGAAATAATGTCGCTGTAAAAAATCTATTTTTAGGTAAGTCCAGTATTCTAACCTCACCCTTTTCATCTGTGCCAACTACTTTAAAACCACTTTCATCTATTAATTTCCGATAATCAGGGTTTATTCCAAAATTACAGCTAAAGCGTTCATCAACTTCTTTTTTTCCATAATACTTATAAATCCTTGATTTTTGATTTATAAAAACTTTACGTGTTTCGCCAACCAGAGAACAAGATAGCGCTGTAATGATTAAATTTGAAGCATCTGGGTTATATTTTGCATGCTGTGCTTCCTTGAATCCTAGTATATTCCGAGCATACTCAATTACCGTGTACTGAAATCCTCCACATGTTCCAATAAAGGGATAATCCTTTTCTCTTGCGAATTGAATTGCATTTAATGCCCCCTCCATGCTCTTATAAACACCAGGTGCACACCAAAGCCCATCTAATCCGATAAAACTTTTATCTACTTCCCCTTCTAGTGATTCAGTAGGTAGCCATTGCAATTCCAAATTAATTTTTAGATTGTCCGCACAGTGGTTTAATGCTTCAATTGTGGCTTTATGTGATAGTCGTTGAGGTTCATAATCTCCAATTATTCCTATTTTAATAAAATTGCTCACATTTATACCCCCCGTGCTTTGATAAATTTTATACAAGAGTTTAGTCAATATATCTAATTACATTATTAAGCCTATCTACATCAGCAGGAACTATTTTCAGTGGTATGCGTTTATTCAACCAACTGCAACCTTACCAAATTATATATAATACTTACATAAGTTTCAATATTATTAAAACTTATGTATAATTACTTTTGACTAAAAATCTTTTGCTGCGGTACTAGCAAAGCTGGTGTAAGATATTTATGATTTTGTGCAATTTCTACACTGATAACTGAATTCTTATTTAGAATCTTCCTTAAAAGCTCCATGAGTTAGTTACATATTTTATTTACAACTATTGATAAATAAATCTTGCAATAGTATACTAAAATTAATTTATGGATAACATTACATCCAAATATATTTACTGGAAGGTATATTTACTTTTTATGTTTTTGGCGCAAAGTGTTAAGAAGATATCAAAACAACTATTTGAATTTTTAAAAATTATTACATTTTTATTTAGTATGGTTGTGGTTTGTTTTGGCGAAGTATTGTTCTGCAAAAATCAAGTCTTGTTGAAAGGAATACAAGAAGTTTCAAGTTTTGTGACTTTTTTGATGGCACTTTTTTTTGTTGTCTTAATTTTGATTTCGCAAGCAAGCCTCTTCTTTTATATACTTCTGTTTCTAGAAATATCCTTTTTGTTTAATATTTCAATCCTAATTTTATTCAATAAAATTCAAGTTCCTCTCGTCTGATAATTACTTCTCAGGTGTTTCATAAAATCTTTATTATTTGTGGTTAAAAACAGTGGCAGAATTGAGTGTCCATTTTGCGTGCTTTGTGTTGTGGTTTTACAAATAGACTACGATTATTTATGCCACTGTTGTAAAGGTTTCATAAACTATGTTTTCATTTGATTTGTAGGAGGACTGTCAATGGCTCAAAATAAACAAAAAGTCAATATTATTCCATATAAAGAGGATTTTAAGTTATATAGTACTGACCTTGTACCATATCAACGTTTGGTAGATGACATTAAAAAAATAGAGCTAAGAGATATGGAAGACAATTTGCTGAAAGAGATGTCCAAAAATCTTATGATTCAGGCACAGCAAGGGACATCGCTTGATGAACTGATGATCCAGGCATATGCGTTGGTTAGAGAGACTATTAGGCGCGTTTTGGGATTAAATCCTTTCGATGTTCAAATTTTGGCTGCAGTTGTTATACACAAGGGAAAGCTTGTTGAAATGCAAACAGGTGAAGGGAAAACCCTTGTATCAGTATTCCCTGCATACTTGAGCGCACTGGAAGGCAAAGGTATGCATATACTTACCGCCAATGATTACCTGGCACGGAGGGATGCGGGATGGATGGGTCCAGTATATAATTTTCTAGGGTTAACAACAGGCTTCGTTAATGAGTGGATGGGCAAGGATGAAAGAAAGAAGGCTTACAATGCGGATATTACTTATATCACTGCCAAGGAAGTGGGGTTCGATTATTTAAGGGATTCTCTTTGCTTTGATGTAGATGAGCTTGTACAACGCACATTCAATTTTGCGATAGTAGATGAAGCTGATTTTACACTTATTGATGAAGCACGAATTCCCCTTGTGATAGCTGAAAATACTCCTTCAACACAAAAGGTGTCCAGCAAAATTTCTAAAATAGTTAATAAGCTAAAATTTGGCGTCGATTATGATACAGATGAATATTCACGGAATGTTTTTCTGACAGAAACTGGGACAAACAGGGTTGAAGAAATGCTGGGGTGTAAAAATATATACGACCTTGAAAATTATGATTTGTTACTTGAAATAAACTGTGCGATTCATGCACAGACATTGTTAAGGCGAGATGTTGACTATATCGTTCAAAATGGAAAAGTCGAACTTGTAGATGAGTTTACGGGGCGTATTGCCGACAAGAGAGTATGGCCTAATGGCCTTCAGACTGCTATTGAATCAAAGGAAGGGCTTGAGACAGCTTCAAACGGTAGAATTTTGAGTTCTATAACTGTACAGTTTCTTTTAAAATCCTATCCGAAAATGTGTGGAATGTCAGCTACAGCTAAAACGTCTGCATACGAATTCAAGAGATTATATGATCTAGATGTTGTTGTTATTCCTCCTAATAGGCCATGTATAAGAAAGGACGAGGAAGATTTCATTTTTACACATTCAGAGGCAAAGTACAAGGCTCTGATTTCAGAAATAAAAAAAGTTCATGCGTCAGGACGACCTGTTTTAATCGGTACTGCGAGCATAAAAGAGTCTGAGGAACTTGCAAAGGTTTTAAAAGAGGCTGGGGTAAACAGCAGTGTTCTGAACGCTAAAAATGATGAACTGGAAGCTGGCATTATAGCACAGGCTGGTGTAATTGGGGCTGTTACTGTATCCACAAATATGGCAGGACGGGGTACAGATATACGTTTGGGTGGAATCCACGGGGAAGAAAGAGAGAAGGTTGTGGCACTTGGCGGACTGTATGTCATCGGCACAAACAAGCATGAGAGCCGTCGTATTGACAACCAGCTCCGGGGCCGTTCTGGACGTCAAGGTGACCCAGGTTCTTCTCGGTTTTTTATCAGCCTGGAGGATGATTTGTTCAAAAGATATGGAACAGGCAAGCTTATTTCCAAGAAAAAAACACTTAATCAGCAGGATGGCCCTATAAATAATTCGGTGTATACACGTGAGGTAGAAAGGGTACAGCTATTTGCTGAAGGGCAGAACGAGGACATCAGAGATCTCCTTTGGAGATACTCCTATATTGTTGAAGACCAGCGGAAGATTATATATAAGAGGCGGCAGCAGATTTTATTAGATAGGTCTGACAAATCCCTGCTATCATCAATGGTACCTGAGGAATATAATATAGCTCTTTCATATGTTGGCACAAATACCCTGAAAAGAGTGGAGAAGTATATCTCACTTTTCTGTATTAATCAGTGTTGGGCAGAGTATATTGATCAGATTAATTATATTCGAGATGGGATACATCTGGTGAATGTAGGTGGAAAGAACCCTCTTGAGGAATTTTGTAGGAATACTGTGGATGCTTTTCAGGAATTGACACAAAGAATTGATGTACAGATCATTGATACATTTAAATCTGTAGATTTTTCTCATGGAGATGTAGATTTGATTAAACTAGGAATCAAAGGGCCTGCATCAACCTGGACATACCAGATTACAGACAACCCATTTTCTAACGATCTGGGAATACTCTTGACAAATGACCGTAATATTGGCTTCGCAGTGATGGGAATTGTGTTTTTATGGCCTATTCTTCTCGCAAAATTTATATATACTACAATTAAAAATCGCAAATGATAAATAGCCTCTTAATGTTTTATATGACTACATGGTATTTAAAATTTCAAAAAGTAATTTACTTTTGTAAAAACCTTTGTAAATTTACTTTATTCGAGAAAAAACATTAATTTTCTTGTAATATAATGTCGATATATATAAATAAATAGTATATGTTTAATGTAATTGCTAGTTAATATTTTTAAAATTCATAATTTTTCCGGAGGTCAATATGAGAAAAGTAAGGTTGGCAAGAAATGTGAGAAAAATGAAACTGGCAACAAAAATAAGCATGGTAGTATCTTTTGTTCTTGCTTTAGGGCTTGTAATATTATGGCTTGTAACTAGCGTAAGTCTTAATTCAACTATGAATAGAAATATCATTTCAAGGATGAAAGAAGCTACAGAAGTTCGTACCAAAATTATCGAGCAGTATATAAAGAGTTCGGAAAACTTCATATCTAGTTATGCCCAAGGTTCAGATTTAAAAACTGCTCTAAATGCGCCTGGAGATTCAGCAGCTTTTGAAGCGGCACAGTCATATACAGAAAGGCAATCCAAACTGTATGATAATATTGAAAATATATATTTAGCAAATTATGGTTCGACCGTTATTGCTTCGATGGTAAAGAAACCTATTGGAGTTACCTTGCGTAAGGACGATAGCTTGAAAAGTTTACAAGATGCTGTTTTTGCTTCTGAAGCTGTTTATAATACCGGTATAATGACATCACCTTCAACAGGAAAGCTTGTTATTTCAATGTATTATCCAATTTATAATGATAAAAAACAACCGTTAGGATTTGTTGGTGGAGCAATTTATCCAGAACAGCTCAATTTGATTTTAAATTCGTTAAAACTAGAGGGTTTGGATAATTGCAAATATATGATGCTAGATATAAATAAAGGTACTTATATTTACAATAGTGATAATTCAAAAATAGGCACAGAGGTTAAAGAAAGCAATTTACTAAATATAATTAATAATATTAAGAATAATAAAAACATTGATATAGCAACCCTAGAGTATAAAGATACCAGGACTAATCAGGATATGCTTTCGGTTTACAAAAACTTATCTTCTTATGGATGGGTATTCGTTATTGAGGATAATGAAGATGAGGTGTATGCTGCAAGTACATCACTTTCATTGACATTAATGATTATCTGCCTAATAGTGTTGATTGCTGTTGTATTAATCTCATTATTACTGGTAAAAAGGGTTTCAAAAGATATCGAAAATATAAGCGAAATTATTAAAAAGATTGGGACACTTGATTTGTCAAATGAGAACAATCTAAATAAATATACTGGCAGAGGAGACGAAATTGGGCTGATTTCGGATTCTGTAGTGAAACTTGTTGATACTATAAAAGAAATTGTTATAAAGCTTAGTGGCAAAGCCTCTATTTTGAGTGGTACTTCAGACAAGATCCTTAATACTTTTGAATTAACAGTTGAATCAGTATCTCAGGTTGAAAGAGCAGTACAGGATATAGCTGAAGGTGCGAGTAATCAGGCAGAAGATACTCAGAAGGCCTCAGAAAATATTATTGTTATTGGAGATATGGTAAAAGACACTACTACTCAAGCGCAAAAATTGCACAGCAATGCGTTGGAAATGTATGATACAAATACTATAGCTATGAAAACATTGGATGAACTTAATGCAGTAAATATAAAGACTAAGAATTCCATTAATATTATTTATGAGCAGACAAATTCAACAAATGAATCTGTAGTAAAAATAAGAGAGGCAACATCACTTATTACATCAATAGCAAACGAGACCAATCTATTATCTTTAAATGCATCAATCGAAGCTGCTAGAGCCGGTGAACAAGGACGAGGCTTTGCGGTTGTTGCCAGTCAGATTCAGAAGCTTGCAGAACAGTCTAATAGTTCTGCAAAGAAAATAGAACAAATCGTCACCCGATTGATTAATGATTCAGATAAGGCTGTTAAATCAATGGAAGAAGTAAAAGAAATTATGCAGCAACAGAGCCAATATGTAAGTAAGGTTAAAGATGTTTTTGATAAGGTTGAGACTTATATGAGTAATTCTATTAATGAAGTTCTTAGTATTTCAAAAAAGGCAGAGAATCTGAACAAGGCAAGAGAAACGGTATTAGATGTGGTTCAAAATCTGTCAGCTATTGCAGAAGAAAATGCAGCAAACACAGAGGAGACATCTGCTGTATTTACAACCGTAAATGAATCAATCAAAACTATCTCCAATATGGCTTCTGAGTTGACTGCCATGTCATCAGACATAGAAGAAAATATAGGTGTATTTAAACTGTAATTTTAAAAACCAAAAGTGGGTGTAGCATAACTAAAATCATATACAATATCTTTGAAGTATTATGCTTTAATAGTACTCACGTACTATTAGAGCATGAAGTAAATATATTGTATTTGACGTATTTTGAACCGCTTCCCGTCAATTAGGAAATTAAAAAATAAAAATCTTTGCCAGTAGGTGTAACCTGCTGGCAGTTTTTATGCTACTTGTAAATAACTTTCGTGTTTCTCTATAGGTGTTAATACGCTAAGATTCCTTTGTAATCAAACAGCACTCTTGATTTCGTCTACCAGCTCTTTAATTCTGTCTATTACTATATTTGAGTTGCTCCAATGAATATAATGATTAGCTTCCTTTATATATTCTTGTTTGCTATTACTTGACCAATCTTTTAATTCTACTTGGCTTTGTTTCCAACTTTCATCTTCTCCAGCTGTTAAAATCCTCAGTGGTATGTTGCCTAATTTCCCTTTTTCTATTACTTTTTTAGCATTCTCATTTGTATTTTTTAAAGCATTTCTGTTAAACTCATTTCCTAACATATTATAAAACATTACTTTGTCCAACTGTTGAAGTTCTTCAGGAAGTAATTTATATCTTAAACTTTCACCTACCAAAGGTGGAAATATTCCAATAGTACCTAGCGCCCTTACAAAACCAATCTTTCTTAATCCTCCAAAAAAAGAGTTTGAAGTTAAAGCTACCATCTCACTATAATTAGCATAAAATGTCGGGTTCCCTCCATCAATAAGGACAATACCTGCTATTTCTTTTGGATATAACTGTGCAAAATGAATCACCTCTAAAGAAGAAAGTGAATGGCCTACAAGTATATACGGAGATTTCTCACCAGCTAAATTTAATAATTTATGTAAGTCATCTACTTGATTGTCGATAGTTCTTGGTATGGATGTAGGATCACTCCAACCGAAACCAGAGCGATCATACGTTACAGTTCTAACAGTTTTTTGCAATTCTTTTTGTATATAATAATAATCTGTATAAGCGCATGGAGTTCCTGAACCAGTTGTGAAAACTACTGTAGGCACACCTTCCCCCTTGGCATACATATGCATTTTATGGTTATTAACATTTACAATTTGTCCTGGGGGTTCAAACTTGTTAGTTTCGGTTCGACTCATATGATTTTGCCAAAGTGCCCCTGCACCTAAGACAGTGAAACATATAATGATTACTCTAAAAGTAGTCTTTTTGAATAGTTTATTAAATTTATTTATTATGAGATTTTTTCTACCCACGTGCATTTACCTTTCGTGATGTTCAATATATTAAAATAACTTTTCTTTTATCTTCAATTTCAGTGGCGCAAGCCTACTTCCATTTTACATGGTTCACTAAAACCTTTAACCATTAAATTCAGTTGGCACAAGCCAACTTTCCATAACTCTTCATTTTTCACTATTTCACTGGCTTTTGCCTTTGTCACTTCACTTGTTAAAATACTTACTCATTACCTTTGAAGAAATTTTTGCTGCTGCAACCCCACCATAGCCGCCTTCTTCGACAATAACAGCTATTGCTATCTGCGGGTTTTTGTATGGAGCAAAACCAATAAACCAGCTATGTGGCGTTTTGCTTTCAATGTGCTGTGCTGTTCCTGTCTTTCCGCACACCTGTATTCCACTCACTTGAGCCCTAGTACCTGTCCCCTTTGAAACTACATCTTTCATGAAGCTTTGTATTTTATTGGCATACTCAGTTGATGTAATTTCGCCAATTGAAGAGGTATTTAGTGTTTGTACTATGTTTCCACTGTAGTCACTTACTTTATTTATAAGCGTTGGCCTCATCATAACACCATCATTTGCTATGGTTTGAGCCACTAAAGCCATTTGAATAGGCGTTGCCAGCACTTCCGCCTGTCCAAATCCACTTTGGGCAAGATTACCCTTCTCGTTGGCTTTATAGCTAGGAAATTTACTTTTGTCAATAATTATGCCCTCTGCAGGGATATTTCTATTAAACCCAAATCTCTCAGCTGTATCTAGAAGCTTATCTTGAAGCCTAATACCCAAATCTCCAAAGAATAAATTACTTGATTTAATCATGGCTTGCTCAAAATTAATTTTTCCCATGGCCTTACCTTTGTCGTTACTTAAGGTATAACCTCCACCCAAATCCATTGTACCTTTGTCGTTAAAGATTTCTTGACCTATTCCCTCTATGTTTTCGAGTGCACTAACTCCAGTAACTACTTTAAAAGTTGAACCCGGGGCATATAGGCCTGAAACAGACCTATTTAAAAGAGGTCTGTCCTCATTTTTATTTAGTGTTTTCCAGACTTTATTAAGGTTGTTTGGGTCAAATGAAGGCTTTGATACCATCGCCAATATTTCCCCTGTATCAACTTTTAACACAACCACAGAGCCCTTTGAATCACCTATAGCATTATAAGCAACCTTCTGTAAGCCATAGTCTAAGCTTGTATAAACATCATCACCTTTTTTATTAACTTCCTTAAAGCCATTACCCATCCAAGCCAAAAATGATGAAGAAATATTACTGGATAAATAACTATCATATAAGTTTTCTAAGCCTGTTATTCCATATTGTGCATCATAATATCCTAATACATGGGCTGCTTCAGCTCCACCTTTATATACACGTTTATACTCCTTGTCATCTACCTTTTCACTTACAGAAAGCTCTTTCCCATTTCTATCGTATATAGTTCCTCTAACAACCTTATTTCTGATGTCCCACATTCTTCTGTTATCAGGTCTTGTTACTATATTTGGGCCTTTTAGCAAAGTGAAATATGCAAGGTAGCCCATCACGACTACAAATACTAGCAAAAATATTATCATTACTCGCTTTATATTATTTGTTAAATTATCCATGGTCATCACCTTCTGAAACCTTTTGTATAATGCTGAGTGATAGGAAACTGATTAATAAAGATGTTCCACCATAGCTTACAAATGGGAGAGTTATTCCTGTCAATGGGATAAGCCCTGTCACTCCCCCTACAATTACCAGCGTCTGAGAAGCAATCATTACACTTAATCCAGATGCGAGAAGCTTGGTGAAATTATTTTGAGCCTGGATAGCACTTCTGATTGAGCGATAAAACAGTATAAAATGCAGAATTAGAATAGCAAAACCCATCAAGAGGCCCATTTCCTCACAGATAACTGAGAAAATAAAGTCAGACTCATTTACTGCTACATATCCTGGGTGCCCCATTCCTAGTCCTCTTCCAAAGAAACCACCCATAGCAATTGCATACATAGACTGTACTACTTGATAGCTTTCATTGTAGACATATGACCAAGGATCCCACCAAATCATAATTCTTTTTCTTATGTGCGCAAACATCGCATAGCTCGCCAATCCACCCGCAGCAAATAAGCCTAGTGAAATAAGTACATACAGTTTCTTTGAGGTTGCTAGATATACCATAGTTACTGAAATAGCAAATATTATAAGAGCTGTCCCGAGGTCTCTTTGAATTACCATAAATCCCAGTGCGAAACTGATTACAATGCCTGGTTCTATTAGCTGTTTTCTGGATGTCAGATCAGAAAGTGCAGTAGACAAGTAGAGTATTAAAAATATCTTTCCAAACTCAGAGGGCTGAAAGCTGATAGGGCCTATCTTTATCCAGTTTTTCGCCCCTAATATTTCGACCCCAAAGAAAGTGGCCATTGCCATAAATATTATAGTTCCCGCTAAAAATATATATCTATATTTAGAAAACTTAACTATACCTTTTTTTAGATATAACACTATAAATAAAAATAAAAAAATTCCTATTACAAGCCATATCAGCTGTTTAGTCGCAGTACCCTTATTCAATCTAAAAAGCATTATTAAGCCTATTGAGCATAACGAAATAGCTAATAGAAATATGAGTTGGTCTCCCATAGGGTAATATTTTTTCAAAACCCAATTAGTTAACGCTATTATCACAACCAACACTGCGAAAAAAACGCCTGCCAATGGATCTATTGGCTTTTCTAAAAAAGTAAGATTTAAAAAACCAAAGAATATAAATAAATATATAGAGATTTGAAGCATCCTCAATTTTTTAGTCATTCTGAACTGTCACTCCTAATACCTACTCATCATCTGAAACAATGAGCACTGTCTGTGAAATACGTATTTCATCCCCAGGTTGCAAGCTTTTTTTATCTACCTTTATACCATTTATAAAGGTACCGTTAGTTGATTTCAAGTCTTCGAGCATATAACGTCCGTCTTCAAAGTATATTTTTGCATGAAAACCTGATACCGACTGTGAAGATAGTACCATTTGATTGGCTTGATTTCTGCCTATTGTTATTTTATTCCCTATTGGAATAATATCACCAACAATGAAGCTGCCTCCATCCCCTGAGAACTCAAGCTTAAGCTTCCAACCGAGATTTTTTCCACTTTTTAGCCCACCTCTTTTTACATCTTTGGACATAATCTTTAGGGCTTGGAATATAATAAAAAATACAATTATTATCAGCACTACCTTTATTATTGCTGATAAAAAACTTAAATCCAAAATAAAATTCGAAAAATCAAAATTCATAATAACTCCTACTGTTTTCCTACATTTTTAGCTATTCAGACCTATACTAGTTAGCATTTGTTTTTAAGCAAATTTATATTATAACAAATTCATATTATAATTATTTCTTATCATATTATATACAAATAATTTGCAATTTACAAATTTGTAGGTTTCTCTTCTTAAGTTGTAAGTTCTTATCAATCTTTGAAGAAAACTTTTAAAAAAGCTAAACAAAGTTTACACTTTAGAAGTATAATATTGTATAATTACAGTATAATACATCTAAATAAAAGGAAGCATGAGGTATATTTTATGCAAAAATATTTTGTTATTGTATTAGTGATATTAAATATATTTGGCTTTATCTTAGTAGCTTTAGATAAATATAAAGCAAAAAACAGAATGTGGAGAATACCAGAAAGATCATTTTTCCTTTTATCAATACTTGGTGGGGGTATTGGAGTGTATATTGGTCTCTTCTTCTTCAATCACAAAACTCGCCATTGGTATTTTATGACTCTAATACCACTAATAATACTAGCTCAGATTATATCAATTTATTTCTTATCTATTAGATAGAGGTTGCTTAGTAAAGGGAGCAGCCTTTATTTATATATATCCGTAATAGCTGCTTATACTAGTTTGCATATAAACGGTTAGTAACCGTTTATATAGTCGCAGTATGCGACGTAACATCGTAAGATGTGCAAACATTGTTCAATACACCAACTACCTTTTTCACTTCTAGAACAACTTCAGTATAGCCTGTTTGTAATAAAAAACTTCTTAATTGAATACCCTTTAATAATAGCAATATGAGGTTAGGTTATATCAATGGGGCTTGATAAGTTTTATAAAAATTCTGCAATTCTAACATTATCAAATTTTATAACTGGTTTTATTGGCTTCGCCTTCTCGATAGTACTCTCTAAAAAGCTTGGTGCTGAGGGGCTTGGGTTGTATGGCCTTATTATGCCAGTATATTCTCTATTGATTTGCCTAACAGCTGACGGATTAATAACTGCTATTTCAAAAACTTGCGCAGTTTACAATAGTAAACGAGACTATAGAAATCTTCACAGAACTGTCAAGGTTGCTATTTGTTTTATGGGTTTATGGAGTATATCTGTTGCTATACTAGTTTTTATTAATGCATCAAACATCAGCACTTTTTTCATTAAGGATACCAGAGCTACAGATGCATTAAAAATCATTTGTCCTGCGCTGATTTTTATTCCTATGTCAGCGATATTCAAAGGATTTTTTTATGGATTTGAGAAATTCACTATTCCAGCAGGTATTGATATTTTAGAGAAATGCATACGAATAACGATACTGTTAACGACAATGTCCATATTAGTAATTAAAGATGTAAAAGGCGCTGTAACTATTGCTTATTTTGCTTTAGCCATTGGAGAAGCTATCAGCCTTATAATGCTACTCACTGCCTTTAAATTTTTTTCAAAAAAACTTGTTCCCGTAAAAGCAAAAGTCAAAAACCCCTTACAATTGTTATTTGATATATTGGTAATCTCCAGTCCACTCTGTTTAAATGGCTTTTTGTCTTCTATATTAAATACAGCGTCAACTCTAATATTACCCAGGCGACTAGTCAGCACTGGTATGAGCTATGACAAAGCATTAGAATTGATTGGAAAATTTCTTGGTATGTCTCTTACAACGGTGAATCTTCCGTTTATAATAGTTGGTTCAATGATGACTGTACTAATCCCAGATATGTCACTTAGCTTAAGCAAAAAGGATTTGTGGAGCACTGAGAGAAGGATATCTCAGGTACTGAAAATTTCTTATTTAGTAGGTCTAGGTACCTTGATAGTTTCGTTGTGTATTCCTCAAAAACTTGGTATGCTTTTCTATAGCAGAGATGACCTTGGCACAATGATTAAGGCGGCCGGAATATGCAGCTTTATTAGCTATGCTTCATCGGCATCCTTTGGAATATTAAATGCTTTAGGAAAGCAAAATGTAAACCTTAAAAATTCTATCATTGTCTCTTCAGAAGGGTTGATATTAGTATTTATTCTTTCTAGTATCCCCGTCATAAACATATATGGATATGGCATTACAATTGTCATAACTTCAATAACAGGGCTTTTTATGAATCTTTTCGAAATTCGTAAGACCTGTGAAATACTTTTTTCCTTTAAGAAGGCATTAACCTACACTATGTTTGGCGCAATGGGATATGTTGCTATGAAAATTATAAGCAGTCTTATTCCAGATAGTTTCATTGCTTTCAATGTACTTATTTCAATAGGCGTCTGCTTTTTAGTTATATTTTATCTATCAAAACTCTATAATCACTTTAATTGTCACTAGGATGAAAACTTCATCTGAACTAAGTCTTCTATATATGTTATAATATTTAGTGTTTTTAAAAATAGTAATTTGCATAGTAGATATTGTAATTATAAAATTATCTAATTATTAACCATTTGTATGCAAACTAGTATAACCAGGAGGAAAAATGTATAAATACGTTGTATTTGATGTAGATGGCACAATGGTAGATACTGAAGAAGCTGTTATGTATGCTTATCAAAGTGTAATATTCGAAAAATTTGGAAGACACTTTTCTGATGAAGAAATTCTAAAAGGCTATGGAGTACCGACTCCCCAATCTTTAGCAAAATACGGCTTTACTGATATTGAGAAAGCTGTGAAGGATTATTACAAATACCTTGTAGAAGGGTTTGCGAAGTGTAAGGCTTTTGATGGTATTTTTGAAGTAATAGCTAGCCTAAAAGCTAAAAACATTCCCATCGGAATAGTCACTTCAAGATGTAAGTATGAGATAGATATCGATACTTCCCTACAAGGCTTTATTAAACAGTTTGATGCAGTTGTAAGCTCAGATGATACAACTTTGCACAAACCAAATGCAGCTCCATTACTCAAGGCAATGGAAAAAATGAATGCAAATCCATCAGAGACTCTATATATTGGTGACACAGTTTTTGATAGAGGATGTGCAAAAAATGCCGGCGTTAAGTTTGCATTAGCTCTTTGGGGCTCAAACAATGCAGAAAATATTGATGCAGACTACTTTTTTAAGAAGCCTTCTGATTTGCTTGAAATACTATAAAATTGTTTAACTTGCACAGGGATTAACGAGTTATACCATAAGAATTAAAATTATTCTTTTTCCAAAGTGTCTTGCCCGTCACCATCTAAGACGGTATAGGCACTTTTTTTCTTTCTAGATAACCTGATAGCTGTCAATATCGCACCAATTAAGGAAAGTGAGCCAGCTGATATATAAGTCACACTCATAGCATAACAAAATTCAGCTTCTTTGCCATTTACAAAATTAGTAACTGTATAACCAAGCCTACTACTCATAACCCCATATAAAATAAGAGTAGATACCGAAACACCAACTACTAATCCCAAGTTTCTAACTAGGGCATTAATACTTCCTGCAATGCCTAAGCTGTTTTTTGGAACAGTCGACATTATTAGCGAATTATTTGGGGATTGAAACATACCATTACCTAGTGACATCACTGCTATAAATATAATAATCTTAACTGGCTCAAAGCTTTCATTTAACGTTGCAACAAGAAAAAATCCAACACTAAATGTTAACAAACCCAAAAAAGTAAGTAGTTCAGATCCAATCTTATCAGAAAGGTATCCACTAATTGGTGCTACGACTAATAAAACCAGAGGATATGTCATCAGATATAAACCCGTCACCGATGGCGACAACTTAATCACATCTTGAAAATAGAATGGCAGTATTATATTTGAGCAACTCATTGCTACAAATAGTAAAAAGCCACAGAGTATACTTAATGAAAAAAGTTTGTTTCTGAAAATATTGAGCTTTAGTAAGGGGCTTTCTTCAATACTCTCATATTTGATAAAAAGTATAAAAGTAACAATAGCCAGTGCAAAGCTTCCAAGGATTAAAGGCCTAGTAAAGCCTATATTTTGTCCTACTAACATTGCTCCAAACAACGATATTATAAATATAAGAAAAAGGAATCCTCCCTTTATATCAAACTTTGACTTCAAACTGTCCTCATCCTTAGGTAAAACTTTCATACCTAAAGCAATTGCGAATATTCCTACTGGTATATTTATCAAAAATATATATTTCCAACTAACTACATCAATAATAAACCCACCTAAAGGAGGTCCAACTAGATTGCCTAACGCTACAAAAGCACCTAAAATCCCCAGTGCTCTTCCCCTTTCGTTTGCTGGAAAAGCTGTAGTAATTATCCCTTGATTTGTCGCCATGTATCCAGCCGCTCCAATAGCCTGTATTATTCTTGACGCCACTAGTAAAATCATTGAATTTGAAATAGCACATAAAAATGAACCTATTATAAAAATAATAGCACCCATCTTGAATATTTTTACACTTCCATAAATATCCCCCAGCCTGCCAAATATCAGAATAGTTGCTGAAATTGCAATTAAGTAAGTTGATACAATAGCGGATATTGAACTCATACCAACCGAAAAAGATTTTGCCATGACAGGCAGTGCTACATTGACAATGCTGCCATCAAGGCATGCCATAAACGTTAATAGGACTATATTAATAAGTATAAGTCCCTTATTTTTAAATTGCGTTTCTTGATTATCCACTTTTGTTCCTTCTTGTATTAAAAAATTTGTCTGCATACGCATTAATAAGATTCCCGTTTTTGTTTAAATTCATATAAGAATATCATACTATTTCTATGATTTCAATTAGTTCTATGACTAAATAGTATTAACGAGTTTCCAATAATACTATCTTTATATTGTTTACCTCTTTACTTATCCTTGTTGCATATAATGCATCCTATTAAAATTATACTAAAACAGAATAACGTGAGTCATCCATTTATGACTCACGTTATTCGAAA
>JAEWAX010000004.1 GCA_023391425.1 Bacillota bacterium | reverse complement strand
AACAGTTTGTCCAATAAGTTACGCAATATAGTTGACCTCCAATTATAAATGATTAAACTAAGAACTCATTCCAATCTATTGCTGATTATCTGTATCTCACCATATATCACTTTACATCACTGTATATCCTATATATCATTTTACATCGCTGTATATCCTATATATCACTTTACATCGCTGTATATTACTGTTTAATTCAATATATCGCTGATACTTTAATCAGGTTTATTCTTCAACTATAACGATATATGCATCCCCAGTTATAGCCTTGTCTTTCTTCAACACTCTAATTTTATCACCTTTTTTAAGCTCAGAAGGATTAATTCTCTCATTATTCCTTAAAATTAATGAATTTGTCAGAAGGTTTAGGCTGCTATCCTTCATACTTACCCACAAATGTGTAGCAGCATCATAATATTTGCAATTACGCATTGTGATATTATTTGGCTCACTGAGCTGAACTCCTTCTTCATCGACTGTTCCGCCTGCTGTAGTTATCACCTCGCCAGAAATATTTACGTTTCCATACGGTGCTGTACTAATCTCAATAGCATTCGTACCATCACTTAACATATAGATAGTTCTATCCTTAAAGGTATTCGCTCCGTAGCTAATAAAGTCACCCTGACCTATTATTCCATCAGTATCAGTAATTCTTGTATTTGATGACAGTGAGAATGTCATTGGTGTGTTAGCATATTCCCAGTTTACTCCGTTCAGCTTTGAATAAGACCCAAGTGTAACATTCTTGTATTCATCTATACTTGTAATTCTTCCTCTGTATAGTTGAATAGCTTGTTCACCTGGTCTTTCTTCTACCGAAACAACCCCTGCTATAATGTCACCATTTACCGAATCAGAATCTCTATTTGCCATAACGTAAGCATAGTCATTAGATGAAACACTGCTTCCCTGTACTAATCTGCCATCCTTAACAACAATTGTACCTGCATCGTACAAAATGTTTACTAAGGCTTTCTCCAATACAAATCTATTTGCTTGAGCATTATAAACCTTGTCATTATATAGTACTTCCTTATCTGAATCAGCTACAAACGTTGCAACTACTCCGTTTTCACCATTGCCATAATCTTTTTCACTGGCAATGTATACTGTCATATCGTTCATATAAGTGTTCAACTTATTTATAGACTTTTTTTCGCCTCCGTAGTACGCTGTAAAATTATCATTTAATTCTATTTCCTTTAAGCCCAATGTATCCTTCACCCACTGACCTTTTTTTAGAGTCCAAGGATCACTCAACATTATCTTATTTGAAATATCATTGTAGCTTTTAAACTTTCCTTTATATACATTTGCAACTAGTTTATCTCCGCTTTCAATTGTAACCTCTTTTAATACTGTCATATTGGGGGCTTCATTTAATATTAGCTTTACACTATCCCCATCTTTAAGTTGGCTTATCTTTGAAAGCTTTCCGTCTTTAATTACATCTGTCCCATCAGTATTGTAATCTAACTGGGTTCCTTTTTCAGTTTCAACTGTTATGGAGTTTATTTTCTTTTTTATAACTTTACCATAACGAACAGTATAATTTGGTACACTACTGACAGATGTAACTGAACCTGTCTCATCTATTCTCACAAAAACTGTGTCTCCTGCCTCAATATCATCCATCTCTGCAGTTATGTGATTTTTGTACACTTCCACTACATTTGGGTCAGCATAGTTTAAGGTTCTGAGTGTAGACAGTGCTAGCGGAGTCTTACCTGTTCCATCTTCATTGTAAAGTGTTATATATCCAAGCTGAGGGTTATTTTCCTCTACTATTCCTGACACCAAGCCCTGCTCCCTTTCCTTTTTGACAGTTATAGGTGTTAATTCAACAATCATATCCCCTTTTAAACCCATTATAACAATACTTCCGGGCTTTATTGCAGTTACATCTACCGTTGCTTTTGTTACTGCATTTACAACACTGTTTGAATAAGTACGATTTTCGTAAACAATACTTCCATCATTAGGATATGTTTGCTTCTTAGGGTCTGATATATCTTGATTTGGGTATTCAATAGTCTGAGTCAGTGGCGTTATATTAATTGTTCTAGCTGTATTATTTGTGCTATTCACAATTGCAGCCTCATATCGGATTTCTTTATTACTAGATAATACATGCGCATATTGTACTACTTTATCATCAATGCCAGCAATATATTCTATTCTATCTCCTACTGCCAGACTTTCTGAACTTGTGATATTACCGTTTTTATATACAGGTAGTTCTGTTCGGGATGCTGGTTGAGCAGCCTCTGTAAGTTCATTTGAAGTAGTAATAGGCTTCTGATACTGTGCTCCAATAGTAATAGTATCGAGAAGTCCATCTGAATTACGCACGTAGTATGTGATATAGTCTATTTGATTTCCCTTTGAAGTATCTCTCGTAGGTCTCTTTTCCTCAATCGTTGCTGTTCTCTTTTCCATACTTCGCAGAGGAAGTATAACGTTTTCAGCATTTTTTAGAATTCTAGCGGCCTCTTTCCTTGTTACAGTTTTATTTGGGTTAAACTTGCCTACTCCATCTCCACTCATAATGTTATTCTGAAGTAAAGCTTCTATGTATGGTACATTTTCTGCTTTTGCACTTTTCCAGTCTGAATAGCTATTAAAAAGTTCCTGTTGATCATAAGCAGGTGGTAGCATTAAAGCCTTAGCAAGCCATGTAGCAAACTCTTGTCTGGTTACAGGGGCACTCCTTTTAAAAGCCGAAGCTCCCAGGCTTGACTGATTAGTCTGTAATGCTTCTGTCAACTCTTGCTGAGTAATTAACCCATCATTTGAGGCCAATTGAAGACTTCCATCGTAAAGAACAGCTTGCAAACTTGTTTTCTTCTGGGCTGTAGTCCTGGCAGCATTTAGTGTCTGCCCCTGAGTATTTATATCCAAAGCTCTGTTTGCAGCCATATATACTAAATATAGTGCTAGTTCTTTTGAAATAGCTCCATTCGGGCTAAACTTGGTGTTACCAAGTGAAGGAAATAAACCTAGTGAACCATTTTGATAGATGGCATCCTTTAGGTCATAGCCTGCGCTATTTATATCAGAGTATTTTAAATTTTTTATTATTGCCTGACCATTTTTTGTGGCAGTATAAGAATTAACAATCTGCTCATTTGGGTTTGCAGCATTTACTAAACTACCCTGGGATATTAAAGTTACGCTCAATATTAATGCAATGGTTTTTGATATTAAGTACCAACATGCTCTGTTAGTTCTTTTATCTCTGTTATCTTTGTTTCTATTTAAATTCCTATTTTTCGAAGTAGCTAATTTTAAAAATATCATTTATTTGGCCCCTATTTTATATATCATGATTTTTATATGCTTATAATATCGGCGTTTTTTTACTATTTTTTTATTAAAGTTTCATTACAATATTCACAAATTACCTTCTATTTTTTAGATTTTTTCATCCCATTAACATCACGACGATATTATATTATTAGTTTTTTATTTTTCACATAAATTTATTTGATGTATTTTCCGATATTATTAATATCATTCTACGCTATACATTTTTCTTCATTCTTCGACATACTAATTAATTTCATAAACTTTGATTCAGTGGAATGTGTTTGGGTAAAATATTAACTGTAGAAATTTAACATAATGGGGATGATTTTATGAAGATTAAATTTAAACTTGCATTATCTTTCACAGCTATTTTGCTGACTTTCGCACTTTCTGCTTTTTTTGTAGTATACTTTAATGTATCAGGAACCATTACTCAAAACGTTCAGAGTGGTATTACATCAAATGCTAATCTCTCTCTGGCTTTTTTTGATGAAAGATACCCTGGAGACTGGAATATCAAAGACAACATACTATACAAAGGTGAGCATAAAATCAATGATGATACTGAGCTCGTTGATACAATTAAGAAGAATAGCGGATATTTAGCCACAGTATTTATGAACGATACACGTGTGTCAACAAGCGTACTTAAAGAAGACGGAAGCCGTGCTACTGGTACAAAAGCATCTGATGTAATTATTAATACTGTATTAAAAGAAGGAAAAACTTATCACGGAGAAGCTATCGTTAATGGAAAAAACAGTTTTACATATTATATTCCATTGAAAAACAATAATGGTGAAGTAATTGGTATGTGGTTTGCCGGTGTTGAAAAAACAAATGTTGATAGCCAAATCTTCAAAATTGTTGGATCCATAGGTGCAATTATAATTCTTGCATTGATTATCGGTGCTCTAATTGCCTACTATATTGGTAACAAGATTTCTAAGTATATTATAGAAATAAATAATAACATGAATAAATTTTCCGAGGGTGACTTTAGTGGTAAGATATCAAATAAAGCTCAACAAGCCACAAGCGAGATAGGTCAAATTTCCAGATCTGCAAGTGTCCTTCAAGAATCTATGACGGGTATTATTAAGACTATTATGAAAGAATCAAATGCTATTGATAACGCTTTGGCGTTATCTGTCAGAAGCATTTCAGACTTGAATGCAGAAATCGAAGAAGTCTCTGCAACTACCGAGCAACTATCGGCTGGCATGCAGCAAACAGCATCAACTATGCAGGAGATGAATGCAACATCAATAGAAATAGAAGCAGCCGTAGAAAACATTGCTAAGAAAGCACAAGAAACCTCATTTGCTGCAAAGGATATTAGTACAAGAGCATTAACCTTGAAGACAAATGCTAAGACTTCAAAAGACTATGCATACGATATTTATAAGACAAATAACATTGAACTGACAAAGGCTATTGAGCAATCTAAATCTATTGAACAGATTAAGCTTCTATCTGATGCTATAATGGAAATCACTTCTCAAACTAACTTATTAGCATTAAACGCAGCTATCGAAGCATCTAGGGCTGGAGAAGCCGGCCGTGGCTTTGCTGTAGTTGCTGACGAAATAAGGAAACTGGCCGAGAATTCGAAGAATACTGTTAGCCAAATACAGGGCGTTACCAAGAATGTATTAGATGCTGTTGAAAACCTAGTATCAAGTTCTCAAAATATATTAACCTTTATTGAGAGTACTGTTATTACGGACTATACAAACCAGGTTGAAACAAGTGAACTATATAGCAGTGATGCAGCTCACATTGATAATTTGGTTATGGATTTCAGCTCTACTTCTGAAGAACTTTTAGTCTCTATAAGTAATATGCTTAAAGCAATAAATGAAGTAGCTATTTCAACAAACGAGTGCGCAGAAGGTACTTCAAACATAGCTACCAAGTCTGCTGAAATGCTTCAAAATAGCTCTGCTGTCTTAAAGATGTCTGATAGTTCAAAGGAATCTTCAGATAATCTTAAAATCTATGTTTCTAATTTCAAAATATAGTGAATAATTGCAACACACGTACTTCAACAATTAAAAAAAATAAGGTGTTGTTGCAACAGCACCTTATTTTTTTTTAGTAGTAAAAAGTTATTTATTAAATTGGTATTTAAAACTAGTAATACACCCTATATGCGGTATAGGCTCTTATCCCTTTTTTCTATAGTCTTCTCATTTATGATAATCCCAAACATCGATTCTTTCTTCCAGCTATCCATCTTCTTCTGAAAGTCAGAATTAAATTTTGCTTCAACCAAGATAGCTTTTATGTTATTCTTAACATCATCATATGGGGTCTCAATTCGCTTTTTGAGTTTCATTACATGGTATCCGTACGAAGTTTCAACTATACCTGTATCACCAACTGAATGAGAAAAGGCCCATTCTTCAAACTGTGCTACCATCTCTCCTTTTCCGAAGGTATATTCACCCTTGTTGACTTTTACTCCAGGATCCTCTGAATTTTGCTCTGCCAATGCGTTAATATCCTCACCTGCATTTACTCTTACCAAAAGGCCCTCAGCTTTTTTCTTTGCTTCGGCTTTTTTATCAGCGCTTACAGTCTCACCGTCGCTACCCACTGTAGATATAAGTATATGTGATACATTGACTTTAGCATAATCATTTCTGTGGTTATCATAATATTTCTTTACTTCAGAATCAGAAATGGTTGCTTTACTTAACTCCGAATTAATATATTTCTGTGTAAGAACGAGATCAGTATAAAAATTCTGATATTCTGACAATGAAATGCCATAAGTGGCTTTAATTGACTTTTCGGCAGCTTCTCTACTACCGTTTATTTTAATAAACTGATTAAAATTATCATCAATGCTCTTAATATCATTAGTGTTTAGTTTTATCCCTGTATCCTTAGCTTTTGTAAGCTGAATTTTAAATTCTTGGATATCATCTAATATTTTTTTCTTTACTAGCTCCTTAGCAGTTTTACCATTTATTTTTGTTGTCCAGTTATATTTATCAGCAGTAACATTAATGTTATTATTTAATAAAAACTGGTTCATGTTATACTTAGAAAATACTATATACTCTTGATTTGTTACTTTCAAATTATTAATAATTGCCACACAGCCCATTGCTTCCTGTTCAGACATTACAGTAATTTGGCATGAGGCAGTAAATTTTTTATCTGCACTGCTTACAGTTATTACTGCTTTAGAATTAGGCTTAATAGCCTTAATATTACCCTGTCCGGTCACCTTAACAGAAGCTGAATTGCTTGATTTCCAAACTAATTTACTATTCCCTGTTACTTCTTTCGCTGCTGACATTATTTGTGCTTTTAGCTGAATTGTCTGACCAGCTACTATAGTTATTTCATTATGGTCTAATACAATTTTTTTAGTGGTACTTTTGGTGGTACTACTTGTTTTGTTAGTACTTGTGGTATTTTTGGTGGTAATACTTGTGGCGCTCTTGCTTGTACTATTACTACTTGAAACTGCAATACTAGCTTTATCACCATTTATTGGTGCATAACCTTGCACCAGTCCGGTTGAGCCTATAAAAATTATAGCCATTACTACTACAGCCTGAGTTTTTCTAAAAAACATTTTACCGCTCCTCGTGTCCTTAATCCTCTTTCTCCGGTTACATTCTCTCAGGTGCACTAATGCTTAATAAATCCAATACATTTCTAATAACTATTCTTGTGCAATCAACAAGTAAAAGTCTAGCCTTCATCAGCTGTTCTTCTTCCCCTCTGACTCTGCATGCATTATAGAAACTATGGAATAACGCCGACACTTCTAATACATATCTCGTCAATCTGCTTGGCTCTAGTGTTTCTGCTGATATTCTTATTTCATCAGGATACTCAGAGAGCTTTTTAATAAGTTCAATTTCTTCATTAGAACTAAGCAGTTCAAGTTTAGTGTCACTTACATTAGGTACAAGTATTCCTTCGTCCTCTAACAATTTCAACATACTGCAAATTCTTGCGTGTGCATACTGAACATAGAAAACTGGATTTTCATTTGATTGTTTAACCGCCAAATCAAGATCAAAATCCAAATGGCTTCCAGATGCTTTGTTATTAAAGAAAAACCTTACTGCATCTCTACCTATTTCGTCAACTAAGTCCATTAGCGAGATTGATTTACCAGTCCTCTTTGACATTCTGGCAATCTCACCATTTCTATATAGTCTAACCAATTGGAATAGAACAACATCAAGCTTGTCCGAGTTTATTCCAATTGCAGCCATAGCCGCCTTCATTCTTGCCACATGACCATGATGATCGGCTCCCCAAAGGTTTATTACCCATTCAAAGCCTCTCGTCTGAAACTTGTTTCTGTGATAAGCTATATCTGCAGCAAAATACGTTGGTATTCCATTATTTCTAACCAAGACCTCATCCTTGTCACTACCTATTACAGAGCCTTTTAGCCACAAAGCCCCATCATGCTCAACTGTGCAGTCTTTATCCTTTAAAAGCTGAATTGTCTCAGTTACCTCATTACTCTTATGCAAGGTTTGTTCTGAAAACCAAACATCAAAATGTACTCCATAGCTCTCAAGGCCTTCCCTAATCTGGGTTAAGTTTCTAGGAAGTGCATAATCAACAAATACTTTTCTTCTTTCCTCTGTGTCAACGTCTATATATTTATCCCCATGTATTTTAATGAATTCCTTCATATGCTCAGTAATATCTTCGCCTTGATAACCATCTTCAGGGAATTCAACCGCATCAGCGCCTTTAATTAACTGTATATATCTTGCCTCAAGAGATTTACCGAACTTTTCTATTTGATTTCCAGCATCATTAATATAGAATTCCTTAGTTACATCATAGCCGGCAGCAGAGAGTACACTTGCTATTAAATCACCAAGAGCTCCCCCACGGGCATTACCCATATGCAAAGGTCCTGTAGGGTTTGCGCTAACAAACTCCACCATTACTTTTTTGCCATTTCCAACATTCACATGACCATAATGCTCATTTTCTTCCTTTATAATTCCTATCGTATCGTACAAGTATCTGGTATCTAATGTGAAGTTAATAAAACCTGGTCCTGCACAATTTACTTTTTCGATGTACGTATCCTTTACATCAATATTTTTGATAATTATTTCAGCTATCTGTCTAGGTGCTTTTTTAGCAATTTTAGTAATTTGCATTGCCACATTGGTTGAAAAGTCGCCATGCCCCTTTTCTCTAGGAGTCTCAATCAAAATATCATTGATATCTAATAAAGGTAATTCTCCATTTTCAGTTGACTTGTGAATCGAGCATAGCACAGCACCTTTAATTTGCTGGCGTATTATCTCTGTTATGTTTTTCATTTACCGATCCTGCCTCTCTTATATGCATATAAAAATCATTTCTTCCTGTGCTTTGATTATCGATTTCAATCTGATAACCAACACGTATCTCTCCACCTGTATCATTAATATCTATATCTACATTATTGGCATAAACGCCTATAGTAAAGTTGCCATACTCAGTTTCATAAGAAGATATATGTTTTTGTCCCTTTTGGAAAACAAACTGAGAGTTTACCTTTCCAAATCTCATTAATGTAACTACACCTTCTCCCACCTTTAAAGTGGTAGTAGTTCCTACCATCCCGGTTACTTCACTCTCTTTATAAGTGATGTAGTAATTACTTCCTTTTTGATAATACTTTCCTTCTGTGATAAGTTCAAGAGTATTTGAATCGTTGTCATTATCAGTTTGAATACCCTTTACATTAATTATCACATTTTTACTCATTCGGGTTCCTCCTCAGAATCTACTTGTTTACAATTATTACACTAGTTTTATTTATCCGATTTTTTAACGTGAATAAATACTATAATACCATTTTAAGCAAATTTTTAAAACCTAATATTTTAGATTTGATGAGGAAACTGCAATTCTATCTATTCAATCGAATTAGTATATTCTCTCTTACTATCCTCAAATCTTTCAAAAGCTAATTCTATCAACTTATCAATAAGCTCCGGATAAGGAATGCCACTTTCTGACCATAGTTTTGGGTACATGCTTATCTTGGTGAAGCCTGGCAAAGTATTTATTTCATTTATATATATCTCACCAGTTACCTTATGGACAAAGAAGTCTACTCTAGAAAGTCCAGCACAATCAAGGCATTTGAATGCTCTGACTGCATACTCCCTAATTTTATCTACAGTTTCAGCTGACAGATTTTCTGCCGGTATCACTACTTTCGAACTATCTCCCACCTGATATTTTGCTTCATAATCATAAAAATCATTACAAGGTACAACCTCTCCAACTGTTGATGCTATTGGATTATCATTTCCCAATACAGCACACTCAATTTCTCTACCGTTAATGAATTCTTCCACAAGAATTCTTCTATCATTCTTAGCTGCGATATCTAATGCTTTTATGAGTTCAGTTCTATTTGAAGCTTTGTTTACTCCAACAGAAGAACCTGCATTTGATGGTTTGACAAAGCAAGGATAAGTAAGTTTACCTTCTATTTCTTTGATTACATTCTCATTTTGATAGTAAACCTGCTTTCTGCTAAATACAAGGTAGTCTCCTTGAGGAAGTCCTTCCTTTTCAAATATTATTTTTGTATATGCTTTATCCATTCCCAATGATGAGCCTAGCACTCCACAGCCCACATATGGAATTCCAGCCAGTTCAAAGAGTCCCTGTATGGTACCATCCTCTCCATTACAGCCGTGTAGCACTGGGAATACAACATCTATTGGAGCATTTGTATTTTCATCAAATATGCTTCTTGCTGTGTTATTAGTTGCAATTTGTGTTGATGAAGAGAAAGTCTGAGTCCCATTTTTTTGCTGTGAGAGATTCTGTCTTTCAGAACTCTGATTAAGAAGTTGTTTTTGAGCTATCGCCTGCCATTCTCCACTACCTATTTTTTCTGTCGGCCCATCATATGTAAGCCACTTACCATCCTTTGTTATTCCAATCATAACAATATCGTACTTCTGCTTATCTATATTCTCTATTACAGACTGAGCTGATACCCTAGATACCTCATGCTCAGAAGATTGTCCGCCGAATATTACTGCAACCCTTTTCTTTGACATATCTTTAAACCCCCGTGCTTTTTAAATTTTATTTAGGAAAAATAAAATAATAAAGCAGGCTTTTCAAGGAATATGATTTATTATTTTATAATCCCTTAGATTATATTTAACATTTTACTATTTAAGTACCAATTATACAAGAATACCAAAGTATTTAGTAAGCTAAACACTCTGGTAGTTAAATAAGTTAAAAAAGAGTGCCGCCCTGTAGTTTTGCGACACTCTTTCGCTATTTAAATCTATTGCCATTGTTCTTAAATTTAATAGGGAAACAACCCTAATATTAATTATTTGGCCTGTTGCGTCGTAGCCGAAGATGCTTTTAAGTATGGTGCTGGGTCAACTGACTTACCATTTTTTAAAACTTCGAAATGTAGATGTGCACCATCTTCGCATTCACTTTGAATAGGATCTCCTACAAGTCCAATAATTTCATTTGCTTTGACCTTAAGACCAAAGCTTATGTTTTCAAGTCCCTGTTTTGAAAGACCAGCATACAAGGTTTTTAAACCATTGCTACCATGTGATATCTCAACAGTTATACCATTCGCATTATTCTCTACTAGGCAAACTGTTCCATCTGCAACCGCTCTTACCTTTGTAAGCTTGTCTACTTTATAATCAATTCCATTATGAGCTCTTATGTCTCCTAAAGTCTTTGATTCATAGAAAGTATTTACATCTCTGGTATAGTCCTTCATTATAGTTCCATCAACAGGTCGGTTAAATTTGATAACAGCTGTGGTAGTTGTAGTCTTAGGCTTAGTTACCGTCTCTTTCGCAGGTGTATTTACAGCTGTTGATTGGTTTGCTGCCTCAGTTTTACCAACAGTTCCAGTAACGGCTTTTGCTTGATCACCCTGATCTACATTTGCTTCACCAGGAATAATCTTTTCATCATTCATACTGGTATCAGGAGAATTCATGTTTTGTGTCGTTACATATATTGCAGTGGCTGCCACAATTAATATACAAACTGCTAGAATTACATAAAATCCTTTATTATTAAAGAATTTTGACAGTTTGTTTTTCCAATTTTTTTCATCTGGAATAAGTTTCTTCATAATAAATATTCCACCTCCATTAAATATTGTTTCCTCAATTGCCAACAATATACATGGAAATGTGTTAATTTAGTTTAATATTTTGTATTCACATCCTAAGCTTCAGTCCGAATGATTGCTCTGCTTTATCTCAACACCTTTGTAATAATATTTCAGAATGTCCATACAATTAGTACCTTTTTGAGCTAAATAATTAGCTCCACACTGGCTCATACCTACTCCATGTCCATACCCCAACGTTGTTATAGCTATTTTCCCATTTTGGAGCTTAGATATTTTGAAATTTGTAGACTTAAGCTGAAATATTTTTCTAAATTCAGTACCTTTCATAGTAATATTTCCAATCTTTAGCTCTATTACTCTACCTCCGGTAGAATATTCCTTGATTTCTATATTAGATAATATATCCTTTCCTTGTAAATCTATCTTAGAATTGTATCCTTTGAGTGTATTAACCATGTCTTGTTGTTCTAATATAACCTCGTTCTTATATTCCGAGGATGTATCCTCTCCAATGCTTTCTACCCCTCTAAGATAAGGCTCGGCAGTTCCTGCCCAAACATCCTCTACATTTTCAGTGTGTCCTCCACTATTTGAGTGAAATAATGGGTTTATAAGCACATTGTTGTATTCTAATACTTGACCCGAGGTAGCATTTACAGCTTTACGTATTTTGTTCCAATATTTAAAGGATGAAAGCAGTCCCCACCGCCTCATCGCTGTGCTTTTACTTACCCACGCTTGGCAGTGAGCAGGGTTGGTGCATACATCTGCACCATCATGAGTCGTATCAGCTGCAGAACTATAAAGCTTGTTCGCTCTTGCAAGTGCATAAGTTCTTGCCGCTATTGCCTGTGCTTTGAGTGCTTCTATTTCATAAGATGCTGGCATTTCTGCTGCAACTACCCCCAATAAGTACTCCTCCAAATTCATTTTGACTACTTTCTTTTGATCTGCCATGTAAACATTTATAGTGGCATTACTCTGTTTTTCTGTTGTTTTGGGCTTTTCCACCATACTGCAATTACGTACTATAATCAAGGGCAACAATACAACAACTATAAGCATCAAAATGATATAGCCCACAATCTTTTTCATTTTTACCTCCCAGAAGGCGCTATCTTCTCTAGGCAGGTAAAAACCCCCTAGCAAATATACATGTTGGAACTCTGTTTATATATATTCACTAAAGGGGTGTTTTTATGAAACATATTAAGTTTTAGAAATCTCTAAATAGACTTTTACTCTTCCACCCTTTCAATCTTAGCACCTAATGACTTTAACTTTTGATCGAGCATGCAATAACCTCTATCTATATGCTGTATTTCACCAATCTCTGTAGCTCCTTCTGCAGATAACCCAGCAAGCACAAGAGCTGCACCAGCACGTAAATCAGTAGCTTTTACACTTGCTCCGGTTAGTAACTTTTTCCCTTCAATTACAGCAGTTCTACCATCAATTTTAATGCTTGCACCCATTCTTTTTAGCTCGCTAACATGCATGAAGCGATTCTCAAAAATTGTCTCTGTAACAATACTTGTCCCTTCTGTACGACTAAGTAATGAGGTCATTTGTGCCTGCATATCTGTTGGAAAACCTGGATATGGAAGTGTTTTTACATCAACTGGTTTTAAATATCCATTACTCTTTACAGTAATAGCAGATAGCTCTTCACTGATTTCTACCCCTGTCTCCTTAAGTTTTGCTATTATAGGCTTTAAATGATCAGGTACAACATTTTCAATTTTTATATTTCCATGAGTTATTGCAGCGGCAACCATAAATGTTCCTGCTTCAATCCTATCAGGTATTACTGTATGCGTACAACCCTTGAGCTTTTCAACTCCAACAATTCTGATTGTATCTGTACCCGCACCTTTAACACATGCTCCCATATTATTCAAATAATTAGCGAGATCAACTATTTCAGGCTCTATAGCCGCATTTTCTATGCTAGTCTGACCCTCTGCCAAAACTGCAGCCATCATTATATTTTCAGTAGCCCCTACACTGGGAAAATCTAAATAAATTTTGCTTCCAATAAGCTTTTTCGCTCTTCGTGCTTCGATATACCCATGACCTTGAGTTATCTCTGCACCAAGTGCAATAAAACCTTTTAAATGTAAATCAACTGGCCTTGATCCTATAGCACATCCTCCTGGTAGAGCAACTCTAACAAAGCCTGTCTTAGCAAGCATAGGGCCCATTATGAGAAAGGATGCTCTTAATTTACTCACCAGCTCATACGGAGCTGTGGAATTAGTTATATCTGTAGCTTGAAAACTTATACATGACTTATTTTGTTGTGGTTCAACTTCAGCTCCAAGTGATTTTAGTAAATCACACATCATTTTTACATCATATAAGTCAGGAACTTCTTCAATAATACTTTTTGACTCACCTAACAGGGACGCCGCTATTATTGGAAGAACTGAATTTTTCGCACCATCTACTTTAATCCTACCATTTAAAGGTACACCTTCGCTGATAACATATTTAGCCAAATGAGCTCTTCCTTTCGTTTTAAATTTTGAAATTCTTTTGGACAAAAAATCGCGCTAGTTGTCCCTTTAATATTCGGTATTCACTATAGGTGTAGCCACCCAAAGATAAGTCTTATTTTCCTGTTTGTTATATCTAATAGCTAGACTTAAGTTTACATTTTTACCATTTATACTAAGCTTATCTTTAATCATAGGCGAAAAAGCCGAAACACTTATTACATTTTCTTGTCTCAAGCTATCTACCTTCTTTGCATCACTTTCATTTAAAATCTTCTTACAAATATTTTCGAGCTGTGTGACTTGTACATTTCCATCATATGTTCCAGTAATACATGAATTTACAACTGCTTTCAATCCGTGTGTACTAAAAACCTTTTCTATTCTATCTCTTAGCAATAATGCAGCGCCATCCTCTGCACCGATTGCATCTATAGTAATATATTTATCTCCTGCACCAGATTTATTCCCTACAATACTTGCCATTGCTGATACTTTTACGCCATCCTTGGTAGCTCCTAAAAAATCTGATTTTAATAAAATGTCTGTACTGGTTGTGTTCTTTGAATAGTTAGTAATTTCCAAGGATTTAAATACTTCATTGCATATATCTGTCAAACTTGACAGACTTTCAAAATCATCATTTGCTCTTACAAAAAAATACAATTCATTTACAACCATTTTAGCACCGGAAGAATGGAATGCATCAACAATTGATATTTCTTGTTGACTTGATTGATTCTGTATTTTTATGTAGAATGTAGTTCCAATGATACCAGCAATCAACAAAACTGCTATAACAAAAAAATAAAACTTCTTCATATATACCACCTTAACAATAATAAATTTCTTAACATAAATTGGTATACTTTTTAATATTTCTACACAAATTATGATAAGATATTAAAGATTATTGCCTGTTTAAAAAAGTCGTATACATGATAAGTTTTCAAAACAAGGATAAAATATGAGATTATATTTTTTTTGTTCCTAATATGTTGAAAGCGCTCTGCTAAGCATCATTGCAAAGTTTCCACGGGATATATAACTTGTTTCACTAAATGATTTATATATACTATCCTGTGGAGTTAAAATTTTTAAATTAAAAATGTTCTGTACATATGACGAATACCATTGATTACTTTTTAGTTTTGTAAATATTCCCTGAGATTTTGTTTTAAAATCAAAAGACTTGCTCAGGATTGTGCAAACCTCTGCTACTGTTATTTTACTATTTGGTCTAAAGGTTTTATCAGAAAATCCTGTCATTATTTCTTTATTCAAAATTGCACTTATATATTTTTTAGCCCAATGTTTATTTATATCATTAAATTTATTACTAAATTCCGATGCACTATCTAATTTTAAATTTAAAGCCGTAGCAAGCATTACAGCCGCCTCTGCTCGTGTAATTGTGTTTTGCGGTTTAAATGTTCCATCTGAAAAACCATTCGTTATACCTGCATCATGAATATGACGTATATATTCATCAGCCTCAGTATTTAAGATATCTTTAAATGGTCTATAATTTAAGTTATCAGTATTTGTAGTAATAATCCTTAAGGGTGCAAGTACCATTGTCTCATCAATCTCAAAAGAGGCCGTGGTCGCCGCTTTGCTATCAAAAGCATAAGTTACATTGACGACTTTACCATTTACAGTACTATATGCGATTATCCTAATCCCTTTACCAGTCTCTTGGCTAGTGAGAGTAATTTTATATTTGGCATTATCGTTCTGTGTGGAAACCTTTACACCATTTGCTTGAACACCTTGCATTGAAAAAGTTAAAAGTATGAGTGAAATTATAAAAATTGCAATATATTTAGTCGAATGCCGCATTATGCGTTCCTCCCGTTTTGTTTATAGCATTACTGAAGATTGAGTAGCAAAGCGTATGCTGTTGTGGTGCTACATTAATTATTTAAGGTAGTACTAGTTGTATAAATGTATAGCTAGTAGAAATAATCTGCGTAAATCAGTCGGAGAAGACTTAGCTCAGATGAAGTATTCTGAGCTCTAGCACTTTACAAGTATAAGTGCAACTAAGCTTCTGCCTTCGCCGTAGTGGCTTGGCACAAGCTAAGTTTTCTATATCGCACTTATTTCGAAGCTTGGCGGCACTTATCTCCCGCTAACCTATAGCGGGAGTATTAGTAACGCTACTGAGATTAGCATATTATTTCGTTGCGAAAACATTTATACAACTAGTACTACTGCATTAATTCTTCTAAGCATCACTACATAAATTCTTTTCTACTCAATCTCACCCGCAAGTGCTAATGCCTTTTCTATCATATACATGAGTTCGCCTCTAGTGACAGGGCCAGTTGGGTTTAGTTTGCTTGACGCTGCATCTGGTACAAAACCATTTTCAACTGCAAAGGCAACCTTATTCAATATATCCTTATCTACTTTTTTTGAGTCGCTATAGCTTGTAATGGTATCTGCATCTGCTTGTACCTTTGTGCTAGACTTTATTTGATAAAGAACTGCTGCCATACATGCTGCCTCTTGCCTTGTACATATATTACCAGAATACTTATTTGTTTTTATGATACCGGCTTTTGCGGCTGATTCCATGTACTCACTACCATAGTCATAATCCAGTGTATCAAAAACTAACTTAACAGCGTCACCTATAGTTGCACTTTTATCTGGCTCAAACATCCTACCTTTTATACTCTTGAGCTTATGGATATAAGCCACATTTATTATAGAAGACTCATACTTATAACCATAAATATCATCAAATAAATTTGTTGTCCTGTCTGCTACGGCAAAAAGTCCTGGTGTCTGTGATTGGAAGTTGATAGCTCCTAAATTATTATCAGAATCATACTTTCCCCATGTGGTTTGCTTTTCCCAATTACTTTCTCCAGTATTATAAAAATAGCCTAAGGTTTTTCCCTCTACATAGTCCTTTTGTGCAGAAAAAGGATAACTAACAATTAATGGTGTAGCAAACTCAGAGATTGCAATATCGCTGGCACCGGTGTTGAGTGATACTCCAATTTCAGCTAATGGCTGTCTAAGCAGCAATTGATTTGCAATTGCTGTCGGTTTCTGAGGAGATAATGTTATATTAAATAGGTATATTTGCTCTTTTTTAGTATCAGCTGTATCAGCATAATTTGAAAGTATTCCTGCCTTTAAATTGTAGGAAACTGTAGCTGTCTTAAATGCAATGTTCTCTTTTAATATCTCAAGCTTATCAAATACCTTTTTAGATATATAAATACAAATGTTGTTTGCTGCTGAAGGTGGCTTTGAAACATCAACAGTATAATCTAGCTTGTTATCAGTATTCATTACCTCTATCAATCTGTCTGCATTTACACCTACTATTTTAACTGTCCAGGTTCCGCTAACAACTGTTGTTGCTTTATCGATGAATTCACCCGTTATAACGTTGTCTACATCTTGATCAGAATCATAGTCATCACTACTTCTGAGTGTTCTGACACTAACACTTTGTGTAGGTAAAGATGTTAGCTTCTTAGTTGGGTCGTAAGCATATAGTCTTGCAAAATATCTAAAGTTAGAGGTTAATCCATCAACCTTAAACTCAGAAACCGCTCCTGCCTTATATTCTTTCACATCCTTATAGTCTACCCCACTTGCAATCTCTAATATATATTCAAGGTTAGCTTCCTTTATCCATTCGAAGGTAACACTTGTTTTTGTCACTGCGTCAGCCGTATTTTTAACACCAAACCCTCTTGGCGTTATAGGAGGCATATCCTTTAAAGTTCTTAAAGGCGTGGAATCACTCCAATCCGATAACTGACTGGTCGTCAAATCTCTACTAAAGGCTTCTGCCTGAATCCAGAAATAATATTGAGTATCTGGCGTAAGTCCTGGGATTCGTACATAATTTAAACCAGATTGATTTATCTGGCTGGATGTAACTGTTATGGTGTTCCTTGCTTTTGACGGATCATCCACTGTTCCATATTTGATGTAATATTGGTCTCCATCTTTGTAGTCCCAGCCTAAATCTGCAAAGGTATCACCTACATATGTATAGTTAATTGTAGGCACTACTGGTTTTTCAACAGTCTGCGCAGCTGATGGCAGTGTTGTAAATATTATTGGATTTGAGGTGTCTGAGTACAAAGACGGCTCCCCATTTCTAACAGCTCTAACCCATAATATATATGTAGTGTTCGGCTTAAGGTCACTTACAGGTATCACCACATTATGTGGCGCATATGTAGCAGTTGTTGTTGTAGTAGGTATATTTTCAGGCACATTTAATTTAACATCTTCGCTAGTATCATTGGGGGTTGTAGGCAATTTTTCCAGCTTGTATTTGTCTATCGTTGAAATATCAATACCTTCATAGTATTCCTCACATCCCACGTATAACGAAACTCCTGAATCATACTCAACCTTTCTATAGTTAACATTGTCTACTGGAGTCGACGGGTCATTAGGATCGTATTGCAAAGTTCCATCTGCAATATTATCAGTTGATTTAGTTTTGTCTGCTTTAACATAATTCCATTTTCCAGTGCTTGCATCAAATGCTTCATACCACCTATTTTTTGTTTGTATCGTAACACTATTATCAGTAATTAAATCCTTTCCAGCTGGCTTTTCTTTTATTTCAAGAGGAGGATTTGATGGTAATAGGGGTGTATCAATAGCTCCGCCTGGAAGTGTCACTACTACCTTTAATGCAGGGGTTGATGTATGTTCTACACTTTGAATAACACCATCTACCTCATCAGCAAATATTTTCTTGGCTACTATTTTGAAATAATACGTATGGTTTGGTAGGAGTCCTTCAAGCTTATACTTGTAACCAACAATATTGTTATTATCCTTTGTATCAATTACAAAATTTGATTCACTTGGTTGAAAAGATGTTTGAATTTTAGTTGCTGCTGGTGGTGCATCTATTGTATTTGGGTCCTCAATTAACCAAATATCATATAAGACATTCTTGTCTATTGTTCCATCAGCCTTTCTGGGTGCTCGCCAAAGTACAGTTGCTGTATCCTTACCAAGTTCACCTTTCACTACGCTTCCATCTGCGTTAGTAGTGTCCTGGTAAGTAATAATTACATTTCCTGTTCCTCCTGTATCCAGGAATTTTGAGACAAGTTCAGGCATTGCTGGCGTCGAAGAAACTTCATCCTCTTTAAGAGTTATCTTATCAGATATTATTTCAATATTATCTGGATATAGGTCAATCCCATTCTGTGTGACTTTTGCTCTTATCATATAGCTACTTTCTGTATCACCTTTTACTGTTAAAAATGTAGTAGTACTATCTTCAATAAACATTGTCTCATAAATACCCAGACTATTAGCCTTTTGAATATAATACTGCACCTTTATATTTGTGTTTGAGATTCCTGTGACTACAGGACTCCAATCAAGTCTCCAGATTGTACTTCCATCAGTGGTTGTTGACATTCTTGTAGTTTTAGCCATAATATGAGTACTTGCTAGAACCGTTTTTGTTTCAGCAGTTTTTATAATCTCTGTATCAGAAATTACAGGTACGAGTTTCACGTAATACACTCTTCCCGGACTACTAACTGTATGATTATATTCTAGTGTTCCATCTGTCTTATTGAGAATAACTGGGCCATTCTCACTAATTTGTGCGTCAGTTATATTAATTTCAAAAGTATTGGCAAAATCCTTGTTTTCTGAAACATATAATTTATAGCTAATTCTTTTTCCATCGTTCCAAACATCATCCCATTTTATTTTAATTTTATCAGTACCCATAGTAAAACATTGCAGATTAATATCTGTAAGGAATTTAACTGTATTTGAGCTTGCTGACTCTGCTGAATTGTATTTATTAGTGTTTAAGGCATCTGTATATTGATAATATGCCTTTGCATTTGCTTTATAAACTGTTCCTGAATTAAGGTTTCTCATTCTTATTGGAGATGTATCACCAGGCAAAGCGTTTATTGTGGATTTTTTTGCAGTCCGATAACTCTTTGCAGATTCCTCTAAATAAATATTCACATATTTTCCAGTATAGCTTATACCAGTTGGATTTGCTACTTTCCACGCTATGTCAGCATAATATCCTGATTGCCCTCCATCTGTGGCACTATATCCAATAGGGGGCTCGGTAGTATTTAATGCAGTTATGGCCAAATTTGTTGGTGCTGGCTGTACTGGAATATCAGCCGCAAACACTCCATTTGTACTATATGAAGTTATAAATAATGTCACTGTCAATAATGCTCCAAGTATTCTTTTTATTTTCATATTGTTTTTCTCCCTGTATTTTCATTTAGAACTCCCGCAAAATGGCTCTCTTATACAATGTATGTATATAATGGTTAAAAACCATTTATATAGTTACATATATTATATGACATTACTATGTTTCCAGCATCTTTTGAAGTACCATAGCAACCTCAGCTCGATTAATTGTAGCTTTTGGATTAAAATTTGCACTTGAATCCAAAGTCATTATATTCATTTGAAGGCATACATAAACTGGTATTGCATATTTATCATCTATTTTACTATCATCCTTTATTAGCTTACTATATGATGCCTTCAGTTTATCATAATCAGCTCCTGTCTTTTGGCAGTATAGCTTAATTGTTATTGCTGCTGCTTCCTGTCTGGTTAAATTTCTATATAAATTCGTGATGTTGATAATTTTATCAAGGCCATATGCTTTAGCCTTAACTTTAGCATCTGTCTGTTCATTATTCTGTGACTCTAACAGCAATTCGTATAGTAATATTCCTTCTTTTACAGTTACCTTCAAATCAGGATTGAAGGATACATCTATTTCAGGAAATACAGTTGTCAAATCATAACTTCCTGCCAGTTTCGAGATATATGGTTTTGCCTCACTATCATTTGCTAATGTAGCAGTAATATCTTTAGATGAAAAGATTGCATATTTTCCAGGCCCTGTAACAAAGTAGCTTAAATATCCATCCTCAGCTTTCACATTTTGAGTAAGCTTTTTCCAATTTGCAACATTTCCATATGAAACATATGGATTTGAAATTGTGCCCGCTTTATATTTCATTTTTACACCTAAGGGAGAACTGAATTTCGAAATATCGAATTTATCAGCTAGCACACCTGATGCGTAACCTGTCCCGTTTAGAGTATCCTCTATGTAGTATGATAGCTCACTTTTGACCTCTTCACAAAGCTGATTTAGATATTTATTAACTTCCTCAGTCTCTTTCTGTACATTGAGGTTATTTGGATTTTTTATTATTGCTACCTTTTTCTGAACAATACCTGTTTTATCATTATAAAGTTTATCCTTAATCTGCGCATTAATTGAAGCACTTGTCTTTTTACTGACAATAGCCTGAGCAGACAGCACGCTCATTTTAGACGAGTCTGTAGTGTTTTTAGGTATACTAGGAACTATACTTGTGCTCTGAATATTGCTAAGCTTCAAGTAAATATCCTTTGAGCCAGTAACTGCTTCTGCGCTCTTAAACTCCTCCATATCATCAACATTAAAGGTTTCTGGCCTAACAGTGAACTCAGCGTTTTTAGTTCTTATTATGATACTCCTATCGTTGCTTTTCATAGCTTCCAATATATCTTTTGCAAGATAGATCTCATCACTATTGATGTAATCTGCGCTTTGAGACATATCTATTGTACATGAATAAAATCCATAACCCTCGAGTAAATTAATAACTTTATCATCTCTAACTAATACCTTGTTTGTAACACCATTTTGCTTACTAATATCCCAAACAACATCTTGCTCGAGCTTATCAAGCATATCTAAAAATTTTGCTTCGATACTGGTATGGTTATCCTCGTCATCATAATCATCTTGATTAAACTCTGTTCTAGTATCCACAGGCCCTACATATTTTGAAGGTGTAACAGCCGTTGAATTTGAGGAATCCGTCTTGACTGCACGAACCTTTATATAATACTTTGTATTTGGAATTAATGGTCTGTGTTCTACTGTCCCATCTGATAGTTTTGTGGGGGCTAGCTTAATCCTTGCGTTAAACATATAGTAATTATTACCTAGATTGCTAGTTTCCTTTTCAATATAATATGGGTAATCATGTGTTGAAATATCTCTATACCACTCTAAATCAACACTGTTTTTAAGAACTGTATAATCAGTATCATTTTCTGTTCTTATTGCAATCTCAAAACCTGAGTATGCGTCAATTGCATACCCCTGCCACCTTACGTCTATCTGATAATAATCATCTCTTGTAGATTTTACAAGAGTACTTAAAACAACATTATCTATAGTCCTAACAATCTTTATACCATATTGCGTATTCGCCTTTAGCTTAGCAGCTGGAGTAGTTCTAGCATAGTAAACACTGTCTTTCTTTACTATTGTGTATTGTGACTTTGCAAGCAGGGTATAATCGTTACTGTCTGAAGCCTTGATCGATATACTATAGTTTTCTGCTGTCATTCCGGCCGTATTATCACTCCAATAGAAAGCCAATTCACAATCATTTACCACTTGTAGCTTGGTAGGGCTCTCAATTAGGGATGTTGTCACAGGGATAGACACCCATACACTGGTTTTTGTATTTGGTTTAACTCCAATCTCTGATCTCAAGGTAAAGTAATAAACTTTATTAGGGTAGAGCCATGTATTTATAGTGTATCTGCATTTTTTTGTTGTGCTGTCATATGAAAAATTTGCGGGTAGCTTACTGTCGTTGGGGTTTAGTATTAAGTTATCCTTATCCCCATCATTATCCTTACTTCCCAGAGCGCTTATAAAACTATTATAGGTAGTATCTTGTAAAATACTACTGCCTGCATCGAGCGTATCATCTGCGTTGACTTTATTTGTAGTAGCAATAAGGTGATAGGCAGCAGCATTTTCTTTTACTGTCCACTCGAAAGTAACACTTTGGCCATCTACCATAGGATCCCCGTTATTATCCAATGCTATAGCAAAATCCGTAGGGGCAACTGGTCTTAATGCTGTATTATCTGGAATAGTAGCTTCTCCTCGAGGAGTAGTTACTGACAATAATGCCGTTCCTATTGATTGCTTCACCGTCTTTTGATTCTCATCTACTATTCGCGCTTTTACCATAAAATAATATGTACTATTAGGGGCTAATGCACTTCCAAATCTTGTTTTATTATCGCCTGTAAATTGGTTTATAGTTGCGGTAAACCATGTAGTGTTCTGCAATATCTGATTAGAAAATGTGACATCGCCCTTAGACTGTGTTGTTCCAATCACTCGAAAATCAGTTGTATTAGTACTCATATATAAATCATAAAATATTTGATAATTAGTTGAAGAGCTATCTGATGTATAATCACTTAACACTATTTTGGGTGCATCAAATCTAATGTCTACTGTCGCATCGACGGTTGGCTTAGTAGTAGTACTTGGATTAATTGTAGTTTTTACCCATTCCAGATTTTTCGGAGTAGGTACATCCTTACCTGAAGGTGAAAGGGTGGTAAAGCTTGTCGTGAGTGACCTTTCAGACATATTTGAGCTAGCAGTATTTGTAGTATACATTTGCAAGTAATAAGTTTTATTTGGGAGTAAGTAACTTGGGTAATTATCATCATTTGGAATTGTTTGGACTTTACCAAGACTATCAACAGTAGTACCGTTCTTATTCACCCAAGTAAAAAGTTCATATCCTTTTAGAGTATAAATCAGTTTCGTTCCATCAGCACTAACCTTAATTTTATCGGAACTGCTAGATTTATAAGATTGCGCACTTACGTATTTTACCAGTCTATATTTTGTGTCGTACTGTCCATAAGTTTTTCCGTTTGCTTCTAATGTAGGTTTTGAGCCAGTAACAGAATCTTTCTCGCTTACATTAATTAAGAAATTAAAATATACGTCATTTGCTGGGTCTGCCAAAATCTGATCCCAATTACTAGGTTTATCCCATGAAATTGTAATATTAGAGGATGTATCAGTTATTCCTGTCGGTGGAAGTACTAAGTCCACTCCTGTTATTGATATTTTATTTGGAACAGGAGGTACTGCAGTGTCATTCTGCATTGTATATTCCAGATTCAAGGATTTAATTTGATCAGTTATTCCTTCGGACTTGACAACAACTCTATAGTAAACAGTATTCTTGGGATTAATAATGCCAGCAGCAATACCAGTTATAGCATATTCTCCATCACCAAAAAACGTATCATCCAGCTTTTTTCTTTGAGTCCAGCTCGAATCCTGATTTGAGGATGTATTACTTGTCTGCACATAATAATACAATTTTGGCATAATTCCACCTTCATTAATACGATAAATCTTGACATAGATAGTATTATAATTATCCTTGGTCAAACTAAACCTTATAGGTGTATATGTATAGTCAACCGCCCCGATTAGTGGATTTTCTGTTGTCCATTGGTTAACTGCATCAATAGACTTATCATTAGCATCAGTAAATAAAGTATTCATTGTTATTTGATATACTGTTCCAGGACGTACTTCATTATGTGGGAGTACATATATTTCATCACCTACTTGGGAAATCTTATTCGGAATAGTGTACGTTCCATTGACAATCTCATCTCTTGATGGAACATCAGCATTATTATCTTTTAAACCCAGAATATAAAAAGAATATTTTCCACTTGAAGCCTCCCACTTAACATTAGAATACTTTTGAGTCCCTAAATTTCCAGAAAGATAAGCCTTATACTTGCTATCAAGAGCTGTTACATCTTTATCCATTACTATCTGAATACTGGTCAAGGATTCATCTTCTACATTTAAGTTAAACGAGAAATTTAATTTGTCCAACAACCCATCAATTTGAGAGAGAGTCCCTTTATCGGTTTCATTTGCATATAGCATAGACCCACCTCCCAAATGGTCTCCAACAATAGTTGGCACAAAAACCTTGGGCATATTCCATGATAGCTTAATTGTAGGATGTACACCTGTTTCTACACCCCCACCTGCCATATTTTCTTGCTGTTGCTCTACCTGCTCTGCATATACAGATACCTGAGATAAAAAGTAGTTTTGTCCCGAGTATACTTGACCACTATCATCTACCACTTCTATATAAAAATCATAAATTATATCATTCTTTATTTTCGTTATAGTCGCAGTATGGTTTATAGTGTCTATTTGTGCAGCGTCAACCTTTACCTCTGAATACCCTGTACTAGTTGGTATATGGTAATAGATATTAGTAGTTACTGCACTATCAACTGGATCCCAGCTGATTTTTGCAGTAGCAGTACTCTTGTTAAAGTCATCTATATAAACTTTAATTGGTATATTCATAGCTGCAAGCACAGGCTGATATATACCTGATAAGATAGGAAAAATCATGCTTAAGATAAGAAAAGCTGATAATACCCTTAATTTGGTTTTCATTGTATATGTACCTCCCAGAGTTAAATACTATTTCGCTATTCTGTTCATCGGCATTTTGGTACTTTTTACTTATATGTTCTAGGAAGTTGTAAAGAAAACGTAAAGAAAACTTAGTTTTTTCAAAACATATGCCATGGAAGAAACTTAGTTGTACTTATACTTGAATGTGCAAAAAAGAGGCCAAAGGCCTCTTTTTATAAGATTTCTAACTATTATATTATTTCAGATGCGTTGAAGTTATGGTGTCGGTGCCTTTATCTGCACAGATGCACTAGATGATTCAGTGCCGTTATCTGCAGCCTTAATGGTGGCGTAAGTACTCAGTGTCAGTGTATCCCCTACTTCAATAGTCCTTCCTGCTATAGTTGGCAACGTAATTTTCAGTATACTGCTACTGGTCCAGGTTATAATCTCGTCATTATTTATACCCCAGCTATGCTTCGTTATTCCATCTGAATCAACCAACTTAAACCATTCATTTAGTTTGACAGGATCTATTCTACTTTCATTGGTAGCTTGGTCAAATGTGATAATCACAGTATTATTTACAGCAGAGTAAACTGCACTGTTAATCTTCGGTGATGAGGTAAAGCTCCCACTGATTGAAGCACTGAAGTTACATACTGCTGTGGTATTATCTGCATCCTTTAACCCCCATGCTGGATTAATAGAAAGTTTATCATTAACATCAATTTGAGTCGCACCTTTAAAGGTTATAGTCAGGATAGATTTAGTATTGTCACTACTCTTGCTCCATACTATATCAGTATTATTAACAACACCCCAATTTTGAACTATTCCGGAGGAATCGGTTACCTTCAAAAATGTACCAATATTAGACGTTGTTAGAGCCGTTATGTCATTTTTATTTACAAGCTGGTCAAAGGTTATTACAATCTGATCGCCACTTCCAAAGCCTATAGTTCCGTTACTATTAACAGCCTTTACACTCAATATTGGAGTCGTATGGAAACTACCTGTCAGAGTCCCTTTGCATGTATAATTTTCATTTGTGGTAGTTCCAGCCTTTGTTATACCTGCTCCTACATCTATTCTGACCTCATCACCTATCATGGCTGTTAACCCTGCCATGGCAGTTGTCTTAAAGGTTACTGTAAGTATATTTCCAGTACTATTCCAGGTTATAGCATTGATGTCATTACCCCAGCTATTTATAGTGGTCTGCGTTGGAGGTACTGCAGTATTCCATTTACCAACAAGAAAATATTTTTTAAATGTATCAGCTGTTAATGCTGGTTTGTTCGTATTTTCCTCAAAGGTTATAGCTACTGAGTTCATGTTTGTCGTTGTATCAGCAGCCGGAATTGCAACAATCTCAATCACACACGCTGTAAAGTTAATTGTTTGTATAGAACTTGCCAGTTTATCCTTGGTTGCTATTTTCCTTATTTCAACCTTTTTAGTTCCTGCAAAATTTGCAGCTACTGTACCGTTTGTCCAATCACCGCCATCAATTCTGTATTCCAATGTACTGTCTAATCCTTTGATAGTATTCATATAATCATCATAAACCAGATTTGGAGCCGCATCCGGAACTGATATGTCGGTAACTGGTACTTCAACAGATGGTAGATTTGATGCAGTTGCAGCTACCCTTACGTACCAAACTCCATAAGTAAATTCCACATCTGTTGCAGCTGCATTTAGTGGTTTCCAAGTTCCGCTATTCATCCTGTACTCAAGAGCCAAAACAGTAGAATCTGTTGCAGAAACCGTATTTGGATTTGTTATTTTCTTCGCTGCTATATCATATGTTACTGGTTTTGTAATTAAAGCTGAGTCACTTCTATTTATTAAAATAGGTGCTCTTACATTTGATGGGTCCGCTTTCTCTCTAATATAGATTGCGAGGCTATCAGCAGAGTCATTATATGTAAATGTAGTATTTGTTGCGGAACAATCATTCCATGTATACCCATTTAAACTATACTGCATTGCCGTTGTTGTATTTGTAATCAATTTTTGTACTACATTAACAGCAACATTAGTCAGAATCATTCGTGAGGTCTTAGCATCATAAATCACAGCAGGAGTAGCAATCAGATTAAGTGAAGTATCTTCACACACAATATAAATATCATAATGTCCTGATACCGGCAGCCCAATTAAGGATACCGTTGTCAATTTATCAGTAACCGATGCTGATGTCATATAGGTTGCTGTAACATTATTGGCATCCTTAAATGCTTTTACTTGAGCACTGTTAGGTGCCTGTGAACCTTTGGGTAGAGCTACCAGATATACTTTACCAGGCTCATTAATTTTAACAGATATGTCTATCTTATTATCTGATGTAGGCAACAACTGAGCAGGAGGATTATCAAATACAGGGGCTGTTTTATCAGATGTTATAAAGTTTAATGTCTTCACAGCACTAGCATTTCCAAGAGCATCTACAGCGACCATATGAATATTGTAATCTGTGTTTGCACTTAAGCCTGTAGCTGTAAAAGTTCTGTCAGTATTAAGTGTCAATAGCGAATTTCCATTTATAGCAGCACCATTTGTAGAATCTTTACCGTCCATTATATGATTTGCATCTGGATAAACAGCAGCCTTTGGAAGAATCACATAATATACTGTTGAATCCTCGTCGACCTTAGCAGTAAAGCTTACGTCGTTTTCATTTTTAATTCCTACTGCTGTACTTGTTGCAAATTTAGGTGCAACCGCATCTATACCTACATTAGATTGACTAAGTGAACTACCGCTGCCCAAAGCAGGTAAAGTTTTTGAAACAGCAGTTGTAGGAGTACTACCCAGATTTATTATTGAAGCACCTGCTGGAACAGTTAATGAAGTTGTAGCTTTATAATCCAGTACAGTACTTACATCGTCAGCCAATACTGTATAGGTAAAGGTTAATATCTTTGACCCTGTTCCACCTGTATAGGTAGCATTTTTTGTTGTTGAACCTATTGCCAGACCTAATGTCGGTTTACCAGTAACAGCAACTTCTTTATCAAAGGTCACATATATTGTTATTTTATCTCCTGTCTTATATGTCTTATCACTTTCTGAAGCCTTAACATTTGTTACTACGGCAGCTACTGGAATAGCATCATTTATTGTCAAGGTTCCTGAAGCTTTTATGTTAAAGGAGTACGCTTTAAGTGCAGTTGCAGGTATTGTAACAGATAATATCTGTTGTTTGACAGTAGTTAAACTATAAAGTGCTACTGCAGGAAGGTCGATAGTAACAACATTACCTGAGGTTTTCTGCACTTTTCCAAGCTCAAACTTTAAGGTATCTATAACAAGTTTCCAGGCATTATCAGTGTCAGTATCTGCTACTATACCATCAAGTAAGGCCTTCTTTATATCGGTATTAGTGTTGAAATCATCAGCCCAAGCTGCATCTTTCAAGGTTATGATAATTTGCTTCCCGCCTACGATAATATCATTCTCATATGCTACACCAGTTACTTTTCCGCCAGTAAATCCGGATAAAGCAGCACTGGCTGCTGTTTGTATCGTGAAAGTTTGGCTCGCTTTTATAGCTGTTTTTCCACCTACTATTAAGGCCCCAGGTACATTAACCGAAATTGTCTGGTTGGCAGTAATATTATACCCTGAAACAGATGGGAACTTAATTGTAATTGTACTGTCACTATCTCTTGTAACAACTGTTTGCCCTGCATTGACCGCATTTGTTAATGCAGTTATTACCTTTGACCATTGGCCAGTTACTTCGGTAGCTACAGTAGATGTGGCTGCTAGTCCTTTGAATAACTCACTTTGCTTTGTTACATCAGTTGCTATATCAGATACCCATTGTGCTTTTGATAAAGTAATTGTCAGCGTCTTGTCAAATAAGTCATTCTCTGTTACAGGTGAAGTTATTGTTCCACCTAAGTCTGCTTTTACGTCAGCAGAAATAATTATCGGCGTAGAAGCTGAAGCACCTGTTGCAGCACCTATAAGGATTTCCTTTCCTGTTCCAGTCTTGCAAGGTATATTCAAACAAAGTACCTCGTTCGTATTGAGAGTGAAATCCGAAGAAGGTATAGCTTGAAGGATAATTGTAATCTTGCTCGATGAATTCCAGACTATTGCTTTTGAGCCTGCAGCCACCAATGCACTAACTATTTGGTCTCTGACCTTTTTATCAGTATTTAATGATGTTATCGCATTGAAAATAGCATTTCTTTTATCAGTATCAGTGTCGACATCTGTCGCAAATTCACCAACTGTGAGCTCTACAATTATTGTTTTACCACCAGCCTCGATATCAGCTTCGGTTAAACCAGGTACAATTGCAGTTCCAGTCAAAGGTTTTATTCCAGCGTCAGCACCTATTTTAAATGCACTTGCTACTGTCACATTTTTATCAGCATTTTTAATTAAGCTCTTATCAATATTAAGACTAATTTGCTGATTTGTACTTATATCATATTTAGTCTCGCTCATTCTGATGGTAATAACCTTCTTATCGACTGGACTCATTGGTACTATTTTAAATCCAGCAACTACGTTTTTCCATTGAGTATCTGACACTACAGGCGTAAAGCCAGTAAACAGCAGCTTTTGTTTAATTGGATCTGTAAACACATCATCTTGCCACTCACTGCCTACAAGAGTAATTATTATTGTTCGTCCACCAGCTACAATGTCTGCTTCTCCAGTAGGATCAGTTATAGTACCTGAAATATTAACATTTATACCCTTAAGCATTGTGGAATCCAATGTTATGTCTGCATATGCTTTGGCCAGACCAGCCCCATCAGTAGCCACAAGCACCAAGTGCTTTTGTTCAACAGCAACTATATTAGTATCCGGAGTATATGCCGCTCCCCAGGTTTTCATATTGCTGTCCATCAATATGTCAGCAGGAGCACTGTCCATAATAGCATATTTCCAAGCAGTTACATCTGTTATACTAGCATTATCTAACGCTGTTTTCAGCATTGCTGCAGTCAGCATTGTAGTATTCAGAGTAGTTCCCGGCACTGGTGTTAGATTTAATTTTGTTGCAACTCCCTTAACATCCTCTGGTTTTACTGTTATAAATGCGTAACCTTTGACACCCATATTTGCATCTAGTGCATACAGTTCAAAAATATCTCCCTGACTTACCTTTATCTTCATATTAACAGTATAATCCTGAGCATCTTGAACTGATGAATCCATCAGTGGTGGCTTAGACGGTGTACTACTTTCTACCTTTACAACCCACTTTGAGAAGCCTGGGATATCAAAGGCATCCAGATAACTGATTAACGTGGTTCCAACATCTGAACCTGGCTCCAGATCGTGATAATTCTTTGGTGCAGTAAGTAGTGTAGCATCTCCAGGTCTGATATATGAACTTATCAGCTTAACATTAGTATACACTAAAGCCTTATTACTTGAATCTACAGCAACAATCAATAAATATTGGCCTACAGAAGCCTTTATGTCTTTTCCTGCTGACTCATCATAGCTCTTAAATTTGCTATAATCATTTTCAGCAGTAGTAGTCTCTTCTGTAATAGTCTGACCTGCAACAATGTCCTGTGGTGAAGAAACTAGTTTTAACATAAACTTGCTAATTCTTGATATTCCTTCTTTAGACAGATAAATAGATGTCATACCTTCCACTGAGCCATACTTCGGAGTACTGTATTTTATGTCTCCAGTTGCCAAAGGCGGATTAATCATCTTATCGTCTACCAAAATATTTTCAAAGGCCTTTACATGCCCATTTGTATCAACCGCTGCCAATACAACTGTCTGACCATCCTTAGCAGGAATATTATCCATCGTATCAGAAGAACTTAGGAGCGGCAGAGGATTTGTAAACATACTTCCCATAACAAGATCTTCTGCAATATCTACTACCTTAACCTGCCATTTACTTACACCTGTAGGTAGGCCTATCATATCAAGGCCACCTATTTTCGTTGTTCCAGGTTTAGTTCCAGGTACAGGCGTAAAATAATTTTTATTTAATACCAATTTTTTAGCAGTAGTTGGCTTAACTTGTCCTGGCTCAAGTGTAAACTGTTTATAAGCTTTAATTTTCCCGCCTCCAACAGCTACAATAAGTAACCTATCTCCTACAGCTGCTGTTATGGCCGCCCCACTTGTACTATATGAAGTATATTCCGGCGTGGATGCCAAATCATCCAAGTGAGGTATTGCAAAGTCTGTCTTACCCACCTTATACATCCAGGAAATTGTCCCACTATCTGTTGGAATATTGGTAGCCATTAATGTTATCCTTGTTGTGCCATCCGTAGCACCAGGTACAGGCCCTGTATAGTTTGTAAATTCCTCCAATTTATTAGCAAAAGGATTCATTATTTTATCTTTACCAACTTGTAGCTCTTTGTATGCTTTTACTCTGCCAGCATTATCAGTTGCAAGCAGGAGCATATACCAATCTTGAGATATTGTTATATTTGTATTTGCTTTATAGTTAGTATAGTTTGCATTTGTATAGGTTGAATTCAGGGCAATAGGATTAGTAGCTGTATTGAATGGGTCTTTCTGAACTATAACCATCCATTTTTCCTGTCCTATTATACCGATAGCATTCAACTTATCAAAAGAGGTAGTTCCTTCAACTGTACCCTTAACGAGATTTATGCTGGAATCTGGAATTTTTAGAGCTTCTTCAGGTTTCACATAGCCGTCTAAATCTACACTGGCATATCCCTGTATTACATCTGACCCATCTACGACCACCAACAGTAAGTATTGTCTTGCAGAAGCCTTAATCTGAGTAATTGTACCAGCTGGGTTCAATGGCTGTGGAGTAGTTACTTCAGCAGTTACTCCAATGCTGTCTATATAGGTACTTAAAGTAGTATTCTTTGAAGGTGCAATGAAGGAGGTATTTCCTACTGCGTATTTCCAGCTCCAATCTGAACCAGGGTTTGTAAATTCAGCAAAGGACAAGGATGTTATTTGAGTATATCCTGCTGCATTACCCATAGAAGGCTTTGAATAACTTGGGCCCATGCTAAGTGGTTTAACTGAGACTTTAATCTGGCCTTCGGTTATCTTTAAATTCGTATACGCTTTTACTTTGTAGAATCCATCTACCATATCTACAGCATATAAAGTTATGTATTGGTCCTTTTCAATAGGGATGCTTACACCTGCTGAATAAATAGTACCACTAACAACACTATCGTAACCTGGATCAGCAAGCCCATTAGCAGACACCTTATATAACCATTTCAGATTATTCCCAGTAATACCACTGAATTTCAGTGTCATTATCCGTGTAGTACCGTCTGTAACACCAGGTACAGGAGTTGAATAGTTATTTTCGTCAAGCGTAGACGTCTTTGGTTGCTTAATCTGTTGTGCATTTATTTGTTCCTGAGTATATGCCATTACTTTACCAGCTTTATCTATAGCAATTATCATTACATACTGGCCAGCTGTAACTTTTATATCAGCTCCTGAATTATAAGGCTGCATACCTGTAGGTATATCACTTCCATCGTATGGTATTGTGAACTGTCCATTTTTTACCATGTACATCCAAGATCCGAACTCACGGGTGTCGCTGTCTTCACGTGGTATACCATTTGAGGATAGCTCTATCATAGTAGACCCCTCTTCACTTCCAGGTTTTGGTGTAGAGTAGTCATTCAAGGAAGTTTCCAGTTTCGTTGTATCTTTCGGTCTTGCCTTTAAATTACTTTCATCTACAACCTTATATGCCTTAATGAAGCCATTTGCGTCAGTTGCCACTAAAATCAAATACTGACCACTGGCTACAGTAATATCCATGTTGGCTGAACAATCTACAGAACCATCAAGCTTACTGTTCATTTGAGGTACTGTAAAGACTTCACTATTATTTTCAGCTTTTACCATATACTTTGTAGCCTGTGGGATAGCTTTTGTAAAATCAAGTTTTATAATCTGAGTTGATCCTGCTTTAGAACCAATTACTGTTGGTAGTACTAAGTTTTCAGCAGGAATTTCCACAGCATCAGTCTGACGAATAACATTTGTACCGACTGCTATGTCAGCATATGCTTTTATCAGTTCTGTTGTTTTTCCTGTAATACTATCCACATTTTCATTAACACCAACAAGCAGTATATGCTGCTTATCAGTAACTGGAATGTTAGCACCCGCAAAATAGTTTTCAAATGTCATACCATCTGTATATTTTGTAAATTCAGTTGTGGATACATCAAGTGCTGGAATTACCGCAGCCTCATCTAAAACGACAATCATCCACTTGTTAACATCTGTGAACGCGTCAGTTGTAATACCCTTATTTAGCCAACCTAACTTTGTCGTACCTTCATCTGAACCAATGCTAGGTGCTTCATAGTGACTGCCCGCAACAAGTGTTCCAGCAGGTTCGCTAATCATTTCAGGGTTAACTGTTATATCTTTATATGCCTTAATTCTATTATCTTTATCAACTGCAGCAAGTACTATGTGCTGATTTTCAGTTACCTTGATATCCTCATCGTTTGTATAATCTGAATCTGTTGCTCCTTTAAACTCAGTGTTTACGAATATGGACGATTCAGCAGTATCCTGAAGCCTAATCATCCAATGGTCAGCTCCAGCATAATTCAAGCCACCAATTCTGGTGGTACCAGCCATTATGCCTTGTTCAGGAATATTATAATTTGTTCCGGCTACCAATTCTGCTGCATCATCTGGTCTTATCATTTTAGCCGAGCCATTAGTACCATCAGTAATCAGTATATCTGCATATGCCTTAATCTTGTTTGATGCATCTACTGCAGCAAGTATTAAATGTTGTCCCGCAATAACAGGGATATCTTTACCCTGCTCATAAACTGAATATGCTGCAGCCGATATAGGCAATTCATCATTAAATTTCGGTACTGTCGTAAGTTCTCCATCCTGTACTTTAATCAACCACTTATAGCCCTCAGTAATATAGTCACCTAATCCGTTGAAGGATAGAGTGGATATCTTTGTAGTTCCACCTATAGATCCATATTCTGGCACAGAGTAATTAGTTGTTACTTTCAGTTTCTTAAGACTATCTGATATAAATATCGCTTTTTCATCTGTAGTTGACAGCTTTGGTCCATCACCATCTGCATCTGAGGTAGAACTAAATTCATACTGTCCGCCAGCTGGAACCTCTTTATTTACCAATTTGACTATGATTTTCTGACCCGCTGTTAACTTCAAGTTTTCAAACAGTAGTGTATCTGGTTTTTGCCATGATGATCCTAAAGCTCTTTCAGTTAAATCACCAATTTTTACTGTATCACTCTCCAATGCTATAAAGCCTGCTGGAAGCCTGATATATACTTTTCCATTTAGCATATTATCCCCAACTATATATGTGAGGGTAAAGTCCCTATATGTACCCGTCTCTCCTGTTGTTGGATCTATTACAAGTGTTCCTGGTACAGTTATATTATCAGAAGTTACAGTAACATTTATCGTTGCTACATTCGGAATATAGCCCTCTTTTTGAGCATTAATATATACTAAGGTAGTTCCTACAGAATTAGCTGTCAACATACCTTTATCATCTACTGTGGCAATGGTACCATCTGCAGCACTGTAGGATAAAGTACTGCTAGTCGGAACTACATAAGCAGTAACTTTTTCTGTTTTACCTACCTGAAGGGTTATATCCTTTCCATAAACTTTTATTAGTGAAGGATTTGAATCAGCAACTGTTCCATCTGTATCAGTAGCCGAATTATCAGTTAAGTATTTTCCGCTAGGCTTTATACCCATGCTGACATTTTGTGAATAGACATAAGCGTTACCTATCTGGCCTTTACCAGTAATGGTAGCACTTGCCTTTGCATAAAAATTCTTTAGTATTCCTCCAGTCTTTAGTTCTAGGTTTGAGCCTTCTGCTGAGGACTCAAGCGTTAATTCTTCAACTGTTCCTTTATCAATATTGACTGCCGTATTCTCCTTTAAATTTATAGCAGCTATATTTACAGCATTTGTTTTTGCACCGTTAATTGTAATTTTATTACCTTTTGCTCCTGTTTCAACATTAAGCTTAGATATTGTTCCACCCAAAAGCTCAAGTGTATTTTGGGAAGCCTGAGTTGCGATAGTCCCTACATTACCATTTATCGAAAAACTACCTTTAGTATCCTTTGAAATATTAATGTTTTGTGCATTACCGTTAAGCTTAATATTAATATTACTACCATCAACTACTATATTGTTAAAATCGCCTTGTAATTTTGCAGTTTGATTATCAATAACAGCTTGATCGGCAGTTACATTAACAAAGCCTTTACCTGAAAGATTTTCCTCCGAGAGTAGGCATCCAGATTTTAAATAGGTTTGCTCTATTGCAGATTTGCCAAATAATTCAACGTGTACATCTCCAGCACTTTTCTCCACAATAAGGTCATCGTTTACTTGTGTGTTTACTAAAACTACACTATTAGGGCCTCCGCCTCTTACAATCAATCTTCCTTTTAGTATAGTATTCTCAAGTCTTACCTCTCCATCATCGACACCTTCACCAATAATCAAATCTCCGTTAACAGTTATATTTTCCAATGTAACTAAATTAGTATTTATAAGCATATTGCCTTGAACATCACTAGTAATCTTACCAGACTTTGTTACCAATTGACCAAAACATTTATCCAGCATTTGTATGGCATCTATAAGTTTTAACACTCCAAGTGGCGCATACCTACCTGATGATATTTCGGATAGATAGCCTTTTTCTATAACTGCACCTAAGCTGGCTAACTGAGCAGTATCTAATTTTTCAGCATCAGTTATACTATTAGTTGAATTTTTATTCTTCAACTCTAGTTCAAACACATGTGCAACCATAATTGCTGCATCTAACCTTGTTATATTTGAAAAGGGATTGTAGCTTGTTTTATCTTGATTTGACACATATCCTGCGGCCACAGCTTTTGCTATTTCAGCACCGTACCAAGAATCTTTTGGTACATCACTAAAGCCTATATCCACCTGTTTTGAAAGTTTCAGCAGACTGTTGATATACCTTATAAAATCAATCTTTGTGATAGGCTCACTTAAATCGCTATTAGTCATACTCTCATCTAACAGGCCATATCCCTTCCATTTACTCAATAATGTACTATCACTAGTGATAGTAGTTGTTCCACTTGCTGCATATGAAGAAAATGGAATAGTTAGCAAATTCGCTATTATAAGCACAATGGATATTGTTCGTAGTAATTTTTTCATTTATCTCGCTCCTCATGGCTAGATATCTTTAGTCATTAATTAGTTGAAGTTTTATATCTTTAAAAACTTTATAGATTTATTGATTTATATAATTTATAGCCTTATATGTTAAAACTGCTGCTCCTGCTCTTGTTACATAGCCAGTTAGCTGCAAATAGGTTTTCTCGTTAATAACTTTTCCTGATAGTATTCCTGCCCCACATACTGCTGCAATATTATCCGCTGATGCTGCTGAAATTGATTTATAGTCTGCAAACTGTTTCAACAGGCTTTCATTCTGCGCAGGAAGGGGTGCACCTTTAATCTTTAACGCAATTGAAACCATTACTGCTGCCTGTTCTCTGGTAATTAACTTATTGGGATAAATCTTATTGTTATTATCTGCAGAAACAATACCAAGCTTTGCTGCGGTCATTATTTCTTTGTAATATTTGTGCTTTACTGTCACATCTGCAAATTTTCCCACAGATACCTTATCTAGCTCTAAGCCTCTAATAATTATAGAGCAGTACTCTCCAATAGTAATGTTCTGATTAGGGTTAAATTTTGTGTACACTTTTGCATCAAATACATTTTTACTGGCCAGATTACTAATGGCTGTTACAGCCCATTTTACATTACCTAGATCTGAAAAAGTTATACCTTTCTTTGTAGTTACAATAGCCTGATTTGATGGTGTGCTTTGATTGGAGCCACAAACTGCCTTTACTCTGAAAGTCAAAGTCGTATTTGGGTTTATGTTATTATATGTAAAGGTAGTAGTATCTGCATCAACTCTCCCAACCTCTACAAATGCATTAAACTGCATAGCCTCTATAACAAATTCATTTTCTGAATTTGAATTATCCTGCCAGCTTAGCCGAACCTCACTAGAAGATACTGCAACAGCCTGTAATTTAGTAGGTGCTGTTGGTGCAACTAATGAAACCACAACTATATTACTATAGTTAGTTGAATTCAATGTGTCAGAAGATAGTACTCTGTAATAATATACATTTGTTTTGTTTATACTCTTATCATTGTATTTAGTTGTATTAGCCTCCAAACTTGATATCTGAGACCATTCTCCAAAATACCCAATTTTCCTCTCTACTTTAAACCCAGTTATTGCAGTACTTGTACCTTTCCAACTTAATTCAACTTCAGTTTGACCTACTACCTTATAGCTTAGCTTTACAGGTGTGTTAGCTGCAGAAGAATAAATTGTTACTTCATTTGAATAATCAGAATATACAGTGTTATCATTAATTTTTGCCCTTACCCTGTACGAATACGAATTCTTAGCTGAAATTGAAGTATCAACAAAAGATATTGCATTTCTCCCCATCGTTGTGTATAGTTCCCACGAACCACTTGCACCAACTTTCCTCCAGATTTCAAATCCAGTTTCTTTTGTTGATACGTCTTTCCATGTAATTTTGATACTTTGACCATCTATACAGGTTGCTGCCAACCCAGTTGGTGTACTTAGATAAGTACTTATAATACTTACTGTATCAGAGTACTCCGACTTTGAAGAACCTGTAATCGCTTTTACTCGATATGAATATAATGTGTTAGAGTTAACTGGACTCGATGAGTCATCTTCATCAATATAAGTATTAATATTTTTAGCAACTACAGCAATCACCTTGAAGGTACCTTCATCGGGTGATTTTCTTTCGATAATAAAGGAAGAGGCAGCTGCATTGTCTTCCCATGTGAGTTGAATTCTATGATCCGATAACGCTAGGCCTGTTAAATCCGTCGGTTTCTCTAAAAGAGAATTGCCAAGGATACCTATATTATTATTAGGGTATGGTGCAGTCTTTATATTATTTGAATAGCACCCTCTAACTCTATAGTAATAATTAGAATCTGAATCAACAGATGTATCACTGTATGTTTTTTGTTCGCTTCCAACATTTGCAATCTCATACCACTGTGTATCTTCACTATTTCGTCTCTCAATAATTGTGTTATATGATTTTGATCCAGAATATGACCATTTCAAGTCTATTTGATTTGAATCTGAAGACGTGATTGTTAAAGAATCTGGTGCAACTACATCGCCTGTATTAACGGATAACTCCTCAGTATATATATATGGTGTAGTGCCTGTGGAATCCATAACCCGAATTCTGTATGTATATGTATGTCCTATAGATAAAGCACTATCAGAGAAACTAGTTGTATCTGCGGCAAGCCTTGCTAAAACAGTAAATGCACTAGAATCAATCTTCCTATCAATAATATAGCTTTTCTCATCGATCGTTGAATCGCTCCAGTTTAATGTGATTTTATTGCTGCTTTCAATAACAGCTGTCAAATCTGACATCTCCGTGGCATTCGCTACACAAAGCATCATAAAGCTTTGCAGCACAATGGTAATTGCCAGTACTAAAGCAAGCTTTGAGATAAATCTATTTTTCTGTGATTTTTTTCCACTAATAAAATTCAAATTAATACCCCCAAAATTACTCTTTATAAGGTTATATCGGCAAATGTCAATGGTAATTTTAGCTAAAAAATATTTCTGCACCGTTTATACTATATTAGTTCTGTATTGAAATATTTTTATTAAAACAAAAGGATAGACGGCAAACGTTTAAGCCAATATTATTGATTAAGCGCTTACACTTTATGGAACAAAAAAAACACTATCGATTGTTATAATTTAGCAATCCACAGTGTTTTTCATTTATTACATAAATACTTTATCTCTTCTTACTTTTGTTTTGTAATTTTCAAACGAGCCATAGCTCTTGCGAGTGCTGCCTTTGACCTCACATACTCTATCTGGCTGAGTTGCTTCTGCAGTCTTTCCTGCGCACGGTCTTTTGCTGCCTTGGCTCTGTTAATGTCTATTTCCTCTGGGTACTCTGCAGTATCAGTTAATATAACAACTTTATCGGGCATAATCTTTGCAAAGCCCTCAGTAACCAATGCCTCTTTCCATTCACCCTGTGCATTGATTTTGAGTGGTCCTACATCTACTGCCACAACTGTAGGTGCATGTTGAGCAAGCACTCCCATCTCACCATCAACTGATTTAAACACAACGCCTTCTGCTTCACCAGAAAAGAACTTCCTTTCAGGTGTCAAAACCTCTAAAAAAAATGTTGACATATTTTGTTCCTCCATGAGCCGCAAAGTACTTCATCTGAGCTAAATCTTCTAAGCGTCTACCTCTTTTGCTGCTTCATATACCTCGTCAATAGTACCTTTCATATAGAAGGCTGACTCAGGAATATTATCCATTTTACCATCTATTATTTCTTTAAATCCACGTATTGTTTCTTTAATAGGAACATATTTACCCTTATAACCAGTAAACTGCTCTGCAACAAAGAATGGCTGTGATAAATATCTTTGTATCTTTCTTGCCCTAAATACAGTTAATTTGTCTTCTTCTGGCAATTCATCCATACCAAGTATTGCAATAATGTCCTGAAGCTCTTTATTTTTCTGTAAAATCTCCTGAACTCTTCTTGCAACTGTATAATGCTCGTCTCCAACTACTTTTGGATCAAGTAACCTTGAAGTGGATTCAAGTGGGTCAACTGCTGGATAAATACCCATCGCAACAATATCCCTGCTCAATACTGTAGTGGCATCCAAATGTGCAAATGTTGTAGCAGGTGCAGGGTCAGTCAAGTCATCTGCAGGTACATATACTGCTTGCACTGATGTAATAGAACCCTTACTTGTAGATGCTATTCTCTCTTGAAGCATTCCAACATCAGTTGCAAGTGTTGGCTGATAACCAACAGCAGAAGGGATTCTACCCAAAAGTGCAGATACCTCTGATCCAGCCTGAATAAATCTAAATATATTATCAATAAACAAAAGAACATCCTGTCCCATTGAGTCTCTGAAATATTCTGCCATTGTGAGACCTGATAAGCCAACTCTCATTCTTGCTCCAGGTGGCTCATTCATCTGTCCGAATACCATAGCGGTCTTTTGAATAACTCCTGATTCAGACATATCATGCCACAAGTCATTACCTTCTCTTGTTCTTTCCCCAACTCCAGTAAATACAGAATAGCCACCATGCTCAGTGGCAATATTTCTGATTAATTCCATTATTAAAACTGTCTTTCCAACACCAGCTCCACCGAATAATCCTATCTTTCCACCCTTAGCATAAGGAGCAAGTAAGTCAACAACTTTTATACCTGTCTCAAGAATTTCCGTCGAAGGCCTTTGTTCTTCAAAAGAAGGCGCAGGCCTATGTATTGGAAGGTATTCTTTCGTTTCTACAGGTCCTGCCTTATCAACTGGCTCACCTAAAACATTAAAAACTCTACCCAATACTTCTTTACCAACAGGTACTTTTATTGAGTCTCCTGTATCTGTAGCCTCCATACCTCTAACTAAACCATCAGTAGATGACATTGCGACACATCTAACAGTATTATTTCCCAAATGCTGAACAACTTCTGCAGTAATAACGTTTGAATCCATTGGTATTTTAATAGCATTATATATATTTGGTAAAATACCGTTTTCAAATCTTATGTCCAGTACCGGTCCTATTACCGATACAATTTCTCCAGTACTTCCAGCCATTTTATCCACTCCTTTCTATTGTCCTTCTAAAGAGCCACGCTTATAATATTATTTCAACGCAGCGGCGCCTCCTACAATTTCTGATATTTCTTGCGTAATAGCCGCTTGTCTTGCTCTGTTATAATACAAATTTAGTTTTTGTAGCATATCATCTGCATTTTTAGTTGCATTATCCATTGCTGACATACGTGCACTTTGTTCGCTGGTAAAGGCTTCCACAAAAGCACCATACATAATACCTTTAATATATTTAGGAATAAGAATATCTAGTACAGTAGATGCTGATGGCTCATATTTAAACTTCTCATCTATAATAATCTCATTGACCTTAACATCTTCACGTAAAGCACCTATTTCAAGGGGCAATAGCTTTAATATCTTTGGTTCTAATGATATAGCAGATATCATCTGAGTGAATATTATACTAACCTCATCCACTACTTGCTTATTATACAAATCAAGTATAATATCTGCAATTTCCCTTGCTCTATACACTGTAGGATTTTGTACAGCATAGTCAAACTCAGTATAAACATTATATTTTTTTCTAATAAAATATGATCTACCTGAGATTCCTGCTATTAGTAGTAAAGCATCCTCTTTATTTTCACCGATAGTTCTCTCTGCAAGCTTAATAATATTGCTATTATAGCCACCTGCAAGGCCTTTATCACCAGTAATAATAATATATGCTTTCTTTTTTCCTACCTTTTCATCTTTTAAATCAAAATATTTACTTTCAACATCTCCACTATGTGCAAGAATATCTGCAATAGTTTCTCTAACCTTGTTAAAATACGGAAGGGTTTCATCTAATTGCAATCTTGCTTTTTTTAGTTTTGACGCTGATATCAACTTCATGGCTTTAGTTATTTGTCGCATCTGATTAATACTCTTTATATGCGATTTTATTTCACGCATATTATTTGCCATATGATAACCCGCCGTTTCCGTCGCACAGCAACGACAATAATGTATACTAAACACTATGCTGTGAAAAATAATAAACGTTTTTATATTAAATAAATTGTGCTTTAAATTCCTCTACAGCAGACTTCATCAATTTCAAACTTTCATCGTCTAAATTTCCAGTCTCAGCTATGTTAGTAAGTAATTTAGGATATCTATCCTTAATAAATCTTACAAGCTCTTGGTTAAACTTGCTAACCTTATTAACTGGTAAATCCATAAGATATTTGTTTGTAGCACTATAAAGTATCAGAACCTGTTCTTCTACCGGTAATGTCGAATATTGTGGTTGCTTCAAAGTTTCAAACAATCTTTCACCTTGGAGTAACTTGTCTCTGGTCTGTTTATCCAAATCAGAGCCGAACTGCGCAAATGCTTCCAATTCTCTGTATTGAGCCAAATTTATTCTAACCGGGCCAGCAATTTTTTTCATTGCTTTTACCTGTGCAGCACCACCAACTCTTGATACTGACAATCCAACATTAACTGCAGGTCTTTGCCCAGCGAAAAATAGCTCTGACTCCAAATAAATCTGGCCATCTGTAATTGAAATAACATTTGTAGGAATGTAAGCTGATACATCTCCTGCCAAAGTCTCAATAATTGGCAGGGCTGTAATTGACCCTCCGCCTAGTTCATCACTAATCTTTGCTGCTCTTTCAAGTAATCTTGAATGCAAATAGAAAACGTCTCCTGGATATGCTTCTCTTCCAGGTGGTCTCTTTAGTAGTAGTGACATTGCTCTATAAGCAACTGCATGTTTAGACAAATCATCATAAATAATCAAAACATCCTTATGATTTCTATACATGAAATCCTCTGCAATCGCACAGCCTGCATACGGTGCAAGGTACTGTATAGGTGCCATATCACTTGCTGTTGATGATACTACAATTGAGTATTCCATTGCTCCAAATTTTTGAAGTTTATCAACGATACCTGTAACAACAGATGCCTTTTGTCCAATAGCAACATATACACAGATAACATTTTTGCCCTTTTGGTTAATAATAGTATCAATCGCAATTGCAGTCTTACCCGTTTGCCTGTCACCGATAATAAGCTCTCTCTGTCCACGTCCGATTGGAATAAGAGCATCAATTGCCATTATACCTGTCTGCAGTGGTGTATCTACACCTTTCCTATCTATAACACCTGGAGCCATAAATTCGACAGGACGATAAGTATCTGTAACAATATCCCCTTTTCCATCTAATGGCTTACCTAATGGATCAACAACCCTTCCAATAAGGCTATTTCCAACTGGTACTTGAACAGTTCTTCCTGTTCTTTTTACTGTGGTACCTTCTTTTATCTCTCTGTCATCTCCAAGAATAACACATCCTACATTATCCTCTTCAAGGTTTTGAGCCATACCGTATACATTATTTTCAAACTGTAAAAGCTCACCAGACATACATGATTGAAGTCCGTATATTCTTGCAATACCATCACCTGATTGAAGTACATAGCCTACATCATCAGTTTTCACTGCAGCACCATAGTTCTCTATCTGCTGCTTAATAATTGAGCTTATTTCATCTGGTCTAAGACTCATGTTTCTCACCCCATACGATCTGATTCTGATTATTTATATCTTAACCAGCTCAGTTAATGATTCAATCCTACCTTTAATACTTCCATCGTAAACCTTATCCCCAATAATTACTTTTATACCGCCAATTATTGAAGTATCTATAATTTGGGTGGCCTTAACTCCGCCTGCATTATACTTATTTCTAAACTTCTCTTTTATACTGTAAAGCTGTTGTTCCTCCAACGGCTCTATTGTAATAATTGTCATGTCCAAAATATTTAAACGTTGATTTATCAAGTAAACAAGCTGTTCATAAATTTCTGATACATTCTTAATTCTCTGCTTGTCAATAAGTAGTAATATAAAATTAACCATATTGCTACTAAGCTTATCAGTAAAAATATTTCTAATTGCTGCTTGCTTAATGTCGGCTTTAATTCTCGGATCAAGTAAAAAGCTACTAAACTCTTTGTCAGCGTTATAAATGGAAACAAAATCTTCAAGTTCTTGTCTAGTACTTTCAATATCATTCTCTGATAGTTCCATCAACGCCTGAGCATACCTTTTTTCTACGAGTGGCATTAAACAGCACCTGCCTCGTCTATAAATTTATTTACCATAACTTTATTAGCATCAGTATCCATGTTAGTTTGAACTAATTTTGAAGCTGCTGCAATTGCAAGTACTGCAATCTGCTGTCTTGTCTGATTAATCATCTCAGCTCTCTCTCGTTCAATCTCTTCACGACCCTTTTGCACTATAGCTAAAGCATCCTTCTTAGCAGCCTCTACCGTTTCATCATACTCACGTGCCGCTCTTGCTCTTGCTTCATTGAGTAACTTATCACTATCTTCTTTTATATTCTTTATCTGCGTTTCATAGTTTTTCCGTATTTCGGCTGCCTCAATCTTTGCATCAGCAGCATCCTTCAACCCCTGTTCTATGGAAGCTTTTCGTTTTTCCATAAAGTTTGTAACAGGTTTAAAAAGGAACTTTCTCATGAACAAATACAAAACTAAAAGGTTTAATGCAACAAGGATAAATGTATATTTATCAGGTACTAACATATTGTCCCATCTCCTTACTACCAAGGCTATTTGATTTTTTAAACAAACACTTTATATAATAGGCTTACCCTTTAAACATTAAGCTTTATTAATGGCGTTCTAGTTATTACTACATATCTGTGAAAGATATATCTATATCCCTCACAGATATGCACAAATACTTAATAAACATACTGATATCTCTTAAAATAAATAGTTCAAAAAAACTTATTACATTTTTAAGAATACCAGCACCAATGCTACAACCAAACCATAGATAGCTGTTGCTTCTGCAAGAGCTGCCCCTAGAAGAAGAGATGTTCTAATTGAACCTGCTGCCTCTGGTTGTCTAGCTATACCTTCAACTGCTTTACCTGTTGCCAAACCAATACCGATTCCAGCACCAATACCTGTAAATGCTGCTATTGCAGCTGCTATTGCTATTATACCTGTCCCTGCCATAATTTCACCCCCTTATTCTACTGCCTCTGCTATATAAATAGATGTCAAAAACGTAAACACATATGCTTGAAGAATACCATCAAATAAATCAAAATAAATACTTAATACTGCTGGTGCAAATGCTGGTAATGCCATATAAATAAGCTCCATAACTATAAATGCACCTAATATATTACCAAAGAGACGTAATGCCAAAGATGTTGGCTTAATTAAATAGTCAAGTATGTTGAAAGGAAGCATTACCGGTGTTGGCTTTGCAAAGCTTTTTAGCCAGCCGCCAACTCCCTTATATCGTATTCCTGCAAAAATTACTACACAAATTGACATAACTGCCAAACATACAGTAACATTTATGTTTCTTGTAGGAGGCCTAAGTTTAAAGCCTTCTTCTCCACCAGGAATAATATTAAATATTGAAACAGTATTTGCGAATATAAGGAACAACATAACAGTGCCAATATATGGTGCAAATGCCTTCCAGTGATGTGGACCAATTGCATCTTTTACTGTATTATTGATAAACTCTACTATTACTTCTACAACATTCTGTTTCTTATTTGGAACTAAAGTAAGCTTACGAGTAAGAATTATAGCAAGAATAATCATTACAGCCATAATAACCCACATCGAAACTACAAGATCGGAAACAGGAATCTTAAGCCCAAATAAATTCATAGTAAATGCGTTATGGGGCTCCATTGCCCATGTAAGTTTTTCTCCCATTATATCACCTTCTCTCCAAATCCATTATTTGTTATCCCCAATGCCTCTGTAATAGCATTTATCATAATAACTATAACGATTGAAAGTGACCCAACTAATGCCGCAATAAATGTGTAGACACCAAAATGCGCTGCAAATACAATCGTTATTCCTACTATTAATAAACTACACAAATATATCATCAAATTAGTTACAATTGCAAGGCTCTTTTTCCCACTAGCACCTAAATACCTTAAAACAGCTTCAAGTATACCGAATCTCAACAGTGAAAAAATCACGCCCAATGTAAGCGAAATCATCATAGGTATTCTTTGATACTTAATCAAAAAACATACAACAATTAACACAGCATACAAAATAAATACTCTTTTAACAAAAAATTTTAAAATATTACTCATAATCAATATTATTGCGCTTTTCTCCGTAATTAGTTGTTAAGTTTTTTGCTCAATCTTACGATATCTATTTAGGTCAATTTTAAACACATGCTATACCGTTATCAAGTAGATAGCATGAAATTATTTAAATAATAGCACAGTCAAAGTGCTAAATCAATAGTACTTTGACTAAATGTGCTAATATTGGCATTTATTATTTGTAACTTTTGTACAAAAAAGAAACTGTTATATGGAAAGTCTTTACACAAAAGAATTTTTACTTTCAGGAGTGGTAACTTTATGGATATTACAACCCTTATTGGTTTGATTTTAGGTTTTTGCGGAGTTCTAGGTGGCTATTTAGAAGAAGGAGGCTTCGATTTTTCTTCTCTGGGAAAGTTATGGGGACCGGCTCCATTTCTTATAGTTTTCGTTGGAGGTATTGGTGCAACTATTCTTGCCTTTCCTATATCTGAGTTTAAAAAGCTGTTTTCAACAATGAGTATGCTTTTCACACAAAAAAAATACAATGAAATTGATATTATTAATGAATTGGCAGATCTTTCAGAAAAAGCCAGAAAAGACGGTTTACTCAGCTTAGAACAAGATGCACAGTCAAATAAAAATGAATTGATAAGAAAAGGATTGGCACTAGTTGTTGATGGTATTGAAACTGAGGTTATCAAAGATATCCTTGCAAGAGAAACTGAACTGCAGGAAGAGATATATGAATCAGCAGCAAAGATATTTGAGTCAATAGGCGGTACCTTTCCTGCCATGGGTGTTTGCGGTACCGTTATGGGTATGTTGAATATATTGAGGGACTTAAGTGATCCTTTGGCTCTTGGTCCTAAAATTGCAGGTGCATTTATTGCAACTTTCTATGGTATTTCTTTTGCCAATCTTGTATGGTTGCCATTTGCCAATAAAATTAAAGTAAAAGCATCACGTGAAACAATGATAAATGAAATTGTGATTGAAGGTCTATTATCCATACAAGCTGGAGAGAATCCACGTATTATCAAGGAAAAATTAAATCTCAACCTTATGGAGAAGTTAAATGGTGGAAAGAAGAGCACAACTACTGCTGAAGAAGGAGCTGAGGCATAGCAATGGGAAAAGCTAAGGTAGTAAAAGACAATTCCGAGCGTTACCTATTGACATATGCTGACTTAATGAATCTGTTACTGATTCTTTTCATTATTTTATTTGCATATAGTCAGGTAGACACCCAGAAGTTTCAGCTGCTCTCACAATCTTTGGGGGCCGCATTTGGTAATGGTTCTCCACCTTCTGCCGTTCAGGGTGGTGCCTCAGGAAACTCTCTGATTAATTTCCCTGCATCTATGCCATCACCTGTAATCCCTTCAACATTAGAAGAACAACAGATTGAGGGCTTAGAGGGTGAGATATCTGGCATGATCAAAACAGAGGGTTTAGGTGGCGATGTAAGTGTTAAAATGACAGAACGTGGTATTGTTATGTCAATTGATGCAAGCCTTATTTTTAAATCTGGTAGTGCTGAACTTGAGAAAGATTCGATCGATAAAGTGCTAGCCATTGGCAAAAGTATATTAAGTAAATTGCCTAATAAGCATATTCGTGTTGAAGGGCACACCGATAATATACCTATCAAAAGTAATTTATATCCTTCGAACTGGTGGTTGTCATCTGCTAGAGCCACAAATGTTTTATCAATACTAATTGATCAAGCTGGTATAAACCCTGAGTTTATTACTTCTGTTGGTTGTGGTGAGTTTTCTCCAGTTGCAAAAAATGATTCAGAAGAAAATAGAAAAAAGAATCGAAGAGTGGATATTGTTATCTTGAGAGATGCTTCCAGTCTGGGTGAAGCAAGTGCAGATAGTACGGATAGTAACAAGAATAATACTACTAGATGAAATATATTAAAATAGTAACTCAGTTAAATAGTTAGATACGGTAATGATAAAAAATTAGGCTTATGCCCATTCCAGCCCCTACCCCCTCAAGCATAAGGGGGTAGAGAGATTTGGAACAGCCATTCTTTACTGAATTTGATGGACTTATACGGAATTTCACCTTCCATGACGCTCCACCATACCCTGTGTTCCCCTATTAGTTCATCCACAATATCACAAACTATAATTATTTATTACCTCTGTATTAATCTTAATTCTTCTGTCATTAGTCATCACAAAAACTTTCCTAGGTATATGATATAGCTACCACTCTGTGCAGTACACTGATAGGCGTACAGCATATTGTTATTGACAGGTATCACAGAAAACAGAAAGTTGGTTTTACAAATTTCTTCTCACAGGCCTTAACATTCCTAGTGCCAAAGCAGCGCTGGGCATTTGCGAGGAATTAATGAAAATTAACTAGCCATCTTTACCACAGTTTAAATAAATAGATAGTATGAAATTAAATAAAAGAAAAGTAGCCCATGAAAATGCATAAATAAGCTATTTCCATGGGCTCCTTCTCTTTTATTTTTTAACAGTACAAGGGACTTCACACGCATGTGAATATCTAAGAAAAAAGATACTTAATCCTGATAGACTTTTTTTATATTTCTAAACACTTTATTTTTATGATAAAATTAATTTACAATTCCCCATTGGAATATCTGCCAGTCCTCAAGAGCATCAACCCTTGCATGTAACGGACTATTTGTGTAGCTCAGCCAAGCTCCTACATATTTGTTGTTAGCATATGATTTAAGTCCGATATATCCGTCGCCTGCATCTTTAACAATGATTTTTTTCCAATTCACAATTCATGAATAATAGTACGGCTCCTTGATTTCCCCAACTCCTCACGAAAAGGTAATGACGTCTGAGCTCCCTTTCTGGTAACCGTTATTGTCCCAACAGCATTTGCAAAATCAATTGCGTCGTCAATGGACATTCCTTCTGTCAACGCCACTGCCAGAGCACCGATAAATGAATCACCTGCTGCCGTAGTATCAACAACCTCAACTTCAGGTACAGGCTTATGTATAATCTCATCGCCGTTATTATAAATAACACCTCTTCCTCCCAGAGTAACAACAGCCTGCTTAATTCCCTTTTCTATAAGACATTTTACTGATATTCTGGCATCCTCAATCGTTCTTAATTTCAATCCCGTGATGTATTCACATTCACTTTCGTTTGGTGTAAGTATATCAATTTTTGCGAGAAAATCATTTGATAATACTCTTGCCGGTGCCGGGTTTAGCAGCACCTTAATACCGTACTTGCATGCTATATCAACAGCTCTTTCAATTGCATCCTGCGGTATTTCCATTTGCAGAAGTAAAATATCACTATCCTTTATAACGCTTTCGACATCTGAAATATCCTCGGGAGAAATTTTAAAGTTCGCACCTGAATCCAAAATAATACAGTTGTTTCCTTCCTTGACAACTACTATCGCGACACCTGTAGGTACATTATCAAGTGTTTTTACATGTTGTGAATCAACATGATTAATATTTAAATTTTCCTTTAATGACACTCCAAATAAGTCGCCACCTACATTCCCGATCATTGTAACTTCTCCGCCAAGCCTTGCCGCTGCTACTGCTTGGTTAGCTCCTTTTCCGCCTGGAATTGTCATAAATCCATCTCCCATTATGGTTTCTCCCATTACTGGAATTCTTGGCGTATTCATAACCAGATCCATATTCAAACTACCAATCACACAGATTTTACCCAAATTAACCTCCTTCTCCCCGCTACTAGCGGCACAAATAGTATTTACTAAAGCCTAAAAGATTGGTATACTTCCACGAAGGCTTCTCTCATAGCCTGTTCATTTTCTTTCGCATTATCTCTGTGATATATTCTAAAATTAGTTTCTTCATCGGTAATGCTATAGTTGAAAAGGCCATTGTCATCAATATTGATTTTGCAGGGCAACAGATCATTTACAAGTATCCTATCACCAAGCATTTTCTCATTTTCACGTATAATCCTGAATGTACCGTCTTCTCTACATATAAGTATTCGTGATGAAATTTTAAGCCAAACAGCCGTTTCCCATACATTATGATCCCTTTGATACACTTCTACCATTTTTGATTCATCAACATCTTCATCCATTGCCCTAAGGAAATCTACCCTTTTTATTCTTTGGAGGGCGAACCAAATATATCGTTTGATTTTACTGTCCATGTTTCTTATGAAAGAAAGGTTATCGAGTTTCCAATAGCTATTGTATTTACCTAGATCAAAGGGCCCTTTTCCTGTAGCACAGGGGTAAATGCAAATCGGCAGATTTGACCGAAGGATACACACAAAGGCATTCTTGTCCAATTCAACATTCCATTCCAGAAAGTCCGGAGAGGATGCTCCAGCAGAGATGTGAATTCGCTCGACTTTTTCATAAAAAAGCTGGGGCTCCCGATTAAACGCTACAGCCAGAGCTCTTAATGAGGAAAAAACAGCAATTTCAATCTTCTCCATACTATTGCGTAAAACATTAAGAATCAATTCAATTCCCTGCTGTTGAAATAGCGGCACGTCCAGCATTTTATCTTCTATAGTCCTCATTTCTGTGAAAGGACTAACAGCGAAGGGAATATTTTTTTCAAATATATAGTTCAGCTGCATAACAGGAATAATTCCAGCTTCTCTTGGACCAGTTTTGTCTGTAAATTCCGGAATCCTATGTTCAGCAATCGGCTGTCGATACTTATCTGTGCAATCCAGTATTACTGCTTTCAAATCGATTTCAGTTAATGCATACGGCATAATCAAATCCAAATTATCACCCGGGTCTTGGTAAGGGTGGTATAAATCTGTTATATCAATAAGAGATACTTTTTTCATTTTTCTCCCTTCTATTACATTCCATAAGTTAAAACTATGTACGAAAATGAAAATTTTTATTCAAGATTATTGTTTATCCTTTTACAGCACCTGCTGCAATTCCCTTAACATAATCCTTCTGGAGTACAAGGAATAATATGATAATAGGAAATACCGTCATAACAAACCCAGCAAAAGCATAATTCCAACTTACATTGTACTTTTCAAAGAAATAATTAATTGTAGGAGATAATGGTTTTTTCCATGCATCGGATATCATTACAAGCGGCATAAGAAAATCATTCCATATCCATTGAGAGCATATTATAACAATCGAAGCTGTTGCAGGTTTCATCAGTGGCATTATAATCTTGTAAAAAGTTTGAAACTCATTGCAACCGTCAATTATCGCTGCCTCTTCAAGTTCCTTGGGTACAGATTTCAAAAAACCAGTATATAGAAATACAGCATAAGGACAAATGGTAGCAATATAGTATATTATTAAACCCTGATAACTATTTGTTAAATGCAGAAACTTATATAACTTTACTAATGGCACTATTCCTGTATAAGCTGGTAGCATGATACCTGCTATAAAAACTACATACATTATTCTATTCATTTTTATATTTATTCTTGCTAACGGATAAGATGCTAAGGATGAAAAAAAGACTATAAAAACTAATCCACTTACCGTTATAATTAAACTACTCATAAAAGCCATGGGAACACCCATTCCATTCCACGCTTTCACGTAATTATCTAAAGCAATTTTATTTGGTAGACCAATAGGGTTACTTATAACTTCACCATTATCTTTGAGTGAGGTAAAAACCATTTGGTATATTGGATATAAATAAACTAAAGCAAACAATACGAGAAATATTTCGAGGATTATTATTCCTATCTTTTCTTTTTTCATTGTATACCACACCATCTTTCGTTTTATCAGAATATGTCTTCCCGCTTTTTTAGCATGTTGAGCTGTATTAATGAAATCAACATAACCATTACAAAAAGTACAACAGATATTGTTACACCATAACCGGCCTTATTGGAAAAGAAGGTTTGCGTAACCAGTAATGATGTCAGAGTTTCAGAGGAATAACCTGGCCCACCTTTTGTCATTACAAAAACCTGGTCAAAGACCTTTAAGCTCCCTATGGTAGCAGTTACTATTCCTATGGTAATAGAGGGTGCTAACATTGGAAAAGTAACCTTTGAAAATCGTTCCCACCAGTTTGCACCATCTATTTTACAGGCTTCATATAAATCTGTTGGTATACCTTGAAGTCCTGTAAGATAGATTATCATATAATAACCTGAATACTGCCAAATGGCTACAATTGCTATTGAGAATATAACTAAATCTGGGTTCCCCAACCAATCCTGATTCAAAAAACCAATATGTAAGGTATCCTGCATAAATTTGAATATTCCCATTTCTGGATGATAAAGAAAAGACCATACATATCCACTTACTACAGCACTTATTAAAGATGGTATAAAGAAAGCTGTTCTTAGTATAGCCTTTGATTTAACATTTGTGTCCAAGGCAATTGCTAATAATAGTCCTATAAAATTATTAAAGAAAGCTACAACTATTGCATACACAATTGTATTTTTTAGAGCTGTTATAAATTCACTGCTTCCAAAAACATCAAAATAATTCTTTAATCCAACATATTTCATATTATCATTTAAAATATTCCAATCAAAGAGCGAATAATAAAAGGTTGATAATATTGGAAGTATGAAAAAAATGAGCATCAGCAAGAAAGCAGGTAGAAAAAATAGAATTGAAATTATTATAGTTCGTTTTTTATTAAACATTATTATGTCTCCTCACCTATTATTAAGGTAGCAGATAATTACTACCTGCTACCTTAAATTCACCACTTATATTGCTACCTTATTTATAAGGATTCTCAGTTTCAGAATAGGTTTTAGACAGCCACTCGCACATTTCTTCAGGTGTCATCTTACCTATTGCAAACTCCTGAAGTTTCTTTTTCCAATCATTTATCATTGAGTTTGGCCATATTTCATGAGCCCAAGTAGTTACTTTTCCTGTATCCACATAGTCTTTTACAAACTTGTCCATCTCATCATCAATTTTAACATTAGCATCCTTTGTTACCGGATATACCTTTTTATCAGTTATATAGGTAGAATATACATCCGAAGTAGTAAAGTAATCAAAATATTTATTAACTGCATCTGGATTCTCTGTTTTTGCACTTCCAGCCATACCAACCTCAACGTGCCAGCATCCCAAAAGCTCTTCGCCGTTGTTGTTAACTGGTAATGGCATAAAACCAAGCTCAATATCCTTATTGTCCTTTATTGCATCTCTCAGAGCAGATAGAGCCCAGCCACCCTGTATTACCATTGCAGCTTTTCCCTGTGCAAACATCGAATTTGCAAGATTATAGTCAGTAGAAAGAGGAGTTTTGTCAAAATATCCTTTATTCAACAACGTCTGAAACTTTTGGAATACTTCAAGAACATTTTTGTCAGTAAAATTAATTTCACCTTTAACAAGCTTTTTATCAAAGTCTGGTTCTCTACCAAGCACTAAAGAGGAGTAAGCTGAATTTACATACCTGATGATTGTCCAGTCATCCTTAAACCCAGATGCAATAGGTGTAATCCCTGCTTTTTTGATTGTCTCACAGGCAGCGAGAAATTCATCCCAGTTTGTTGGTTGTGCAATATTCAAATTACTGAAAATCTTTTTATTGTAATAGAGTCCTTCTGATGTGGCATTCCAGCCAACTCCATAAAGTTTGTTATTAAATGTATATTCATTCTTAACAAGGTCTGTCAACCTATCTGTATATTGCTGTCCTGTTATGTCAAGTAAATGGCCTGCTGCTGCATAATCTGCCATAAGTCCACCTGGCCATACAGACATCATATCAGGTGCATCTCCGCTTGCAAGCTTAGTTTTTAGAACTGTCTCATATGCTGTTGAACCTGGTGTATCAAACTCCAGATTAATATTAGGGTATTTCTTCATAAAGCCATCGTTTACAGCTTTAAGATAAGTCTGATGATCTAGGCTGTTAAAAAACGCCTTGATTGTAACCTTTTCCTCTTGGCTACTGGTGGTTTGCTGACTAGTTTCAGATTTTTCACTGGAAGTACTTCCACTGCTTACTGCCTGATTTCCACATCCTGCCATTAATGTAACCGAAACACATATTGCTGTGCATAAAGCCAAACATCTTTTCATAAATAGCCTCCCCTTAATTACTTATTTGTCCACTGTAACTATTTTTTTGATAGGCCCATCGTTTACCTGCAACTTAATTCTAATGTAAATTGCATAATAAAAAAATAAGGTGGATTTTATATTTTGTTTAAATTTTTGTCCTTATTTATTTTAAAGATGTTTAGTTCTTCACCCATAATAGCAGGCATGACTATTTTTATTTTGGTTCCTATGTTTTCGATAGAATCTATTTTCATTTCGAACGCATCTTCAAATACAATTGCTAACCTCTCATAAACATTTTTGAGTCCCATGCTTCCTTCCTTTTTCCCTTGTGTGAGTATGCACTCCCTCAAGTTGTTCAAACCCTCTTCACTGAGCCCTATACCATTGTCAAATACTCCGATATGTAATTTATCATTGACTACCTCGCACTTTACAGTGAGCATCCATTCCCCCTGTTTTTTCTCTAATCCATGATATATTGCATTTTCAATCAAAGGCTGTAGTATAAGCTTTAATATTTTACATTTCAATGAATTTTTATCAGCTTGTACAGTAAAATTTAATTTGTCGCCAAACCGTATTTTCTGCAAATTTATATAATTATTCAAATATTCCAATTCACTGCTCAAAGGAATTATCTCTTTCATAGAACTAATGCTGAAACGCATATAATTTCCCAATAGCTCAATCATATCTGCCAGATCTGTATTGTTATCTAAAACTGCTTTCATTTGTATACTTTGAAGCGTATTATACAAAAAGTGGGGGTTAATTTTGCTCTGAAGTACTTCAAGCTCGGCTTCTTTGGTTTTTAGTCTAAATTCCAATACCCTTTTGATTAAATCATTCATATTTGTAATCATATTATTAAAGCCTTTACTTAATATTCCTATTTCATCTTTAAACCTATAACTATACTTTACATCTAAATCACCATTTTCAACACTTTTCATGATAGAGGTAAGCTCTTTAAGGGGTTTTGTAATAGCAATGGAAAGAAGGATTGAAGCAGCTAAAGCAAGTAAAACACAAATTAGTCCAACAACGATTGTATAGCTTATAATAGAGCTTGTGTTTGAAGTAAGCTTGCTAGTGGGAACTATGCAAATATATTGCCACTTGGTATAACTTGATTTTACACTGGAAATAAGCTTTTCCTCTCCATCAGAATCTTTAATCACACGGTTGTTAGTTCCGCTCTCAACATTGAGATTAGTTAATTTTTCTAAAGTCTTCGAGTTATCTGGGCTATAAACTACATCATTGTTTTCATCTAAAACATACACTTGAATGTTACTTCCATACACGCTTTTATCTAAAACCTTTTTAATTGTATTGTAATTAATATCTATTGAGAAATATCCTATAACGTTGTTGCTGCCTGAAAACTTACGAATAGCCCTTATAAACGAAATAGCCTGTTCTCCATGCAAAAACCGCTCTGCTGGATAATGTGGGCCTAAAATCACCCACTCCCTTTTTTCCTGAGATAATTCTTTATACCAATCCTGCTTTTTAAAATCATAATTAGAATTCATACTAGCAATACTGTAATTTTCATTTTTTTCAGTAAATATGCATACACCGGAAAAATCACCTTTGATATTTAAAACCCCAGATAAAAAATCAGTCATAATCTGCCGGTCATTTAAAAGCTGGATTCCATTTTCAAGGTCTCGTTCCCTTTCCATAACACTTAATACTTGAATATTTGAATATGGTGACATACTTATCTTTTCTGCATCTTTAATACTTTTTTCACAATTTTCCATAACTTGATTCAAAGTTTGAAGCATATAGTTTGATACTTCGTCTGTAATTATGCTATTTGCTTTATTGTAAAACAGATAAGCAGTAATAACCATCGGAATCAAGATACAACAGATACATAGAATCAGAATTTTATTTCTGATACTCAAATTTCTTATGTCTAAAATATTCATTCTTTCAGCTCCTCTTATTCCTATACTCCTTTGGGGTGTAGCCTGTATACTTCTTAAACACCTGACTGAAGTATCGCTGATCATTATATCCAACCATAATTGCCACTTCATAAATCTTACTGTCTATATCTTCAAGCAGTTCTTTAGCCCTCTCAACTCTCTGTGATGTCAGATAATCCAAAAAATTCATACTTGTTTCCTTTTTAAAAAGATGGCTTATGTAGAAGAGATTCATATGGAAGCGAGTAGCTATTGTATTTAGAGTAATTTCGCTTGAAATGTTATCATTAATATACCTTTTGATTTCTTTTATCAGTTTAGTTGAATCGGTTACTTGTTCTTTGTCGAAAAAATTGCAAATCCTATTAAGTAAGTTCTTTACATAATCCATAAGACTCCTGTAGGTTTTTTGTGAATTGATCTCGTCCATGACCTGATTCAGGTTAATACTGTTATCCTCTATATTTTTTACTCGTTCTGCTACTCTCAAAATTAAGCTTCCATAAAAAGCCTTTATATCCTCAGGTGAATGATATCCAGAAACATTGATGCCTTCAATCAATGTAAAATAGGCAGACTCCAATTTAGGCCAATCCCCGTTTTCCAGAGCACTAAAAATTGATGTTTCATTTTCAATATTAAGATATTTTTTTTGTAAATCCTCTTGAATATAATCAGGTCTGGAATCAAATACTTGATTACAGTTTGAGTAAAATAGGCTTTCAATGTTTTCTTTTGCTGTTTTGTAAGATTGTACAACTGCATCCAGCTTATCAGTTATTTCACCGATTCCAATATAAATTTTGTAGCCCTGTACTTTATATATCTCCTCTATAAGTGCGTGAACGTTTTTTTTAATCTTGTCTATTTCCAGCTTTTCTACACATAAAAAAATAAGACTTTCATCATGATATCTGCATATATTCCAATTTAAATTGTGTGCATCAATGAATTTTTCTATTACGCAGTAGATTTTCCGCACTTCATCTAGCTGATCCTTACTAGTTATATTATCAAAATCCAATGATAATATTGCAAAATAAGACCCTTTTAAATCAAAAAAATCAACTTCCTCTTCCAGGTCTTTTATTTTACCTTCCACAATACTCGCAATAATCGTATTTTTTAAAATATATGAGTTCTTTTTTACTACATCAGCTATTCTACAACTGTTATCATATTCCTCTCGGGACTTGTCCAATAACAATTTTACCTTAACAATAGTATTAATAAACTGTTCTTTATTCAAAGGCTTTAGGATATAATCACATGCACCCAGCCGTATTGCTTTTTGTGCCAAATCAAATTCCGCAAATCCGCTTAGTATTATAAATTTTGTGTCCTTAAGCTCACTATTTAACTCTCCAATAAGTTCTATTCCATCCTTGCCCGGCATCCTTACATCAGTAATAACCAGGTCTGGCACAAGCCTTTTGCAAAGTTCAACCCCTTTTATTCCATCTTCAGCTTCGCCAGATAATATAAATCCATATTGGCTCCAATCAATATATTTTTTCAATCCCTCACGTATCAACGGTTCATCATCTATAAAAACGGTTTTATACGTACATACTCCCCCTTAATTAACATTCAGAATTGTTGGTCTTCATGATGTCTGAAAATATACCTTATGTCATTGCTATTAGGACATATTTCTACTTGATTCTACACATACTCCTTTTATTCCTTTATATCCACTAAAATTCATTATAAAATTTATTGATTTGTCGAATAATGATTATAGCCTCAGCTCAGATCGAGCTATTGAATGTATAACAGCTTTAAGTGCGCTAAATAAAATCAGGCCGGCTATAAGCCGGCCATCCTTAACTCTTCACTATTTATTTCTACACTTTTAACTATCTTTTGACTTTTAATTTCACGTGGGCAAAGCCCAAACTTCTAACTACTGAATTCTGACTTCTAAAATTATACCTTAAACTCATCTGGCTTTTCATCTGTAAGTCCAAAGTGGAATAAAAGCGTCTGAACTATTCTTTCTGAAGCATGTCCATCTCCGTACGGATTTACTGACTTTGCCATTGTTTCATAATCATCTTTGTCTTCTAATAGCTTTATGGCATGCTCAACTATTTCTTGTTCTATAGTACCTGCAAGCCTTACTGTTCCTGCCTTAACTGCCTCTGGTCTTTCTGTTTCTTTTCTAAGTACAAGTACTGGCTTTCCGAGTGTAGGAGCTTCTTCCTGAATCCCACCCGAGTCAGTCATAATCATGTATGATCTAGCCATTAAATTGTGCATATCCTGTACATCTAGTGGGGGTATCAAGTGAACTCTTGCTCTATCCCCTAAAATCTCACGTGCCGTTTCCTGAACTACTGGATTTAGATGTACTGTGTACACTATCTCAACATCCTCATATTTATTAACTATTGTGGCTAAAGCACGGCAAATATTACGAAGCGGCTCTCCTAGATTTTCCCTTCTATGAGCTGTAACTGCGATAACTCTCTTATTACTGAAATCAATATCCCTAAGTGCCTTACATTCAAAAGTATAATCTTCCTTTACAGTTGTCTTTAAGGCATCATTAACAGTATTACCTGTAACATATATAGTATCCTCATTGATACCTTCATGAAGAAGATTTGCTTTATTTGTTTCAGTAGGAGCCAAATGAATATCTGCCATTGAACCTGTAAGTTTTCTATTCATTTCCTCTGGATATGGCGAGTATTTGTCAAAAGTTCTTAATCCTGCCTCTACATGTCCAACTGCAATTTGTTTGTAAAAAGCTGCAAGACTTCCGACAAAGCAAGTTGTAGTATCCCCATGAACTAGAACTATATTTGGTTTTTCTTCATCTAATACAGTTTCCAATCCTTCTAGTGCTCTTGTAGTAATTCCAGTAAGAGTCTGTCTGCTTTGCATTATATTTAAGTCATGTTTTGGTGTAATCTCAAATATCTTTAAAACCTGGTCCAACATTTCTCTATGCTGAGCTGTTACACATACAACAGACTCAATCTTTTCACACTTTTCCAATTCCTTTACAAGTGGAGCCATTTTTACAGCATCTGGCCTAGTTCCGAATATTGTCATTACCTTTAATTTATCCAATTTCCTACCTCCAATTAAAGCCATTCTATATGGGTTTTGCAAGCTATGATTCTCTCTGTTTTTATTAGCGTTATTCATCTCGCTCATATACATGGAACCCCCTATTACAAATATAGCAACTGCAATAACTAGTATTATAGCACTAACAGGTCCTTTATAGTCGAGTACTACCGCACAAAGCCCTAATGCCGCACTGGCTATATATATTACTGATACTGATTGTCTCTGAGTAAGCCCCATATCAATTAGTCTATGGTGTAAATGTCCTCTATCGGCAGTCATAGGAGATTTTCCGCTGGCAATTCTGCGCAATATCGCAAAGATTGTATCAAACAATGGTAATGCAAGGACAAGTAGGGGTACTGCTATCGCTATTGCAGTATATGACTTGTAAGTTCCCTGTATTGATATTGTTCCAAGCATAAACCCTAAAAATGTTGAGCCAGTATCACCCATGAATATTTTTGCCGGATTGAAATTATATGGCAAAAATCCCATCGCGGAGCCTGCTAGTATAGCCGCCAACACGGCAGTACCTATGTCAGGATCAGGTCTCATGACCGAAACAAAGAAAAGTGACAAAGACGCTATCGATGAAACACCAGCAGCAAGGCCATCTAGTCCATCAATAAAATTTATAGCATTTGTAATACCCACTATCCAAAATATTGTTAATGGATATGAAATCCAAGGTCCAAATGTAGAAATTCCAATCTCAGAAAAAGGATTTGTAACAAAATCAATTCTTGTGCCAGTCATTGCAACAATAAGTGCAGCTACAATTTGGATTGGAAATTTTAGCTTTGCACTAAGTGATTTTATATCATCAATAACACCCAGTAATGCAATAATTCCACCACCTATGATTAATCCGATAAACTGCTTGTCAAAAACAATTGCAGTACTAGTATTTAATAGTTTTGAACTAACCACACTAAAAAGTATAGATATAAAAAACCCAGTGATTATTGCAAAGCCACCTAATCTTGCAATAGGCTGTTTGTGCATTCTACGGTTATCCTTAGGAATATCTACAGCCCCAATTCTAAAAGCAAGGCTTTTAGCAACAGGCGTTGTAGAAAATGCAACAATGAATGCAAGGGTGAAAGATATAAAATATTCATATACACTAGCCATTTTAACACCTTCTCGCTCGTGAAAAGTCTTACAAGTTATCAAATGAAGAACTAACAGAAAAATTCGTTATATTATCTAGTTCTTCCCAAACATCAAAATAGAGGGAGGTATTCATCTCCCTCTGATTTGCATTTTAATTTTTATCGACTAGATTCACACTAAAGCTACTCTATGTCCCCACTTGAATCTAGGAAATCTGCTTATCCGATGACTAGCGCCGCTCATAATGTTCAGCTTCTAACTAAGGTCGTCTTGATAACCTGTAACAACACTCACATAATAAGTTTAAAATTTTACAACTTCTATACCAGCTTCTGCAATTAGCGTCATTGCCAACTCATCAGGGTATTCTCCATTAAACACAATCCTAGTTATACCTGCATTGATAGCCAATTTCGCACAAAGTACGCAAGGTTGATTGGTTACATAAAGAGTAGCACCATTTACGCTTGTCCCACTATATGCTGCCTGAACAATTGCGTTTTGCTCAGCATGGATTGCTCTGCAAAGTTCGTGCCGTTGTCCTGACGGAACATTTAGCTTTTCTCTTAAGCAACCAACCTCTGAGCAGTGTTTGCAGCCTACAGGAGCACCATTATACCCTGTAGCAAGGATTCTTTTATCCTTAACTATAACAGCTCCTACTTGTCTCCTAAGACAAGTAGATCTAGTCTTTATCAACTCAACAATTTGCATAAAGTACTCATCCCAAGATGGTCTCATAAAGTCCCCCCTAATGCTTGTCTCCCACTAACTACAGCATTTTCTTGCTATTTATCTTCACGACGATACTAACCTCCCTGCTCTTTGAGCGTTCGCTAAGTATCGTCAAGTTCGAAATAAGTGCGACTAGAGCTCAGAAAACTTCATCTGAGCTAAGTCTTCTTTATTTAGTTCCGAACAGTCTGTCTCCAGCATCACCCAGACCAGGTACTATATACGCATGGTCATTTAAAGTCTCATCCACAGCTGCACAATATATCTCAACGTCTGGATGATCTTTGGTTACTCTTTCTAGACCTGATTTTGCTGCAATTAGGCACATTAACTTTATATTTGTTACCCCTCTGTTTTTGATAAACTGAATTGCAGCAGAAGATGATCCGCCTGTTGCGAGCATAGGATCAAGAACAACTATTTCTCTCTCCTCAACATCGACAGGAAGCTTGCAGTAGTATTCTACAGGCTCTAATGTCTCTGGATCTCTATACAAGCCAATATGTCCAACTTTAGCCATAGGAAGAAGACTTAGCATACCATCAACCATTCCTAATCCAGCTCTTAAAATTGGAACTATACCTAACTTTTTACCTGATATTATCTTTGTCTTAGCTATACCAACCGGAGTCTCAATTTCAACCTCTTTTAGTGGCATATTTCTAGTAACCTCATAGCCCATAAGCATTGCTATTTCAGAAACTAGTTCTCTAAATTCCTTAGTATTAGTATTTTTGTCTCTTAATAATGATATCTTGTGTTGAATCAACGGGTGATCAAAAACAAATACGTTTTCCATTTTTTATTCCTCACTTTGTAAAATATTTTTTTTCAATATTTGAAATTTTACTTACTCTGTTTTGGTGCCTTCCGCCCAAAAATTCAGTATCCAGCCATGCCTCAATTATATCAAAGGCCTCACCAGGACCAATTACTCTCTCACCAATAGCCAAGATATTTGCATCATTATGCATTCTACTCATCTTTGCCATATAGCTATCTGTACAAAGAGCAGCCCTAATACCTGGTACTTTATTAGCAGCAATTGATATACCAATACCTGTACCACATATTACAATGCCCTTTTCACATTCTTTATTGCTAACCGCTTCTGCTACAGCTTGTCCGAAGTCGGGATAATCAACTGAATCAGGACAGTTTGTACCAAAATCCTTAACTTCTAGCCCCTTATTTTCTAGGAACTTGATTATATCTGCTTTTAATAAATATCCTGCATGGTCGCTTCCTATTGCAATCATAATTCCTCCAAAAATCAAAGATTTAAATTGTCTAATTTCATAAATAAATAAGTTTTATTGCTTAGTTATTCTCTAATTATTTTATAGTATATATTATCACATGTCAAAAAAAATAAGCCTACTCATTTTAATTTACCAAAAACACTGTTTATGCACTCATATATTTCTTTTGCGCAACTTTCATATTTTTGATATGGCATACCAAAAGGGTCACTTATATCCAGCAAGCTACTATCTACACTAAGTTCTGGGTAAGCATATTCCTTTAACGTGAAGATATGAGAAGCTTTGTCTGGGTATTTACAACGTAATAGGTCTCTGTGCTGTCTTGTCATTGTCAGTAAAAGATCGGCTTGTAACACATCTTCATATTCCAACATTTTGGCCCTATGAAGAGATATATCAATATTCCATAGAGCTTTTAACGCTTTTATAGAGTGTTCTGAAGCATAATCTCCATCAAATGCGTGTATACCTCTCGACATAGTCACAAAGCTTGATTCATAAGTCTTTTGATTAGATATTGCTCTAAATATACCCTCTGCCATACAGCTTCTACAGGTGTTACCTGTACAAACAAATACTACCTTTGTAGCTTTTATGTTTATATCATTTTTCATTTGTTTCAACCTTCACCTGCCTAATCAATATAAATATTATATCCTGCTATTTTAATCCAAATAATACTGTTTCCTATAGCTTTAATCTGCTTGAATAATATAATATCCGGCTGCTTTTACCATTCTATTCATTATTGCCAATCCAACGCCCTTTTCATCCACTGACTCTGCCAAAATAACTTCTACCCCTATATCATCAAATTTCCTCAGTAGCGAAAACAGACTTGCAGCAATGGTCTCAGGTTTATTTCTATCGCCCATAGAAATAGCCTCAAACCCGTTATAATTATTAATTGTTTGGTCGGTAGCACATATACCCACCTTTTTTCCTTTGCTCTTGTTAATGGTTGCCAAATCACATATTTTCATAGCTTGATTATTAATATTTTCACCTTTAACAATTATCACATGAGCCTTTGGGGCATAGTGTTTATATTTCATTCCAGGTGATTTAGGTACATTGTCTTGACTTACTTTACTCAATATTGTTTTATCAATGTCAATATGACCTATAATTTCTTCAATTTGTTTGGGAGTAATTCCACCTGGTCTTAAAAGCATTGGAGGATCAACTGTGACATCAAGTACAGTCGACTCAAGGCCAACACGTGAGCTCCCGGCATCAACAACTATTTCAATTTTGCCATCTAAATCATGCAAAACATGCTGTGCTGTTGTAGTACTTGGCTTTCCTGAAACATTAGCACTTGGTGCAGCTACAGGAACTGCTGCAAGTCTTATTAGTTCTCGTGCAACAGGATGTTCTGGCATGCGTATAGCTACTGTATTGAGTCCTGCTGTTATTACACGAGGGATAATTGGGCTTTTGTTAAACACTAAAGTCAACGGGCCTGGCCACAGCTTGTCCATCAAGACAGCTGCCTTTTCAGGTATATTCTCTGTAAGCTCATAAACCTTTTCTTTGTCAGATATATGTACTATGAGTGGATTGTCAGAAGGGCGTCCCTTTGCTATAAATATTTGTTCTACGGCAGTTGTGTTTAAAGCATTTGCACCCAAACCATATACCGTCTCTGTAGGAAAAGCAACTATTTTGCCTTTCCTTAAAGCTTGTGCTGCAACGCCTAATTTATTCTTGTCAATATTTTCCGGTTCAATTTTGATTACTTGTGTTATCATATTAATCTAACCTCCAACATGTATCAAATGTATAAATGATCGCCCCATTGACTAAAGCCAATTTCTCTTTATGGGTTACGTTCAATTTAACATTGTTACTATTATACCACACACAATTCCCAATATATTGCCTACAGACGACATTCTTCCCAAATAAATTCTTTTAGATTCAGGAATTAATTCGCCAAATACCACATAAAGCATAGCTCCACCAGCAAAACCCAGGCAAAGTGCTATGAACTGCTGTGAGACATGGCCTAAAGCCGCGCCAATAAAGGCTCCCAATCCCATCGGCACACCAGATAAAACAGTGAGTAGGAACGATTTTATGGCAGAAAATCCGCCCAATTTCATTGGCAGCGCCATTGCAATTCCCTCTGGAATATCATGTATTGCTATTATTACAGTTAAGGTTATTCCAAGTGTCATAGATGCCTCAAAGCCTGACCCTACGGCAAAGCCCTCGGGTAAATTGTGAAGCGCCAGTCCAATGGAAACCAATATTCCTGCCCGAAGCAAATTTGAATTCCCTCGAGTATTTTTTATGACACTTAACTTCTTGACGAAGTCATCGATAGCAATAATTATCAATATTCCTAAAAGTACACCTATCATCGTTAAGTTTAAGCCTGCAATTTCTATTGCCTCTGGTATCAATTCAAAGCATACAACAGATGTCATTAATCCTGCCGAAAATTCTAATATAGTACTTAACAGTCTATTGCCTACATTTTTACCTACAAAAAAGGCTATCAATCCACCAATACCTGTTCCGGTAATGCCTGATATCAAGCCCACTAATGCTATTTTCAGTATGTGTTCCACAGCAAATTCCTTCTTTATATAATAGGTTCTATAAACATACTATTCTGAATTGCCGTGGAATATTATTGATTTGTCCAAACTTATTAATATAAATGTACAAATAGTTAAGGTATTACAAATCAGGTGAAATACAATATATGAAATCAATTATTTGTTTAATACCCTGTTTTAATCTTCATCATCACTACCGCTACCTAATTTTTCAGACTGATCGGTAGTAATTAATGCGTCAATTAATTCATCAAGATCACCATCAAGTACTTGTTCAAGCTTATAAAGTGTTAAGTTAATTCTGTGGTCAGTTACCCTACCCTGAGGATAATTGTAGGTTCTAATTCTTTCACTTCTATCTCCAGTACCCACCTGACTTTTTCTATCCTGTGCAAGCTCAGAATTTTGTTGTTGTTGAGCTAAATCATATAGCTTTGATTTGAGTATCATCATAGCTCTATCTTTATTTTTGTGTTGCGAACGTTGGTCCTGACAGGTTACAACTAGACCTGTTGGAATATGCGTTATTCTGATGGCTGAGTCAGTCTTATTTATGTGCTGTCCACCTGCGCCACTAGCTCTATATGTGTCTATTCTCAAATCATTAGCATTTACTTCAACGTCAACATCTTCAACCTCAGGAAGAACTGCTACTGTGATTGTTGAAGTGTGAATTCTTCCACTTGATTCTGTAGATGGAACTCTTTGAACTCTATGCACGCCGCTTTCAAACTTTAATCTGCTGTATGCACCCTTACCTTCAATGGAGAAAACTACTTCCTTAAATCCACCCAGTTCGGTTGGATTCTCATCTAATATCTCAGTTTTCCAACGCCTTCTCTCGGCATATCTTGTTAACGCCCTAAAAAGTACACCGGCAAACAAAGCAGCTTCTTCACCACCAGCGCCCCCACGTATTTCTACAATAACGTTTTTGTCGTCATTAGGATCTTTTGGAACAAGCATTATTCTTAATTGTTTTTTTATTATCTCAAGTTTTTCTTGAGCTTCCTCGAACTCCGATTGTACCATCTCACGAAATTCCTTTTCAAGAGTCTCGTTTAATAGCTCTCTAGCTTCGTCAACCTCACTTGTGACTTTTTTGTACTCTCTAAACTTTTGTACAATTTCCTCTAAGTCAGAAAACTCCTTCATAAATCTTTTATATTCATCCTGATTATTAATTATATCGGGATCGCTAAGCTTATGGTTTATTTCTTCGTATCTATCCTCTGCTGCCTGCAGTTTATCAAACATAAAATCCTCCCGCCAACTTCAAATTACTCTGTTATCAATACTAATAGTTTTGTTTATTGGATTGTAAATATTCATTCGAGAATGCACTAGATAACATGACATATGCAATTCAATATTATATCATGAACAAAATTACTGCGCAATTATTGTTTTTATGAGGATTGACATTACTAGCTTATTCTGCCTTGAATTCATAATGTCAAAATAAGAGTTACTTCCTTCTTGATTTTCGTTAATTGGCGAAAAGGAGGACAAGAGGAGGTGACAGGCACCAAGGTGGCTCTGCATCTTAGCATCTGGTTCTTTGCAGCAGTGCATTGCCGAGTTTACCGATTTTCTTCGAGATAGTAGACTGTGCAAGCTCCCCGTTTATTGATTGGCTTTTATAGCTTTACTGTGTATATTTCTCATGGAACTTTTATTCGACCGTAAATGTTCGTTCCTCAACTTCGCGCGACTGGCCGGTTCCTTGCCAGCCGGTCCCATCAAATATTTCTTCGAAATAGGTAATATACAGCCTCTGTTCGCCTTCATGTTCTAAAGCTACGATTGCCTGAAATGGGGCTTTGCTCATAAACTTCCCGGTAGTTTCATCCGATAATCTCCAAGCTTTGGGAGTCCAACGAAATCGCTGGTCCTCGGAGGCCTCGAGATGCAAATTGTACCCACTAGCAGTGATGGTCAGTTTTTGCCCGACAGATAGACTGACTCCCTCGTCTATACCGTGGATATCACCGTGGTGTGCCCTCGGCCAAATGCCGCCCTCACCCACATACTTCCATTTGGCATAGAGGTCAGTATCATGGTAAATAGGCGTGTCCATAATATAGGGATTCCCTGTTCGCTCTTCATTGTCATACCAGCCGATAAACTTATACCCATTGCGGCTTGGGTCATGGGGCCACTGTTTTTTACCGACTCCGTGACCTTCCAATACTGTATAGGTGTCTCCAATAGTACCTTGGACAACCAAGTTGAAGCAAACATTGTAGACTGTGTCGCTGCCGTCCGGCTCAATCCTATATTCCGACTCTTCCCAGTCCTGATTCGGATAATCAATCGGTTGTGACTCCCCACGGTAGTTGGGCGTTGACGAAGTTGTTTGCTGAATTGCATATGCTATAGTAGCTCCGTAAGATGAGCCTGTTTGGATATATAGAGTATATTTCTGCCCGACACCAAACTCATAATTCATAAGCATATGCATCGTTTCTAACCGCAAAGTATACAGAGTACCATCCATTGACTCCACATCAATCACTGTCCAATAGTCGCCATGCACCCTTTCTTCGTGATTCCACACATTTTTAATGATAAAGTCTGCATATACAGTTTTCATTTGATAATCATCTTCCGACGGCATATATTCTGGGGTTAAGGCATGATAATCTTGACGGTTTTTTAGTTCTTGGCATCCCAAAGTGTCAAATTTCCCCCATATCTGTTTAAGCGCAGTTATTTCTACTCCTATTTTACTGTCAAATATCTGCGTGTGGACAAATCTATGCGGGTAGGTATACCGTGTTTCGACTTGATACCCACCTATATCCAATGGCTGCGAATAACCGTCTATTGAAATTGTCGCATCCTGATTTTCGGCAAGCCCACGCGCCTTCCCCTCACTCAAATCAGGGGAGACATACCGCAGAACCAATGTCAAAACGGTAATCATGTCCTGCGTATTGTCTGGGTCTTTAAATGTCATTGTGAACGATGGATTATCATTACCGTCCAGCGAATAATCAAAGTCATAATTCAGATGTTTTAAGTTAAAAAATATAACACACATATTGTCACTGTCCGTAAAGCGGAGCATGAATTCAGCACGCTCCATACTGTCAAATACAACCTTCTTTACATCGCCGACATCTATTGAAAGATTATGATTGGTAATAGTATTTTTCAGATAATTATGAAGTTCCTCAGCTGGATTTTCAGGATATTGAAAATCGCCGATAGCTCCGCCGCCGCTTTTTTCGTTCGAAGCAGAAATCTCCCCGCATTCTGTACCCTTCGTGGAATTATCGCCACTTTCTTTTTTTGTTTCTGAACTTATACACGATACCAAAAGAAATGTCATGGCAAACACCATAACGAACGCCGCTACTTTTTTGGGTGTGCCAATACGAAATTTACTCGTTATTGATGCCATATGTATTTTCATAATCACCTACTCCTATTCAAAAAGGGTTTTGATTTTGGGAACCACATAATGGCTCCCAACGTGATTTCTCCAGCTTAATCCACTATGACCAAAATCATTAGTTTGTGAGATAATCCCTGTATTTACGCTAGTTGCTGCGGTAATATGAATTTTTTTGCGCATACACTACCTCCGTAAATCCTACAAGTGTAATACTTTACTATATATTACACTTGTAAGATTTTAAAGTCAAGCATAACAAAAACGACAGTTCTTCCGATACCGTCGTTTTTGCTTCCATAATTTAATTGCACGCAGGGGTAGAGGCCAGGCTTAATAGATGCCCTTATCGTTTAATATTGACAGCGTAATCTGCGCAGCGGTTCTACCACCAGCGTTATCTTTGCCCTGGATGTTCGTTGCAAATATAAAGGTGCGGTCATTCTTTTCAACATATCCGATAAACCAACCGTTGATTACTTTGCCGTTTACAGAGCCAGTCCCTGTTTTCCCCGATAGTACAGCTCCGTCCTTCTCAGATAAACGAAGTATATCTTTTATCGTATCCACATACTCAGCTCTGAATATAGTGTCATTTTGACAAAAGGCTTTAAGAAGGTTTACCTGCTCTACTGGCGAAATACGTAAAGAAGATTCCATCCAATAATCCGCAATATTGCCAGATAGGTTATGATTTCCATAGTCCAACAGCGTAAAGTACGAATTCAGTTCTTTCACTCCAACCTGTGCGTCGATATCTTGGAAATACCAGCTTACCGAATTCTGCATGGCTGATGTAAGATTTTGGTCTTGATTCCAAGCTTCAAATGGGTAGGTCGTTCCGTCCCATTCCCGCACCGAGTGTTCTGTGTCAATAACACCTGTTTCCAGCGCAATTAAGGCACTGTATATTTTATACGTTGAGTCAGGGGATACTCTTGTGACGCTCATATTCTTGTTATGAATCGTGTATAAATCAGACTTCAAATCATATAGTACAAAGCTTCCCTCAGCCCCGTCAAAGAAAGGAGAGAGGTCTTCATATTTTACTTGGTCGGCCTTGAAATAGTACCTGTCATCATCGTAAGCCGCCAATACGGAAATCGTAGGGATTTGACCTAGAATAAGAATCCCCAAGATAGCGAAAATACACATGCTCTTTGCCTTTAATAGCTTTGACTCTGTCCTAAAGTAAGCGATATGCTTAATACGCTTTATGATTTGCGGTTTTGAGCCGCCAATGTCTGCCGCGAAATAAAATGCATCCGCACTCGACATCTTGTGAGCGAAGGTTAAAAGGGTTTCACCATAACTTATATAACACTCCTCGGGAAGCATTTTAAGGACTGATGTATCGCAAGCCATCTCCCTGTCTAATCTCATTTCTCTCAAAACAAGATACACCAGCGGGTTAAACCAATATAGTATTTGAAACAAACACATGATACTATTAACTGCAATATCTCCATTTTTACAGTGAGTCAGTTCGTGCAGCAGGGCATAACGCATATCGTCCGTTGGCATATTTTTTGCTGGCAGGATAATGCGTGTCTTGAAAATGCCCACAGTCATGGGCGCCTTAACTATGACGGATGTGCCAAGCAAAATCTTTTTTTTAATGCCAATGTCGGCTTTGCAACGTGCGAACAACGAAAGAATGTCCGAATTATCCACGTTTTTCATGGATTCTTTAATCAGTCGAAGGTTTCGGTTGCATAACATCGTAATTACCGCAAAGCAAATAATACCAACAACCCATATTTCCATATAGATTGCCGATAGATTTTCCGGCGTAGAGCGGTTTACTGAAATTGAGAAGTCCTGCAACCATCCTACGCTATACGAACTTTGGATGCCACTGCTGACCGTGTTTATATCCGCCTTTGTACTTCCTCCGAAACGCAGGACATTCAGCCAACTTTCCACGCTTATTAACCTAAAAATTCCGCTGGGTATAAAAGGCACACATAAGAGAACCAAAAACAACAAATCCAGCTTATACTGCCAGCCTGTGGAAATATGTTTTTTAAATCCCTTCTTCACTAATAGAACGAGTAGTAGCCCTGTAGAAATGGGGAGGGAACTCAATATAAAGTGTATAATGAATGTATTTGCCATAGGCTCACCGTCTTTCCGAGAGTTTATCCTCCAATATACGCTTGAGATTCTTTATGTCGTCTTGGGAGAGTTTATCTCGTTCTAAGAGATTTACAACCATTGAATTCAGCGCACCGTCATAAAACCGGTTGAGGAAGGTATCACTTTCTTTTTCCAGCATCTCCGATTCCTGTATAAGCGGTGTGTAAACAAACACACGGCTTTTTTTTTCATAGTTTAAAGCCCCTTTCTTAACCAGCCGGGAAAGCAACGTTTGAATCGTCTTGGGCTTCCACTCTGTGGTCTTTGCAAGTTGTTCAACCACATCATTTGTACTGATCGGCGCATCTGCCACCCATATAACCTTCATGACTTGATATTCAGCATCTGAAATTACCGGTATGCTGCTCATAAAACAGCCTCCTCATTCATTAAACTTATTATTTAATCTCGTATATATACAATTAAAACTCCGTTTACTCTGGCAGAAAACTCCAGAAGTTTCATCCGCAACATAAAAATCAGAATGCTTCAGCGGTATAGGATTCAGTATGCATCCCTGATTATTTGGTATTATACAAAGCATAGAGAATAACTATTACATATGTAAGAGATATTGTAGCCACTAATGCCTGCATTGTCAATATGGTCACTATAAAGAAGTCTACAAATAGAAAGTCCGTATTAGCTTGTGTATAGCAAAAAAGAACTACCTCAAAGCCAATGCTTTTCGGTAGTTCCTTTTGAATTGATCTTTCTATATTTATTTAAAATCACGTAAGCTTATAAACATATTTCTTAGATTCTGTGGGAGGATCACTCCCATGGAATCTTAGACCTCGGAACTAATAATTACTTAACTATTTCGATTTGTCCATTCATAGTTTCTCCTGTAATAATAACCTTATTAAGTCCTGATTCAAAGTCTTTGCTTTCAGCCTCAACGAAGCTTCCTGTGACTCCCTTGCGGTTAACATTATGATATACTATCTCAGGGATAAGTAAATTTATTGGTCCATTACTTGCATGTGCCTTAACTTTGTACACTCTGCCATCCATGTCATTCATATTAACCTTAATACCGCCATTTGAAGTTTTCAGATACATGTTCATATCTGTATTTTCATCAACGTTTTGGGCATTTTCAATCACAATTCTACCATTTACAGTTACTGCATTAATATCTTTCACCTTAATATGCTTTATATCTATAACAGCATTACTAGTATTTATCTCAATTTTATTTCCTATAATATAGTTCAGTTGAACTCTTCCGTTTTTGGTGTTTACAGATATTTTATCACTATTGACACCCATTAATTCGATGTGGGCATTTTTAGTAATAGCTGTGATTTCTTCAGACAAGGAATCCTCAACATAAATTTTCCCATTAGAGTTTTCTATTTTGATTGCTTTAAATTTAATCTCAGGTATAAAGATCTCATGTGAAACGCTTACATTCATCGCTTTGTTATCTACCTTTATTGCGATAGCGCTAGGGTCATCAATAAATGAAACTGTTCCTTCAGGAGCAGTGCTTCTTATTCTTGAAATAATCATTACTCTAGGATCAAGGTGTTTCTTAATGGTAATTGAACCATTAACACCACAAATATCAAGAGTTGCACCTTCAGCAGGTATAACCTCAAAATTCTTTTGTACCGTCTGTAGACTACCAAAAATATTGAATGAATTCGTATCAACGAAACTTCCAACATAATCTATAACTTTATCAACTATTCCAAATGTTGTTGATGCAACATTCTTTCCAACTTTTTCAGCTTTATTTGCAAAATCATCAATCATATTATCAAAATCGGCTTGATTATAGCTGTTCTTGAAATCCCTTTTCCAATTGTTAACCCTATCTCTTACCTTTGCAGCCTCATCAGCAAACCCATTTTGCTTTTGGTATTTTTTATAGGTTTCATTATTTTCTTGTTTAGGTTCTTGTTCTAATGCCGCTAATAATTTTGCAGCCTCTTCGCTTGATATCTTCTTTTCCTCAAGCATCTTTAATATCAATAATTTTTCTTCACTAATAGACATTATTAAAATCCCTCCTAAATTTTACTATTAACTTTCCAATTAATCCTTCATTTGTTCAATTGCTTCTTCAACACTAATTTCTCCAGCATTTAATTTGTCAAGTATTTCCTTATTCTTACCTGGAACAATTGGCTCAGGATTACCCTTATGCCCAAGTGCTGACGCTACATCCTCTAGTTTATTTTTAACTGTTGGATATGAAATACCGAGTTCCTTTTCGACTTCTTTTATATTTCCCCTGCACTTTATGAATGCATCTAAGAATATTTTTTGATCATTAGTAAGCTTGCAGAATTTACATAGAGAAAAATGTCCTTCAATAACTGTATCACAGCTATTACATGTTATCTTTGTTACCTCTGTCTCATTACCACACACTGGGCATTTGCCGATAGCTTCTCTTGCCATAATATCACCTCTTAAAATATTAAATAAATTAACTACCTAGTACTAAAATATATTGATAATTCAAATCGTTAGTAAATAAATTAATTTTCTTAAGTTTCTCATTAATATTATTAACTTATAAATACATATTAATCCTAAATGAAAATAATGTCAATACATTCCTTAAATTATTTTTAAATATTTTTAATTAGTTTATTAACTTTTATTAGCTATCACTTAAATATATTAATATTATTGATTTGAACCCAATAAAAAACAGTACTCTAACTATTAATTAAAGTACTGTTTATATTCTAATTTTTATTTAAAATATGGCTTTTCTATTTTTAAATGTGAAATAGTATTATATTGGCATTCATTTTTTAATGTATCTGCCTCTTTTTGTGTTTTCCACCCATCATATCTGATACATCCGAAACGGTCACAAAGGCATTTGGATCTTTATCGAAAATAATACTTTTTAGTTTTGCTACCTCAAGCCTTGTTATTACCGAATATAATATTTTCTTATCTTCCTTGGAGTACCCTCCAGCCCCATTCATATAAGTAACGCCTCTACCAAGTCTACAAGTAATTGCATCTGCAATATCATCTGCATAATCTGAAATAATAATTGCTGCCTTTGCCTCGTCAAGCCCCTCTATTGTTATATCTATAACCTTAAAAGCTATAAAGTAAGCTATAAGTGAATACATTGCTTTGTCCCAACTAAATATTAACCCAGCACTGCTTAATATAAAGACATTGAAGAACATTACTATTTGTCCAACTGAGAAAACAGAATTTCTATTTAGTACAATTGCCACCATCTCAGTTCCATCAAGCGAGCCTCCATAGCGAATTATCAAACCGACACCTATACCAATTATCACCCCTCCGAAAACAGCTGCTAAAAGGATATCTCCAGTAAATTTTTGTATTGGATGAAACACGAATGTCCAGAAAGATAATGAAAGTATTGCAAAAATTGATGATGTAACAAAAGATCTTCCTATATATTTGTAGCCCATAAAAAGAAATGGGATATTAAAAAGTGTGGTGAATATACCTAATGGCAAATCTGTTAGATAGCTTGTTATGATGGAAATACCTACAATACCACCATCGATTATATTGTTGGGTACAAGAAATTCCTCTAACCCAATTGCTGCTAAAAGTGAACCTACAAATAGGAAAAAATATTTAAGCAATGTTTTTTTTACCTTATTCTTTCTGTGCTCATCCTTTAACTTTGATTTTCGCAATTCTGAAGTTAATTCCTCAGTCATTTAGTCCTCCTTTTCAAATTTAATTTAATCGTTTTAAATATAATTTTCAAGAAATTACACTAATGATTATCTAATTTCTTAGCTGCCTTAATTTTTACAATACGCTTTCCTTCAAGTTGTATTACCTTAAACACAATACTTTCACATTCTACTGTTGGATTCTCATCTTTTTTGGGAATCCTGCCAAGCAAGTCTAAAACAAATCCGCTTAATGTATCAAAATCATCGATTGGCAACTCCTCACCTAGTACTTCCTTTACCTTAGCTAAACTTATTGACCCATCAAAAATATAAGTATTATTATCTAAATACTCAATATCTTTTTCCTCAATATCATATTCATCGAATATATTTCCCACTATTTCTTCAACTAGGTCTTCCATTGTTACGATACCGGCTGTACCACCATATTCATCTATAACAACAGCTAAGTGCACTTTATGTTTTTTGAGTTCTTTAAACAACTCATCTGTCTTTTTTGACTCAGGAACAAAATATGGATTTCTAATAATTTCTTTTAGATTGAATTCTTTCTCATCGTTCTTTATAAACTGGATTAAGTCTTTAACATGCAGAATACCAACTATATTATCAATATTCTCCTTGTAAACTGGTATTCTAGTATATTTATCTCTATCCATAACATTTAGAACATATTCAAGTCCAGAATTACTCGGAATACCAACTATGTCAGTCCGTGGAGTCATTATCTCTGATACACGCTTATCATCAAACTCAAATATATTATCTATCATTTCTTTTTCAGTATTTTGTATAACTCCTCTTTCTTCTCCTACCTCCATCATCATTCTTATTTCTTCCTCAGTAACTCTTTCATCATCTTCTGAAGAAGGGTTTCCTCCGAATAATTTAATAAAGAAATTTGTTGAGGTTGTAAGAAGTTTTACAAAGGGGCTAGTTAAGCGTGATATTAAAGTCAACGGGCCAACAGCTATTTTAGAAATAATATCAGCCTTTTGCATAGCAACTCTTTTAGGTATTAGTTCCCCAAAGACCAAGGTAAAATATGAAAGAATTATCGTTATTATTATCATCGATATGGTTCTTATAACCGGTTCAGCTAAAGGTAAACCTGTTTTCATTACTGCTACCACCAAATCATCCACAAAACTTTCAGTAGCAAATGCACTTGCCAAAAATCCAGCAAAAGTTATTCCAATCTGAATTGTAGCCAAAAACTTACTTGGCTCACTTAAAAAAGCATAAAGTTGCTTGGATTTTTTGTCCCCATCTTCTGCTTGCTTTTTAATTAATTTATCATTTAAAGAAATAAGAGCAATCTCAGCCCCAGAAAAGAATGCATTCAACAGAACTAAGACAATCAGTAATAATATTCTAGTTATCAAGTAATTCATCCTCCGAGCAAGCTAATCAATATAAAATTCCCATAAGCAGAGTTCTTAGACTGTGGTGGTATACATCGGATTAAAAATGAACCTTAGTTATCTTTACTATACTAAAACGCATTTTATGTGTCAACTTTCTCCGATAACCTCAGATTGGAAAAACAACTTCGAAACACTATAGCATTTCTCTCTGTATTGTACTCGAGAGTATTGGAATAATCTGTTTTTTCCTTGATACTACACCTTTTAAAAACCCACTACCTTCATTGCCTTTGATATTGAAGGCCTTTTCTAGCAAGGCATCATCATCTCCAACAAACAATATTTCTGAGCCCTCATTTGTTATATCAGTAACCATTAGCAATACGAGTCTATACCCTTTATTTTCCTTTACAATTTTCATATGTTCAATAAGACTTTCCTGTACCTTTTTAAAAGCCTCTGAATCACTTGAGTTTATTTGACCTATTCCTATTTTATATTTATTAAAGATAAAATCCTTAAAATCATAATCCAGTATTGTTTGCGGGCTCATTCCTTCCAAAGAGGCACTAGCTTTGTACAAAGCCGTAGCAAATTCCTTTATATTTATATCTGCTATTTTTGCAAGCTTACTAGCTGCTAGTTCATCAGTATAGGTACTCGTTGGCGACTTAAACTGTAAAGTATCAGATATAATAGCGCCACATAATATTCCAGCAATACTTTTTGACGGATTTAGACCATTTTCAAAATACATATTGGCAATAAGTGTTGCTGTACTACCTACTGCATCATTCTTGAAACGTATAGGGTAACTTGTTTGAATATCACCTATTCTATGATGATCTATTATCTCCAAGATGTCCGCCTGGTCAATTCCATCTATAGTCTGGGCTTTCTCGTTATGATCTAAAAGAATTATCTTTTTTCTTCTCTGGGATATTAAATGATATCTTGAAATAAATCCTTTTATATAGCCATTGTCATCTATAACAGGATAACTACGATATCTCGTTTTGAGCATCTTATCTTTAATGTTTTCAGTGAAATCATGTATATTAAAGCAAACCAATTGTTTATTAGTCATTATATAGCTAATAGGTATACTTTGATTAATAAGCCTTGCTGTGGTAAACGTATCATATCCTGTTTCCAATACAATACAACCTGTTTCTTGTGCATGCTCCAAAACGTCATCATCAATTTGCCCTCCGCAGGTTAAAATAATGCAGCTTGCACCTATATCTATAGCCTTTATTTGGCTATCCTTACGATTTCCTAATAAAACAATATCTCCTTTTTCAATAAATGGCTCCATATCATCAGGCACCATAGCTGCAATTACAACTTTTCCGGCAGCTTTAAATTCATCCTCATTTCCACAAATAAGTCTTGCGTTAAGAGTATCTATAATATTTCTCAGTGGTGTGTTGCTTGAGCAAAGAATATTATTTTCCAAAGCATCTAAGAAGCTACTAGTTATATTAGATAAGGTAATAATACCTAAAAGCTTTCCTTTTGTATCAGCTACAGGTAATACTTTTATATTATTTTTTTGCATTATGCTCCATGCTGATTTTATCGAAATGTCCTCAGATACTGGATTAATAATATCCATATTTAAGTCTGATACCTGAGTTCTAACTGTTTCTTTATACTCTGGGACTTCTACTCCAAAATATTTAAGAACAAATTCTGTTTCTTTGTTTATATCTCCGATTCTAATCGGAACTGCATCTATCGCATGTCTTTTTTTTAGTTCTGCATATGCTATAGCAGAGCATATTGAATCTGTATCTGGATTTTTATGACCTGTTATATAAATTAGTTCATTCACCTCAGTGCCTCCAATATGTGTTTCTTTTGTGTTTTATATTTTTTTCATATGCCTATATAACTAAATCTACCACTCTATTTTCAATACTATTTTACACTAATAAACATTTGCCTGCAATAAATTAGCATAATATAAAACTGGCATAAAAAAGACAAACCTAATTTCAGTCTGCCTTTTAATTAAACAATTATGCATTAGATACGTAGCCCTGAGATTATACATCAGAGCTACATCTTCCTTTTATACCTTCCAAGTATAAGTGCAACTTAGTTACCTTCTTTGCCAATGTTTTAAGTTAACTTTATTATACCTCATTCTTTTTGAATATTTGTGAAGGTCAAGTGAATTTCTACTGAATATTAATATATTATCAAAAACGGTCATGTACCTTTTACAAGTGGGATTTATTAACCCCACTTGTATTAATTCTAATCACAAGCTCTTTCTTCGTTCGTAGTTTCAATTCTAAGTTTTGGGTCATGCTTGCGTTCCATCGTATGTCTTGTCTTTCGGTTTATAACTGTGTCAAAGATAATGGAGAAGTCATAGTTCTCTGGATAAAGCTCGCTAGCGGGAACATGTAACTTTAACCTTTTATGGTTTATCAGTAACTTTTTCTTTTTTAGCTGTACTCCAATTTCACCTTTTTCATTTGATTTCTGATATACAATACCTATCATTTTCTCTGGGTAAACCATGACACTGTCACCAATATTGAATTTCATACTACGAGGACTATCTGGAACTTTTTTAACCTCTTGCTTTTTAACCCTTTTAGCAATCGACTCCTGTCCATCGTGTACACGGTCCTGAACTGGTGCAGTAACATTTAAAGAAAAGTCAGAATGAGTATTGACCTTATTACCATATGCTGCAATACTTGCTCTCTCAATCATACGCTGAGGAAGTCCCAAACGTTTTGCTATATAAAGAGCACAGCTTTCGCCTGCCTCCCCGATTTCCAATCGATATAAAGGCAACAGACTTTGACGGTCAAAGGCCATCCTTGCATTAATCAGCCCAGATGTTGCTTTTGCAAAATCCTTAATTTCAGGATAGTGAGTTGTTGCTACAAAAAGACATTTCTTATTTATTAACTCTTCCAAAATGGCAATTGCCAGCCCCATTCCTTCTGCAGGGTCAGTGCCTGAGCCAAGTTCATCAAGCAAAACTATAGACTCTTCACCAGCCAATCGTAGTATTTCAATTATATTTGTCACATGGGCTGAAAAAGTAGATAGATTTTCAGCAATGCTTTGTCCGTCTCCAATGTCACAGAGTACATAATTGTTCATTGAAAAATATCCATCTGCTGCAGGAACATGGAGCCCACTCTGTGCCATTAACGATAATAGGCCTATAGTTTTGAGCGCAACTGTTTTTCCTCCAGTATTTGGCCCAGTAATAATTACGCCCTGTATTTTATCTCCAATCTCAAAATCAAGAGGAACTACAGTTTCGGCTTTTAATAATGGGTGCCGCCCTTCCTTTATTTTTATTTTCCTTTGAGTGAAAACTGGGAGTGAAATAGCTTTCATTGCTATACTTAGTTTCGCTTTAGCGAATATAAAATCAAGGCTTTCCATAGTTTCAATATTAATATTGATAAATGGCAGATTTTCTTCAACAAGTGCAGTCAGTGTATATAATATACGCCTCACTTCATTGTCCTCTTCTATATTCAGAAGTGCCATTTCCTCCTGCAGCTTTCTTGCTGCTGAGGGTTCAATAAAGTAGGTACTTCCACTTTGTGAAATATCAATTACCGTTCCCACAACATGGTTTTTGTACTCTCTTTTGACTGGTAGTGTATAATGGCCGTTACGAACTGCTACAAAGCCCTCTGAGAACCAAATTTTATTATTCCTTAGTAGTGAATCGAGCTTTGATTTTATTTGTACTCCTGCATTTGCAATTTTTCTCCTAATATCCGCAAGTAACGGAGAAGCTTTATCATCGAGCTGACTTCCACGCACAGTTTGATTTATTTCATCCTCAACCTCTGACAGTGCATAAATTGAATCGCCATAGGAAGCCACTGCTGTAGACGAGCTTTCAGCATTCTTAAGGTATACCTTCAATCTTCTGCATGTAGTAAGAAATTGTGCAATACAGCTCAATTGCTCTGGCATAAGAAATGTCCCCTTGCCAAGTAAAGACAGCAATTTTTGAAGCTCACACATAGCTGAAAGCGGGGGATTTCCATAGTGCTCTATAATAAGTTTTGCTTCAGTTGTTTCATTTAAATGTCTCGATACTTCTACTTCTGAAAGATATGGTTCAAGCTCTCTTATTTTGGTTTTAGCCTCATCTGATAAAGCATGTTCCTCAAGTATGTTAAGTACTTTATTAAATTCTAACGTCTCATACATTTTTTTCATAATTGATTAATTCTCCTTAAATAAAATTAAAACCCGCAAAAGACATACCTTGCCTGTAAAAGGCAGAATGCTCCTGCGGGTGTAATGGAAATTAAACAATTGTAATAAAACGGATTAGTAAGCTTGACTTGCATCAAAATCTTGCGTTGTCTAAAGCCTTAGTTACACTCATACTTTTATAAAGTGAAAACTAAAAAAGCCCGACAAACAACCTTGTCGCGCTATACATTAATAAATCCGGTATCTTAGCAAATGTAATCCGAAAATAGTCATTGAGCAGTCTGTAAGGTAATGCCTTTTTAAGAACACAAATAATAAACAGGCTAACTACCTGTTTTACTTATGAACTTTCCAACTATATTTAGTTGAAAATCACCATTACAATACTAACCGACATCAATACCTTCCTTTCAATGCTATGATATATTTAAATTATCATAATTAGTCTATGTAGTCAATATTTGTTTTGTTATAGAAAGTTTAATTTATCAATAACGACTTCAATTGAGCCATTAACATCCAAAAAAATAGATGCTATCTCTTTATGTTATAAATCCTAATTTCTTATTGTTACTTTAGAAATTTCTCTCTTAGATAGTGACAAGGCTTTATTCAAGCAATGGTGTATACATCTATAACATTTTTCGCATTTAACTCTGTCAAATTGCGGAAAACTCTCTTTGTCTGCTACAAGCGCCTTTGATGGGCAATCATTAATGCACTTCCCGCACTTAGTACATTGACTTTTATGTAAATAAATAGGGAATGTTATATGTTGCCCAACTACTTTATTAGGGTAATTAATAATACTGTAAAATTTAAATCTAGGTATGTGGGCACTTGTCTTTCCATTCTTTAATTTATCAATAAATATCATACAGTCTTTCAATATTTTTTGCTCCAAATATTTTTCAGGTTTTCCGATAAATTTTATATAGGGGGCTATTAAAACTCCATCGGTAGCAGCACATCTATAGCTTGCACACTTAATTGGTATCAAGTTTTTTATTAGACTCTTCCTGCAGAAAATACGTACCGTATTGGCTGAGTACAATCCACATGTTGTGAAAATAAAGGCAGGCATAGGTTTTTCGAGCTTATCAATGCTATCTATATAATGTAATATCCGTTTCGTTGGATGCGTATGTATTGTGGGGAAACCAATTACAATTCCATCAAATTCACTGTATAAAATGGTTTCTGGTAACTGATCAAGCGAAAAAATATAAACTTGATTTTCTGCCTCCTCAAAACATCTTTTGATTCGTTCAGCCACCATTTTTGTGTTACCTACACCTGTATGATATATTATTAATAGTCTCATTATTTACCCTTTCGACTTTTACCATTTCTATTTGATGTCTTTCATTTTTTTATTTGGTGTTTTATATGACAGTAGTAATAAGCAGCAATGTAAAAATAGAACTTCTGCGCTTTATTTTCATTCAAGCGTATTTGCATTATTATAAATAGTTTCTTTTTCATGGCATGTAATTATTTTCTCAACAATATAAGCAATCAGCACAATTATTGGTACATCTATAATAAATCTAACAATCATAAACTTCCAACCCATTGTAGATGCTTCAAATAATAGTAACGGTATTTTGGTAGTAGACCATGCCCCTATAAAAATTATTACATTAGAAAACTTACTTCCTTTCTTCAATAAAACTCCAGCAATAGGGAAAGCCGCATATAAAGGGCCTGCTGCAATGGAGCCCAGCAAAAAAGCAACGGTTACACCTAGCAATCCAGAACCTTCTCCCATCAACTTTATCATGGTGTCCTTTTGTACCCAGGTATCAAGAAGTCCAAGTAAAATAAATATTGGTGGCATAATTATGAGCATTTGACGCAAATTATCTGCTGATGTTGTAAATGATTTTAATCCTATGTCCCATTTAAGTAATAGCAAAACTATATTAATAGCTAGTATAACTAAGAAAACCTTATATTTTCCCAAAATCCTTATCATTTCAATATCACTCCTATCAGAAATGCCACAATAAATGAGAAAAACAAGGCTGAGAAATTTCTTAAAAAAGTAACTTTCTTTCCAAAATATTTTATTTCAACAGGCATTGTAACAACTCCAACCATCATAGAAGTTGATATAAATACTACTATTGGCATAAACCCTGCACCGCCTTTTAATAATGCAGCAGCTAATGGAAATGTAACGAAACCAGGTATTAATGTCACAGAACCTATAATTGCAGCTATTATCATTCCTATATAGCTAGATTTCTGACCAATTAAAATTGAGATAATCTGTGGGTCCAGTATAGCAAGCATAATCCCAATAATCAGTATAATTGAAAGAAATTGAGGCAGAATATTCTCAAAAGATTTCCACGCCTTTTTTAATGCAATTATTGTTTTCTTCTTATCTTTAATAAAAGAAATTATTAGTAATATAAATACTAAGACATACAATCCAACACTAAACAATACACACCTCCAGCACCAATCTCTATTTCAAGTTTGAGTTATACATCTCAAGGAAAAATTCAAAATTTTTCATACGCTTTTCAATATCTTCTTTATGCCAAGCTAGCCTTGCAACCCCAACATCTGTTATCTTGTACCACTTTCTTGCTGGACCTGAAATATCAGTTTCCCAGTATGCTTTAACTGCCCCTTCTTTTTCTAATTTTTGCAATGAACGATAGATTGCAGCACTATCCACATTGCAGTTTGATAATTCTTTTTCCATTAAGTTTAAAAGAGCTGCCCCATATAAATCCTCTTTAGATAAAAATAGCAAAATAAATGCAGGGGTATGTCTATAAGCTAAATCTTTTACTGATTTGTTATCCATAATAATCACTCCATAATGTGTAATACATATATATGTTATCTACAGTATTAATATAAACTGTATTTATGACGCTGTCAATCCTTAAAACACCGTGGGTTTGATATCACTAATATGCTTGCCGATATTCAAAAACTAATATAGAATGGCTTGTAGCCCTGTAAGCCACAAAATTTTTTCATTATTTAATACAATAAAAACCAGCTTGCATATATGAAAACCAGAGTAATTCCACTACTTTAAACCCACATTCCTTATACAAATTTAGATGTTCTTCAACCGTAATTGGAAAGTATTCTACTCCGAATCTTTCTATATGTTTCTTAACCTGTTCTTCACTTTTACCTCTGGATATTTGATAATTACTCCAGTTTTGTTTACTTATATCAATGCCTTTTTCTGTAAATGGCCTTGTATTTTCATATGTAACAAAAATTCCTCCATCATTGAGAACTTCCGAGCAAACCATTGTAGCCTTTTTCCTATCTTCAAGCGACAGATAATGATGTGATTGAATAGCAGTAATGACATCAAGCTTCAGACCTGGCTCCAAAATTATATTCTGTGTTTCTACTGGCTCTAGGAACTGAAGTCTATTTTCCCCATATCCTGATAGTTTCTTCTTTGCCTCACTTAACATTTCACTCGATGGGTCAGCCAGGATAAACAAAGTATTTGGAAATAAATCCATGCACCGTTTGACCAAGGTTCCAGTTCCTGCACCAACATCCAACCAAATTTTAGGCTCCTTTTTAATTACCTTTATAATATTAATTGCCTCATTATGAAAACATTCATAATATGGAATTGTATTTAATATCTGACTATCATAGACGGCAGACAAATGAGGTGTTGAATTATCAAATTGATTCATTTTGCTCCTCCTAAAACTTGCTAGTAGTTTAAAAGTATTTTATAAAAGTATTAAAATAATAACCAAAATTAATAAATAAGCTACACTTATTATAGGCTTTTAAGGCAATATATGTAAGGTTAATAACTATGTATAAACTACTAATATTTCTTAAACTGTTATATATCGCTGTTTTATATGCTTTATATTTTGTTGAACAAACTTAACTTTATAGGAATTTATTCCTCTAAACAGTAATTTTACTCTAGCTTGTTAAATAAGATATCGCTAATTTACTTGGTGATATTCAAAAGCATCATATTTCTTTCTTAATTGTGACACTCTTAGAAAATTCAAATAATGTATCAGGAGTCACCTTTAAATCAAACGGTTGTATTTCATAATATTTCATAGCTTTACCATCTTCTGATACTTCAAGATTTCCCTTAATAAGTTTAGCAGCTTCTAGTTTTTGTAAGTGCATATACAATAAAGGTCTGCTAATGTTGACAGTCCTTGCAAGCTCACTTACATATTGTCTACCATGAGCTAAAACGCCCATAATTTGTATTCTCATAGGATGAGAAAGTGAATCAAAAACTTTTACTATATCATCTCCAGAATAAATACCAGATATACCATTATTTGAATGTTCCATCATTATTCAACTTCCTTAAGCATTTTCTCAATCGAACTAACTTTTTCTGTTAAATCGACTAACTCCTTACGCATCTCCTTATTTGTTTCTTTTAGCTCGTTCGCTAGTTCTTTATATGAATTATATTCTGTTAACTGTTGATTAATTGCTGATGTTTTTGATGCTTTTAACATCTTTACTATGATAATTGCTCCAATAGTAACCACAACTACACAAAACATCATGGCAATGGCGATTTTTGAAAAATCGAAAAAACTACCTCCATTTAAATCCATCATACCGCCCCCATTAATTTATTATTAATACACTAATCGTTAATTTTTAACTTTAATCATAATGCTACATGTGCTATTTAATATATTCTACAAGCTATCAATTCATCATTCATATATTTCTTTCAAGTATATCACAGCCTTTCCAATATCCGCAACATTGGAGCAATCTGACTCTTCCAAAGTAAACGGATCCTTAAATGACATTTTATAGCTTGTCTTTTTCAATATATCTCTATATTCATTTGGCGAAAGCTTATTATTTACACTTTTTAGTATAGCTATAAAACCTGCTGTAACTGGTGATGTTGATGATATTGAAAAGTATGGAATATTGTCACCGCCTCTAATATTATTTTTCAATTTCTTATACTTTTTATATTTATCCATAGATAGCACATTATAGTCATAGTTTAATATGTTTAAATCAGGCTCTCTAATACCCTTATTCAGCGTCCAACCTGAGAACATTCCGTCAGGCCAAATATTATTTGGATTATCATAATGTATAAAAGTAGTTATAATATTGTTTTTTACAGCTTTATTGACAGCTGCATCAAACCTATGCCTATTTTTCTCTGATATTTTAGCATCAGAATATGTCAAAATATCAATTTTGTTTTCTATGGCCCAGTCTATAGCTTTTATCATTGCTGTTACTTTTTTGTCTTCATCACTGTCCAATGTATTTATGGCATAAATATCACATTCCGGAGCAATTTCTTTTAAAGTATTTGCCATCCAAAAACCATGTTCACTAATTTTATTAAATGCTTCAGAATCATCTAGAAAATCAACGGTGCCTGTATATAAATCTTTATTCACCTCACACCCAAAGTAATGGTCTAATATTCCAACTTTAATCCCTTTACCTTTACTTATGCTTTGAGCCTGCTTAACATTGTGTAATGTAAAATATGTATCTCTTGAATTAGCATTCTGGAAACCGACTCGCCCAGGTTGCCCATTTACTTGCAAAAATAGAACTATATTAATTACTATTGAAAGTAATAATACCGCAGCTACAATCTTAACAGATTTATTTTTCATAACATAATCCTCCAGTAATGTTTTTATTTATATGTAAGAATTTTATTACATGTGAAATGTTTTGTCAACATGTACGTAATTTATTCTCAAACTTAATAGCTTCGAATCTCGACCACTGCGAAAATTCCTATCTTATAAATTAAAAAATCATGTCCAGAAGGAGTGTATATTTACCTCTCTGAACATGATTCTGTTACATAACTTTATTTTTTTGTATGAGTTTTTCTGTAAGACGATTTCTCTCTGTGACACAAGTTTCTTCATGTGACACAGTTTTTATGTGAAACGAGTTTATTGGGGGAGAACAATCACATTTATCTTTTATATCTCACGTCTTCCTTCAAATGCCTTGGCTAAGGTAACCTCATCTGCATATTCCAAGTCACCGCCTATAGGTATGCCATGAGCTATTCTAGTAGCTTTGATGCCTAAAGGCTTTATAAGCTTAGATATATACATTGCGGTAGCTTCACCCTCTACATTTGGGTTTGTAGCCATTATAACTTCTTTAACCTCGCCATCCCCAAGTCTTTTCAGTAATTCTTTTATACGTATGTCCCCAGGTCCAATACCTTGCATCGGAGAAATAGCTCCATGCAAAACATGATACAACCCTTTGAACTCACGAGTACGTTCCATTGCAACAACATCTCTGGCATCTTGAACAACGCAAATAGCAGATTTATCCCTAGAAGTCCCACTACACAGTGGACAGGGATCCACATCTGTAAGGTTGCTACAGATAGAGCAATACTTAGTCTTCTGCTTAGCCTCTAATATTGAATTAGCAAGTCCTTGCACCTTCTCAATAGGCATGTTTATTACATGAAAAGCCAACCTCTGAGCCGATTTATGACCAATACCTGGTAGTTTTTGAAATTCCTCTACAAGTTTTGCAATAGGAACTGCATAATAATCCATTTTAACCTCCATGTCCCCAAAGTGCCAAGTGGATTAAAAATAGTTGAACACATAGGGTTAAATTCACTTTATTTCATCTGCCATTTATTCGCTACAATCAGGCAATATGCATTAGCTCTCCAGACAATAGTCTTTTAAGCTAGTCCCTACTAAAACAATCCTGGCATTCCACCAAGTCCTCCAGTTATCTTACCCATTTCTGATTCTTTAAGCTCATCGGCTTTTCTTAACACTTCATTAACAGCGCTCATTATAAGGTCCTGAAGCATCTCAACATCATCAGGGTCAACCACCTCAGGTTTTATAGTTATTTCTTTGATTTCCTTTTTGCCAGTAGCGACTATAGTTACTGCCCCACCGCCAACAGAAGCCTCAACTGTTTTTAACTCTAGCTCCTGCTGTGCCTTTTCCATATCTTTTTGCATCTTCTGAGCTTGTTTCATCAAGTTATTCATATTTCCGCCGAAGCCTCCGCCTCCAAAGCCGCCTCCTGGGAATCCACCTCTTGCCATCTTCTATTTCCTCCTATTTATTGTAATTTATTGTTTATCATTTTACCAGTAACTGGTTTATTCTAAAACCAATAACTCTTAATATATTATATCTTATTCGTCTATTATATCAAGGTGCACGTTGAGTTTACTGCTAATTTCCTTTGTAAGTAAATCACTTTCCTTTAATTCCTTCTTTGTAGAAGTTTGGCTAGGAATTAGTTCATCAAGTGTTTCTTCATCCACAACCTTCACACGTACCTGCTTTGATAACTTCTTGCCAATGACATCTTCTAAAACTTCTATATTCTCTGGTTTAGAAACACTGCTTTTTAGTGATGCCACTCCTAATGGAAAAACTATCATAATAGTTGACTCATCAGCGACTATAGCCCTTGTTGATGCAAGATAAGTAGCAAGCATCATTTTCCCACTAGCTTTAAACTCTGCCATTATATCAGACCAGACTTCCAATTGCTGATATGAATTAGTTTTCTTGTTGTCTTTATTTTTAGTATTAATGCCGTTGGACTCGATAGTTGCAGACCTCGAATTACTAACAGCACCATTATTTGTGGAAGCTGAAGGTACACTATCTGAAACTTTTCCAGTCCACCCATCACCACTTTGTGGTAACACACCCTTTTTTATTACATCTTCTATATCTGATATTCTGTCAATTAAGGCACTATTATCAGCGCTCTGCCCATAGCTTCCTGTGCTTATTGAAATAAGCATTACTTCAAGAAATACCCTTTGATTAAGTGCATATTTCAACTGTGGTTCAAAGGAGGAAAGCTCTTTAATTATCCCGATAATTTGCTCTTTTGAGAAAGCCTCAGACTGCAACATCATTTTCTCAACGTACTGCTTACTCACATCAAGAATATCTCCAGGATTTTTGCTTAATTTACATACCAAAAGATTTCTAAAATACATTACCAATTCAGATGCAAATCTCAATACATCTCTGCCACTAGAAGAAAGCCTTTCAACTCCACTAACCAACCCCTCAACATTTCTGTCCTTAATATCATCTACTATTTCTGAAATAAAATCGTCGCTTACAATTCCAACTATATCAAGCACGTTTTGATGGGTTATCTCTTTATCACCAACTGCTATACATTGATCTAAAATACTTAGTGCATCTCTCATTGCACCATCAGCCAACTTGGCTATCAATAATGCTGCATCGTTATCAAGTTGTATACCACTGGCATCTGCAATGAGCATAACTCTCTGTGCTATACTGCTTGGTGTAATCTTTTTAAAGTCAAAGCGCTGGCATCTTGATAGGATAGTTGCTGGTAGTTTATGTGGGTCAGTAGTAGCCAAAATAAAGATAACATGTGCAGGAGGTTCCTCTAGGGTTTTAAGAAGAGCATTAAATGCTCCTGCCGACAGCATATGAACCTCATCTATTATGTACACCTTGTATTTTGCCTGAGAAGGTGCATAAACAACTTCATCACGTATTTCTCTTATATTATCAACACTGTTATTTGATGCAGCATCTATTTCAACAACATCCAAAATAGAATCACTAAGAATACCTTTGCATATCTCACATTCATTGCAGGGATCTCCATCCTTTGGATTCAAACAGTTTATCGCACGCGCAAATATTTTTGCCATCGTTGTTTTTCCCGTACCTCTTGTTCCACAAAAAAGGTAGGCGTGTGCAATTCTCTGTGACTTAACAGTGTTTTTAATTGTCTTGACCACATGCTCTTGCTCTACTACATCTTCAAATACAAGCGGTCTCCATTTTCTGTACAATGCTGTATAGGACATATTCTTATCCTTTCTTCTGTTGTTCCAATCACCTAAACCATACATTATTTAATAATTTATAACTAAATTAACTTCTCATTTAGTTATTCTTAAACATATTTGTACTATATATTTTAATATTTGTACTATATATTTTAACACTTGCACTATATATTTAACATCTGCACTATATATTTAACACTTGCACTATATATTTTAACACTTAGTATATTCTATTCGCAATTCACATTTCTAAACTTCTATTTAATGTAAGGAAGTTTGGACAGCACGTATAGGAATGTACTCAGGTTACTGAAGAGATATCTAAAAATATAGGGAAATAATAGCACTGCATTGACAAATATCTAAGAATGACACTATATTAAATCATAATTTAATAAATCTAAATTCGTTTATGGAGAGAGCCATATATTTTGTTGGAAGAAAAGATGAGCTAGAACTTTTGAAGCCTCGATATAAAAAAAGCGAATAGAAAAAGCGGATACCATAAAAATAGTACCCGCAAAATATATAATTATTATAGTTTACTTTTTAGAGGCAAGTTTTTTGGAGAAAAAAGGAATCATAGCTTTTTCAAGTCGTTCTCCTAACTTATCTATATGTTTTCCATCGAAGGTATCAAGGCTGCAAGAGATATGTGATTTTTTAAACTCTTTAGCTAGCGATTTGGAACCATCAACTATAAAAGTATTTTCATCTTTGGTCCCATATTCAATTCCTATACCATTAAGTTTTAAGAAATTGTTTTTATACTTCTTAACCTGACTTTCTATACTGCCAAATCCATTGTTTTGCCATTCATCCCAGAGTTTTTTATCAAGTACGGGTTTACCGTCTTTCATACTATAAGGATAATTTAATGGAAATACATTGTCGGGATTAGGAGAGAAGGCAGAACCATAAGAAACATTAAAGAAGAATTCCCATGAGTATCGCCAGTTAACATAGGCGTCTTTTAATTCTTTTCTAGCTTCATCAACCGGCTTTGCTTCAAATTCCTTTTGGAGATCAAAGTACTCTTTTATAGATTTTTCAGTGAATAGACCATGTGTTGTAAGACCATTTTTATCGTACAGTCCAGGACTCAGCGCATATACGCTTCCGAATACATCGGGATGCTTCATTGCTGCATTCAAAGCTCCGAACCCACCCATGGAATGGCCAGTTATACCCCTTCCTTTAGGGTTTTGTATCGTCCTATATTTAGAGTCTATATATTTCACCATATCCTTTACAACATAATCCTCCCAATTACCTGTTACTGGTGAGTTTACATAGTAAGGAGCAAAAAAGGCACTGATTCCTGAAGGTGCAACAATAATCATGTCCTTCGCTTTTCCACTTTTAATAAGTTTATCCATTGTTTCATTTAATTTAAAACCATTGAAATCACCATTTGCTAGGCTTTTAAAGTCGTTTCCCCAGCCAGATAAATAGTACACTACAGGGTAATTCTTTTTACCCTCAGCATATGAAGGTGGCAGGTATACTACAGCAGGCTGACTGGTGGCATCCCCAAGAATACTTTTTTCTAATGAAGGGGTTGGTATGGAAATATAAACTAATTGTCCTGATGCTGATTTGGATTGCGTTTTGGTTTTTGCAGCAAGGGATTCGCTCGATCCTAAAAAAACACTAAAGCAAAGTATCAATAGTAAAAATTTACTTATTGAAATTTTCATTTTTTCCATTTTATTGCCTCCGTAAATTAATATTTGGCATATATAAAGTTCATACAAATACTATAAATTAAACCTGTCGACATAGTTCCATTTCTTACGTAATTCTATGTTTTATTTGCCTTATGAACATTATTGTAAATATTTCGACATGTTTATTAACAAATCTTGCTTACTTTTTGTAAAATTGGTATAATATTTCATGTTAAGAGATATGGAGGACTAGTGGATGACAGTTGAAAACACTTCCCTGAGTATTGTTAACTCAGTAATAAATTATATTGAACAAAATGTCAAATGTAAATTTACTCTTGAAGATATAGCTAACCATTCAAACATTTCAATGTACCATTTGCATAGAATATTCAAGGCATTAACCGATAAAAAGCTCATGAACTATGTGATGGGCCGTAAACTGGCTTCTAGTATCAGTGAATTGTTGAATTCCAATCTTAGAATAATAGACATAGCGAATGAGTATGGTTTTGAATATGAACAATCTTATATAAGAGCATTTATAAGAGAGTACAAGATAAGCCCCGATGAGTTCCGGAAGAAAGGATTACAGCTTCAGATAACTGATAAAATAGATTTGAATAATGTTAAGACTATAGGTATAGATGGCATTTTGTTTGAACCTAGGATATTGATAAAACCTGGTTTCCATATTTCAGGATTAAGGTACTTTATAAATAGTGAAGAAAATCACAAAACATTTGAACTTACCAATATGGCAAATAACTTTTTTAATAATCATATTAACAAAATAAAAAATATCAAGAATCCTGTTGTTTATATAGGATTTATTGAACATATTCCAAATAATGAGGCTTTTAGGTATTATACTACATCTTTAGAAGTTACGGGTGGCAATAAAACTCAGGAAGGTATATATAACACGTTTGTTCCTACACATAAATATGCTGTGTTCAAATATATCGGTATGCATCATCCTAGCCAAACTACAATTAAAGATTTGTTGGGTGTTCATTATTTTGCTGGCAAATGGATATGTAATTCCAACTATTTGGTTGCTGACAAATTCCGTTTTGAGAGAGTTAATCTAGGTGTAGCAAAGGACGATTATTGCGAAGTGGAAATATTTATTCCCATTACTGATAAAAAAAGTGATATCAATTTTGATTATTCATGGATTTTAAAATTATTTACCGAATATTCACCATTAGGAGGAATTGAGGAATAAAGTCAGGTTGAGCAGATGACGTAAATCAATTATAAATTTCTTAACCATAAAGCTGATTATCTGCAGGTGCTTCGAAAAGAATGCAAATTACAATAATTCAGATAGGGTTAACACCCTATCTGAATTAAGTCTTCTTTAATATTGAATGGCCGTACACCTGTTGTCGATAGAAATATATAGCCGTTACCTTTACAGTTAACTCTAATCAGGTAACCTAGCGGCACACAGAACTTACTGCTTACCGCTGCTTCCTTCCGGACCTGACGGGGTTCACAGACTTCTATTGCGCAAGACCCAATTTTCATTGCCACTTATAAAGGGCAGACACTACATACTTAAACCTAAAACAGGAATTCAACCCTGCTATAGCGGATTGCAGGTATAGGGCACCGCTACCTCCCCATCTAGTACGACCAAAATTGGCTTTTCAAATGTATACTAAATTTATATACTCTAATTGACTAAATCCAGTACACCTAACACATTATAACCTAAATGTATTATCATATCAAGATAAATCGTGTATGAAATAATTGTTACATTTACCACATTAGCTCATTATAATCATTTTACCTGAAACGCTTTGATTCTAGGATGTATCGCTATTTTTGATGTCATAATTAAATCTACACAGAAAAAAAGCACCTCAGTATATAATTTATAATAATTCCTGATAAGCAGGTGCCTTTAACTAATAAAATAAAAATAAAATCAATATGTTTAAAGGAGGAACAAAATGAAAAAGCTTTACTGTCTTTACAATTTATATTATACCACAATTTTCTAAGAATAATGTTAAAATTGGATAACAATTATTAATAATATGTGAATAACTTATAGGCTTAAATACCTACATTCTCCTGTATTTTAGTGTCATTTAGTCCTCTTATATGTATTAAACTACGAAATTTACAATTATGCTTGCTATTCCCACATATAAAGCCACTTGACCAATAGCTGCTCCTATATTATCCTGCTCATAAACCTCATTCCAAATATCAACCTTTACAATCTTAGTAAATATTAATTTAAAGAGTAAAAATAAAGCACCAAAAATTATCAAGCTAATAGCAATCACAATTGAAACTACAAGCAAATCAAAATCCATTTCATAAACAGATATTATACCGGAAATTATAGTTTGTACAGCAAATACAAAGCCAAGAAGTGCTACTCCAGCTGCTGTATTATTGTCTATAAATAACTCTTTGAAAAGTGTAGTTTTCCTTCTTAAAATCAAAGAGTAGCATACAAGAGCTAAAAGCATGAATACTATAAATAATAAAACTTTGATTAGTATCGTAGAGCCAAGCCCGTTAATAATATCAATGAAGTCAATATACTTAATTATAGCGACAAATATAACTGTAAGTGAAACAGAAAACAGTGCTGCACCAATATTCTTTTGCTCATATATTTCCTTGTTCAAACATACCTTACCACTATGGTCTTGGCCATTTATTAGTTTAACGATATATTTAGATAGCATCCTCAATATAGTTAATATAACTACATAAAAAACAGTGTATCCTACACAAACAGCTAAATCAACAAATACATTATCGCTAGCTGCTCCCTTAATACCATGTGCAGCAAGGTATAGTACCGGGAATACAAAAGCACCTATAAACTCCACCCATACTGCTAAGTTATCCTTTATGAATAGTGCATCTTTTAAAGATACTTCCCTTAAAACTATATTATTGTAAATAACCCAACCAAGTACAAATGCTACTGTAAGTATTACAAAACTAAAAGATAAATCTTTCAAAAAAAAGCTAAGATACTCAAACATCTTAAATAGCCTCCTATAATTTTATTATCTAAGAACTCTGCTTACCCGATGCCTACCGCCGCTAATACTTCAACACAAGCGGCGCTACGGCCCTGGATTGCGATTTCTAAGATTCAGTGGGAGTAAATCGCTCTCCCTAAATCTAAGAACTCTGCTTACCATCTAATCCTTGGTACACTTTGTATAAAGCGCCTTCAAATCGCTGTCCAACAAATATTCTAAACATACCATCTTCCTTCATCATTTCAATATTGAGATATTCTATCACACCATCTGCATCCCTCTGATAATCCCAAATCTCAACCTCTGATGTTCTAGTAACTTTTCCAGTATCCAAATCAAGAACCTTTATATGACCCTTGATACCCTCTATTCTGTAATCACATTCTGGCATTATGCTTCTCTCATATTCAGTACCATCAGGAGTCGTTAAGTATTTTTGTCCTACAACACTAAAGAATTCTTCTGAGAAAGGGACTGTTTCATCTAAAAAATACATATAAGTTTCAAGCTGCCCCTCATCTTGTAATGAATATACCTCAAAAATGTATTCAGACTCTTCAACCTTAGAGTACACAAGATACCTAGTATATGGACGTTCTCCTACATCCATCTGGATAATCTTCTCGAAAGTAAAGAAACCTTCAAGTTCAAGCTCCTTTAGTTGAAACTCAATCATCGAATTCTTATTGATATTCAATGGATTCAGTATTTCTGAAGCATCATTCTTATTAAAACCAAACATTTCTTTTTTGCCTCCATTCTAACTATATATGAAGATAAAACCTAATCTTAACTATATTGTATTAACTATCATATTACAAAATTAGTAAATACTGCTATAATGCGATTTTTTGCGTTTGGGTTTTGATACTTTCTTAATGACTATAATTAGAGCAACTGAAGTTATTAAAATGACTACTATAGCTGTACCTGAGCTTGTTGAATTAGTCGGATATTTATCTGTATAATATACCTTATCAACATTTTCCTCCTGATACTGCTGTGAAAGCTGTAAATCAGGATCAACATCCGGATCTAAATAGTTTGGATCTTTCTTCACGCCTTGCTGTTCAAGTTCCTGTACTCTCTTTTCAAGCTCATTATATTTCTGTTGGTCGAAGTAATTTCTATATGGTGATATTTCGCTCCAGTGATGATACCAAAACATGTCAGATGCTCTCATAAGGAACCATAAATCCCAAGGTCCAACATAGGCATACCCATATGAAAATGGGCTTGCAAACATACCTCTATTAGCATTTATAATTATTGGTCTCTTATTTGCAAATGTATTTATTCTTGAGCTTCTGGTATTCATGGCATCTTCAAATTTCATTCTTCTAGAGCTTGTTCCATAATCGCGCTTAAGAGTATCATTATACACTTTTTGTTGTTCAGTATTTAGTTTTTGTTTGTACGTGTTAAAGTTCTTGCTTGAAACTTGCTTTTTGTAAGTATCCTGCATATAAGAATATTTTTTTGAAGCAGATTTGGTCGCAAAGCCTTTAGCAGAAGATTTATTGGTTGATGAATTACTGTATGATTTAGCCCCTGGCTTACTCCTTGAACTTGACGAGCTGCTACTTGAGGACTTGGATGACCCAAATAATCCGCTGCTTTTTGTCGTCGATTTGGACGATCCAAATAATCCTCCGCTTCTCTTGGAATAAGATTTCATTGAGCTGCTGTATGATTTTGAAAATGATTTACTCCCTCCAAAGGATCTAGCTCTTCTAGCATAAACCCCCATTGACGAGGTAAATACAAATGCAAATATGAGCAATATAGCTAACACTCTTTTTTTCACAAAAAGACCCCCACATTTTTTAAAATCTAAATTTTTTTAAATAATCTTTGTTACTTATAGTACGAGTTATGAATCCCTTTAGTCTGTATTATAAAGTATTAAATCTGTTTTCTACTCAAAAAATACACCTACCACCATACTAATTGCAATTTAGAAAATTATATATTTTTTGTAATTATATCACGAACTGTTCTTAGATTATATATATTTAGATTATATATATTTAATTATTTTTGATTAATAATATAAATAATTATTTAATAAAATTATTTTGATTTTTATAAAAAAAATGTATAAGAAAATGCAAAAAAGTCAATAACTATAACTGACCCCACAAAATACATTTTAACCCCCTAAAAATGCTCGGCTTATGCCGAGCATTTTTCATTCTTAAAAAGTTTGACTATTTCATTTGCCCTCTTGTATCCTTACCTCCTATACCACTGCTTCCAGTTATGGTCAGTGAAATTATAGCTTTAGGTGAAAGTACAATAGATCTATCTGTCACTGATATTTTTTGTGCTACAATAGCAGGATCCAGTGCATTGATTAGCACTCTCTTTGGCGAGCTTGCGAAGTTTGCCCCAGCTTGCATTATAGCCTCATAGTAGGATTGGCAAGCACCTGCAAATATGCATAACTTATCTGGGTCAGGCTCATAGCTTCGAGCTATCTTAACAGCATCAATATAGTATGCTGAGTTAGCATAGCTCTCCAGTGAGTGCATATTTTGTGCTCCTTTCTTCAAACCATCATGTCCGGTAAGCACTAATATATCTGGGTCATAAGTTTTTAAATACTGTTTAATCACTGAAGGCTGCTTACTCTCACTTACCAATTTGCCATAGCATTTAATATTACTTTGCTTGTAAAAGTCAATGCATTGATCCATAAAATCCTGAGCAGAATCTATATGCAAAATCTTTCCCGGCTTTTTTTTCAGTCTACTGAAAAAGCTTCTAAATACAGGCATCGTGCTTTCTAGTGTGATTTTAGTTAGTTTGAGTTCTCTATACGCTCTAGAATAAGCAGCTTTAGCATCCTGTATTAATAGGTCATCAGCTTGTGAATCAGCCTCGATTCTGGAAGACAACCCTCTTAGTACATAGCAATCAGAACCATCACAATTAGATTTTATGTCTACTACCCTAAAAAGAATGTCCCCACCATAAGACACTCTACTTACAATATCTCCAACCTTAAATTTTGTCAATAAAATCACTCCAAAATATTACTTTTTTATTGCATAATATGCAACCAAAAGTCATTTGGGAATTGTTTTATTTAGTTTAATATAAATATTATGTAAATTAGCTAATAATCATATTAACGGTGGTAGGCACAGGACAAAAAATAAGTGCAACTGTTTAAGCAAAATTAATTTACTTAACAATTACACTTACAGGGTACTAAATACACTCCTACAAAACCAGCTTACCCATTTAGTTTGTAGCAACCTATTCAATTATTTTCAAAATATTTCTTCGATATTATATGTCTGTGTTCCAAGATTTCTTTTTTCTAGTTCTTTAAGTTGAATAAATGGGTCCTTACCATGTATTCTTTGAAACAGGTGACCCTCTTTTCCTAATTCTATTCCTTGAGGAATACCATCTAGAATCAAATTCTCAACTTTAATCGCATCAATGCAGGCTCTCTCAATTGAAACAATATCCTTTGAAGCCATTATTCCGATATCTGGAACAACTGATGGAGTAGTTAGTCCCCAACAATCACATAAGGACGTTATATTAGTTAGAAAATTTATATAGAATACATTTCCAGGTTCAAAAGTTTTGAGTACAGACTCTGTACAAATTGCCATTCCAGTCTGAAAATCTTCATATTTATCTGAAGTTTTAGTAATAGCACCAGTTGGACAAATCTTGACACAGTGGTGGCAGTAAGTACAATGATGAAAAAATACGTTATACTCGCCATTCTCACTAAACTTATTAGCATGATGATTGCAGCTATTAATGCATAGTTCACAATGCGTACACAGGTCAGCATTCCAAGCTATTCCACCTTCTAATCCATGAATTTGATTTCTTGTTCTATCTGTAACACAACCCATAGCAATATTTTTGCAGGCCCCACCATAGCCACAAGCACCATGACCTTTGACATGGGATAAATCAATCATCACTTCTGCATCATATATATTACCACCAACATCAACGTTTTTAAAGCTTTTGTAGTCAACACTTTTCTCGTATATATACTTTCCCATTAATCCACATACCGGAACTATAGGAACTCCTAGGAATTGCTCTGTATAACCTCGATTTGCAGCACCAGCTGTCTCTTGATCTGTAATATAAACCTTCGCACCATACCCTTTTAACTTATCCACCAATATTTTTACAAAAAGAGGATGAATAGTTGTATAACCTATTCCTCTTCCGAGATGCATTTTAATCGCAGTCCATTTATTTTTTACTATACTTTCTAGCTCCATATTATCTATTAATCTTTCAAATTTAGCTGGCAAAGTAACACTACTATCATACTTATCATACTTAACTGATGAAAACAAAACTTGACTCATAAAAATCAGTCCTCCGTATCTACTAAATTTTTCTAAATTTGTCCATTAAATATTATATCAATAAATTGACACAATTATCAATTGAATGTTTATTATAAATTCGATAAAAATTACTAATAAAATTCAAAATATCTGTTGACAAAGGAAATTTCTGAGGTATACTAAACATATGAATGATTATTCATATGAATGAAGATTGCTTTATCAACCTTAATAAAAAACATTTATTGCATTTAGAAATTTATGGAGGCCGACATGAATATTGAAAATGGAATTGAGAAATGTGATTATCTATGCATACATAAGGACATAGTAAATCAAGTGTTAAACACCATGCCTGAGGAAACAAAATTGTATGACCTAGCAGAGTTATTTAAGGTATTTGGAGATTCAACAAGAATTAAAATATTATACGTATTATTTCAATCAGAAATGTGTGTTTGTGATATCGCACAGTTGCTAAACATGGGGCAGTCAGCTATCTCTCATCAATTGCGTGTACTGAAGCAGGCTGAATTGGTAAAGTGTAGGCGTGATGGCAAAACTATGTTTTATTCCTTATCCGATTCACACGTAAAAACAATAATAGATCAAGGTTTTGAGCATATAGAAGAATAACACATAGGATAATAATATTTAGTTGGAGGAATTCATTATGAAAAAAGTATTCAAATTAGAAGACTTAGGATGTGCAAATTGTGCTGCTAAAATGGAAAGAGAGATTAATAAAATTGATGGCGTCAACAATGCTACAATTAACTTTATGACTCAAAAATTAACTATCGAATCAGAGGAACAAGGTTTAGATGACATATTAAAAGCAATACAAAAAGCCATTAAGAAATTTGAACCTGATTGCTCCTTGCAAGCATATTATAAGTAGTAAACTTTCTTATTGATTATTGTATGTTGGGGATAATATTTATTGAATTTTATATATTGAGGATATTATTTATTATATTTTATGGTCGATAAACAGCGACTTATGGAGGTCAATTTGTCAAAAGCAAAGAAAACAATTTTACGAATCGGAATAGGTTCTATTCTATTTGTGGTAGCACTAATCGCTCCACTATCAGGCTATTTAAATCTTGCAATATTCCTTTTAGCTTATTTAATAATTGGTGGCGATGTGTTACTCCGGGCTATTAGAAATATTGTTCACGGTCAAGTATTTGACGAAAACTTTTTGATGTGTATTGCAACTGTAGGTGCTTTTTGTGTAAGAGAGTATCCTGAAGCTGTTGCCGTCATGTTATTTTATCAAGTTGGAGAACTTTTTCAAGATTATGCTGTGGACCGCTCAAGGAAGTCAATTGCAGAGCTTATGAACATACGCCCTGATTATGCAAACGTTATGAGAAATGGGGAGCTTATAACCATTGATCCTGAAGAAGTAGCTATTGATGAAATCATCGTAGTTAAAGCAGGTGAAAAAATACCTCTTGATGGTAAGGTTATTGACGGTTTTTCGATGGTGGATACGTCTGCTTTAACTGGCGAATCTGTTCCCCGTGAAATGAGTATAGGAAGTGAAGCATTAAGTGGATGTATCAACCTTAATGGTGTACTTACAATTCAGGTCTCTAAAGAGTTTGGAGAATCTACTGTAGCTAAAATTCTGGATTTGGTTGAAAATGCAAGCAATAAAAAGGCAAAAGCAGAAAATTTTATTACAAAATTTGCAAGGTATTATACCCCTGTTGTAGTTATAGCTGCCGTTTTTCTTGCTATAATCCCACCACTGGTTATTAACAATGCAACCTTCAGCGACTGGATCTATCGTGCTTTATTATTCCTTGTTGTTTCATGTCCTTGCGCTCTAGTAATTTCTATACCACTTGGTTTCTTTGGTGGAATAGGTGGTGCATCAAAATTAGGCATACTGGTCAAAGGCAGCAACTATCTCGAAGTTCTTGCCGATACAGAGATTGTGGTATTTGACAAAACAGGCACTTTAACAAAAGGAACTTTTCAGGTGACTGAGCTCCATCCTATAGAAATATCTGAAAAAGAGCTTTTGGAGTTAACAGCTTTTACCGAAAGTTATTCCAACCATCCTATCTCCCTTTCTCTCAAAAAGGCCTATGCCCAGGAGATTGACAATACGAGAATATCTGATGTTGAAGAAATCCCTGGTCATGGTGTTAAAGCTATTGTGGATGGCAAAATCATTAATGCTGGAAATGCTAAGCTAATGCAAAAAATAGGCGTTCCCTATAACACAGAAAATATAATTGGTACAGTGGTACATGTTGCAATTAATGATAAATATGCGGGATATATTGTAATATCTGATGAAATCAAAGAAGATTCAACTTTAGCAATTAAGAAACTAAAATCCCGTAATGTAAGTAAAGCGGTTATGCTTACAGGTGATTCAAAAGCTGTAGGTGAAAAAGTTGCTGCTCAACTTGGACTTGACGAGGTTTATACTGAACTTCTCCCAGCTGACAAAGTGGCTAAGGTGGAGGAATTGCTAACAAAGAAATCTAGCAAGGGAAGGTTAGTTTTTGTTGGTGATGGTATAAACGATGCACCTGTACTATCTAGGGCTGATATTGGAATCGCTATGGGTGGTCTTGGCTCAGATGCAGCAATCGAAGCTGCTGATGTTGTAATAATGAACGATGAACTTTCGAAGATTGCTACAGCAATAGCCATTTCAAGAAAGACACTTCGAATTGTAAGACAAAACATTGTTTTTGCACTGGGAATTAAAGCAATTGTACTTATTATGAGTGCATTGGGAGTTGCAACTATGTGGGAAGCCGTTTTTGCAGATGTTGGTGTATCAGTAATTGCCATATTGAACTCAGCTAGGGCATTGAATGTGAAAAAGCTATAAGAAATATAAAATTAATGGGAATCTCAGTACTTACTTGTAACTGAGCTTCCCATTGATTTATAATCAGGTACTAATTAAACATTCTTGGGCTTGTACTATCATCCATCAAATATTAAAAACTCTTTGACTTTGCTTGTATCTGGATTAAAAGTCTTGCAAATGCAAAGGCTGCTTGAGTTAACATTTGAGGAGATGAGCAAAGTGCTTGTTCCAAGCTCATAGGAGCTATCAAGCTACTAAACGCAGCATCAACTCCATGCTTATATATTTCATCGTATCCATCTGTTAACGAACCGGATAGGCACAATACAGGTATATTATACTTTTTTGCAACTTTAGCAAGTCCCACAACAGCCTTTCCATTAGCAGTCTGACTATCAGTCCTACCTTCTCCGGTTATGAGTAGATCACAGTTCTTAACAGCATCTTCAAAATTGCAGGTATTAATAACCATATCAATACCTGAAACAAGCTTAGCACTGTTTAGGAATGCAATTATTCCCCCACCTAGCCCTCCAGCTGCTCCACTTCCGGGAATCTCAGCAATATCTTTTTTGAGGTCCTTTTTGATTACATCAGCAAAGTTTCTTAAGCCCTTGTCAAGTAAATCTATCATTTCTGGCGTTGCACCCTTTTGAGGTCCATATATGTGTGACGCACCATTTAGCCCGCACAGAGGATTGTTGACATCACAAGCAATTATGATCTCGATGGCATCTAGTTCTTTGCAATAATTGCTTGCATCAATACTTGCAACTTCGCATATATATTTACCACCTTGACCAATTTGATTGTTATGTTTGTCGTAAAACCTATAACCTAATGCTTGCGCCATTCCCATACCGCCATCATTGGTTGCGCTACCGCCTATACCAATTATTAGCTTTGTGCACCCAAAGTCTTTAGCAGCTATTATTAGCTCTCCAACACCATACGTTGTAGTAAGCAGGGGATTTAGTTTCTCTTTTGGAATCAGCGTTATTCCTGAGCAGGCAGCCATTTCAATGACAGCAGTTTTTCCATCACCTAATACTCCAAAAAACGAATCTACTTCTGTCATAAGAGGACCATGAACCTTTTTTTTAATTATTTTCCCACCTGTTGCTGCCACGAGAGCTTCAACTGTACCCTCTCCTCCATCAGCTACTGGAATCTTTACTACTTCAATATTTTTATCAGCCTGTCTTATACCAGCCTCTATGTGATTAGCCACTTCAACAGCGGTAAGATTGCCTTTAAATGAATCTGGTGCAACAACAATTTTCATTTAATTACATCCTTTCAATATTGCAAAATTAACTCAAAACCTTAGAGACCTTTCTACTATACAATAATATTATATACAATTAATCAACTTTGCCTATTAGGAAATACTGTTTAGTAGTAGCCCATGAAGCAGCATTAATAATAACTGAAAGTTGACTTTTTACTTATTTACAACATTTATAGCATTGCCAGATAAAAATGCAGCTAAATTTTCCACAGCAATATTCATTAATCTAATTCTTGATTCTTTAGGAGCCCAAGCAATATGAGGAGTAATAATACAATTCTTCGCAGTTAATAATACATTTTCGCTTTTAATAGGCTCTGAAGAAACAACATCCACTGCTGCTCCTGCAACCTTTCCAGAATTCAGAGCATCAGCCAAATCCTGTTCTACTATTAATGGACCTCTTGAAGTATTGATTAACATAACTCCATCCTTCATTTTTAAAATGTTTTCCTTATTTATAATGCCCTGAGTTGAAGGAAACAGCGGGCAATGTAACGAAATAACATCAGAGTCGTTAAATAGCTTGTCTAGTGGTACATATTTCAAGCTGTCATTTTCTAATTTGTAATCAGGGTATTCATCATATGCCAGTATATTCATACCAAGAGCTTGTGCTATTTTAGCTGTCGTCTGGCCGATTCTTCCGAATCCAATAATACCCAAGGTTTTACCTGCAAGTTCAATAAGTGGGTAGTTCCAATAACAAAAATCAGGGCATTTGCTCCAATCTCCATTCTTGGCACTATCACTATGTGCCCCTACATGGTGGCATAGTTCTAATAATAGTGCAATAGCAAATTGCGCCACTGCTGCTGTACCATAGGTAGGTATATTTGCAACAGGTATTCCCTTAGCTTTTGCATAGTCCGTATCCACAACATTATAACCAGTGGCTAAAACTCCAACAAATTTTATAGATGGACATTTATCAAAAATCTCCTTTGTTATTGGTGTTTTATTTGTATATATAATTTCAGCAGTGCCTATTTTATCAACAATCTCATCAACTGATACTCTATCATATACAGTTAATTGTCCATACTTTTCCAACCCAGACCAGCTGATATCACCTGGATTTAGTGTATATCCATCTAATACAACTATTTTCATAAAATTTTTCCTCCTTATTTAATTGCTAGGCCTTTGCCCAAGCAAGATTTAAAACTCTCTTGGCATTTGCTATTACAATATCCGGATCTTCATCCCCGTAAGGTTTAACCTCAAAGCTTACAATCGGCCTACGCTCTTCGCTGATGAATCCAATTTTTATCAATGTTCTAAGATATTTTACCAGTTCATCTACATCATTTTCTGAATTTGGGAAACCAAAACGCGGATGAGTATCTCCATATGCCTCACATACACTGTCTTTTATGACTGTATTACCCATATGAGCATGTATAATAAATTCCTTTATTGGCAGTATACTTTCTTCAATACTCTCATGAAGCATCGGAATATGTGATAAATCTACCATTAAGCCAAAGTTGTCATATTCTGAAGTTATTTCCTGTGCAAAACGTTTAGCAAGTTCAACAGGTCCAATAAGAGACTTCTTGTCAATATCGAAATCAAATACCTCTAATGCAACCTTGATGTTGCCTCTACTCTTTGCATATCCGCATAACTCTTTAGTTGACTTTACCAGTGCTTGATAGGATTGTTCCTTTGATTCTATTAGGTATTTTCCCGATAAGAAAGCAAATCCAACAGCACCCATTTCATAGGCTTCATTGATACCTTCTTTGAGACTTTCAACAGCAAGTGCTCTCTTATTCTCATCCAAGTCATTGATATTCATTCCTGTAGTGAGCATTCTTGGCTGTCCACCGTAAGCTACTGTCATATGAGAGCTGACTAACATTTTCTTTACATTTGTTCTAACTGCGGGGTCTTTAATCCATGTTATTTCAATTGCATCAAAATAATCGTCTACAGCAATTTTTCTAATTGTTTCTTCAATTGGCCCTTCACCCTTCATTGTTGATGGATAAGCCATAAAGTGAATTAGGCCCACCTGCATAAACTTTTTTATAGATTCTTTCATAATATGTCAGCCTCCGTTTGCCGCATAACGGCCACAAAATATATTATAGAACTATTAGTCTTCCTCGCCTCTTGCAAGTTTAACGTGAGAGTCAGCCATTTCATATCCAGCAGCTTGTGCACATGCTGTATTCAAATCCAGTGCTGTTACAGCTGTCGCAGCAATTTCTGCAAGACGCAATACGTTTTTATTGTCATCAACGCTTGTACCAAAGCCTCCGCAACCGATAAGTCTTAATGCTTCTTTTGCAGTTCCAAACATTGTTCCGCCACCAATAGTTGCAAGCTCCATACAAGGTAAAGTAACCATAAAGTGAACTCCACCATCCACAGCATCTGCTTGTACAAAGCAGCTTGCAGATGAAATGACATGTGCAAGATCTTGTCCCGTAGCTGCATAAAATGCTGCTACTGCATTTGCTGCATTGACGTTGAAACCTCCAATAGTGCCACTATAGCAAGAACCTAAATAACACTTATGAAATACAGTTTTTTCTACACTTCTTGCATTTACTCCTTTTTTAAATACAGTTTTCAACACCTCATCAGGAATAAACACTTCAGTTTGAATTGATTTGCCACGTCCATTTAAAACATTGATATGGGCAGATTTCTTATCTGAACAAAGATTGCTGCTGATGGTAATCAACTTCCACTCAGGCATTTTGGCAAGAATTCCTCTTGTAATATCTGCTGAAGCTTTAGTAACTCCATTCATTCCCATTGCATCACCAGTTTTAAAAGTCATTCTTAAAAATACCTTTGTACCCATCTGATATGGGCAAATTTCTTCTAACCTTACAAAAGGATCCTTTGACAATAAAGCTAATGATTGAAATAACTGCTCATCAGTCATGATTTGTTCACAGAATCTGCGGGCTTCAGAAATATTTGGTGCTTCAATTAATGGTGCTCTGGTCATCCCATCAAAATGAACAATGGTATTTAATCCACCTGATAGATTTATAGCCTTTATTCCTCTTTGCACACCTGCAACAAGCGCCGCCTCATTAGTCGCTAACGGAATGTATACCTTTTCATTTACATACTGACCATTAATTTGTACAGGTCCTGCAATACCCATTGGAATAACAGCTGCACCTATTTTACCCTCAATACCAGCTAAAATCCTTTCTCCAGCTACCAAAGAGCAATTGTCAATACGATTATTTTTTATATTGTCCAGCTGAACACCTGTCGCTGCTTCAACTGTTTCACAACGAATATTTGCAGCAGCATTGCAAGCCTCTTTTACCTGTGCTGCATCTGAGCCATATACCTGTGTAAATATCACTGTTTCAAGGTTTTGGCTTTTAATTTCACCAGTTTCATATTTTTGTTTAATATCTAATAGACTTTGATTCATTTCTATTACCTCCTAGTTACATTTTTGATGAATAAGAGTACTTAATGTTTGAGCATATTGTCCAGCCTCATAAATCTTATCTAAGTCAATTCCAGTTTCGATTCCCATTCTGTGAAACATTTCTACTAAAATTTCAGTCTGACAGTTTCCCTTTGCACCTGGCGCATAAGGACATCCGCCAAGTCCTCCTGCTGCACCGTCAAATATTCTGATACCTGCTTCAAAAGAAGCTAAATTATTGGCAAATTCTAAGCCATTATATTTATGATAATGTACTGCAAGCTTTGCTTTTGTAAGCCTCTCATTAATCATTTTTGGAATTTCATAGGCTGAAATTGGATTTGCCATCCCTGTTGTATCACCTAATGAAATCTCATATGAACCAAATTCCTCTAATTTTAGTGCAATCTCTAAGGCTCTCTGAGGAAGCATTTCCCCTTCAATAGGACACCCAAAAACAGTAGCTATATATGAACGGACTTTGACACCATTTTTAGCTGCAATCTTGTTAATTTGTTCAATTTCTTTGAGCGAATCAGCTGTACACATATTTAAATTTTTCTTATTATGGCTTTCACTTGTGCTCATTATAGTCACTACTTCCTTTAACCCACATTCAATTGCTAATTCAAGTCCTCTAACGTTTGGAATTAAAGCATTATACGATACGCCTTCTTTTTTATTTATGCCTGCTAAAACCTCTTTGCTATCAGCCATTTGCGGTACCCATTTGGGGTGTACAAACGAGGTTACCTCTATTCTTTTGCAGCCAGCAGCAGTTAACTTATTCACTAGTTCTATTTTCTTTTCAGTTGATATAAAAACTGGTTCGGGCTGTAATCCATCACGCGGGCCAACCTCAAAAATGCTAACCTCTTTACAATCATATTTTGATATCATTCCAACACACCTTCTTCGCTTTTTTAATAAAACTTGCTGCTTATGTTTTTATACTTAAAGTTCAAAAACAATTCTTCCTGAAACATTTTTAAAGTCAGCTATTGCTTGGTCAAAATCCTCCAGCTTCATTACTCTTCCTATATAGGAATCAAGATTGATTCTCCCTGTATCTAATATAGACATTACAGTTTCCCAAGTTTCAAACATTCTTCTTCCAAAAATCCCTGTAATATTTAACTCCTTGTAAACCACACCATACATATAATTATTAAAAGTTAAAGGCTTCTGTACCATACCTACATGTACAAGCGTACCTGCAACTCTAAGAGCTTCTACACTCTTATTAATTACGCTATCATTTCCGGTCATATCAATAATTGAAGAAACACCAACCCCTTTTGTTTCACGCATTATAACTTCCACAAAGTCTTCCTTTAAGCCATTAATAGTTATATCTGCTCCGAGCCGCTTACTTTCATCCAATCGCTTATCATTATTAGCCATCGTGAATATTTGTGTGCAACCTAACAATTTAGCTAGTTCAACCGTCATAAGTCCTATCGTTCCGATACCTAGAATTGCGATAGTACTTCCAGCCAGGTTGACTTTAGATAAAGCATGCATTGCTGTGGCGAAGGGTTCAAGTATCGCTCCCTGTCTGTAAGTCACAGTATCAGGAAGTTTAATTACAGCAATTTCAGGTATTTTTATATATTCCGCAAAGCATCCATTAACACTTCTACCAATTACCCCCATATTATTTCGACAGATATGTTGATTCCCTGTTCTACAGGTATAACAGTGTCCACAAGGAATATGTGTCTCACCCGCAACCCTATCCCCTACCTTAACACCTTTCACATCTGCACCAACCTCAACAACTAAGCCAGCAAATTCATGCCCCATAGTAAAAGGTAACTTGTAGTTTGCATTTTGAACTAATTGTGTCCATTCATAAACATCTACATCAGATTTACATAATGCAGTAGCTTTAACTTCTATAAGGACTTCATTTCTTCCTATACTTGGAACTTCCAGCTCTGCAAACTGCACTCCTAGCTCTCCGACTGTTTTTTGTATAGCTATCATAAAATCCCTCTCTCAGATTTGATAGAAGGTTCCACTAAAAGCTTAGGGAACCCTCAATATATAGACCTAAAAATTGTTGTTTGTATTTCGAAGCTCCACTGATTCATCTCTTGTTAATGCGCTATAAATAGCGGTGGTATACATCAGATAATTTATTTATCTCTTGATAAAGTTTCATCTGGCTCATAACCTAGCTTTTCATAATGTGATGATCTTGTAGCAATATCTTCTTCTAATTGCAATTTAGCAAATTTTATAACCTCTTCTGCAACTTCAAAAGGAATTACTAAAACCCCATCATCATCTGCACAAATTATGTCATGTGGTTTTACTGTAACACCTGCACATTGAACAGGAACATTTCTCTGTCCACCACGAACTCTACCGTAAACATGGTTATAAGTTCTCTGAGTGCAGAATACATTAGCATTTTCAAGATTGGTTTCATAAGAATCTCTACAAGCGCCATCAATTACTGCACCTTCAATTCCCCTTATCATCATATTCATAGCTATTTCAGAACCCCATATTCCTCCTACAATACCACCCATATCAATAACTACAACCATATCCCTAGCATTTTCGGAATTGATATCATCAACGAAAGAATAGATATTTTCACATTCTCTAGTAAGCTCTTCTTTGTACTCAGCTACAGTTTTACAAGCCTTAACAGGAGTCTGTTTTGGAAGAAGCTTTACAGTGTAAGCGAAGCCCTTAAATTCCATTCCAGGGCGTAGTGGCTTCATGTTAGGATTCATTGAACCAACATTAACTAAGCCTAATGCGTCCATAGCATCTGATAAATCTGCACATCTGTACTTTCTTAATTCATTAATCAATTCAGTATTTGTCATATTAGTATCTCCTCTTTTAATTTGATTTTTTAACTTAGCATTGCTTAGATTTTAATATATACTTTCTTTATACATAATCTTCTTCATTCCAAGTGTAATTCCCATCGCGATGACAAAAATTAACACGGCAATAACATTTCCATATCCCAAATTGAAGTTCTGAAATGAGTTTACAAATAAGTGAAGCGGTAATAACTCTGTTGAATGATTTGGTCCTCCACCAGTCATAACATATACTAAATCGAAGGCTCTAAGGGCACCGACTGTTTGTAAAATTATTACCATTTTGATAATATCCCAAGATAATGGAACTACCATATGAAAAATCATCTTAAATCCACTAGCTCCATCTATTGTTGCACTTTCAATTACTTCATTCGGCATGTTCATAAAACCTGAATTAAATAATATAACCTGAACACCACATGAATTCCATGTCTGGGCAATAATGATAGCAAATAATGCTAGGGCTGGGCTAGAAAGAGGCGGCATATAATTATCTGCTTGTCCAATAGCTGCCATTAGTGGTTTTAAAAGTCCCATACCAGGGCTATAAATATAATTCCATATAAAACCTACTGCCACAGAGGGTAGTACTGTTGGTATAAAATACATCACTTTAAAAAAGCGATATCCTTTTAATTGGAGGTAAACTAAATATCCTAATGCAAAACCAATTACAACCTGTAATGCAGTAGTTGATACCATAAAAATTAAGGAATTAATTAGAGATTTCCAAAACAACTTTGACTGAAACACTGTTACATAATTTTCTAGTCCCACAAAACTTTTTGATGATAAGGTATCCCACCTAAAGGTACTTAAAAAAACTGACTGTACAATAGGGTTTAAAACCAGATATATATATATTATCGAGCCTGGTAACAAGAATGCTAGAATCACCCATATGTTTTTTTTTGTTACACTCATATAGACCTCCCTCTACTATATTTTTTATTGCTATCCTTTTATAGCTCCTGCAATCATTCCCTTTTCAATTTTCTCCTGAGCAAATATATAAAAGAGAATACTTGGGATTATTGCAATCATAATGCCGGCTGCTAATTGTGTATATTCTGAGCTAAACTCTGTAATGAAGCCCATTAATCCGATTGGTAAAGTTTTAAGTTCAGGCTTATTAAGTAATAGCATAGACACCAGCAGTTCATTCCAACAAGCCAATACAGTCAGCACCGATATAGTAACAATGCCATCCTTAGAAAGAGGTACAATGATTCTAGTAAAAAGCTTCCATACCGAACATCCATCCATAAATGCACATTCTTCAAGTTCTTTAGGTATAGCTGTCATAAAACTCTCTAATATAAATATGGAAATCGGTATTCGAAATGCACCATAGATTAAACTTAAAACACTTAAGTTATTATACATACCCCAATCTCCAACCATAATGTAGATTGGTATAATGGCTGAATGTATAGGAATCATCATTCCGGAAATCGCAATAAAGTATATAATATTTTTACCCTTAAACTTAAAGCGAGCTAAAACAAACGACATAGGTGTAACTGTAACAACTGTAATTACAATTGACATAAAGGTAACTAAAATACTATTCCAAAGATATATGTTGATTTTTGCTCCAGTCCAAGCCTTTAAAAAATTAGAAAACATCCAGACCTTTGGAGGTCCCCAGGTATTTGTTGTTAAATCAGCTTGTGTCTTTAATGAAGAGAATAATAACCACACTAAAGGAAGCAAAACAATTAGTGCAAACAATGTCATAAATATATAAATCAATCTCAATGTTACTTTACTTCCGATTTTCAATTGAGGATTCGGTTCTAGTGACTTATCTGTACTGCTTTTTTTAGACAACAACTTTAAAATTCCCATTTTTCCTCCTTTATAAGTTTTTATTATTCTCTATTAATGTGGCATATCCAATCACTTAGATATGCCACATTAACTAAGTAATTATTATTTTGCTTTTGAATAGTCCTCAGCTGTTTTTTGAACTTCTGCTACAGCTTTGTTTACATCAAACTCTCCTGTTATTAGTCCAGGCATAGCTGTTTGCTTGATTGCAAGGTCAATTGAAGGTGGTGCAATTCCATCCATTGAAGGAATATATGCTGTTGCATTTCTATAAGCTTCAATACACTGGTTCATAACTGAGGATACTTTTGTTTTATCGTAATCAGCTTTACCTGCGTATACAAAGCCGCCTTTTTCCATAATTGGAACATTGAATTCAGGGCTACAAATATCTTTTACAATGTTAATACATTCTTCTGTTTTACTCTCACTTAATCCGCTTGCTACAAAGAATCCAATTATATTTCCACCAACATTAACTTTTGCGTCACCGGTAGGTGAGTCTGTCATTACAGGGAAATTAACACGACCAAGTTTAGCAATGAACTCATCTCCACCTGCCTGTTTGAAATTACCTGGTTTCCAAGCACCTTCATAATACATAGCTGCTTCGCCTTTAGCAAACATCTGATCAGCTTCGGTTGCACTCATTCCAAGTACACCCTTTGGATATGCTCCACTTTTAACAAGTGCATTAAATTTATCCATAGCACTTACAAAACCATACTTAGGATCATTCCAGCTTTCCATAGCATCACCACTAGTGAGAGCTTTAAAGTTATCTAAGCCTGCTGAACGGGCAAGTAATGCAGATGCCAACCATGCAAATCTGCCATCCTTACCACCAGTAACTAATGGAGAAATACCCTCAGCTTTTATTTTAGGCACAAGAGCAAGTAGCTCATCAAAAGTGGTAGGTGGATTCCATCCATACTTTTTAAACATTTCAGTATTATAAAATAGTCCATCGATAGAACCCTCTTGAGGTGCCATCATAATTTTCCCATCGGCAGTAGATGCAAACTTTAAGGATACATCACTAAACCACTGTTTAAATTCTGGGTGCTTTGGATCTTCATAAACTGGAGCCCAATCGATAATCTTATTATCTTTAATAAATTCGCTTGCATAGCTTAATACACACCATGAAATATCAGGGGGAGTACCTGCCGCCATTTCAACCGTCAACTTAGTTCTAAGATCAGCACTTGATAACGCGTCATGTATAATATTGATATTAGGCTTCTCTGTCTTATAAGTTTTCAAAAGTGCCTCAATGGACTCATAAGCAGCTGATCCAGCTGTCCAAGAAGTCATTAATCTTATTTCTTGCTTTTCATCCGTTTTAGACGCTTGTGTTGAAGTTGCTGTGGTTGATGAGCCAGATGAATTATTGCTTTCTTCCTTTGTTCCACAACCAACCATTACTGATAACATCATTGCAGTAACCATTGCCAAAGAAATTGCTCTTTTCATAATTGTGCTTTTCATGTTTCTCCTCCTAAATATTTTATTTTTTGCATTAAATCAAGCTTGGGAGTAATGTTTAAAACTTATCAAGGATAAATACTGAGAACACTCTAATACACTTATCTAGAGGTTAAAACTGCTATATTATCTTGATCCTTTACTCTATTAAGGTTTAATCCAGTAACCTCTAATAGAGTTATTTCAACTAAGTATAAAACCTCAGTTCCATGTTCTAGATGTCCAGTGTAGGGTACTTCAGTATCAGAGATAACCATATGAAAATGTGGCTGACCATCTACAACAATACCTTGTAAAGATGCAAGCTCCAGAGGCTTCTCCACCGTTACAAACTCGTCAACTGGCTCTCTCTCCATTCCTGTAACTCGATGGAAAACAGCCTTTTTCAGTGACCCGATTGCACCAGTTATAATAGCATCTTTAATACCAAAAGCTGCTAATTCTTTTTCAATGCTTTCAAGAAGTAATTCTCCCCTCTTTAAATTTAAAACAATTACTCTTCCCGTACCCTTGCCTATAAAACTTACCATTTCTGAACCACTCCTTAATTTGATATCTTTTATCCTTAGATAGTTGATGTACTTCCCATTCCCAGTTTTGATCTCTTGCCTTAGTACAGCTTGATTATATGAAAAAAACAGAGTTACGAGAATAAACTCTGTTCATAATTAATTAACTATTTTATTGAATTGTTATTTTTACATTAAACAGCTTGCACTATCTTAAGAATTATATAACTATTTTATTATTACAACTAATCAGCTACATTTTATATTTTCAAAGGTCGGTATTTGACTATCCTAGAGCTTAGTCAAATCACTCATTTACCGCTATTTTCAAGAATTCTGTGGGTGAACATCCTGCAATTTTCTTAAAAATTTTACTAAAATAGCAAGCGTTTTCGTAACCAAGCAAATAAGATATCTCATAAATCTTATTCTGTCCGCCTTTGAGCATTTTTTTTGCCTCTTCAATTTTCACCTTGTTAACATAATCAGTAAAGCACATTCCTGTATATTTAGGAAAAATACTGCTTAAATATCCGGCACTTATATTTAAACTATTTGCCACATCATTTAGTTTTATTGTTCCTATACAATTATTAATGATATATTTTTTAGCACTAGAAACTATTTTATGCCTCTCATCATCATGCTTTTGCTTTAAGTAATTTATCATTTTACATTTGTAATCTTCCAACCACGCTACTATTTCCTGAAGAGTCTGTAAATTGAATACCGTTTCCACATTGAAACAACTGTCATTTTGGAGGTTATTTGTACATTTCCAATTTTCTCCTAATTGAATATCACATAAGCATGCTGCATGATTACATATTTCAAAAATTTCATTTTTAGTCATATTATTTCCTTGTATATTGTAAATAATTGAATTAAAAATGTTATTAATTAAAACGGTATCACAAATTTCGATAGCTTTGGGTAAGTCCTCTTTTAAGTTTAATTGCTTTATATTATAACTGGCGTTATTTTCGACCTCTGCATCATCAAAAAAGATAATACTTCCGTACCCTCTATAAAACACCTTATCCAACCCTTCCTTAGCCTGTTCTAACGCTTGAGGTAAGCTTAAATAGCTGTCGTAGGTATCACTTATACTGATAGCTGCATCAATATTTATATACTTCTTTAGCATCTCTATCATAGTATCTCCCATGATTGTTATTTGCTGTCGAAGGTTATCTATCTCATAAGTCTCCTCAAGTGAAAATACTACTGCAAAAACACCATAAGATATTTTCAGAAAGTAACTATTAAAAAATTCATTGCCTATTTCGTTTAAAATTTCAATTATCATAAAGTCTAATAATTTTAAATCCTTATCTGAATATTTACTATCTGAAACATATAAATTCGTTTTAACTATGCCTACCTTCATTTTATTCTCATTTAATTTCAAATTCATAGTAGGTAATTTTGAATCAATATATTTTCTATCGTCAAAATTATTCTCAAGAATACTTTTTAAAAAACCCTGACGCATAATAGAGGTACTTTGAGTATCATAAACTTGAGTTGAATCTTCAATACTAACCCTTTTATTACAAGATTCAATTTTCTGTTTTACGCTCAGCAATATTTCTTTCATAGATTCTTCAGTTATATTAAGCTTTAAAATATAGTCCCATGCTCCATATTTCATGGCTTGCTTAACAAGATCAAATTCATTATAGCTGCTTAATATTATAAAGGTTATCTCTGGATTAAACTTCTTTACCTCTCGCATCATGTCAATCCCATCCATTTTAGGCATGACTATATCGGTAATCACAAGATCTGGGTTATATTCTTTTATAAGTGCTAATCCATGCTCCCCATTATTCCCCTCAGCTATAATATCAAACCCCAGCTCCTGCCAATTAGCCAAAGCTTTAATTCCGACTTTGACCAAACTTTCATCCTCCACCAATATAACTTTTAACATGAAATACCCCCTTTTAAAGCTTTTCTTTTCTTGTCCCTACATTGTTTTTGGAATGAGTATCCTAACAATACTATACTCCATGTATTCGCTTTCAAAAGATAATCCATATTGCTCACCATAGGTTAATTTAATTCTCTCATTTATATTAACAAGCCCTACGTTATTATATCGCTGTTCTTCCTTCTCATATTTTTGTAATAAACTACCTATCCTATCTTGAGGAATACCTATTCCATTATCACGTACTTCGATTAATATATTCTCCTCAATAAATCTGGCACTAATGTTCAAAATACCAATTCCTCTTTTCCCTTCAAAGCCATGCACAATAGAATTCTCAACAATTGGCTGAAGAGTAAATTTAGGTATTTTACATAGGGCTATTTCATTATCTATAGAATATTCAACCTGAATAAGTCCCTTTCTTCGTACTTTCTGAATTGTAATATATTTATCTAAGAGATTAATCTCTTCCTCAATAGTAATTTGACTCATTGCACCTTTAGAAGTCTCTTTGAGCAAAGCGCCTAACGCCGAAACAGTTTCAAAAATCCCATCAGCTTTTTGCATCATAGCCATAACCTTAATGGAATTTAGCGCATTGTAAACAAAGTGAGGATTAATTTGGCTTTGCAAAACTTTGAATTCTAATTCCTTCTTTGCATTTTCTTCACTCTTTACTTTGTTTATTAGCTGATTAATATTTGTAGCTAAATGATTGATTCCCTTTCCTATCTCTCCTATTTCGTTATTTCCTTCCAACTCAGGTTCTATTTTAAAATCACCTTTAGATATGCAATCCATGCGGTATTTTATTTTGCGTAGGGGCTTTGTAAGGTTACTTGAAAGGAATACGGTAAGCAAGCAGCCAATAGATATAGCAATTACTATAATTAAAAATGCAATTTTAGTAGCTGTAGTTTGTTGCTCTTCGAAGGTAGAGTAATCCACTAAATGTATAATTTGGTAATTTGTGTTTGAAGACTTTGCATTAACCAGTAGAACTTTCTGTCCTAAAAAAGAGGTAACAAAATGATTTTTTGTACTTTCATTATTTGCTAATGGTAAAGTATTTGATAAGTCTTGTCCTAAATACTTGTCGTTGCTAGAATAGATGCATTTACCTTGTGCATCTAATAAGAATAAATAATCTCCTTCAGGTACTTCGAAGCCCTTAATACTACTACTTATTAACTCTGGTGAAAAACTTATTAGTTGCCAACCAATAGGTTTTCTAGTATCAGCAAAAATCACCTTTCTTACAAAAGGAATAAACTTACTATTTGCCCGCTTACTTGCTAAATTGTCCTCAATACCGTTGTATACAAAATTTTCTGTTGATATACCTTTTTTAAACCATTGAGTAGCTTTCAGTGTATTAATATCTATATAGTCAGCCTCTTCAAAAAGCTTCAAATATATATTATTTTTACCCTGTATAATTACTGAAACTACATATCTCCCTATTGATGAATTTAAAATTTTGTCACTTAAAATCTTATAGGCTGATAAAATATCATACTCATAATTATATTTGGAATCCGAATAATCTCTTACCAAAATCTTATCCAGGTTACGATTTAAATATATCCAATCTGACAATTCTTGACACTGACGTACTTGTTGATCAACATTACTGAGTATATAATTTAAATTGTTTTGTGTATTATCTATAATGTTTTGTTCTAATAAATCTTTTGTATAATTAGCATAAAAAAAACTAACGCAAAGTGAAACTATAATAAATACAATACTAAAGTATAAAATGAGCTTATTTTTAAGGGTGTATAGATTAAACACTTATCCAACCTCCAACCATTAGTATATACATTACTACTATAAATATTTTAGCTATCACTTTGCATTATATAGATACATATAATAAAAATGTCTCATTCTTTATGTAAACAATATTATATCATATACACGCGGCTTAATCAAAAAATAGTCTATACTTATACTTCGTTTTACTATTTAATAATGCCATTACATTTTTATAAATCGCATTTTCATCTAGCTGATATTTTGACAACAATTCTTCATAAGCACCTGACTCCGCATAACCTGTCAATCCCATTATACGCATAGGCGTTGGATAATGCTGCGAAAGCACCTCTGAAACAGCACTTCCCAACCCACCAAATACGCTGTGTTCTTCCACTGTTAGTATAGCTCCTGTTTGTTTTGCGCAGCTAATAATAAGTTGCTCATCTAATGGCTTAATGGTGTGAATATTTATAACCTGAGCATTTATTCCATCAGCTTCTAATAGAGACGCTGCTGCCAGTGCTTTTTGTACCATATAGCCAGTCGCTATTATTGTAATATCAGTTCCTTGTTTCATTACAACACCCTTACCTATCTCATATTCATAAGCCTCATCAAAAACAATTTGATTAGTACTTCTACTCAACCTAATATAAACAGGCCCATCATATTTACCACAGGCAAAAACCGCTTTTTCAGTCTCTATTTGATCACATGGTGAAATAATGGTCATATTCGGTAAGGATCGCATACATGCTATATCAGAAATAGCTTGGTGACTGGCGCCATCATATGAATCTGATAGACCGCAGAAATTACCAGCTAATTTAACATTTAGACCATCATATGCAATTAAGCTATTTATTGGATCTAAACCCCTAGTTGTCATAAAAACTGAAAATGTATTTACAAATGTATTAAATCCACTTAAGGCGAAGCCTGAGGCCATTGCTACCATATTAATTTCAGATATTCCAACATTAAAATACCTTTCGGGGAATTTTTCACCAAATACGATACTCTTAGTAGAGTTGCCAACATCCGCCTCTAATACAACGATATTATTCTGTAGTTCTCCTAACTTTGCCAAGGCATTTCCATATGCATCTCTAATTGCTATTCTTTTTACCATTTTAGCCTCCATTTGTTATACATTTAATTCTTTTATAGCCATTTGGTATTCACTATCCGCAATAGGCTTACCATGCCAGCAATTTTTACCTTCCATAAAGGATATACCTTTTCCCTTTATAGTATCTGCTATAATGATTGTAGGGCTTCCTTTATGGAGCTTTGCTTCATCAATCGCATCTGACAGAGCTGCTATGTTATGACCGTCAACATTTATTACATTCCAACCAAAGGAAGCCCACTTACTTCCAATATCGCCCAATGGCATAATCTCTTGTAATGTCCCGTCAAGCTGGACTCCATTATTATCAAGGATAGCAATCAGATTGTCAGCTTTAAATTTGTTTCCACTCATAGCTGCTTCCCATACAATGCCTTCCTGAATTTCTCCATCACCAAGCAGCACATACACATAACCGTTTCTATTACACAGCCTTTCACTTAAAGCCATCCCTAATCCTGCTGACAAACCTAACCCAAGTGACCCAGTCGAAAGCTCTACGCCCGGCGTCTTATGTAGACAGGGATGGCCTTGCAAATGACTACCTATCTGCCTTAATGACTGCAAATCATCCTTATCAAAATAGCCCTTATATGCCATATTAATATACAACATTGGTGCTGCATGTCCTTTTGATAAAATAAAGCGATCTCTGCCTTCCATTTTCATATCCGAGGAATTTATATTCATCTTTTCAAAAAATAATATGGTAATGATTTCGGTACATGATAAAGATCCCCCTGGATGACCTGTTTGTATAGGATATAAAATATCTATCAGTTCTCTCCTGCATTTATGGCAAATCTCCTGTAACTCATTTATTCTCTTTGATGATAATGACATTTTCCACCCTCCTTCTAAATTATATTTCTTCTAAGCACAGTCCCCAATCTGCCGATTTTGTAAATTGAGGTAAAATAATACGCCCCATATTGTCAGCACAAATAGTTCCTAATACACTTCTATCTGATTTCCATTCACCTGTAATAGGATTAAACCATTCTATTAAGTAAGGTGCATTTGGCTTTAATCCACGAACTGTCCCCTGTAAACAATTCTGTTCAAAATAAAATAGCAACAAATCTCTTTTTGCTGTTGCAGCACAATAGGCCCAACCTGTATAGCCATCAACAGCTCCTGACTTGTTTGGGGTTATCAATTCAACATTTGGTATTAAGTCCACATACCTGCTGCCTGCACGGTCAATAAACCTTTTAAGGTTATATACCAAAGCACCTGAGCGGTACTCGAGAACCTCCCACATTTTATATTTCGCATTCTTTTCTATGTCACTACCCCACATGCCTTCAATTCCGTATATATATCCACCAAGACCCCCAGATAAGAAACTTCCATACATTCCAGAACGACAATAAGCTTCTGCTTCAACGCTCCCTGTCTTTGGATTGTCATCAGGAAAACCTGGATAATAGGGTTCTCCATTAATAGCAGGTCTAGCAGGCTCTGATTGAAATATTTCTGTAAGGTACCAATAATGGTCATGCTCCCTCCAGTTTCCTATCTGATGAAAAGTTAACCAACGGTTTTCTTCTGGACCGCCAAAATTGCACAAAGTTGATGGAGAGGCATTTGTCCCTTGTAATGTCCCAAATGGAGGCTGACCATACTTTTCCACCACAATATTAGCAGGTTCATTATATTCTCTAGGAAGAATTGAGTTTCCAATATAGTCAAAATGTATAGGACTAAACATACAATTATTAGCCTGGTATCTCGAAAATATATACTGTATATATCTTACAAAAGAATCAGGCCATCCACAGTAACGCTTCCAAACCTGGCTAATGTCTCTCCGTATTACCTCTAAAAATACAGTGAAGCCTTGTTCATTTAAGTAATCTATTTTTCGATCTAAATACTTGAAATATTCAGGGTTTATACGGTCAAAGTCTGGGACTACATTTTCATAGCCTTCAACCTTACCAGGAAACAAGAAAGGTCTTCCCCCCTCATTATGCATATCTTTTGCGCTTCCTGAATCCATATCCTGCCAAGCTGCACGTATACTCGTTTGATACGCATCCTTCATCTTAATTTTTGGAGGCAACCCATCATTTGCCCAAGTTGGATGCCCCACTAGCATTGCAATACAGTTATAGCCTTGTTTCTTGCGATAGCGCACCATATCCTTAAAGCCCATATCAGGCCCTACCGGACGCTCTTTATCATCTTCATACCAAGTATATCGATAAGTAGGTGCAGACCACCAGGTATCCCCAAGCATGAAATATGGTGTCTTATCATAATATTGGAAGCCACGCCCATTTTCAGATGCAACAACCATACCTCGACGACATTGGTTTTCAATTTTTTCCTGCTCGGTCCATTCTACTGCTGTAAAACTTCCCTTAACGTCATTTAAACCAGCATCCTCAGTATTTGAGCCGGAATGCCAGCTCCATTTCCCCGCTGAAACAGGAGCAATCCTTATTTTAAAGGTTTTCTCACCATCCCAAAAACCATAAACCTTTTTGCTGAAACCTGGTCCCTCTAGCATTACCCATATTTCTACTTCACAATATGGATTTATGTAATCGTTTTTTGCCTGTAATTCAATTTCTACCTTATCCCAAACATGTATAAGTGATCCCTTCATATGTCAAGTAATCCTTCCTGTTAAAGTTTTTGATATTTTCATTTTTGCTAAAACATACTTTCATTGTATAATATATAATCTTTAGAAGAGGTTATAGCTGAGAAAATTGAAGCTGTTATCAGCATATCTTTTCCTGTATTTTTTACTTGATGTCTTGAGTTGGCAGGAAAGAATACTGAATCTCCTTTTGCAAAGTCAACTACTTCCCCATCAATCCATGCCTGCCCCTGACCTTCTATAATGTAAATCACTTCTTCAATATTCCTATGAGCATGTAGCGGTTTTACTATAGCTTCTGGAAAACAATGCATAATTGCAATGCTCATCTGTTTTGATCCGACTGTACTGTCTGTTATTACCCATCTAAGATCTCTACCTTCAAGATGGGTGGGTTCAACATCATTTAACGAAATTTTCTTTTTCATCGTTAGCACCCTTTCTTTTTGATTATATTTTTAAAACAGATGACATAATGCCGCCTATTTTAAATTAAGTATAGTCAATCTATAAAATAGGATAAAGCAACTGCTTTAAGAAACTATTATCAATTTTAATCAATGTTATTGGTTTAATATTTATTTGCTAAGAAGATATAACTATTTTAAGAAATTGATAACTTTTTTCATTTTAGGTGAAAGATTTTCTAATAAATAGCGACTAACATAGTGTGGTCACACGTGATATGAAAGGAACTTATAAGCATGTCAAATCGACTTTAGCAAAAAAGTCTTGTCTCTTGGAGACATTAAGAAAACTTTAGAAAACACAAAAAGTTAACTGTTACACCACAACTTTATGACAAAAACAAAAAGCCCCAAACCGTATACATACAAGCGATTAAGGGCAATTTTTATCTCATTTTACTGCAGAACTTAGATTATATCAATAAATTGAGATAATTATCAATGTGAATGTTTATTATAA
>JAEWAX010000137.1 GCA_023391425.1 Bacillota bacterium | reverse complement strand
ATATTAACTTTATTTGTTTTTTTCCTTGGTGGCTTTACTATTTTTCTGACAATTGAATGGTATGCAGAATCAAAACCCGTAGTCCATATCTTAGATCTAAAACCTTCGCAATAGCAACCAACCACAGGTATACCAAGTTCCTGAGTCAAGTCATTTGCAACAGATTCTACATCATCTCCAATAATTGCTGATGCACAGGAAGTGGTTATAAATATAGCATTGGGTTTTACTCTTTCATAAACCTCACGTACCGTTGCTTCAAGTTTTTGTGTGGCCCCAAATATCGTGTCTTTCTCTTCTATATTTGTATTGAAGTATCTTCCTGTAACTGGAGGCAAATCTCTTTCCATTTGCCCAACTCTATATACAAAATTAAATCCGAAAAAATCTCCTGAACAGCCTACAGGTGCATGATTAATTATCGCTGCATCTTTAATCATTGAAAGTTGGCAAAATGCATTTCCTGAGCTGCAGCCCATACATTGGCTAAAACTTCTTGTACTATCTTTTAGATTTCCCGACCTTGCACATTTTACAAGTTCTCCAGCTGTCCCTTCAAATCCAGTAATTGACCCCAGACGGACTTCTCGAATCTGAACCTCTGGGCTTTTTAAATTTATATCACTCAAAATTCCCTCTCCTTTCAAAAATAATATTATAGGTTTCCTGCTGCTTCAGGTCTAACCTCTCCAGTCTCTAAAGCAAGTAAATAATCTCCCCATTTTGCTGCCCATTCTCTCAGCTCTGAAACTTCAAGCGGTGAAGGAACTTTTGACACCTCATGTCCAGCGATTTTAGCGGCAAGTGATTTATATACCTGAGCCTGTTTGGAATCTGGAGCTGCTTCAATTGTAGTCTTTCCCTGAAGCTCGCTTTGTGTAACTGTAACTGATCTTGGTACATATTCAACTACCTGTGTATTTGTCTGCTTAACAAAATCATCAATAATACTCTTTGCATATGGTGCATTTATTGAGTTCGCTATAACTCCTCCAAGCAAAGCTCCACCTGAATTTGAATATTTATGAATTCCTTTAAAGAGGTTATTAGCAGCATATATCGCCATAAAATCAGCTGAGGAAACGGTAAAAACATGCTCTGCAATGCCTTCTCTTATAGGAACAGCAAAGCCTCCACAAACAACATCACCTAGAACATCATATATAACGTAATCTAAGTCTAACTCCTCAAATATGTTTTGCTGTTTAAAAAGTTGAACTGCAGTTATTATTCCTCTACCCGCACACCCAACTCCAGGTGCAGGCCCACCTGCTTCTACGCAGTAAATACCATTAAACCCTGTAAAAATAACTTCATGTGCTTTTACAGTATTTTTCTCACGTAAAGTATCTAAAACTGTTGGAATGTAATTCCCACCTCTTAAAGTATTTGTAGAATCACTTTTAGGGTCACAGCCAAATTGCATTACTTTATACCCAGCGACACTGAGCGCTGCACTTATATTTGATGTTGTCGTGGATTTGCCGATCCCCCCTTTTCCGTATATTGCTATTTGTTTGATTTTCTTTGACATTATTAAACTCTCCTATTCATTTTTTTTTAAATAACTATGTTGTTCCAAGCCATAAGCGACGACAGAAGTCTTAGTTGCACTTATACCTTTTAAAGTGCTAGAGTTAGAAAAACTGCATCTGAGCTAAGTCTTCTTATGACCTCTTCTAATGCTATATCAATAAAGTCTGGACTGCTGAAAACCAGCACACCTTCAGAATTCAATGATTGCTCTGCAACAATTCCAATCTGACTTACCACTACTGCTTTACAATCCGATAGTAGTGCTACAACTTCCTGCATTGAGGATACTTTATGTTCCCCATTACTGCATACTGGATTAGTAATTCTTGTTTCATAGAAACTCCAATTGCCAGCCTCATCAACTACTTCAAACACAATAAACTGTCTGCTATGACCAAAATGCTGGTTGACAACCTTTCCATCACTGCTGGCAACAGCAATTTTGTACTTTGGAAAATTATCAATATAATTAGCGCTTTCATCTGAGCCATGAGGCTTTGTGCTCTCCGAGTTTTCTTTAATAGACATATTGACCTCCTCTTATATGCAGATTTCTTAGATTCAGGGGGAGGCATTTTTTCTCCCACTGAGTCTTAAAAATCGTAATCCAGGGTCGCTTATTCCACACTTATTGAAGTGGGGTATTAGCGGCGGTAGACATCGGGTAAGCACTTTCTAATCTTTAGGGAGGATGCATGCTCTCCCTCTAAGTCTAAATAAATTAATAGCATCTAACCATGTGAAAAAGTCTGCAAGGGTTGTTCATACAGTAACTCTGCAAAATCTTTTTTCTTTCCTGGAATTCCACACGCATCTGCACGACATTGTTGACAATGTCTAAATACTTTTAAGTATTTTTCTGCTGCAATTCTTGCATTATTTAATTCAATGCAGTTTGGTGCTCTGAAGTTACTCATTTCATTTTGTGGTATCAGTGGAATGATGTTCATTATAGATGCTCCTGCTTTGGAGGTAGCTCTTGCAATTTCCTCAATATGTACATAATTTAAACCAGGAATTAAAACTGTATTTACTTTAACAGCTACTCCTAAAGCACTGATTTTTTTAATTCCCTCTAATTGTGCATCAATAAGCTGAGTAGCACCTTCTCTGCCTTCAACATAATCTCCGTTATACAAGATTCCAGTACATATATCTTGCAAAATTTCAGGATCAACTGCATTTACAGTAACTGAAATAGTTTTCACTCCAGCTTTGGCTATCCTTTGCGCATATTTGCTTAGCATTAATCCATTGGTACTCATGCATTTGATTAGTTGAGGATATTTTTTATCAATCAGTTCGAAGGTATCTAATGCATTTGGAGTTGCCAGAGTATCTCCCGGTCCTGCAATACCTACAACTGTTATTTCAGGGCATAATTGTAACGCTCTGTCAACCAGTTCCAAAGAATCTGCTGGTGATAATATTTTGCTTGCGACTCCTGGTCTATTCTCAGTTTTATTAAGGCTTCTTATACAAAATTTACATTGTATATTACATGTTGGACTAACTGGTAAGTGAATGCGGCCATATTTAAAATGTGCTTCTCCACCAAAGCACGGATGTTTTTTTACAAGATGCTCGTATTTTTCTTCTGAACTTACTTCATGTTTATCTACTTCAAAATTAGTTTGTATATATACCACCTCCTTTATGTCGATTTAATAAAAAAAGACCAAGCAAAACCAATATCGGTTTAAACTTAGTCTCTAATTTCTTTAGTCAACTAACTTTCAAATTAAATTATATGTATTTGATTTACTTAACCCTCACTTTTTCATTCCTTTCTAATTGAATGAGTTTTCCATCCTGAAAAATGAGGGTAATAGAACCATATTTAAGTGTTTGAGCCATTTCATAAAGTTTATTAATATCATCTTTTGAGATAGGTACTTGGGATTGTTCAAAATTTTCTTGAGCTATACTCATTTTAGCACCACCTTTATTATCAAATCTAATTAAAAGTATAAAACTTTTTATTGGTTGATAATTCATATATGTTTTGTATGTTATTATGAGTATAGTATTCCTTGTAGTATTTGTCAATAGATTTATTAAATTTTGTAAATAATATTTCGTAAATAAGGCATGTTTCAGAATTTGAAGTGTAATTGCAAAAGCGTTACGTAATTATATTAGTATTTGTGGACAAATTACTGCATTTTATATTTAATTAAATTGTGTATATTTTCTTATAATAATCAAACAATTAAACTTGTCAAGATTTTTTAATCCTCAACATTTTCCTTCTAACTTGTTCATATATGTATAGGCTTCATAGGTATTTATTAATCTTTTCTGTAAGGTATAGAAATATTAACTATTTATTTCCAATTATTATCACTACTGCTTTTATTTAGCCAATCCTTGATTTAAATTCTTTAATTAACGCAGGAACTACCTTTAAAACATCTCCGACAATACCAAAGGTCGCTATCTTGAAAATTGGAGCATCAGGATTTTTATTTATAGCTATAATAATATTAGAGGATGACATACCGGCAAGGTGCTGTATTGCGCCTGAGATACCACAAGCAAAATATATTTTAGGGCTAACCGTTTTTCCCGTTTGCCCTATTTGATGATTGTAGCCTATCCAGCCGCTGTCAACTATCGCCCGAGAACCCCCTACAGCCCCGCCAAGCACATTAGCAAGTTCTTCGATTATTTCAATGTTTTTTTGAGCTCCTATTCCTCTTCCCGCTGCGACAATGATATCTGCTTCTAGCAAGTTAACCTTTTCATGTAGTGCCGATACTATTTTTGTAACATTAGTCTTGATATTCTCAGATATCTTCACGCTAGGCTTAATTATTTCCCCGATTTTTGATAGGTCAGGATCAAGAGCTTTCATAACCTTTGGCCTAACAGTCGCCATCTGAGGTCTGTGGTTAGGACATACAATTGAAGCCATAATGTTACCCCCAAATGCAGGCCTGGTTTGCAGCAGCAACCTCTTTTCCATGTCAATTTCCAAGCCTGTACAATCGGCTGTAAGCCCGGTACCTAATTTTGAAGATATTCTTGGAGCAAGAGAACGTCCATATGTAGTACCGCCTATTAAAACGATTTCAGGTTTGTATTGATTGATTAATTGTACAAATACATCGGCATAGACTTCATCATTAAAGTGCTTTAACACTGGATTATCGACAATATACACGATATCAGCGCTATAGGTAATGAGTGTTTTTGCAGCATCTCTGCCATTTTCGCACAGCAGGACTGCAGATAACGGGACCTGTAGTTGGTCAGCTAGTTTTCTTCCTTTACCAAGCAGTTCCATAACAACGCTGACGGGTGTTCCGCTTTTTTGTTCTGCAAAAACCCATACCCCATTATATTCAGAGATATTAGTAGGTTCTTGAACCTTCTCTTTATCCAAATCCAGTGCACCAAATTTGCATGATGATGAACATGCTCCGCACAAAGTACAGTTATCAAGTATGTTAGCTTTCTTATTTTCAATTTTAATAGCCCCGAAAGGACACGCAGCAACACATAACTTACATCCGGTACACTTATCTGTTATAATTTTTATGCTTGTCATATTACCTCTATCTTTCTAAAACATAGTGAGTTGCATAGAGAGCAGCTTGTCAACCAGTTTTTTGGCCTGCTGGTCGGTATCCCCTTGAATCATTTCGGCATTTACATCAAGTATTGGAACAAATGTCTCCACTACCTGTGTCGGAGAACCACTAAAACCACATAAAGACTTATTAGCATTAATATCTTCTGCATTCCAAACATGAATCGTTGCCTGTTTTGCCCTCATTATGCCTTTTATCGATGGGAACCTTGGTTCGTTTATTTCTTTTATAACAGTAATAACAGCAGGCAAAGGCATCTCTACAATTTCATATCCATTGTCGTTCATCCGCTGACATCTAATATATCCTTCACGGATTTCCTCAATTTTTCTTACATATGTTGTGTGAGGTATACCTAATTTCTCAGCAAGACTCGGACCCACCTGCGCTGTATCCCCATCTGTAGACTGCTTACCGCATATAATTAAATCAAAATTTCCTATCCTCCTGATTCCCATGGAAAGCGTATACGCAGTTGCAAGCGAATCTGCACCGGCAAACGCTTTATCGCTTAATAAAACACCTTTATTGACCCCCAATGCTATGGCTTCTCTAAGCAATTTCTCAACGGAAGGAATACCCATACTTATTGCTGTTATTTCTCCGCCAAGCTTTTCCCTTATCCGTATGCTTTCCTCAATAGCATAGGTATCAAATGGGTTAATAATGGAAACTATGTCTTCTCTGACAATCGTATTCGTTTCTTTATTTATTCTGACTTCGGTTGTATCTGGAACTTGCTTTATACATACAACAATGTTCAATTTATTCACTCCTTACTTGCCAAAGTCCAAAGAACTCTTAGGCCCTTTATCACTTACAACTTTGTTCTTCCATTTTTTGAACTCTTTCAATAATTTTGTTACGGATAACTTCGTTTCCATTTTCACAAATTGTGAACGCTTTTGCATCCCTTAAAAGTTTTTCTGCTGGATACTCTTTTGAATATCCGTAGGATCCTAAAATTTGAATTGCCTCATTTGCTACCATAACTGCCGTTTCAGAACCTATTACTTTACTCATTTGGCAATCAAGTATATTGGGTATATTCTGATCTTGATTAGAAGCTGCTCTTTGGTATAATAGTCTTGATGATTCTATCATCATTAACATATTTGACAGCTTATGGGCAATTGCTTGGTGTTTGATGATTTGTTGCCCACCTTGAACTCTTTCTTTTGCATAATTATAAGCAACATTAAACGCAGATTGTGCAATACCAGTACCAATAGCTCCTACAGCAGGTAATCTGTTCTCAACAAATTTAAGAATTACCGGGAAGCCCATTCCTTCGGCGCCAAGCAAATTATTTTTTGATATTATACAATTATCAAAAATCAATTCCCCCTGTTGTGACAACCTATTTCCCATTTTATCTTCAATTTTACCTACCTTCAGACCCGGTGTATCTGCAGGTATTAAAAACGCACTGAGCCCTCCCTGCGGTGCGCCCTTTGTTTTATCAGTTCTGGCCCAGACAATATATAAGCCGGCAATACCTGCATTTGTAATAAAACTTTTGGTGCCATTAATTATGTACTGATTGCCTTTTAATTCTGCAATTGTTTGTACCCCTGCATTTGGATCAGGCGACATATTATCACATCCGCTTTGGGGCTCAGATATAGCAAAACCTATTAAAAAAGGATCAGACTGTTCATTAGCAATCATGCGCAGCCATTTATTCTTCTGTTCATCTGTCCCAAATTGTGTTAATAGCTTTGCGCCAGTTATCATTGACAAAATTGTATATGCAAACCCGGAATCACCACGGGCAAGTTCCTCCATCATAGTCAATATTTCAATATTGGTTAGACCATTACCCTCAAATTCTTCAGGAACAGCAGCACCGCCAATTCCAAGCTTCATAGCGTCTTTTATAATTGACCAAGGAATACAATCCTTCGGATTTTCTTTCCTATCGTATTCTGCTGTAAAAGGTGCCAGCTCCTTCTCAACAAATTTTCTTATCATTCCTTTAAGTTGTTCATGATCCTGTGAAAAACTGAAATCCATAATTATATCCTCCTATATTGTAGAAATCCATTCATATGCCTTACAAGTGAATTTAAAAAATTATAGCATAATCTATATAATAGTAATAGAAGTTAAATTATACTGGTATAAATCATAATAGACTAGATTGATAATGATCTTGAGTAATGAGAAACACCGATATAACATTGAGAACCGTAGATTTTTAAATTAGCAAAATCAGTGTTTCTTATATTATCAGTTTAAAAATGGTTGTTACATTAAACCATTTCCATAAAAAAACAGCCTCCTATGATATTTAAATTTTATCATAGAAAGCTGTATTTAAAGACTTTTTTCACACACTCAAACGAAATAGCTCATAATTACCGCATTTTATTTTCAATCAATTTATACAAATCTGGTCTCTTTTGCTTTGTTCTTTCCAATGACTGCTGAGCTCTCCATTTTTCTATGTTGGCATGATGACCTGAGAGCAAGATGTCAGGTACCTTTTTTCCGTTATATTCTGCTGGTCTTGTATACTGCGGGTATTCCAGTAACCCATTAAAATGTGATTCCTCACTATATGAGCCTTCATTAGCCAAAACACCTGGTATGAGTCGGCTTACACAATCAATGAGTACCATTGCAGGCAACTCACCACCTGTTAAAACATAGTCTCCAATAGAAATCTCTTCATCTACTATTTCTTCAATAATTCGTTCGTCAATACCCTCATAGTGCCCACAAAGTAGAATCAGGTGCTCTTCTTTTGATAGCTCGCTTGCTATTTGCTGAGTAAGTACACGCCCTTGAGGACTCATATAGATTACCCTTGGCTTCTCAGTTTCAAAGTCCTTCGTAATATCTGTATATGCATCAATTACAGGTTGACAAGTCATTACCATTCCATTACCGCCACCAAAAGGGTAGTCATCAACTTTTCTATGCTTATCTTTAGAATAATCTCTTATATCTATGGCATTTACTTCTATTAGACCATTTTCCTGAGCGCGTCCAATTATACTCTCTCTCATCACGATATTAAACGTTTCTGGAAATAGTGTAAGCACATCAAATTTCATTAATCTAGCAGTCCTTTCGGTAGTATTACTGACATTCTTCTCTCATCGAGTAAAACCTCTTTGACAACACTTTTTAGTGCTGGAATAAGTATTTCCTTGCCTTCTTTATTCTTCACAATATATACATCATTGCTACCAGTCGATATAACATCTAATAGTTGCCCTAATAGCTCATTATTTTCATCATAAACTTGCATTCCAATAATATCTGCTATAAAGAAGGAATCCTTTGGAAGCTTTACTGCATTTGCCCTATCTACCTTTAGGTAAAGACCTTTCAGCTTTTCTGCAGCCTCAATGGAATCGACACCTTCAAACTTTAGGATTACAAATTGTTTGAAGAACTTCACACTTGTAATATTGTATTTTTCAAGTGCTCCCTTCTTATCAATATAAACCCATTTCAAATCTAAAAATCTGTGAGGGTCATCAGTTGAAGTTGTAGCTTTGAGTTCTCCCTTAACACCATGAGTACTTGTCAATTGTCCAATAATTAAATATTCTAGCATTCACATCACCTATCTTTACAGATAATATTTTTTAGTAAAATAATTTTGATATAAAGAAAACTTAGTCTGTACCGAGCCATCGGCGAAGGTAGAGGCTTAGTTGCCCTTATGCTTGGAAGGTATAAGTAAAGGGGCATTCGCCCCTTCTCTTACTGTATAATATCTACAACTACTCTTCTGTTGTCCTTAACTGCTGCAGCCTTGACAACAGTTCTGATAGCTTTGGCAATTCTGCCTTGCTTACCAATTACTTTGCCCATATCATCCTTTGAAACCTTAAGTTCAAGAATGATTGACTTTTCATTTTGAATTTCATTTACAAAAACCTCATCTGGATAATCCACAAGAGCTTTTGCAATATTTTCAAGCAATTCTCTCATATTAACCTCCATGAGCCGCACTGCACTGTTGAGCCACGAAGTACCGGAATTATTCAATAATACCAGATTTCTTAAGAAGTGACTTAACTGTATCAGTTGGTTGTGCACCATCCTTAATCCATTTTTGAGCTCTTTCAGCATCAATTTTAACATCAGCTGGATTTACCAAAGGATTGTAAGTACCTATCTCCTCGATGAATCTACCATCTCTAGGATATCTTGAATCAGCAACAACTACTCTGTAAAAAGGGTTCTTCTTAGCACCTATTCTCTTTAAACGTATCTTTACTGCCATTTATTTTCACCTCCTTCAAAGGATTATAACCATTAATTATTTATACTTAGCTTGTGTCAAGCCATCGGCGAAAACAGAAGCTTAGTTTCACTTATACTTTAAGTATTAAAAAGGCATTTTAAACCTACCTAAACCGCCTTTTTTACCTTTTTTGCCCATGTCAGTCATCATCTTCATCATTTTCTTCATTTCCTCAAATTGCTTTAAAAGCGCATTAACCTCTTGTACAGTTGTACCACTTCCAGCAGCAATTCTTTTTCTACGACTTCCATTAATTATCGATGGGTCATTTCGTTCCTTCTTGGTCATTGATCTTATAAGAGCTTCAGTGCGGGCCATATCTTTTGCACTTTTGTCTGAATCCACACTTTTTAGCGCTTTTGCATCAATTCCTGGCATCATACCTAGTATATCACTGAGAGGACCCATTTTCTTAAGTTGCTGCATTTGGTCTAAGAAATCCTCCAATGTGAACTGATTTGTACGCATTTTCTTTTCTAATTCTATTGCCTTTTTCTCATCATAAGCGTCTTGCGCTTTCTCTATAAGGCTTAAAACATCTCCCATACCAAGTATTCGAGATGCCATTCTATCTGGGAAAAATGGTTCAATGTCACTAAGCTTTTCACCCATACCTACAAATTTTATAGGTTTCCCTGTAACAGCCTTAACTGATAGAGCTGCACCACCTCTTGTATCACCATCGAGCTTTGTCAGAACAACTCCGTTAATACCTAGCTTCTCATTGAAGCTTTCTGATACATTAACGGCATCTTGCCCTGTCATGGAGTCAACAACTAATAATATTTCATGTGGATTAACTGATTTCTTTATATTTAGTAGTTCATCCATCAATTTCTCATCAATATGAAGTCGTCCTGCAGTATCTAGTATAACCAAATCATGCTGTTTATTATTTGCGAACTTTACTGCTTCCTTTGCAATTTCAACAGGATTCATATTGTTTTCCAAAGTGAATACTGGAATATTTAGCTGTCCACCTACTACCTGCAACTGTTTAATTGCAGCTGGTCTATAAACATCACAAGCAACCAGTAATGGAGACTTGCCTTGTTTTCTCAATAAACTAGCTAGTTTACCCGAAGTAGTTGTCTTACCAGAACCTTGAAGCCCTACCATCATAAATACTGTTGGTGGTTTTGGTGAAAATGTAACCTTGCTCTGTTCCTTACCCAACAACTCTATAAGCTCTTCATGAACAATTTTAACAACCTGCTGTCCAGGTGTAAGACTTTCTAAAACATCCTGCCCAACTGACCTCTCAGATACTTTGCTTATAAAATCCTTAACTACTTTAAAATTTACGTCAGCCTCAAGTAGAGCTAATTTTATATCTCTCATCATATCCTTAACATCTTTTTCGGATACTCTACTCTGCCCACGTATCTTTTTCATTGTCTCTTGGAGCTTTCCTGACAAACCCTCAAAAACCGACATCCCAAAACCTCCAATTCACTCTTTTGCTATATACTATTAGCAAGCTCATCAATTTCACGCACAACATGTTCCAAAATATTTCTGTTATGCTGGCTGAGCTCTTCTATTTTTAGCTTTTCCAAATGTTTTTGTACTTGTTCTGCTTTTTGCTTTTGCTGAGAAAATTTTCTTAGCAAGCCTAGCTTATTCTCATATTCATTTAGTAATGCCCTACCACGCTTTTCGTTATCAAAAACACCTTGACGGCTTATACTAAGCTGCTCAGCAATCTCCGTCAATGTAAAATCATTATTGTAATGTAAATCTAATATTTCAAATTGTCTATCAGTTAGTAGCTGTCCATAAAAATCAAGCAGCAGTGATATCTCAAATACTTTATCCATAGTAACCTCCACGAGGCACATTCACATTAATAAATTGAAAATAGAATTCCTTCCAATAAATTAAACTGTCTGTAAAGTAATTTTGCTTTACAACTTATTTTAGAGCAATTCATAAAGATTGTCAAGCATTATTACTTTACAAAATAATTTTTATTTCTAACATAGATATGTTTGATTTTTGAATTGTTTGTGTCTCTTTCCTCAATCTCAAATTCTTTTAATTTTCTAATTAGATGAGTTAATTTATAAAATCCAAAATTTCTAGGGTCAAAATCAGGTTGTTTTTTATTTATTAAGTTACCAACATCACCAAGAAATGCCCATCCATTTTCATCTTCAACATCATTAATTGAAACAGCAATTAAATTTATTATGTCTTGTCCAATAGCGACTGTTCCGCTCTTTTGTTCCTTTTCTATATAGCCTTCTTTTTTTACTCCATTTCCAAATGTGTTGTTGCTATTTGTAGAAGCGCTGATTATTTCAATATATGTGAATTTATCGCATGCTGCAATAAATGGGCTTGGAGTCTTTCTTTCCCCGATTCCAAACACCTTCATTCCTGCTTCACGCAATCTTATTACTAGCCTTGTAAAGTCGCTATCACTGGATATTATGCAGAAACCTTCTACCTTTTCTGTATATAATATGTCCATTGCGTCTATAATCATTGCCGAATCTGATGAGTTCTTACCACTTGTATAGCTATACTGTTGTATTGGTGTGATAGCATTTTCTAAGAGAACGTTTTTCCAACCTGAGACGGTAGGCTTTGTCCAATCAGCATATATTCTCTTTATGGTAGGTATTCCAATCTTGGCTATTTCCTCCATGATTCCTTTTATGCTACTATAAGGTACATTTTCAGCATCTATAAGTACTGCAAACCTCATTTCAGAATCCATCTTCTGTTTTGCCCCTTTCATTGGTTTACTGCTATATATTTTTGGTAATACTCTTTTACCCTATCGTTAATCAGATAGGAATCCTTAGTAATCATGCTAATTTAATCATTATAGCATTTTGGCTTTAGTATTTCCAACCTGTTTTTTACATTTTTGTTAGTTTAATGTTTTTCTAGAATATGATTTCTATAAAAATAAAAACATTTAAATATATTAAATAAATTTTAATCATTTGAATTTAACCATTCTATATTAAATAGTAGAAAATAATTCTATATTTCACTATCTGGAACTGTTCTAATTTAGTAGTAAAACACATTGCATGTGAGCAGTTAATATGATATCATATTTAATCAGCTGGTATTCTTTGTGAAACTAGACATGATGTTCTATTTAGATTCCTTTACTAAAACGACTTATATCCCTTTTGGGAATGAGAACGGAGGTTGATTTTTATGTTAAAATTCAAATTTATTTCAAGTTAGCTATTCTTTCTTTCATATGCAAAAATTGCATATATAAATTTCCCTCAAGATATCATATTTTTTGTGCATTATAATAAATTTTTAAATACTATTATTCTTTTATAGTGTTCTTTCTATAAATATCAAATATACACATTTTATATAATAATATGATGAGAGAACTATATGCAGCATGCATAATGAATAAATGTCACAACACTTGTATAACATTTAATTAACGAGGAGGCTTTACTTTGAATAATAATGAAGAAAGAAAATTTTTAGGTGTTGAACAATTATCACTAAGAAGCTTAATCTTTGGAGCATTAGGCTCATGTGTTATTACGGCCAGTTCAATGTACGTTGCACTTAGAATGAGTGCTCTTCCATGGCCAACAATTTTTGTTGCTGTATTATCAATGGCACTTTTAAAGCTCTTTGGGAAAACTACTAATAATGAAATTAATATAACTCAGACTGCTATGTCCGCAGGCGCTATGGTTGCAGGTGGTTTGGCATTTACTCTTCCAGGTTTGTGGATGATGGGTATTTGGAAGGGCTCAGCTAATTTTTCAGGAAATTTTATTAAGGTTTTATTAATAGCAAGTGCTGGTATGCTTTTAGGAACTGTAACTTCATATATTTTAAGATATAGATTTATTGTTAAAAATGCTCTGCCCTACCCTATTGGTCTGGCTGCTGCCGAAACAATAAAGGTTGGAGATGAGGGTGGTGGAAAATCTATTGTCCTATTTGGTACAATGCTGGTATCAGCGGTATATACCTTTTTCAGAGATCAGCTTTCACTGGTGCCACAAGCGTTTATGTATAAAAATTCTTCAATAGGTGTATGGAATTCACCCATGGCCGTTGGAATGGGGTATATATTAGGGACTCTATATACTGGAGTTTGGTTTCTAGGTGCATTATTTTCAAATGCTTTTATTATTCCCTTTGGTCCAAAACTGGGACTCTTTAAAGATAGCGCTGCTGCTTCTGCTTTTACTACTAGTGCAGGCATTGGTTTATTGGTTGGCACAGGCTTAGGTGTATTAATAGGAATCATAATATCAAGTATAAAAAAACTATCTAGCACTAATAAAGATAGTTACGTTGATTCATCAAATACTTTTAAAAAGAAATTACTTAGCTATA
>JAEWAX010000115.1 GCA_023391425.1 Bacillota bacterium | reverse complement strand
ATACAGCAAATGCTCTTATGTACCCGGAAGATGAAGATACATCAGATGATGAAGGTATAGGGGAGCCAGATTCAAATATAGATTCAGACGATGATGGTGATTCATCAGCAGATGGTGTAGGAACACTTGAATCACCTATTGGACTGAATCAGAAATATACATGGTCGTGGACTGATGACTGGCTAGGTGATGAAATTTCAGGTACCTATTCAGTTACAGTAAAAAGTGCTAAAAAGATATCTGTTGCTGAAATAAATAAGCTAGGTTTTAAAGTGCCAGCAGCTGATGATGATATTGATTATGTGCTTGCTGATATAAAATTTGAAGTAAAGGATGCAAAGATTAAGAAAATAAAAGGTGACGGTTACGGATATATGAGTAGTTGTTGGGGTTTCGAAATGTATGGAACAAGTACAGCCGATACCAGATATATAGGGGGATATGAGGCTCACTTTGATGGCGGGATTGGTCAAGCCGCATACGATGCCTGCAAGGATATGGATAAAATAACTCCAGGTATGGTTGGATCATATAAAGCTGAGGGAAAGGCTATATTTACTGTACAAAAAAATAAATCCAATTATATGGTTATAGAAAATAAAGGTATTAAATATACTGATAGTAATTGGGATAATAGATTTATACATTTTAAATTGAATTAGAATATAATTAATTAGCAATATACATAAGGCAGTGGAGGGATTTGGTTACACCAAATCCCTCCACTGTTTTTTTATTCATTGCATCGTGTGTCCAGCAAAGCAAAAATACTTATAAATGAAGAATATGGAATATGCTCAATTCGGTGTGATCCCGTAAATAAAATACTAAATTCTTGATATTTAAATATTAATTAAATTAAATTCTGAAAAATAAGTATTGACATATATATAATTCAGTTATATATTATATATAACAAAACCAATAAAAATACTATGGATTATAAGGAGGTCACACATATGAGCAGAAAATTAAGCTTCGATACATTACAGGTGCATGCAGGGCAAGAGGTAGATCCCGCAACAGGATCCAGAGCGGTTCCTATTTATCAAACATCATCTTACGTTTTCAAAAATTCTGACCACGCAGCAGATTTGTTTGGACTGAGAGATTCAGGAAATATTTATACTAGAATTATGAACCCAACGAATGATGTTTTTGAAAAAAGAATTGCAGCTCTAGAAGGTGGAACAGCTGCATTAGCTGTTGCGTCAGGTTCGGCAGCAATTACTTATTCAATACTTAATATCGCAGGTAGCGGAGATGAAATTGTAGCTGCTAATACACTATATGGTGGCACTTATAATTTGTTTTCAGTAACACTACCAAGATACGGCGTAAACACTGTATTTGTTAATCCTGATGACGTTAAAAATTTTGAAGAAGCTATTACTGAAAAAACAAAAGCAGTATTTATTGAAAGTATAGGAAATCCTAATGCCAATATAATTGACATTGAGGCAGTAGCAAATATAGCTCACAAGCATGGTATTCCTCTTATTATAGATAATACCTTTGGAACACCATATCTAGTGAGACCTATTGAATATGGTGCTGATGTAGTTGTACACTCAGCAACAAAATTCATTGGAGGGCATGGAACCTCCATTGGTGGTGTAATTGTTGATGGTGGTAAATTTGACTATGCAGCAAGTGGTAAATTTCCGAGCTTTACACAGCCAGACCAAAGCTATCATGGTGTTGTATATTCACAACTGGGTGGAGTGGCTTTTGTGTTAAAGGCAAGGGTTCAACTTCTTCGTGATACAGGAGCAGCAATCAGCCCTTTCAATTCATTTCTATTCATTCAGGGCCTTGAAACCTTATCGCTAAGAGTTGAAAAACATGTAAGCAATTCAAAGAAAATCGCTGAACATCTAGCAAATCACCCATTGGTTGAATTTGTGAATTACCCTAGTTTGAAGGGAAACAAGTATCATGACTTGGCACAGAAATATGTTCCAAAAGGAGCGGGATCGGTATTTACCTTTGGGATAAAGGGTGGCTTTGAGAATGCGAAGAAATTTATTGACAGTCTGGAAATATTCTCACTGCTGGCAAACGTTGCAGATGCAAAGTCATTAGTTATACATCCTGCGAGCACAACTCACTCTCAGCTATCTGAAAAAGAGCTCTTGGAATCAGGTGTTACTCCAAATACAATTCGTCTTTCAATAGGAATTGAGGATGTTGATGACCTGATATATGATATAGACCAAGCACTTGAGAAGAGCAGATAGAAACGTAAACGGTTCTTTGAGGGGGGAGGATTCTTGCCCCCACTGAATCTTAGAAAACACAATTGAGGCTCATACCGTCACCTTCTTACTGCGTAGTTAGCGGCGAAGTTAGAGACGGTAGGGTTCAAAAGACAAAGGCAAAAGGAGAAATACCCTTTCTGCCTTTGTCTTTTTATTTTGACAATAAAACAAAAGCATTTTGTTTACAGTTGACTTTTATGATTTCTTAATACTATAATTTATTATACTAAAACTCATAATTAATGTAATTTTTCTAACGCTTCTCATACAAGAAAGAAATTAATTACCAATATAAATGGTGTTTTACAAAATATAGCTCATGGAGGAAAAAACATGCCAATTAGAATACCTGATAATTTACCGGCTGGCGAAATCTTAAATAGTGAGAACATATTTGTCATGTTTGAAGACAGAGCTTATCACCAAGATATAAGACCGCTTAAAATCGCTATTTTAAATATAATGCCAACTAAGATAACTACAGAAACTCAGCTGCTTAGATTGCTTGGAAATACACCACTTCAGATAGAGCCTGTACTTTTATATCCAGCATCTTATATACCGAAAAATACTCCTGAGGAGCACTTGGCAGCATTCTATAAGACTTTTGATGAAGTTCGTGACCAACATTTTGACGGTTTAGTTATTACTGGTGCACCAGTAGAACAAATGCCTTTTGAACAAGTTGACTATTGGGAAGAACTGACACAGATAATGGATTGGAGCTTAACAAACGTATACTCAACTCTCCATATTTGCTGGGGAGCTCAGGCAGGATTATATTATCACTATGGTATTCCAAAATATGATATCCCTAAAAAGCTTTTCGGCATATTTCCACATACCAAAAACAAAGAGTATGTGAAACTGTTAAGGGGTTTTGATGACGTATTTTATGTACCACACTCAAGATATACTGAGGTTAGACGAGAAGACATTGAAAAAATTGATGAGCTTGAAATACTTTCAGAATCTGAAGAAGCGGGAGTTTATCTAGTGGCATCAAAGGATGGAAGACATATTTTTGCTACAGGGCATTCAGAATATGACCCTCTAACATTAAAGGCCGAGTATGAAAGAGATATTGATAAAGGGTTGGATATTGATATTCCAAAAAACTATTTCTTAGATGACGATCCTAAGCGTGAACCGATAGTTAAGTGGAGAGGTCATGGAAACTTACTATATCTCAATTGGCTTAACTATTATGTATATCAAGAAACACCTTATGATTTAGAAAAGATAGTAAAGATTAAAAAGTAGTATTAAGATGACCTATGAGCACCTGGAAGGTTAATACAATCCGTAAACTTATTTTGTTGTGACGCACGTTGATTACATCTCTGTGCCAGGGGGAGGGCCGGTACAGGACTGGGCAGTAGTCGTATAGGTGCTCATAGGTTAGATAGAAGTATTCTATCTACTTTACATAATATTTAATATATGCTAAAAATGTTACTATTTTAGATCACAATTACCTCTTATTTTTTGAATACTTCTTATTACTGCATCCTTTGAATTTTCCCAAGGAGCATCATTGAATCTATAATCAAATTTCTTTGTAAACCAATCTACTTCTTTTTCTATCCTGTCAAGATTTATAAGCTGCATCTCCATAATATTTTTAGTAAATATGGCAGCTTGGTTTGAATTTAAATACTTCTTTGTTGAACTTAATAGCAGCTCTAAATGCTTTAGGCAAAAGCCTTTCTTTGAATTGAAGGTTTCTCTGAAGTCAGGTTCTTTAAAATACAAGTAAAAAATTACATCAATGTACCTATCAATAGTGTGTTTTAACTTGCTGCAGATAGCACAGCTTTTATTAATATTGTCTAGCTCATTCACAAGCTCAGAAATAAGCTTATCCGTATCTGTTTGTTTTGAGGATAGTTTATTTGAAATGTTTTTAACCATACCTGCAGAAGCATCTTTTTCTAAAGAGTTGACCTTGCTTTCAAATATTTTTCTTATTCGAGAGTTCTTTTCTTGCATAAAAGTATCTATCATCAGAGCTAGACCAAGCCTATTAACTTGTTTGTTGTACATGGCTTCAAAATGTGTTTTACAAAAACCTAATTCATTTGTTTCTTCGCGCTTGTCTGGCTCCATCAATGAAGCGCCTAGAGCATATTCTATACTTTCGTCCTCAAGTTTTTTCTCCAAAACGCATAAAGGGCACTCACAATCTACAGCAAAAGCATCGGTAACAGGAATAGTATATATTTTCTCTTTCATTTGAAAAACTCCTTATTTTTATCTAACATCTTTTGATGCAACTAATACTCGCTTCTACAAGCAAGTGAAATAGCAGCGTAATAACCATTAAATGAATTATATCACTTAAGTTAGCTTTTGAATATAAATAGAGTTCTTAGAAATCATTATCCAGATAAAATCCAGAAAAATATATACGATTACGATTCAATAATTTTTATATGGGTATGTTTTACATGTACAACAAAAATATATTTAGTACAATAAAAATATAATAAGTTTTGTAATTGGGTCATGGAGGTTATGATGGAATATAAGGGCTATTATGTTAGTTCTGAGAATGGAAGATTGGCAATAAAGAATGTAAGGGATTTTAATTTAACACATGTGTTCGAGTGTGGGCAGTGTTTCAGATGGATAAAGCAGCAAAATGGTAGCTATAACGGAATTGTTAGCTGTAAATCAGTAAACGTAAGCTTCAACGACGAAACTCTATATATTACAAATTCGACAGAACAAGATTTCATAGATGTTTGGTACGAATATTTTGATTTAGGTACGGATTACTCAAAAATTAAGGCAGAGCTTGAGAAAGATGACATCATGAAGGAGGCAATTAAAACTGGCTATGGTATTAGGTTACTGAAACAGGACTTCTGGGAGATGCTTATATCCTTTATTATTTCGGCGAATAATATGATTCCTAGGATAATGAAAACAGTGGATTCTCTATCTATTTTAAAAGGAAATTGCATCGAGACAGATAATAGTTCATATAGCTTTCCTGAAATTTATGCCCTTGCAAATGCCACATTAGAGGAAATTCAACAGTGTAAAGCTGGGTTTAGGTGTAAATATATCCATAAAACCTCTCAAATTATGGGGGAGAACTCTATTTCTAGAGAAATGCTCCTTAGTATGGATACTGATATGGCTAGGAAAGAGTTAATGAAACTTCCTGGTGTCGGACCTAAAGTTGCGGATTGTATACTGCTTTTTAGCGGTCTTAAATATGATGTGTTTCCTACAGATGTTTGGGTAAAGCGAGTTATGGAGGAACTGTATTTAAAGAAAGAATCTAGTTTGAAAGAAATACAAAAATTTGCTAAAGACTATTTTGGTGAGTTGACAGGCTATGCGCAGCAATATCTTTTTTACCATGCAAGACTTAATAGAATTGGTATGCACAGTAAGAAATAACGGAACTTTTTTATGTTGACTTCAATATTATGTAATGTGAGACAGATTGTTTTAATAAGGGCACATTTATAAGAAATTGGAGTGGTTTTATGAAGTGTATTGCAATATTAGATTCTGGAAATCTTGTATACAAATTAGATTCAGAACTTAAAAAAAGAGGCTATGTATTTGAAGTCATATCAACTCCGTGCCATATTGCAAAAGGTGGTTGTGGCCTATGCCTAAAATTCCCAGAAGAGTATTTAGAAGTAGTTATGGCAGGGGCAATTGCAAGTAATACGCCTATCAAAGAGGTTTATAAAGTTATTCCGAGCAACTTTTCAAAGAATAAGTATAAAAGGATATAAGTAAGAAAATAATTATAGTAAAGCAAACAGCAGATAGGTGGCGATATATTATTTAAATTAATATTAAAATAATTTTACTTTACATTTATCTGATGCTATAATGAGGCCATAAAGCAGTACTTGATAGGATTTTGAGGTCCTTTTTGATGCTTTATTAGAATTTAATAATTTTTCCTGAAATGAGCGCATGACCTTTTATTTTGAACCTACATTTGTAATAAGGGAGTCTGCTGTTTGGTATATAATGTCAGGCCTTGGTAATTCCGACACACGGCGTGAACGTTGTGCAACGGCGAAGGACGATTGAGGATATCACCGGGACACCCACCTAGCTTGGGCTAGGTGTCAAAATACTGGGAGACGCCATTTTGGGACCTAATTAAAGCATAAGGGGCAGAAATGCCCCTTCGCTTTGTCTTTTTTTCCTTTGATATGAAATTGGCAGTTCAAAAAGCAAGAACTAATATACTTAATACCGCTGACGCGGCTAAATAAAAATTGATTCACATTTTAAATGTAAATGAGTATAAGTAAAAATTGTACCAGTTACTCAAATTGGATTTGAGAACTTTGTTTATTTTCATTAAAATAAATGCAATCACCCTCTGGAAAATGCCAAACTCCTTGTAAAACCTTTGGCTTTCGTAATCCATTTACATTTTCATAATCCAATATAACCGCTGACCATTCTGCTTCTTGCGTTGAACCATCAGTATCAGTTGCTATTCTATCCTTGGTTCTAAAAGACTTCATTAATCCATTATTATCAAATGTAAAAATACCACTGGCAGATGTTCCGTAATAGGTTATAGTAGCTTTTGCGTGAGTATCATCTATTGCTTCCCACTTTATGTAATCTTGTAATGCAGCACTTGGAAGGACAAGAGCTTCTGAAAGAAAGGTAACAAGACTTGCTTTATCCATATTCTCACCCCGTTGGTCAAACAAGCTAATGACCTTACCAATTACACCTTTCATACTTCCAGTCCCATCTTTATAAGAATCTAAACCCTCAAAAGGTATTCCAAATAATGAGGAATCAATATAAGCTAATCTCTGAGGCTTATTAACAAAATTGTACTGTGTATAATCTATTTTTAATGTCCTACTTTCTGACTGTTTGAAATCTATATTCTTGAAAATTATCTTCATATAAGACATTTTAGGTTGACCTATGTAGCCGCAATATTCGAAATACCTTTGAACAGGTGCAGGTAAGTTGTTAATATCCTCTTTTGTAAAAACATCTGTATTTTTTGGTTCATTTGAAATTAAGGAATTAATTACACTATTAAACTCAGTTTTTGTTTTTGAATATGGTATATTGAAGAAAATAACAACTAAACATATTACAATAATAATAACAGATATAATAATAGCCAAAATATTTTTACCCCTTTTCTTATTAGACATAATTTTTCTCCAGTTCACTAATATTTTCTAATAGCCTTGTTATCCCGTTATTTAAGCTTTGAATCATGTTTTTATCAAAACCGCCATACAGTTTTCCAAAAAATTCTAACTCTCTACTTTCTCGTTGCTTCAGATAGATTTTACATTTATCAGTCGCTCTAACTCTTAAAATTCTTGCATCAACTAAATCTTTTTCTAGAGTAATAAAACCTTTTTTCTCAAGTATTATGGCCATTTTCTTTACATTTTGTCTTGAATTACCTATAAAATTTGCAACCTCACTAATGGCTGGGGCATCACTCTCGTTTTTTAAAATGCCTACTAGCAATAGCCATTGTTTTGTGGTTAAATTCTCATCAAACTTATCACCTAAGGTCTGTAACCTATTTGCCAAAATAAAAACTCCACCAAATATATGGGCTTTTTCATCAATCCAGTTCAATATATCCCTCCTAATGTTTAAAGGTAACCGGTTACATTTATTATATGTAACTGGTTACCTTTTGTCAATATGTTTAATATCTGGCTTGAGGGTGAATCCATACCTTCATAAAGAAATAAATAATGAGTTAAGAAAAATGAACCAACTCAACATACTTATTTGCAGGTTTACAGGCAAAACTAAAACTGTTAAAATTACTATAGCTATAATACTTATTTGCAATGAACAATATTTGTATAGCTTTTAATGTCATAAAAGTCTACAGTAACTAAATAATCCGCTAATAAACGTTTGTTTACAAACTAGTATAACCGGGTATTTTATAGTAGCATATCAGAATATACTGATATAGATTATAATTTTTAGGAACAACTAATAATAAAGCTCCGTTAAACGAATAAAACTTTATTATCGTTTCGTTTTTCCTTAAAGGAAGAGGTTTATGAGTAAAGGACTTATCAGTGATGCTAGATTAATAGCAAGTCGTGACCCGGCGGCAAAGAGTACGTTAGAGGTAATACTTCTCTATCCTGGTTTTCATGCGCTGGTTTATCATAGAATGGCACATTGGTTTTATAAAAAGAGAAGGTTTTTTATTGCTAGATCTATTTCTCAGTTTGGCAGGCATTTCACAGGCATTGAGATACATCCTGGTGCACATATCGGAACTGGTTTGTTTATTGATCATGGTATGGGGATTGTAATTGGTGAGTCTGCTGTAATTGGGGATAATTGCACTATCTATCATGGTGTAACCTTAGGTGGAACAGGTAAGGATAAAGGTAAAAAACGTCATCCGACAATAGGAAATAATGTGTTAATTGGTGCTGGTGCGAAGGTACTTGGACCATGTAATATTGGAGATAATTCAAGAATTGGTGCAAATACCTTTGTATCCTTTGATGTAGAGCCATATTCAACCGTAGTGGGAGCAAAGGGTAGAATTGTTAAAAGACGTAGTCAAAGGGTGGGTTCACCTTCTGAATCGCTTGACCAGATACACATGCCTGATCCTATATCCCAAGAGATATGTAGAATAACAACTAGACTTCAACATATAGAGGACCAGATAATGGGCAGGAACTATGGAACTTGTAATTTAAAGAAGGATAATTCAGATGTACAAGACGAAAAAACTAAAGTAAGTGAGGAATGATTATTATAAATTCTTAAAACAATAATAATAAATTCTTCTAATAAAGTTGGATTAGTCATACACAAAAAATGTATAATATATAAAATGCAACTAATGAACGGAAGGAGATAAATATGAAGGTTTATAATACACTTTCAAGGAAAAAAGAGGAGTTCAAACCTATTAATGATAAAGAGGTACGAATATATTCCTGTGGTCCAACGGTTTATAACTATGCCCATATCGGTAATCTTAGGACATATATATTTATGGATATGTTAAGGAGAGTGCTTGAATACAATGGATATAATCTTAAACATGTTATGAATATTACTGATGTAGGCCATCTTGTTTCTGATGAGGATGAAGGTGAAGACAAGATGTTAAAGGGTGCTCGTGAGCAGAAAAAGACACCTTGGGAGATTGCTGAGTACTATACAGCTGCTTTTATGAAGGATATTAAAGATCTCAATATAGAGATACCTGAGATTGTTCCAAAAGCGACAGAACATATTCCGGAAATGATTGAATTTGTTAAGGGTTTAGTGGAAAAGGGCTATGGGTATGAAACCAGCGATGGAATATATTTTGATATCCAGAAATTCAAAGATTACGGGAAGCTGTCTAGAGCGAATTTAGAGGAACAGATTGCGGGAGCTAGAGTTGAGGTAAATGAAGAAAAACATCATCCAGCTGACTTCGCTTTATGGAAAAAAGCTCCTAAGGAACATATTATGCAGTGGCAAAGTCCTTGGGGTATGGGATATCCAGGCTGGCACATAGAATGTTCTGCGATGGGAAGAAAATATCTGGGCGATGTGTTTGATATTCACACTGGAGGTGTGGATCATATTCCAGTGCATCATGAAAATGAGATTGCACAGTCAGAAGCACTTCTTGGTAAGCCTGCTGTTGACTATTGGATGCATAGTGAGTTTATGATGGTAAATAACGGAAAAATGTCAAAGAGTTTAGGAAACACATATACGGTTGAAAATTTAAGGGAAAAGGGCTATGATCCACTTGCATTTAGATATATGTGTCTCAATGCTCACTATAGAAATAAGTTTAACTTTACATGGGACGTAATGCAGTCTGCACAAGTCTCATATGATAGATTTATTGAGGGTGTAAATTCTCATAAGGATGGTACAGAAGAAATTGATAATACAGTTATAAATGAGTTCCTAAGTGATTTTGAGGATGCAGTAAACGATGATCTGAACATTCCAAAGGCATTAGGAATTGCTTGGAATGCTATAAGGTACGGGAAAAAGTCACAGAAGATATTCGAGCTTTTGGTAAAGATGAATAAGATATTTGGTTTTGATTTAGACAAAAATATTGAGAGCAATAAACCAGAGATATCTCCTGAGATTCAAGCTCTAGTAGATGAGAGACAACAGGCTCGTAAGGATAAGAACTGGAAGCGTTCAGATGAAATCCGAGATGAGTTGAAAGCAATGGGAATTGTTATTGAGGATACTCCAGATGGAGCAAAGATAAAGTATATATAAACAGAGTTCTTGGTTTCAGAGGGAGTTCATACTCAGCTAAAACTTAATTGTACTAATACTTGTAAGGTGCTAAGTTCAGAACTATTCATCAGAACAAAGTCTACTTTATCCAAGGACGCAGGCTGTTTAAAGCGTATTGCAGAGTAATTTCTGTAATACGCTTTTTTGATGAATGAAAAGATTCATAAGTATCGCTATTTATCGGATAAAACAAGCATGTACAGATAGCACATGCAATTCTGTTTTTCATATTATGTTAATAACTATAGGAAGTTAACGGCAAGTTGAGATGACTTATAAAAGTATCATAATATGAAGGAGCGGATTTCTTTGAATAAATTACAAGAATTTATAGCTACAGTAAATTCTAAACTTGGAGCTGGATATGTATATGGGGGTCAGAATAGTGAGCCTCTTACAAAAGAGGCTTTAGCTACACTTGTAAACAAATTTGGTAGATCACGGTACTATTTTACTAATTACTCAGCAGAGAGATGGCTAGGAAAAGAATATTATGATTGCTCTGGACTAATTGTTTACACACTGAGAAAGATTGGGCTTATCCCGAAAAATATTGATTATACATCGCAAGCTATTTATTCAAAGCTGTGTACTTCTATAACGAAAAATGAACTTAAAGCCGGTGATTTATGTTTCAGAAAGACAGAAGGAGGTATAGTTCATGTTGGTATCTATATGGGTGATAAC
>JAEWAX010000050.1 GCA_023391425.1 Bacillota bacterium | reverse complement strand
CGTTATTAGTATCCTTATTTTTGTTAACATCCAAAAATAAACTTTTCGATTGCCTTTGCTACACCATCCTGATCATTTGCTGCGGTAACATATTGTGCAGCCTCTTTAGCACAATCCTCACCGTTATCCATTGCTATGCTTAGCCCAACATAATTGAACATGGAAATATCATTCTCATTATCCCCAATTGCAATCATTTCTATAGCTGGAATATCCAATAGCTCTGATAGTTTCCTTAATGCAGCCCCCTTATTGACGCCTTTATTCATTACTTCAAAGTTGTCATAATTGGAGCTCATAACATCGATACTTGATATTTGCTCCATTTCATTTCTAACTTTTTTAAGTAGTGTCATGTCATCGGCCACAACTACAAATTTTAAGACCTGTCCCGCGATACTATTAAGCTTAGCCACCATGTCTTTAACTACCTCAATATTAACTCTGTCCTCTGGCGGCATACTTTTATTTTTTTCAAAATATTTAAGTGAGGTAAAACCTAATTTTTCAGTAAGCATAGTATCTCCAGCATAAACATGAAAGTAAATGTTGTTCCTGTGGCATATATCAACTATTTTCAAGCATTCCTCATTATCTAAATTATTTGAATAAAGTATTTTTCCATCAATATTTTCGCTGATAATTGCTCCGTTACAGGCTATAATTGGATCTTTTGAACCGACTTGTTTAGCATATTGTCTTGCACCAGTGTACACTCTACCGGAGCATATTACAATTTTTATTCCCTTCTCTATTGCTAATGAAATTGCTTCTTTATTTCTATGAGAAATTTCTTTATTATTATCAAGCAACGTTCCATCTAAATCAATTGCCATTAATCTGTACATCTATTCCTCCAAATTTTCATCATATGTTGCTATCAATGGATTCCTATGATTCAGAGGAAAGGTTTACTGCCTCTGAACCATAGAAATCTTTAGTAAGACCTTAGCACCCTCTCGCGTTACTGCTAAAAGTAGACATTTAACAGAGGTAGGCATTTATAAACTATCTGCAAAAATCTTAATTCTGTTCATAGCCTCATTTATGTTTTCCATTGATGAAGCATAACATGCACGGACATAACCTTCTCCACATGCTCCAAATGCAGTTCCTGGCACAACTAGTACCTTTTGCTCAACAAGAAGTCTATCACAAAATTCTTCAGAGCTTAACCCAGAACCTTTTATACATGGGAAAACATAAAAAGCTCCTTTAGGTTCAAAGCAGGAAAAACCAGCTTTTCGAAATCCATCTATCATAACTCTTCTTCTTCTATTGTATTCCTTTGCCATCATTTCAACATCATCATCACTGTTTCGCAATGCCTCTATAGCAGCATCTTGTGATGTGGTTGGTGCACACATAATAGCATACTGATGTATCTTTTTCATCTCATTTATTATGTCCTTATGACCACAAGCATAACCCAAACGCCAGCCGGTCATAGCATAGGATTTTGAAAATCCGTTTATAACAATAGTTCTATCCTTCATTTCCGGAAAGCTAGCTATGGAAGTATGCTGGCCTTCATATGTCAACTCACAATATATCTCATCTGATATTACGACAATATTTTTATCCTTAAGAACCTTAACCAATTCATAAAGCTCATCCCTTGTCATTATTGCTCCTGTCGGGTTATTAGGAAATGGAATTATCACTACCTTTGTTCTATCAGTAATAGCAGCTTCAAGTTCACCTGCTGTTAGCTTGAACTCATTTTCTTGTTTAAGTGCAATAGTTACTGCCGTTGCCCCTGTAAAGCCAGTACAGCCTTGGTATGCAACAAAACTAGGTTCAGGAATGATAACCTCATCACCTGGTCCAACAAGAGCCCTTAAAGCTGCATCTATTCCCTCACTTCCACCTACTGTGACTAAAACTTCATCTGCTGGATTATAGTCAAGTGAGAACTTTCTATGTAAGTAATTGCTTATCTCCTCTCTCAGTTCAATAAAACCAGCATTAGAGGAATAGTGCGTGTTCCCATTTTCCAAAGAGTAGATACCAGCTTCTCTTATATTCCAAGGTGTTACAAAGTCAGGTTCTCCTACGCCAAGCGAAATGGCATCCTTCATTTCATTTATTAAATCAAAATACTTCCTTATCCCTGAAGGTGGAACTTTTTTTATTTTATCTAAAATCATATCCTTCATTATCATATAAATATTGGCTCCCTTCTATCTGTCTGCTTTTCTTCGAAAATAGTACCCTTATCCTTATATTTTTTTAGCACAAAGTGTGTCGATGTGCTTAACACTGATTCCAGTGGTGCTAGCTTCTCTGAAACAAACAAAGCAACCTCTTTCATTGTTTTTCCCTCAATGATAACAGTTAAGTCAAAGCCTCCAGACATCAAATAGCATGCTGTTACCTCCGGGTATTTGTATATTCTGTCTGCTATCTTGTCAAAGCCTTGTCCTCTCTGTGGTGTAACTTTTACCTCAATCAATGCTGTAACCTTTTCTTTTTGTGTTTTATCCCAATTTATTAAAGTGTTGTATCCAACAATTACATTATCTGCTTCATATCTTTTGATGGCGGCCGCTACCTCTTCAATTGGCTTGCCTATCATAACCGCGATTTGCTCAATCGTCGCCTTGCTATTCTTTTCCAATATTTCGAGTATTTCTTCCATTGCACATCTCTCCTTTTTCATTAAAATCTGTCGGTAATACCGATATAATTACTTAGTGTTATTCACTAAGCTTTTGACTTAAAAAGAAAACAAAAAAAACCTAAGTCCTCTATAACAGGGACGAAGGTTTCCGCGGTACCACCCTAATTAATGCTTAAATAAGCATTCTCTTAATAATAATGCGGCATTACACTAATAAATAATGCTTACATTACTCGCCTGTAACGTGGCGTCACGTCTTTTTCTACTAACAAAATAAATAAGTTTTCGAAAAAGCCGCTCCTGGGCTGCCTTCAATAAAAATTAGTACCGGCCTCTCACCAACAGCAAGCTGAATTACCGGCTCTCTTGAACTAATTAAATATTTACTCTTCCCGTTCACAGCATTTACATTATAATAATCATTATATAAATATATATTATGCTATTTCAATCAAAAAGATTAACTAATCTAAAAATCTATTAAATAATATTATAATTTAGTTTGCAGTATTATTCAAGTAAAATTATTTCTGCTAAAATCTGTTTTAAATATTATCTAACAATCACTTACTCTAATTCTCATTATCTTGTATAAAACCCGATAACTCACCCTCATATTTCTTTAGCTTATCTACAACCTCAACTTTTAATACCTTGAGTTCCTGTTTGATATCCACAAGTTTTTCTTTTTCCTTTTCCACCTGTTGCTCAAGCAGTTTCTTTTCATCTATGGCTTGTTTTCTAGCTTCTTCGATAATAGTTTCAGCTTTTTCCTGAGCTGTAATTATAGCATTTGCAATCTTTTCCCTGTCATCCTGTATTTGTTCAATATTTGAATTGATTTCATCATACTTGCTCTTAATATCTCTATACTGAGCCTTAATTTCAGCAATCTCTTTTTCTTTCATTCTGATTTTTTCTTCATACTCTCTGTTCATCTTCTCTAAATAAGAATTAACATGCTTTTTATTAAATCCAAAAAGCGCTGTAGAAAACATTTTTTCTCCTGCCATAAGTTCATTCCCCCCACGAAAATTAGGAATTATTTAAAGATTAGATACTATACTATTCCATTATAACATTTAAAATCCTTTTTTCTATTAAAAAAGTAATTTTTTATTAAAACACAAAAATACGCTCAGGAATTAAACTGATATACTCCGTTTATAGAAACAGTTTTTATTATTTAAACTGTCTACAATAAAGGAAGCATATCACTTAAAGAGCGTATTTTTAATAAAATTATTAAATCAATAACTAAATAACATATATTAATAATTTTTTATTTGTTATTTTTCTTTCTATATTCGTTTTTATAACGCCTCAATTCAAAATTAAATTTTTCGGTTGTAGAAAAATTTAATTTCATTAGCAGCGTTTCAACGAGGCGGGAGATATACTCACCGCCTGAAAACCGATGTGGTACCCGCCACCTATAAGAGGTGTGGGATATCTATTGCCACGTTATAAATGTTTTTCTATCAGTTCAGTAAATTCATCCTTTGTTCTAGCCCCAACAATCTTTTCCGCAACCTCTCCATTTTTGAAAACTAAGACAGTCGGTATACTCATTATTCTGAACTGTGCTGCTAATTCGCCCTGTTCATCTACATTTACCTTTGCTATTTGAACTTTACCAACAAGGTCATTCGCTAACTCTTCCATTATTGGAGCAACCATCCTGCATGGGCCACACCATGACGCCCAAAAATCAACAACAACTGGTTTGTCTGATTTCAACACCACTTCTTCGAAAGTAGCATTTGTTATATTTACAATATTATCCGACATTACTATTTCCTCCTATTTTGCATAAATTAATTACAAAAAACTTAATTTATTAATACCCATTTAAACAGGAATTAAACATATTCTATCATATTTAGTATTCCTTCAATGATGTTACATCTATTTTATTTTTATCCCTCGAAACCAACGCACCATCCAAAACTTCAATAAATTCTCCCCTGTAAGAAGCCTTGAGATCGTTTACAACATTAACAATTTTATTTTCATTCTTATTGTTTACATATATATTCCCATTACCTGATATAACAATATCCTCAACAGAAGTACTCTCTTTCAGAGTAACCTTAGTCCAATTATCAGATAATTTCTCATCAGCTATTTTTTGATGATAGATCTGAGATACCTTTCCTGAAGAATCCAGTATTCCGATATAAAGCGTGTCATCCAAGTCAATATCTAAAATACGTACTTTATCTGCATCTATAGGAACCTTATTTTTAGTTTTGTTTATACCATCGTAAACATAGACTGATTCTTCCCCATTTTGGTATACAAGCTTATTCACAAATGTACATTCTTTAATTATTGCATCTGCGCCCAAATTCATAACATGTGCATATTGGCTCATAACATTGAATTTGATTATTTTCGATTTGTTATCTGACGTCTTTATTTTAGAGTAAACTACATTTGTGTATGGTGATAGCTCTATATCCATTACTTGACTCTCTGAAGCTAGGCCAGAAATTTCAGGATAATCTCTTAGAGTTTCTGAATCAGCCTCGTAAGTTGACATTTGAATTGTACCCTTCTCACCATTTTTTGTATTAGAAGAAAAAATAACCATATCTCTATCAGGAAGCCATCTAAAATAAGTTATACTATCCTTAGCTAAACCAGCAACTTTTTTATCATTGCCACTATCTGCATTTTTTATGTGTAATACACCATCAAGCAGGTATGCTACAAACTTGGCATTATAAGACATACTAATGTTCTGGGCAGCTTCAGGAACTTTGAAGTTTCCAGTTGTTGTCTCTTTCTTAACCCCTGCGTTTGTGACACTCACAGTTGTATCAGCAGTTAAAAATATGTTATTAATATATAACAACACACAAAATTGAAATATTACGGCTAGTAAAATCCATTTATACCATTTAGCTATATTTTTCACAGAATTTCTCCTTCTTATCCCGCATTAACAGGCACTAATACTCCCCACTTAAAGATTTCAAGATAGAAAAGACAGATATGTGGGAGATAACTGCCTGTAAATGCCCGATTGGTTCAACTAATATTCAGTGGGACATAAAGAAAACTCCCACTGAATAAAGTTTCACTTTATGGCATTACCATAAATACTGATGGCACTGATCTCTCTCCCAAAACATCAGAAGGATTATTTATCACCTTGCCATCGTAATACATTGTTGCTGATGAGCCTCCATCTAGGTTTGCTGCATTTACAGCGCCATTTCTCAGCATAATGTCTTGAACTTCCTTAAGTGTAGCCCCATAGGACTTAATACTTCTACCATCAATAACTAAAAACAAAACAGAGCCATCTTCTTTTTGACCTATTACAGTTCTAGGAGATATACCCTGACCACCGTCACCTTTATTTATTGTCGGTTTACCATTAACAACCAATGGAGGGCCAAAGTTAATAGCCTCTTTCACATTATATTTCTTTAAATCATTTTGAGAATGCTTTCCTACAATGAGCATTCCTTCTTCAGTAAATGCAATTATATCTTGTTTTTTATTTTTGTCTTTTAACTCCCCACTTATATATTTACCATTACTCATCAGAACACCTAAGGGTGCACCACCTGTACCAGCCCATTTAGTATCAATAAAGCCACCACCATTTATTGCTGCTATTGCTCCATTCCTTTTAGCGATGCTACTGGTAGTTTCTCCAGCTCTTGGTATTTGACTTGAGTAACCTACCTTTACTCTTGTTGGGTCCTCAATAACCAGCAACTTTCCTTTAAAATTACTACTTTCAACATCAAATGGTTCAATTTTACTACTATGCTTAATTCCAAATTTGAGCATTTTTATGTCCTCAGTATTAACATTTGCAATAGCATATCCATCACCTAATATTCTTGCGATAGCATCATCTGATAAAAATGTATGTGCAACTTTCTTAAGTGTAAAAGAATTCCACAAAGAGCCTGTAATTGTGCATTTTACATTTTCAAAAGGTCCATAGAAAATTAGCAACGGCGTTGTTAGTGACAAAAAGAACATTTCAAATATTAAAAAATATAATAAACTTTTTATTTTGGAATTTTTCTTTTTACCTTTACCGGTCTTGGTTTGTCTTTCAACAACCAAATCTTCATTTATCAATATATTATTACTCATTAATCCCCCTAAAGTACAACAAAGCACCATAAACATTATACTATTTTTGATATAAAAATGTTTGCTCACAAACAAAAAGCATACACATTTGTGTGTATACTTTAATCAAAAGTAATTATATTATATTCTGGAATTCCTTTTTTTTCAACAATTTGTACAAATGTTATACTAGTAATTTCTATAACACATGTAAATATTTGTAATATTATCTCTATTTATACTCAATAATCAACCCATAAATCCAAGCTTTTATTTCAGTATAAACCAATCTTCAATTTATCAAGTGTCGCATGCATCCGCTCAAATAATAAGCCTGCAACAAACCAAGCTGGTGCATAATCCAGCCTTACAATGCCTTCTACAGCGAATTTACCAAAGTACTGCCATGGATAGACATTTAATAGCCCTAGCAATACTTTCCCTGTAGAATATTCGATACCCCAAATAATAACGACCCAAATAATACCTCTGAAAATAACATTCCAATTTCGGATTATATCATGTAGGGGTTCCAAAAATACAGCACATCCATATATAAAAAACATCCAAAGGCTGGTATAAGCTTCCATAGTTAAATCGCCACTAACAAGTGAGTAAAGCCCTGTCCAAACTATTTCCATGCTCCAGCCAATAACACCATATAAAAAATATCGTTTAATCATAGTATTATTTTTATCACAAAATTACACTTTTTATTTATAAAAAACATATTTTAAATAAAGTATTTTTTTCCATATATACTATAATTATGTTTTCTTTAACTAATAATTAATTTCATTGTAAATACTACCATTAGCAATTCCTTTATGTTATTATAACAAATAAATCTATATGTTTATTTTTACGCTTTTATTAAACTACAATATATATAATAAATATTTTGAAAATTAAGATTAATTAAAATGGAAGATAGGAGGATGCAAATGTACTTATTTGGAAAAATCAATGTAATATCAGCTTTACCAGAAAAATTTAAAAGACTTAATGATATCGCCTACAATTTGTGGTGGTCATGGAATCCAGAAGCCATTGACCTCTATAGGGAAATTGATTTAGACTTATGGGAAAAATTAGGCAAAAATCCAGTTCGTTTCTTGCAGGAAGTAAGCCAAAAAAAGCTTCAATTAAAGCTTGACGATGAAGAATATATGAAAAGGCTAGACAATATCGTTGACACCTTTGATAGCTATATGTCTGAAAAAAACACATGGTTTTCGGAAAATCACCCAGAAAACGTTGATAAGAGAATTGCTTACTTTTCTGCTGAATACGGATTAAATGAAGTATTACCTATATATTCAGGTGGTCTTGGTGTTCTTTCAGGAGATCACTGTAAAGCAGCCAGTGATTTAGGAATACCATTTACAGCTATAGGTTTATTTTATAAACAAGGCTATTTCAGTCAGAGAATCAATGGTGAAGGTTGGCAGGAAACTTGCTTTAACGACTTAAATGTATCTCAATTGCCAATTTTACCAGCACTCAATGCAAATGGTGAGCAGGTACAGATTAGCATAACCTTTGCTGGGCGTACAGTATATGCACGTGTTTGGAAGGTTCAAATAGGTAGAATAAATCTGTTCCTTATGGACACAGATGTTCAACAGAACAATCCTGGAGATAGGTCACTCACCTCAAGACTTTATGGTGGTGATCAGGAAACTAGAATTCAGCAGGAAATCTTTCTAGGAATTGGTGGTATTCGTGTATTAAATGCATTGGGTATCCAGCCAACAGTTTACCATATGAACGAAGGACATTCCTCGTTTATGGGTCTTGAACTTATTAGAAAGCTTATTAATGAAAAAAATATATCTTTTAAAGAAGCAAAAAAGGTTGTTGAGAATTCAGCTATCTTTACTACTCATACTCCTGTTCCAGCAGGAAATGATGTATTCCCTTTATATATGATGGATAAATACTTTGGAGACTTCTGGGGGCAATTGGGTTTAAGCCGATATGAATTCTTAGAACTAGGATTAAAAAAAGCAGAAGATCAAAACTTTAATATGACTGTACTTGCGCTTACTCTTGCAGGTAGAAAAAATGGTGTTAGTGAGCTTCATGGTGCCGTTTCCAGAGATATATTTGGTGATGTTTGGTCTGGAGTACCAAAGAATGACGTTCCTATCACGCATGTAACCAATGGTATTCATACGCTTACATGGCTTTCTCCAAAGATTAAAGCTCTATATGATATCTACCTTGAAAAAGATTGGAAGAAAAAAATATTTAGCAGCAGAACTTTTGAAGGTATTGATAACATTCCAGATGAAGTGCTCTGGGAAACTCATAAAGATTTAAAGAATAAGCTAATAGGTTTTGTTAGAAATAGACTTAAGCAGCAGAAGCTTGCAAATGGTGAATCAATGGAAGCTGTAAGACAGGTAGATTCCTTCCTTGATCCAAATGCTCTAACAATTGGTTTTGCAAGAAGATTTGCAACCTATAAGCGTGCAAATCTAATTTTTAGAAACCTAGCTAGAATTCAAAAAATTCTCAATAATCAAGAAAGACCAATGCAAATAATTTTTGCTGGAAAAGCACATCCTGCTGATGGCCCTGCTCATGAAGTCATTAAAAATATTAATGATATTGCTAAGCAAGAAGGCTTCTATGGCAAGGTTATTTTACTTGAAAACTACAACATGACTGTTGCTAGGAACCTTGTACAAGGCGTTGATATATGGATGAATAATCCTAGAAGACCGCTAGAAGCCAGTGGAACAAGTGGTCAAAAAGTATGCATAAATGGTGTAATAAATTTCAGTATACTCGATGGCTGGTGGTGTGAAGGCTTCAATGGTGAAAACGGTTGGGTTATCGGAGATGAAACAGAATTTGATAATGAGAATTCACAAGACAATGTCGACAGTGAATCAATTTATGATACTTTAGAGGAAAAAATAATTCCGTTATACTATAATGTTAATGAAAAAGGTATTCCTACAGAATGGATTCGCATAATGAAAAATTCTATTAAGTCGTTAACATGGAATTACAGTACAGATAGAATGGTTAAGGAATATACTGAGAGAATGTACCTTCCTGCAATGAATGGTGTGACCAACGTTTGCGCTGATAATTATAGCCTTGCAAGGCAGCTCTCAGCCTTTGATGAACATATGAAGAGGAATTGGCCTCAAGTTCAGTTATTTGCTGAAAAGTCATCAAATAATCTGAGGGACTATAAATCAGATTCAGGACAAGAAATATATCTATCAGTTAATGCAAAGCTCGGAGCTATAGACCCTTCAAATGTGATGGTTGAAGTATATTATGGTTCTCTGCTTAATGGTGTAATTACTAATGCCCAGTCTGTAGAGATGCACTTAGATGGAAGATCTGATGAAGGCACATATAAGTATTCTCTAAACTTGAAAATCGATGATGGTGGTGAGTATGCATATACCTTCCGAGTTACCCCAACAGGTCCTAACCTCATTAATAGATTTGACATGGGTTTGATACGTTGGGTAGAGTAATTGGGTAAAGATAAAAATAAAAGATATTGATTCAAACCCTTAAGTGAATAGTGAAGAAATTTAAAAGTTATAGAGAGTCCACTACTCTTACTTTAATTTAAAAGATCAAAGGCAAAGTAATTGCAAATGATTTTGAGAGTCCGGCTTACGCCGGACTTTTTTTGTTGCACGACCTAATATGGGCACTCTTATGATTTAGCAAGATGTTTTTTTACCTTCTTTGTGACTACTCTATACAGGACAAGCTTTTCCACTTCGAGCCAAGTCGGCCAGAAGTATCGGGTTGTCAGAAAAATACTCACTGCTTTAAATGAATTTCCCCCCATGCTTTCATAAAATTCAAAACGGGTATAAAACTTTCACCCAATTCAGTTAACGAGTATTCAACCTTTGGCGGAATTTCCTGATAAATAAATCTGGATATGAAACCATCATATTCCAACTCACGCAGCTGCTTTGTTAATGAGGATTGTGAAATATCTCCAATTTGCCGATGTAATTCTCCAAATCGCCTTGTTTTCAAAGAAATATAGTATAGGATTTCAATTTTCCATTTACCGCCTAACACCTTTTGAATGGTTGCTACGGTTACGCAATGTTCCGTTTGACTTAATTCAGCCATAAATATCACCTCTTTATATATCATAGCATAAGTACATGCAAAATCAGTATACACCATTTTTTGTACTAACTCCATAAAAATTTAATATCGCTATTTAAAGTCAGTACTTTAAAATAAAATTGCACGATGATAGAATTAAAGCCATAAGAAAAGGAGTTGATTTCATGCACTATACAGGTCCAATTTGGCGACCACCATTTGAGGCAGGTTCCGCTTTATTACAAGTAACGGCAGGCTGTACGCATCATAATTGTAAGTTTTGTTCTTTGTATGCTGATTTACCATTTAAATTTCGTATGTCACCCATGAGTGAAGTGGAGGAAGATTTAGAAGAACTTAGTACATTTTCTTCATGTGCAAAGCGAATATTTCTCACGGGAGCGAATCCGTTTGCTCTGAATGTTGACAAACTGATAGAAATTGCTCAAAGAGTTCATCACTATTTACCCCGTATAAAAAGCATAGGTTGTTTTTCAAGAGTTACAGATATAACGTCAAAAACACTGGAGCAGCTTAAAGAATTGCACCTTTTGGGATATGACGGCATTATTATCGGAACAGAAACAGGCGATGATGATACGCTTAGTTTCATGCGCAAAGGCTATCAATCTAAAGATATTGTTGAACAATTGAATAGGCTTGATGAAGCTGGAATAACCTATCATATTTCTTACCTAAACGGTCTTTCGGGTGTAGGTAACAGCCAACAAGCAGCTTTGAATACTGCAAAAATTTATAACCAGATAAAACCCATTAGTGTTAATATCGTTGCTCTGACCATATTTCCTGAGTCAGACCTATTTAGCGAAATTAAAAATGGATCATTTTTAGAAACGGGTGAGTTAGAAAAGCTATATGAACAGAAAAAACTAATTGAAAATTTAACGATTCAAACTACTATTTATGCAAACACAGTTTCCAATACTACGCCTATGGTTGGAAACTTACCACAGGATAAAGGGAAAATGATTGAGCATTTACAATATGCGATTGACAACATTGATGAATCGGAGCTTAAACGGTATCGAAAAAGTATCCGACACCTGTAAGCCTCCGAGAAAGGAGCGAAAAAATGCACTTCACAGGAAGAACATGGAGACCACCATATGAAGCATTTTCGGTTATCATACAGGCCACTTCTGGATGCACTTACAATAAGTGTAATTTTTGCAGTCTGTATCATGGGGAATGCTTCCACATGTCATCCATAAATGAATTTGAAGAAGATTTAGCAGAAATAAAAGGTTACCAACCCTATGCCCGCAGGGTCTTCTGGACGGGTGCAAATCCTTTTGCTATGAGTTATGAAAATCTGAAATTAAGAGCTTTGACAACAAGGGATTATTTAATTAAATGCCAAAGTATGGCTATGTTTGCAAGCATCCGTGATATAAAGTCCAAGTCCATTGAGCAACTCAAAAAACTACGGGCGATGGGAATAAACGGATTGAGTATTGGAACCGAAAGCGGGGATGATGAAACCCTTTCTTTGGCAAATAAAGGTTACACTGCCGCAGATATCATTGAACAGTGTAATAAGCTGGATGAGGCGGGAATAGAGTATTATTTTGTGTATATGACAGGACTTTCTGGTAAAGGAAATGGAAAGCGGAACGCTATCAACAGTGCCGCTGTTTTTAACCAGCTCAATCCACACATTTTAAGTATTGACTCCCTTACATTGTTTCCTGATACTGAATTGTATTCATGGTCACAGAACAATAAATTTATTCCTTCAAGCGAACATGAAAGGATAGAAGAACTAATAACACTTTTAGAAAATTTACAAATTCGTACTCATTTTCAAGCTGATACAAAATCAAACTTTAAGCCTTTAGCTGGAACGATTCCATATGATAAAACGCGGATTATCAGAGAGCTACAGTATGTCTTGAAAAATGTAAGTGAACAGGAAATGGTTGACTATCGTAACAGTCTAAATTCTTTATAATCCATTGTGAATGGCTTTCACCAAATCAATATGAGTCTCAACGCTAATATGTACTGTCAAATTTATATATTAATGCATGCCTGAAAAAGATTTATATTTTCCTGTTTTAACTTGTACTTTTTCTTGACATAACACCAGGTAGCATTGGATTTCATTTTAGTTCAAAGATGGAGTATTAGCGGCAGTAGAAAAATGTAATAGTACATGGTTTTTGAGAGTCCGGCTTACGTCGGACTTTTTTTGTTGCGAAATAATAATTATCAACTCATTAATAAAAATGATTAATTGAAGCAGCTATATATTTTCTAGCGTATTGTTCATAAATATCTGGTTAAAATAGTTGTTGAAAGCGAGGTGATAAAATTGACTGTACAAAGTGATTTACAGAAAGCAGTTGCAGCATGCGAATCAGCCAAAGGAACTTATAAAGTAATGGCACAATCAACAGATGATCAATCCGCTAAAAGTATGTATGACGAAATGAGTAATGATCTTGAAAAACACCTTACCTACTTAAACAATAGACTAGGCTATGTTACTCAAGGAAATAGTTTAAATCAAAAGCAATAATCTATGTAATGACTTGGCGGTATATAATACCGCCTTTTTATTCACCAATCTTAAGTAAACCATTTTTTATTTTCTCACGGTTTGCATAAACCAGATTTCTAGCTCGCAGCACCGCTTACCTTCCACTTGGTATATGAGAGAGTGTTGGCAAGTAAATTAAAAAAATAAATTAATATAAAATTAACGATATTTATATTTTTCTTTAAAACTTTTACTTTAAAATTACCTTGAAAGGTGGTGATATTAATGGATAAAGTTCGTTACATGGATGAAGAGATACTTAAAATACAAATTGCAGAGAATTCTAAAAAGATCGATCAGCTTCTAAAGGAATTAAATGATTCTGCTATTCGATTAACTTCCTCAGAAAAGGCTACAGCTTAATAAAGCCTTTTCTTTTTTATTTTTGCTAACAAAAATTACTTTTATAATTATTCTATGTATTAGTGAGTACCTTCTAAAACTCCTCGAAAACTCCTGGACTTGATACTATAATACTATCTCCGTTAATACAGTCTGGAATAGCCCTGTCCAGTTCAGAACTGTAATAACCAGTTTGGGCTCCTGCTTCAACAGTAATACCCATAATAGATACATGTGGAATAAGTCACGCGTAACTTTAATAACTTAAAATCATATTTATTTAGTGCCTTTGCTATACTTTTTAATCTTTACTAAAAAAACAACTATTAGTCCAAACGTAATAATAACTACTAATGGTAAAAATATTTTCCCGAGTGGTTTACTTATAGCTGTACAAATTGAAATATATGAAAAAGTAGATACCATTATTAATTTCATATAGCAAATCAAACTTCTTGTATTCCGAATCACTAATACATGATTTTCTGATGTTATCTCAGCAGGCACATTCCAAATATATGGGAAAAATGACACTACGGTAATTAATAAGTATACTGCAAAACAAACAATTGGCACAAATAATACTGTGTTTTTTCCACTCCAAGCATTTGCTACCCCCGAAGCATTAAAATGTGATGGTATTTTCTCTGGTATAGATGACCAATTAATTATTAAATACCCAAATAAAAATAATAAAATTCCTGCTGTTAAAAGTTCAATAATTTTTTGTTTGCTTGTAAATGATATTCTTTTATCCATTCTATACCCCTTAATTATATAATTTAACACATAATCATACGATTGTAACTAAACTCATATACAAATTATAACATATTTTTACAATAAGTAGGAATAAATTACAAGGATTTCATACCACATTATTCAGTTTCCAATGTTCAATGCAAATTATAAACGATAAATAATTAATGCAAGATACATCATGCCCATTGTCCTGGAAGTTTGAGTTTTTCCATATACGGAAACTTTTTATCATATTCTTCCGCTTTTTCAGAGTTACTATCGGCAAACACTGTTGATTCATAAAACTTTCCTTTTACTCCATCCAACGCACCTGGTACCAATTCAATTCCCATAAATGCATTAAAATTCTTACCATCTTCTGTTGTAATATTAAAATGGTCACATGGAATATACCCATGACGTGGATAATATTCTGGCTCTCCAAAGATAATAATTGCCCGATATCCCTGTTCTCTTGCCAACTGCATTGTTTTCTCTAATAATTCTCCACCAATACCTCTTTTTTGATATTCTGGGTCAATACACAAGGGACCAAAAGTTAATACCCCTGTCCGCTTCTCTCCATCCATTACATATGCTTTTGAATACATAATTGCCCCAACAATCTTTCCATCAACTTCTGCAACTCTACTTAATTCTGGAATATAATCAGCATTAGTTCGAAGGATATGAACCAAATAATGCTCATTACATCCAGGTACATGAAGGTTCCAAAATGCTCTCTTTGTCATATATTCTGTTTCAAACCATTCACTTTCTCGCTCTTCTCTTATTATGATATTCTCCATATAAATACCCCTTCTAATCTTATAATTATAAATGATTGCGTGAGAGTTAATGCAATTATAGCATATTTTTACAATGATGAAATGATAATTCTCTAATGATATTTTTTCACTTTTTTCTCGGCTGTTACCAAACCTATGTTTAAACTTATTTCCCACCTTCTTGTATAATGTAATCCACTGTTTAACCCTCCTTTGTCTATTACATCACGCTCACTGTTGTTATTATTTATAATGAGTGGTATAATTTAAATGAACATGTTCATTTAAGGAGAATGTATGCCAAAAATTATCAGTGATCTACAGGAGAAAATTCTAAAAGAAGCCAAGCGACAAGTCTTCGAAAATGGATACACCAATATGACAATCCGATCGGTTGCGCAGGAATGCGGTATTGCAAGCGGTACTATTTATAATTATTATCCCTCAAAAGACTATCTAACCGCCTCTTTCATCCTGAATGACTGGATACCGATTAAGGAAGAGCTCAATGAAAAATGCAAATTCACAGCGGAACCTATGGAAGCTTTTCAATATATATATATAAGGATAGGAAAGTTTATTTCAGATTATCAGCCTCTTTTCCAAGAAAAAAGCGCTGTAAAAAGTGCCAGTACTACATTTCATGTCAGACATTGTGAACTGCGTGGACAACTGGCAGAGATAATTCACAGTATCTGTATTGAAAAAGCAAAATCACCGTCTGAGTTCCTACCGGAATTTATTGCGGAAGCGCTGTTGGTATGGTCTGCCGAACAGCGCAGTTTTGAAGAACTAAACAATGTTTTAAGTCAGTTCTTTTAATAATATAAAGGAGGAACGATTACATATTTTCAAAGGGGACATTATCTAAGGGATTGGTGGGCTCAGTTCATTTTGGGTCCCGGATTTTCAGTAAATATATAAAAGATAGCTTTCATAATAACATGGGAGGGACAAAATAATGGGGTTTGAATATTTTGGGATTCTACTGGCAGTCAGCGCTATTCTCTGCTCCGTGGGTTTTTATAAGTATGTATATTTCCTTTCAATAGGGTATGGTTTTGCTGTAGCTGGAGTAGGGTTCACGCTTGCGACCATGAGCATGTTGGGATACTTTCATACCAGTTTTCCACATTATTTCCTTTTACTTTTGCTAATTGTGTATGGCTTGCGTCTTTCCGGTTTTCTTATTGCTCGGGAAGTAAAAAACTCCGCTTATCGTGAAACCCTTAAAGAAGCGTGTGGTAATGAAGCCAAAATGCCGATTTTTGTAAAAGTGGTTATCTGGGTAAGCGTTTCGATTCTTTATGTTGCTCAGACCTCACCCGTTTTCTTTAGAATATACAATGGCGGAAAATCGTCCATCACAGCATGGGTAGGGATAGGAATTTGTACAGCTGCACTCATCATTGAATCGGCAGCCGACAAGCAAAAAAGCATGCAAAAACTCATTCATCCGGATATGGTAGCAATGGGTGGGCTTTATAAAATTGTTCGCTGTCCAAACTATTTTGGAGAGATTCTTTTCTGGACAGGTGTGTTTATATCAGGCATTGACATACTAAGTGGCTGGGGTCAATGGTTGACAGCGGGAATTGCTTATGCCTGCATTGTGTATATTATGTTCAATGGTGCACAGCGCCTTGAAAAACGCCAGATGAAGAAATACGCTGATAATGCCCAATACAAAGCTTATACAGATAAAACACCAATCATTATTCCTTTACTGCCGCTTTATCATCTGAACAAAAAGCCAGGACGAGGACAAAAAGAAAGTAAAATAAAACACAAAAAGCTGAACATTTTTCTGCTGGTTATTGCATCAATTCTTTGTATTACAGTGGGCTGTACTTTAGTTTATGTGAGCAATTATTATCATGCTTCAGAGGAAGCAGTTGAATGTCTGGCAGCTGCTGATAAGATTAATCATGGATATTATGTATTCGGAGAGGATAACGCCGACAAAGGATTGATCTTTTATCCTGGTGGAAAGGTAGAGTACACCTCTTACGCGCCGCTGATGAAGTCACTAGCGCAGCATGGCTTTAAGTGCATCCTTATAGATATGCCTGCTAATCTTGCGGTACTGAACAAAAACGCTGCCGACGGGCTTCAAGAGCTTTATCCTAATATCAAAAACTGGTATATAGGAGGGCATTCTCTCGGTGGTGCTATGGCTGCAGCTTATGTTACCGACCACACACAGGACTACAAAGGTCTGATTCTTCTTGCGGCCTATTCGACTGCCGATATTTCCAGAAGCAATCTTGAAGTTCTTACGATGTATGGTACAGAAGATGGCGTTCTGAACCGTGATAAGCTAAGAAAATATGCAACCAACTTACCAAAGAACGCTAAAACCGTGGTTTTAAGTGGTGGGTGTCATTCCTATTTTGGCGACTATGGCCAGCAAAGTAACGACGGTATCCCAAAAATTACTCGAAGTGAGCAGGTACAACAAACGGTTGATACAATAATAAGCTTTACAGAGGTATACTAATGGACAGAAATGAATATATCGAGGCGGAAAACTATTGGAAATTACATGACGAGCAAGCTATCAAAATGGAGTGCAGTGATATCTTGAAGGCTGCTGAAAAATTCTTGACCGAGCACAACACCTGTGCACTCGCAACTGGTTGCGGTGATTTTGTGCGCTGTACGCCGATTGAATATAGCTGGATCAATGGTAGCTTTTATTTACTCTCAGAAGGAGGCATGAAATTTAGAGCACTTGCAGAAAACAAAAATGTATGCCTTGCTGTGTTTGAAATGTACAAAGGTTTTGGTAATATTAAATCCATTCAGGTATCTGGAAAAGCAGAAATAATTAGATATGGTTCGGAAGAGTACAGCCGGGTACTTGAATTCAAAAATATTCCTGAAAGTGCAATTCAGAAACTATCTCATCCTATGTACCTAATAAAGATTGTTCCGAAATCTATGGAGCTTCTTTTCTCCGAATTTAAAAAGAACGGATTTGATTCCAGACAACAGGTCACTATAGAAAATTGTTCTCTCTACTGACACTAACACATTATTCAATATCCTGTTAAACATCCTCCGACGCATACTCAGCCAGATACCATAACTTTTCATTAAGGCTATATGGTATCAATTAATTTACACTACCCCGCCGTTCCACTCCATTTTCCACACTTATCACCCCAACATACTACAGGATTGTCATTTAACGCGATTTGAACAATTTCACAGCAGTTTGAGCAACCAGAACATTCTTTACTATGCGCGGTATAATCTCCGTTCAATTTATCAAAGCCATTAAAATTTGTTTTGGTGGTGTTGTTCAGCATAGCCTCTCTTGCAAGTCGTGCTACGCCATAAGCTCCCATAACATCATAGTGCTCAGGTATAATTATATCTACTCCAAGAGCTGCTTCAAATGCTCTTACTATCCCGATATTTGCTGCCACTCCACCTTGAAATACTATCGGTGCTTCTAACTTTTTACCCTTAGCCAGATTAGTTAGGTAATTCCTTACTAAAGCGTCGCACAAGCCCCTAACAATATCCTCTCTCGAATATCCCATTTGCTGTTTATGTATCATATCACTTTCAGCAAAAACAGCACATCTACCTGCAATTCTTACAGGGTTTTTAGACCTTAAAGCATACTCTCCAAACTCCTCAATAGATATGCCTATACGAGAGGCCTGCCTATCAAGAAAAGAGCCTGTGCCTGCTGCGCAGACTGTATTCATAGCGAAATCATGTACCACTTCGTTTTTAAGCAAAATTATTTTAGAATCCTGTCCACCTATTTCAATTATAGTTCTAACATTTGGTATAACTTTTTGCGAGGCGACGGCATGAGCTGTTATTTCATTTTTTACTATATCAGCACCAACAATAGCCGCTGCCAATTGTCTTCCGCTACCTGTCGTACCTACTCCACATATTGAAATATCTCCACCTATTCTCTTATGAATATCTTTAAGACCTATTCGGATTGACTCAATAGGTTGTCCTTCTGTCCGTAAATATAGTTTTTCTAATACATTATCCTGCTCATCAATAAGGGCTATATTTGTGCTTACAGAACCCACATCAATACCCATATAACAATTTGTTTTGACCATCTAAATTTTCTTCCCTTCTCTTTTTTAGTAAATCAACAAATGCTTCTACTCTTGTTTCAAAACCTGCTTCCCCTGTCATTTCATCTCTAATAATTGTCATAATAGGAATCTGGTAGTCTTCCTCTATAGCAGGAAGGATAGCCTGTGAAACTATCTCTGGCATACACCCCAAGGGATATAGATGAATTACTCCATCATACCCATCCTTTGCATGAATAACACTGTTTCCTATCGTATGATGAGTATGTCCTCCCACTATTTTTCCAAGATACGCCTTAGATGCCTTTTCATGGCTTGAATTCTTAGGAAGATGCAGACCCTTTCGTAGCATATCATTTATAATCCACTGACTAATTGTAACTTTCCTTTCAAGCTCCACACCCATATTTCCAAGCAATTTCTCCAATTCAAAATTTGCATAAGGTTCAATTGTAGTAAATATTTCACCAACTAAACCAATTTTTAAAGGTGTTGCATTTTCATTCAATAAAACCCCATTTAATTTTTTCTCTGTTTGCTTAATATACTGTAGAATATTCTTAGAGCCTTTAATATTTACAATATCGTTTTGAAATGCACGATATATTTTATCAACGCTACCTGCCTCAAGCTGTCTAGCTCTTTTTATCCTTGTAAGCTTCTCCAAATTATCTGCTTGTATAGCCACGTTTTTAGCAGAATTGACAACCTTTGCGATATTTACAAAATTAGATGTACCGCTTACTTTTTTTATTCTTGCTGCTAATTCTCCTAGTCCTTGGTCTGGAACCTCTAGCGTAACAATTTCCATTTTAATTCCTATATCATCAGCAGTTTTTTTTAACATTTCCCCAAAATACCCCAGCTTACAAGGGCCACAACCACCTGTTATAAGCATCGCATCAGCACCTAGTTCCTTTGCCTGAATCATGTTTCCAACAAATAATTTAAAGGGTAGGCAATGAGCTTCAGAGCAATATTTTGAGCCTATCTCTAAAGTTTTATTGGTATTAAAGGGCGGTATAACGTATTGAGCATCAAAATCGTCTAATAAAGCTTTTGCGATTATATAAGCATTACCTAGATGTGGATATGTTAGTGTCATTCGCCTGCCTCCTAATAATCATATCTATAAATGCTTCCAGCCTTGTACAGAAACCCGCCTCAGCAGAATGCTCATCCAAAACAAGCTTCATAAAAGGAATATCACTCTCCTGTCTAATCTTTTTCTCTACTAATTCATCCACAAAACTATCAACTCCACATCCAAAGGATGTAAGAGCCAATATTCCATCTATTTCGCCACTTTCAATCAACTGAATAACCCCTCCATATGCCCTAGTACCATAATCCCAGAACAGCATTTTATCCAATTCCCTACACTTTTCCTTAGACTCATAGTAATCAAGCATATCCAAAGTAACTATACCAATACCATAATCTTTCAGTTTTTTTATCAGTTCCATATTGATGAAGGTATCATACACTGTATAGCTATGTCCTATAATTGCAACAGTTAATTTGGTACTTCGTTTCTGAATTATTCTCAATTGAATACTATCTTGTAGAAATTCATCCAGTAAAACACCCGACTTAAGAACCTGCCTTTCACATTGATAAGCGCTTAGTGCATCTTTGTAGGCATTTCTAATTTTTTCTTTGTCCTTTGTAATAAATTCTCCAATGTGAAGTGCTGCCAACCAAGAATTTTTACTTGACTTTCGCAAGTTAATTTCAGTATCAATCATTTTGGGCAATATCTTAACCGAATTTCTTATCATATCTGGTACACCACCGATTTCAGGACATATATACTGATGTTTTGAAATACTGGTAAAGCGCGGTGTGAAAATATAATCCACCTTTCCCACAAGATTCATCACATGACCAAAATATACCTTTATTGGGAGGCAGGCCTCTGAAACGCAGGCATTTGCACCATTTATCATTATGTTTTTGTTTGTTTTATCAGATATTAATACTTCTGCACCTAGGCCTTTAAAAAAAGTTTCCCAGAGTGTAGCATATTTATAAAAGTACAATCCCCTTGGTATTCCAACTTTTATCATAAAAAATCCACCTCAATAAAAATTATTGACGTGGATTTAAATTGTTATACAGCAATTATCTCTGATTTTGGACTGCCTGTATGCAAAAATTATTAAGTTATTAACAAAAGATTTTATACAAAACACTAAGAAAACAATATCTGATAAAAGCAATTTATAACAATTTACCTTGCATTCTTATAGGCCCAGTTTTCTATAGCCTTACCCAAGGAATTTGCTATTTTTACTTGGTTATCATAATTTGCCAGCCATTCATATTCTGATGGGTTAGACATAAAGCCACCTTCAATAAGTATTGCAGGAGATTGAGTAGGTATACATACTGACAGGCTCTGCCATCTAAAGCCTCCATCTTTTCTCTGCAAATCCGTCACCAAAGCGTCCTGTATAAAGCCAGCGGCAGCTTTTGAACTATCCTTGGTATATAATGTCAACAACCCTGTATGCTTTGTGTAGTCGGCAGTCACATCCATTGAATTGTTGTGCACTGACACTGCAATGTCCGGTTTCTCTTGTCTAATCAAATTTGCTCTCTCTGTAAGGCTAACAGTCTTATCACTTGTTCTGGTCATAATAACTGTTGCCCCAAGTGACATTAAATACTTCCTTGCGTTTAAAGCAATTGAGAGATTTATCTGCTTCTCATAAAACCCATTTTCGCCTAAAGGTCCAATTGCACCCGACTCTTTTCCCCCATGCCCGGCATCAAGCAATACCCTCAACCCCGAGAGTGGCTTATTCCCATTTTTTGAAATTTTTGGTGCATTCTTTAGTGAAAATACCAGCGTTCCATTTTTATATTGAACATAATAGCCGAAATAATTGTTAGCTGATTTTAGTTTAAATCTATACTGTGCATTGCCCGACACGTTCTGACAGCTTACTGATGAATAAATAGAGCTACTTGGGGTTGCAGCAGTAACTTTTATTCCATTTGTATTAAACAAAGTCAATATAACTTCATTAGAGGTCGCAGTAACATCATAAACAGCATTTACAGGCATTTTAAAAGTAATATCCGTGTAGTTGCTATTTGCATTAACTTTTATTGATGATATGTTATTTGTCTTTAGTGCTTTATCATTTACTATTTTTAAATTATCGCCATTTGTCCATACCCCACTCTTAAGCAAATAATAACCATTTTGCTCTCCTACAACATAATCTGTAGCACCATTTATTAAAGGTGTTATTCTAGAATATACAGATGCTGGACCAGACCGAGCAACTGCCTCTGCATCCGATGTACTAACGACAGCATATTTATTGTACTTTGCAGACTGCACATTTATAGTATTATATTGCTTTGAAGTAATCTTTTTCCCTTTATATTCAAGCACGAATACCGGTTTCCCCAAGCTTAGCACACGTTGACTGCCAGCTACTGCAGGAAATGTAAATGTGCCAGTGAACTCCATTGGTGTCAATGTACCTCCGTTACTATTGCTATTAGTAGTACTTCCAGGGGTTAAATTAACCTTATACTTTCCAATTTCCACCCAAACCTTTGCTCCAACAGGTGCCTGACAAGAAAATGTTACTTTTTGTCCAGTTTTCATAGTCATGGACTGTGATGGTGAAATACTGCCTGGTTTAAATTCTGGCATCGTCATTTTATAAGAATCTAAAGTTGACGTTGCCTTCCTTGTTATTTTAATTACTGTCTCTTTATCTTTATGTTTGAAAACAAAACTGTTCTCTCCAACCTTTAAGTCTACATATACAGTAAAATATCCATCTTGAGAAGCTTCAACAACTTTGCCATTTAAATAGATGGGCTGCTTAGGGTCACCACCACCTAATATACTTACTTTTGAAGACGAGGTTTTATATCCATTGTCAGGCGCTGAAATAAACAGTTCCCTGTCCTCTGGAACGTTACTTTTAGGATCCCTTCCTGCAACAAAAATACCGCGTAACTTATCTTTAATACCTAAAGTATTATTCTTGAGCTGTGAATAGCCATAAAAAATGCTTCCACTTACAGCTTTGCTATCCCTATTCATCGCAATCTGTTTTGGAATCTGTAACGGATCAAGCCATTCATTTGCTTGAGTTGTATCATTTATTTTATATGCAGCATGACCAACATATAGCTTAACCTTAGTGCCACTACATACATTTTTCCACCAGTCTAAAAGCACAGAATAGTCAGCAACCTTAAACCCTATATTCCAATATATCTGAGGTGCTATATAGTCTAAATATTCTTCTTTAACCCATTTCTTTGAATCAGCAAAATAGTCATAATATGTAGATATTCCACCTTGAGTATCGGAACCCTCTTGATTTCTATCCTTGTTTGACCATATTGCAAAAGGACTTATTCCGAACTGAACCTCTGGCTTTATGCTTTTTACTGTATCATATGTATTCTTTACTAGAGTATCTATGTTGTTTCTTCGCCAGTCATCTTTGTTGTTGAAATTACCCTTGTACTTTGCATAAGTTGCATCATCATTAAAATTAATATTATTACCAGACTCAGTTTTAGATGGATAGAAATAATCGTCAAAATGAACTCCATCCACATCATAATTTTTTACTATTTCAGCAACTCCATCAGTTATCAGCTTAATTGCTTCTGGACTTCCCGGGTCAAGGTAAAGTTGGCCTGTAGGTGCTGCTACCACTGCATTGGGTATCTTTTGTGCCGGATGGCTAGCTGATAATACTTTGACACTCTTGTCAGGCTTTTGAGTCGTACCCATTGATAGTCTTAGAGGATTTATCCATGCATGTATCTGGATACCTTTCTTATGTCCTTGCTCTATTATATATGCTAAAGGATCAAAATCCTTGTCGTTTGCTTTGCCTTGTTCTCCAGTTAAATATTTAGACCATGGAAAAATTGACGATTTGTACAATGCATCTCCAGTAGGACGGACTTGGAAAAATATCGCATTGAAACCCATATACTGCGCATTCTCTACAATTTTATCTAGTTCTGCCCTCTGTTTTTCTGCACTAAGACCAGGTTTTGACGGAAAGTCTATATTATTTACAGTGGCAATCCATACACCCCTTAAATCCTCCACTGCAGATACATCCTGTGCATTTGTGACATTTCCTTCATATTCTTTGTCATTGAATACCTTGTAACCAATTATCGGAAAAAGCATCAGAACTACTATTATAATACAAACTGTCATTATTTTTTTATTCATTTTCTACCCCCCAAGATAACAGCTTGTTCTAAGAAATACCCTAAAAAAGCTAATTAAAATACAAATTATATATTATAACTATAAAGCATTCGACCCCATGTAACAATATTTGTAAGTATAATTTAATAATTATTTAATAATGGATAAAATCGGACTATTGACTTATATATTGAAAGTACGTATAATAGCCTTGAAATTAAAGTATAATAATCAAACAAAACTTAATAGAATAAACGTTTTCTAGGGTTCCGCAGTATAGTCTGGTCTGTGACCAAGAGAAAACTCACAGTTCTATGCTGTGTCACGGAAGGATAAAAGCCTGGGAGGTATCGAGATGATATCTTTCAGGCTTTATTGTTTTTAAGAAAGGAAGGTATAAAATATGGCATGGGTTTATCTAATAATTGCAGGAATTTTTGAAGTAGTTTGGGCGATCGCACTTAAAAGCTCACATGGCTTTACAAGGCTATACCCATCCTTAATTACATTAGGTGGTATGATAATTAGTTTTTATTTATTAGCACAAGCAACCAAAACTCTTCCCATTGGTACAGCCTATACTATTTGGACTGGCATTGGGGCTTTAGGTGCAGTATTAATGGGTATTATCTTCTATAATGAACCCTTTACTGTTTCTCGTATTGTATTTCTCTGCTTAATACTGGTAGGTATTTTAGGACTAAAACTTACATCAGTATAATTAACTACTTTTAAAATTTATGGCCTATCATATAAAATTTCAGTTTACTGTTCTACCATAACTATTGACATAGAACCATAACTATTGACACAGGACCCAACTATTGACATGAAACCGAAAATAAAAAATGTGTAAGTTGAGTTTTACCCAACTTACACATTTTATTATAATCTCTATTTTTGATTTTTAATTCTAACCTTAAGCCTTACCATCGCAACCAAGAACATTAACAATCTTGTTCTTTACAAGATCCTTTATAGCAGCTCTTGCTGGTGAAAGGTATTGTCTTGGATCGAAATGACTTGGGTTTTCAGCAAAGTACTTTCTGATAGTACCAGTCATAGCAAGTCTTAAGTCTGAGTCAATGTTGATTTTACATACTGCCATTTTAGCAGCTTGACGAAGCATTTCCTCTGGAATACCTATTGCATCAGGCATTTTACCACCGTTGTTATTTACCATTTCAACATACTCTGGAATAACTGATGATGCACCATGAAGAACGATTGGGAACTTAGGAAGTCTCCTTTCAACTTCTTCTAATATATCAAATCTGAGCTGTGGTTTTACTCCTGGCTTAAATTTGAATGCGCCATGGCTTGTACCAATAGCAATTGCTAATGAGTCAACACCAGTCTTAGTAACAAACTCTTCAACCTCAGCAGGATCAGTATATGAAGAATCTTCAGCTGAAACGTTAACGGCATCTTCAATACCTGCAAGTCTTCCTAATTCAGCTTCTACAACTACTCCTCTTGGATGAGCATAGTCAACAACCTTCTTAGCTAATGCAATGTTGTCTTGGAAAGAGTGATGGGAACCATCTATCATAACTGATGTAAATCCGCCATCAATACATGATTTGCATAGTTCAAAAGTATCACCATGATCTAAATGTAAAGCAATTGGTAAGTTTGTTTCGATAATTGCTGCCTCTACCAACTTTAATAAATAAGTATGGTTTGCATATTTTCTAGCTCCTGAAGAAACTTGAAGAATAAGTGGAGCATTTACTTCCTTTGCAGCTTCAGTTATACCCTGAACTATCTCCATGTTATTAACATTGAAAGCTCCAATAGCGTATCCGCCTTCATAAGCTTTTTTAAACATTTCTGTTGTAGTTACTAATGCCATTTTAAATACACTCCTTTTATAAATTTATTTTTCTTTTATATTATTTATTACCTATCAAAAAATATAATTAATTAGTAATAAGGTGATTCAAACTCACCTATACTATTTTATGCAAAATCCTGTTTAAAATCAAGGCTATTTTGATATTTTTTTGTCAAACCTTAGAAAGTTGAATTGATTTTTGTTTTTCATTATGCTATATTTTAATTTGATTGCGTATGGTAATATCAATTCATTATAAAATGAACTGATAAAAACAACGTATATGTTTAATAATTAATATATATTAGGAGGTATATTCAATGACAGTTTTAAAAGGTGCCGCTATTTTTGGCCAATCAGGTGGACCAACGTCCGTAATTAATGCTAGTGCTGCTGGAGTATTTCAGGAGGCATTGAAGCAGGAAGCAATAACAGCTGTATATGGTGCAGCTCACGGTATTAAGGGTATACTTGATGAAAAATTCTATGATATGAGCAAGGAAGATGCTTACGAACTTGACCTATTAAAAACTACTCCTTCTTCAGCACTCGGATCTGTTCGTTATAAGCTAAAATCAGTAGAAGAAGATGAAACAGATTACAAGAGAATTGTTGAAGTATTTAAAAAATATAATATCAGGTACTTCTTCTATAATGGTGGAAATGACTCAATGGATACTTGCAACAAGATTAGCAAGTACATGCAAAAAGTTGGTTACGAATGTAGAGTAATGGGAGTTCCAAAGACTATTGATAATGACCTTTTCGGAACTGATCACTGTCCTGGATTTTCAAGTGCTGCTAAATACATCGCTACTTCAACTATGGAAGTTTATCACGATGCAAGAGTTTACAATACCGGAATGATAACTATATTGGAATGTATGGGAAGAAATGCTGGTTGGTTGACTGCTGCTACTGCATTGGCCGCTTATAAGGGAGAGGGTCCAGATTTAATATACCTTCCAGAAATTCCATTTGATATGGACAAATTCCTAGAAGATTGCATAGCTATCTACAAGAAAAATGGTAATTGTATTGTTGCTGTTTCAGAAGGAATTCAAGATAAAAATGGAAAATATATTTCTGAATATGGTTCAGATCTTGCTCAGCAAAAAGATTCTTTCGGACACTCACAAATGGGCGGACTTGCTTCTACATTAGCTACAATAGTAAAAGAAAAGACTGGCGCAAAAGTTCGTGGAATAGAATTCAGCTTACTTCAAAGATGTGCTGCTCACTGTGCTTCTGCTAGTGATGTAAACGAATCTTATCTTTCAGGCCAAATGGCTGTTAAATATGCTGTTGAAGGTATGACTGATAAGATGGTTGGATTTAAGAGAGCAGCTGGAGCAGAATACAAATGTGAGATTCAGCTCTTAGACCTAAACGATGTTGCTAACACAGAAAAGAAGGTACCAAGAGAATGGATTAATGAAGCTGGTAACGGGCTAAAACAAGAATTCATTGACTATGCATTACCACTTATTCAAGGTGAATCCACTCCTCCTAAAGTAGATGGCTTGCCAAGATTTGCAAAACTAAAGAAAGTTTTTGCTACTAAATAAATTATTAAAATATATTTAACTAAAGAGCCAGTAGAAAAAGACTAAATACTTTTTCTACTGGCTCTTTAATTAAATTGGAACAAAAAATGGGGCATTTAATTAGTCATCAGTATAAACAGACTTATCACCACAAACCTAAATTGATTTACTTTTTTAACCATTGACATATTTAAAAATTATTTTATACTTAAGGTATAAGATTTAAATAAAACTGTTATACAACTGGCGGAAGTGGAGATTACCACATGGGAGTATAACTTTTAAAAGCCGGCCGCCTGGGCACTAAAATTGCCCAGGCGGCTTTTATTTTGCTTTCCTTTTTATGTCGCAAAATAAATTCCCTGGCAAAAGTATAAATATTTTTTATGGGAGGCACAAACATGAATCAAAATATTTCAGATTTCAAATCAGGTAAATGGCAAAATTCAATTGATGTTCAAAATTTCATTCAAGTTAACTACACTCCGTATGATGGAGATGAAAATTTTCTTGTTAGTTCAAGCATAAAAACCAAACACCTATGGGAAACTTGTAAAAGCCTTTTAATTGAAGAACACTTGAATGGTGGGGTTCTAGATATAGATGCTTCAACCGTATCCGGTATAACTAGTCATAAGCCCGGATTTATAGATGAACCTTATGAAGTCATTAAAGGTCTTCAAACAGACGCACCTTTGAAGAGAGCTTTCCTTCCAAATACGGGATATCGAATGTCAAAGCAGGCCTGTGAGCAGTTTGGTGTTTCGCCTTCCCCTGAAATTGATAGTATTTTTAAACATATAAAGACACATAACGATGGCGTATTCAGTGCATATACCGACGAAATGCGGAAGGCTAGAAAATGCGGAGTTATTACGGGCCTGCCAGATGCATATGGAAGAGGCCGAATAATTGGAGACTATAGACGAGTTGCGTTATACGGTTTAGATACACTTATTAGTCAAAAGCAGAACGATTTAGATGCCCTACCACTTAACATTACTGAAGAGGCTATCAGGCAACGAGAAGAAGTTCATGATCAGATATCAGCATTAAAAGATTTAGCCACTTTAGGAAAATCATATGGCTTTGATTTGAAACGTCCAGCAGAAAATGCATTTGAAGCTATTCAATGGACATATATGGCCTTCTTAGGTGCTATGAAGGAGACAAATGGTGCAGCAAATTCTTTAGGTAGATTAAATACTTTCTTTGATATTTATATTGAAAAAGACATTCAATATGGAAATTTAACAGAAATAGAAGCTCAGGAATTAATTGACCAGTTTGTTATAAAACTAAGACTTATCAGGCATTTAAGAACAAAGGAATACAATGAGCTTTTTGCAGGCGACCCAGTTTGGCTGACAGAGTCCTTGGGTGGAATGAGTATCGATGGAAGACACATGGTCACAAAGACCTCCTATAGATTTTTGCAGACTTTCAATAATCTTGGTGCTGCCCCAGAGCCAAACATAACCATACTATGGTCAAAAAAGCTACCAGATGCTTTCAAGCAGTTTTGCGCCAAAATGTCTATAAAGACAAGCGCTATTCAATACGAAAACGATGATTTAATGCAGCCTCTTTATGGGGATGATTATGGTATAGCTTGCTGTGTATCAGCAATGCGTTTAGGAAAAGATATGCAGTTCTTTGGTGCCAGATGCAATCTTGCAAAACTTCTGCTGATATCCCTAAATGGAGGAAGAGATGAGATAACTGGTGTCCAGGTTGCTCCAGCAATCGAACCCTATGATGGAGAATATCTTGACTATGATAAAGTTATTAATAACTTTCTAAAACTACAGGATTGGCTTACAGGTTTATACGTTAATACAATGAATATCATTCACTACATGCATGACAAATACGCATATGAGCGCCTTATGATGGCATTACATGATACTGACGTGAACAGATTAATGGCGTTTGGTGTTTCGGGTTTTTCAGTATTAGTTGATTCACTCAGTGCTATAAAGTACTCAAAAGTAAAAGTAATTAGAGATGATAGAGGAATAATTACTGATTTTGAAACCGACCTACCATATCCTCAGTTTGGAAACAACGATGATAGAGTTGACAGCATTGCACAGGAGGTTATAGAAAGCTTTTATAACAGCCTTAAAGTACATCCTACTTATCGTAATGCAACACACACACTATCAATACTAACAATCACCTCAAATGTTGTGTATGGCAAAAAGACAGGTTCAACACCTGATGGCAGAAAAAAAGGCGAACCCTTTGCTCCAGGAGCCAATCCTATGCACCATAGAGATAAATCTGGAATATTAGCTATGATAAGTTCAGTGGCAAAAATACCTTATAGTAGCTGTCGTGACGGCATCTCTTTGACAGCATCAATTTTGCCTGCTGCACTTGGTAAGGAAGAAGCTACAAGAATTAAAAATCTTACAGCTATAATTGATGGTTATGTAATGAGTAACGGCCACCATATAAATGTAAATGTGCTTGATAGGGCAACCCTTGAAAAGGCTATGAAGGAACCAATGAAATATAATACACTAACTGTAAGAGTATCTGGTTATGCCGTACACTTTATAAAGCTAACCCATGAGCAGCAATTAGAAGTTTTGTCTAGAACATTTCATGAGGCAATGTAAATAAATATACCAATATAATTTGTCCGTATTGCAGGTCAACAAAAACTCCTATAAATTAGAACAAACATTTATTGTTCTAATTTATAGGAGTTTTGTATCAATCTACTCCAAACTTTCCAAAAAAGCTTCTGCTTCACTTACACATTTAAAGGTATTCTTAGTAGCTGGAAAAGGTTTTTCTTCATGCAGCCTAAATGCATCAGTTCCTAAAACTGTAGCAACATTTTTCAAGCCTTTTTTTACACCATAATCCCTAATAACCTGAAACTTTGTACCATTTTCTAGAAAAGAAATGCTACTTTTCGATAAGTCCGCTAATACTGTAAATTTAGGTCTTGTTTTTTCTATTAATACAATCAATTCCTTTATATAGTTATCAATCTCAGTAGGTGATAGTTCACCTTCAATATCTATATATATCCTATTCTTTTCGCTACAATAAGAGAATTTATACATATATACGATCCTCCTTGAAGAATGTATCATTCACCTTTATATTAATATATTTTGAGTCTACTAAAATGTCATGTAAAACCCAACTTCATTATTTTTTATCCAATCCAAGTACCACTTCTGATAAACCTAATATCTGACTATATATAGATTCCATAACACTTTGTTGTTCTTCACTTGCAGCAGAGACTTCTTCTGTAGCAGCAGCATTGCTCTCGATTATTTTTGCAACATTCTGGGCCTGACTATTGATTTCCTCTATTGCTACATTAACTTCAGTAAGCATTGTACTAGATGCATTCATATGAGTAGAAAAACTTGATATATCTTCCTTTGTCTTTATAAACACGTCATAAATATCATTGATTATACTTTCCTGATCGCTTATTATACTACTAGCCTCACCCATTTTCTCAGCTGCACACTTCGTGTCATTGAGTGACTCAGTAATTATACTTACAATTTTTTTTGCTGAGTTAGTGGACTGTTCTGCCAATATCCTTATTTCATCAGAAACTACTGCAAAACCCCTTCCAGCATCACCAGCTCTAGCAGCCTCGATTGCCGCATTAAGTGCCAATAAATTTGTCTGAGATGCTATCTGAGTTATTATACCCACAATACCGCTTATCTCTTCCGATTTACTATTCATCTCATTAATAATGGTTGATATCTGATTTGAAATGTCAATTGATTGTCTAGTTTTTTCCTTAAGATTAACTACAACACCCTGATTTGCTTCAATAAACTCAGCAGAAGTCTGTGCTTCTTTCTCAACAAAAAGCGTATTCTTTGTAACCTCGCTTATGGCTTCTGTAGCCATCTCTATAAGTTCAGCCATCTCAGTTGTACTCTTAGACTGCTCGCTGCTACCTTGAGCAACCTCGTAAATTGTCGTTGTTACCTGTTCAATTGATTTTATTGTTTCTTGAGTTGAATCTTTAAGAGTTTCCGTCATACCAGCCATGCCCTTAAGAGCTGCTGTATTTTCTTTCATCAATATATTAACGTTATCAATAAAGCTGTTTACCTCATCACTAAGTAATCCCAATTGACCTTTTCCGTTATATTTGAATGTTGAAACAGATTTTTCCTTTTTAACATTTTCAAAAAAAGAAATAAGTATTTTTATAAAATTATTAGTTTTGTAAACAAAAGCTGCTAATACCACCACTAATAAACATATTAATGAAGAAAGTATTATGCCAACAGCAATATTGTTCAGAAACAGGCTCTGTAGTATGTTTGAAATCAAAAGGAAAATAATTAAAAACGTCACCATGGGTGCCATGATGTTCCTATTTCTTAATTTTAAAGCTCTCATCCATCCAACCGTCCCTTCAAAAGCATTTTTTAATATTTGCTATCCAAATATACAAATTCCAATAGCCACTACTTATATAAACAGAGCTCTTGGCTTTAGTTGGGGTTTCTACTCCATCTGAAGCTTAGAAATCGTTATCCGGGGGCGTAGCACCGCTTATCCCACACTTATGAAAGTGGGGGTATTAGCGGTGGTAAACATGGGATAAAAGTCAAATTACCTTTTAATAATTAATAGTGGCTATTGGGGATATAAAAGTACTATCAATTACTCATCCAGGAATTTTTCCGCATCTTCAAGGCTGGTAAAAGGCTTGTCCTGTGGTCCAACATCCTTAAAACTTCTGTTTGTTTGCATTTTAAGGATAGCTGAATCCATAACTACAGCACTCTTTGAAAGTCCAGCATCAACAGCTATTTTCTTAATTTCCTGCATTTGAATCAAAGTTTCTTGGTCTACAACTGATGTCTTTCTCAAATCAATTGCCACAGTAAAACCAGGCTTTAACATTTGAACATTTTTTTTAACGGCTGATTTATATAATTCAACCTCACTTTTCACCATTGCACCATCTACACTGATGTACAATCTGTTTTTTAATGCATTAGTTTTTACTTCATACATTAGACAAACACCTCCATATTTTAGTTTTAGAATTAGAAAATGATAGATTACTCTATTAAATTCTGCTACCCACTTATTATAAGAAAGCTGTTAGCTCTCCAAGATAAGTCATTTTTATTTTCCCCACCGGAACAATGCCACTGAAAAATTCTCACCTGCTCCTGGAGATGCCATCAGTACAATCGCATTGTCAAAGAGCATATCCCTCTTTCGTGCTTCAAAAAGGTTTATTGGTATTGTTGATGATGCTAAGTTACCATATTTACGGAAAGTCTGATATGACTTTGATGCTTGGATTCCGAAAGCATCTCTCCATGCATCATGTGCCCAATGAATAGGTTGGTGTGAAACAAAGAAATCTATATCCTCTGGTTTTACATTTGCTTTATCCAAAGCACCACTTATAGCAGATGTCATATTCTTTACAGAGTTTTTTCCAGCTTTATAAGCTATTTCATCATTAAATACAAGTATAGGTTTTGCTGGTGAAGGCTTGTAATGCACCCATTGTGCGTCTCCAGGAATTTTACATTTTAATGTAAACGCATCATGGTATTCTCCATGTGATTCGCAATGAGATGCTATGTAACCTCGTCCCTCGGAAACTCGTCCCATAACTACCGCACCTGCACCGTCTCCAGCACTTGGACTAAGATAGTGTGAATAATCAAGTACCTGTGAATGAATAATCGAAGTTATAATAATAATATTTTTAAATGTACCCATAGCTATTAGATTTGATGCTGCTATTGTCATTGTCACAAAGCTAGAACAACAGGTATCCATATTCCATGCTGCTGCATTTTTAAGTCCCAATTTATGTTGTAGCAAGCTTGCATTGCCAGGAGTCAATTCATCCTGTATCATTGAGTGAACTAGAACAAGATCAATTTCATCCGGATTAACACCTGAATCGTCTATAGCTCTCTTTGCTGCTACTACTTCAATATCAGAAGGAAGTAACGCCTCATCGAAAACCCTTCTTTCGTCAATTCCCTCAAACGGATTTCTTTCCTTTCTTGTTAGGTTTACCAAAGGAATACCATCCCAGAAATCGTTTTTCCTTACCTGCTCAGGAATATTGACACCTATCCCAAGTATTCCAGCATTATAAATTTCTTTTAGCAAATTGAGGCCCCCTATAGCGAATATTATTTTTCAGTTACTACTATAATTTCTTCTATTATCATAAATTGGTCTATTACTATAAATTCTTCTATCTTACACTTATCAGACCCCCTTGATTCACTGTTTTAGGATTTTATTCAGCTCAAAGCTTTAAGCTTTTATACTACTCACATAGCAGGATAGATTCATTTCAACCAAAAAAACTCAATAGGAAATTACCCCATTGAGCTTAACATTTCTCTTTTGTGGTAACTTGGCAATCATAGTTTTACAACCTTAGACCCATAGCTTTGAGCCCTTATCTTTCGATAAGTTTTCCTTTTTCATAATAATATGTATTTAATATTAATTCTAACTAATGTATCAAATTATAGCACTTTATGACATGTTGCGCAATACAATTTTTGTATATTTCTGGGTGTATGTAACAATATTTTAGTCGTTTGTTAAAATAAAGAAAGCACTGTAAACCTAGAATTTAAACGATATTCGAATATTCGTACATCATATTTCATGTTCTAATTTCTACTTAATTTTTTGAGTATAACTTAAAAACAGCAATACCACTTTTCCCTGTATATTGTATTGCAATGCGATTTTCGGGATTTATATCGAATAAATATAATACAATAAGAAATAACCATTCAAGTGGCTTCATAGCTATATAAACTATATCAGCTCGATATAATGTAGTTATATGCCTTGAAATGGCATATCCATATTTATCATAAACTTTTCTGACTATTCTATGGAATTTTGGAGTTTTCTCTTCAATAAGTTGCTCAAATGCATTTGCAATACAGAGTTGACGGTTTACTATTATTTTCACATCATGTCTAATACCTGCTCTTGTTGGTTTTACGATAGCCTTGTGTCCATTCACAGCTATAAATATAATATGTAATTCTTACGTAAAACGATATAAATAAGCAATTTACTACCTATTGTGATATTAGTATGTAAATTTATTACAAAAAGTGGAGTAATCTTTTCTAGTCTCACTATCTATCTGAATTTAAATATGCAAAAACAAAAATTACAGGAGAATTCCAATAAGTTGTAACCTCATTTGTAGCATAAGAAGACATATCATCTATATAGCATTGGGCTGGAGCAAGACCTGATAGCTTTGATTTTGAAATATCATCATTTAATCTAGAATTAGGTCCCCCAGCTACCAGACCAGGTATAGGTTTTTCGACTGTATCTGCAATTGACGGTCTATGATGAGGCTGTAACACTTGTTTGGAGCCAAACCCAGTTATATAACTCTGACATAAGGTATTCCTTCCCATCAAATAATGAGCGGAGTTTTCAGCGGCTTCTGTATACTCTTTGTTATTACTAAGCTTATCAGCTATCAATAAATGCCTAGCATGATTTGCAACATTCATATTGCTACCCCAGTTATATTCCATTTTATCCATTGCAAGCAAATATCCATCCTTTTGTGCAGTAGACACAAACATATCCGCCTTTTCAATCCAGCCCTTCTTTATTTCTTCTAATTTTTTCAAATCAGTCTTATCTGAATCAGAAAACATATATGCTATCGATGCGTAACCGCTCGAATACTGCCAATCAAGTCCAAATCCATTAGACACAAAATTTGTAACAAAATAGTCACTATACTTTTGATCACCAGTTGTTCTGAAAAGCTCTGCTGCTGCCCATGATATTTTATCTGCACCTGAGCCGCTGTCTCCATATTGCCCTGTTATTACATCCCGCGGGTTTATAAATTTAACAAAGTCTTCATGATTCTCTAACCAACCCCAAGCTAGTTTAGATGCCTGTAAACATGTCTGAGAAAAAGTTGAATCAAAATCTTTGAAAACTCTTGCTGCCATCGCGGTAACAGCAGCAAAATCTGCCGTTGCAGTAGTAGAAATAGGCAAAATAACTTGATCATAAACATCTATATCAGGCATTGTTGACATGCTAGGAAAGCCCTTTGAAGTGGCTTTATGATAAACACCTCCTGATGCTTTATCCTGCATTTTAAGCATCCATTCAATGCCATACTTAGCCTCATCAAGTATATCAGGTACTTTATTTAAGCTTTCAGGAATATTAGTAGTATCAGTAAAGCTATTTGGGTAAAACTCATATGAAAGCATCAAATCAGCAGCAGTAACTGCTGCTGGAACTACATATCTTCCATAATCACCTGCATCATGCCATCCGCCACTTACATCAATTTCCTTACTTTCATCTTCATATAACTTTGCTAATGATTTGTGGCAAGCCTCATGACTATATTCACCTGCATATTTACTATCTAATGCCATTCCACAACGTTGAAAATACAAGGCCTTGAGTGTTGCATCAAATATTTCAGAGTAAATGGACTTATCACCTATTTTAAACTCATACGATTTTCCTAATTTGGGTATTGATATAAAATATTGTCCAGTAACTGTAAGTTCTGAGAAATCGGCATATTTAACTGAATCTCCACTTGATTTATCGCTTACCTTTCCGTTCAGATCCTTTGTCAGAACTACTTTGTTGGTCGTTGCATCAACAACTTGGAAACAACTATGCTGACCTTTTATAATGGCAATCTTTTTATCTGTACTCTTATAACCTATTTGATTAATAAGAATATCCTCACTTAACTCTTTCTCCACTGTTTGTCCAGCACTATAAATCTCTTTTAACAAATTGACACCCCCATAGAGAATATTTTTTTACAATCACTACTAACTATAAATTCTTCTATGTCACAATTAGCAGTCCCCTTCATTAACTATTTAGGAATTTATTTGGCTCAAGGCTTTAAGCTACTTATATAACAGGAATTTTCATTGTAACTAAAAAACTCAATAGGAAAGTTCCCCCATTGAGCTAAACACTTCTTTGTTGTGGTACCTGGCGATCATAGTTTAATAACCTTAGACCCATAGCTTTGAGCCCTTATCTTTCGATAAGTTTTACTTATCATAACGTTATGTAATTTTTACTAATTCCAACTAATGTATCCAAATTATAGCACTATACGACAAGTTGTGCAATACATTTTTTGTATATTTCTAGGTGTTTCTAGGTGTATGTTACAAATTTTGTTTATTTGTTAGATAAAGAAAGTGCTGTAGTCTAAAACATGATACTTAACTTTTTAACCTTGCCTTATTTTGGTGTATAACTTAATTCTCAGAAATATCTTTTTGTAAATTCTTTGGCAGCTTTGAAACTACAGAATTATATGCCTGGTCAATCATTATTTTTAATTCATCATCAGAAACATCACCATTTATATATATCGTGTTCCAATATGGTTGTTGAACTGGAGGACAATGATATCCTCGAACTACAGTATTGGGATATATTTGCCTATAAAAATCGCCCATCATTGGTTCACATTTGAGGGTAATTTTATAATCAGTCACTTTTGGATAAACCTGAGCAAAGATTTTATTATGTACCTTTACACAAATAGGGATATCTCCAAAAGGATAATCAACATAGGAACTTCTCTTTTCTAAACAGTACGCTATAATTTCATCGACACTCATGATAACCTCCTAAAAACTGTATTACCACTTTTCCCTGTATACTGTATTGCAATGCGATTTTCTGGATTTATGTCAAATAAATATAATACAATAAGAAATAACCATTCAAGTGGCTTCATAACTATATAAACTATATCAGCTCGATATAATGTAATTATATGCTTTTAAATGGAATATTCATATTTATCATAAACTTTTCTGACTAGTCTATGGAATTTTGGAGTTTTCTCTTCAATTACAAATCAATTATCCTTTATTTGTTCATTACTCAATATCTTCCTTGAAGCTAAAATTCGTTAACTCGAATTTTCCCGCCTTATATTCCACATCTGCACTAAGATTTCCAATATAGCTAGGTGATGCAAAATTTTCGCAGGTAATTCCAACCGCAAATTCTGCTACCAATTTGTTTTTTTGTGAAAAAAACCTCACTATGCTTCCAAAACATATATCATTGCCGATTTTCCCATAATCCTTTGATTGAAACTCCTTTAGACTTATTATATATGTCTTTGTACCAGCGGTAATTTTGCCCATCAATTCGCCTGCCTTAAGATAGGTTTTAAAAGCAATTGCGTTATCAATCTGAGAAACATAATCATACGAACTAAATATATGGTCTTTAAAGTATTCTGGATTTTCATTATCACATTGTTTTCCAGAATGCATCTTTTCTTCTATGCAGCTTGAGTATCTCCCTTATCATTAATTGAGCATGATGTAAAAAGTAGACAAGCAAACAATAATAAGAACATACTTATAAATGTTAATTTTAGATTGTAATTATTAAACATCCTTTTAATCCTTCCATATTTGCAGGTTGTTAAGTAACTAGCATTCCTGCTATAATGTGCATATGTAATATTGATTGAGAATTTGACTAAATTGTGAGTATATTCATAATCTCTGCTTCTTAAACTGCTTAATTAAGATAACCAAACAATATATGCCACAAATCAACAAAATAACATCCTCATAAGCATTCACAATAAATGCCTTAATCCCAGTGAGACCCCATATTGTCATTAGTGCGAGTAACATCTTGTTTCTATGCTTATAACACGAATAAATTACAATACTAAGACTTATAACTGGGCAAGGCATAATATAAACAACCATTTCTGGAAAAGAATTGCCAAACATCATTGATATGAATGGGTACAACATTATTATAAAAAGAAGCATCCATTTCCATTTATTAAAATGTTCAAAGTCACTTGCTTTGTGTTTAATAGCCTCCCATAAAAATAAAAAGCCTACAGAGATATACAGTGGAAATGCAAAAAACTTCTGAATTGGTTCTGTTCCGTAAAATAAAAAGAAAGCGATACCGATGAATAGATTTGTGATACCTAAAGTAAATTTAGGCATCCAGATACACTTACCGAAGCGAGCAATTATAATACTTAAAACTATGAATAAAAACAATATGCTTTGAATAATCCACGTTGATTGATTATAAGTTCCAATTACATTCCAAAATGCTTGAGCATCCATAGTCATCCTCCATATGGCTAATTTAAATAATCTTTAGTTCCTAAGCAAACTAATCTGCAACATATACATATTCCTTCATAAACAACTTTAGTTAAGAATAGTTCAACATATGTATATAAATTCCTCCAATAAATAGTATTTTTAAACTTTTAAAAAACCGACCTACTTGTGGTGTGCTACCCGTCAAGAGGACAATAAAAAACAATAAGTTTTGACCGTCAGCCGTGTGTTAATGGCTGGCGGTATTTTTATGCTACTAATGTATATTGATTATGGTATGCCATCGGTGTCATTACTCTCAGCTTTCGTTGTAAACGGCCATTATTATAATAATCTATATAATCAGTTATAGCATTTACCAAGTCGTTTCTTTTTGTAAAACGGTGACCATAGTACATTTCACGTTTTAAAATCCCCCAGAAGCCTTCCATTGGACCATTATCAATACAGTGTGCTACTCTGGACATGCTTTGCTTCATTCTATGTTTCTTTAGGCGAGTATAAAATTGTGCACTTGTATATTGAAAGCCCCGGTCACTATGAAATAATGGATGAGCATCCGGTTCCACTCTAACAGCTTCGTCAAATGTGTCCATAACCAGGGAATTATCATTGCGGTTACTTATTTTAAATGCAACAATCCTTCGGTCATACAAATCCAGGATTGCACTCAAATATATTTTGTGAACTTCGGTGCCGATATAGTATTTGAATTCCGTTACATCTGTTAACCACTTTTCGTTAGGTGCATCTGCATGGAACTCGCGGTGCAGATAGTTTTTGGCTATATGGTTCGGATTTCGGTCAGATTTCGTACAACTCTTCGGTCTCCACTTAATGGCAGATTGGACTTTTTCACTCCTGCAAATTCGAAGGACACGCTTATCATTCACTTTAATACCATGGTTTATGTCTAGTTCGTCCCGAATACGGCGATATCCCATATCTGGATGCTGCTCATGAATTTTCCGTATTTTCTTTGCAATCCTTTCATTTTTAAGTTCGCTGTCACTTGTTGGATGCTTTAACCAACGATAATAGGAAGAACGGGTAACCCCTAAGTATTTACAAAGTTTTTCTGTTGAATATCCTTTTGTTTCCGATAATTCTTTAATGGCTTTATAAGCAGTAAGATAATGTATTAACGATAGAGATCCCTCCTCTCCAGTTCCTTGACTTTTTTTAGCAGATCATTCTCCATTTGTAAATCTTTGTTTTTGTGCTCAAGTTCTGAGATTTTATCACGCAATTCTTCTTCGGGGGTACGGCTTGGCTGTGTTCCAACACGAAATCCACGACGATCTTCAAGTCCCGCCGAACCCATTTTCTCATACTTGATGACCCAGTTGCGAACTTGTTGATATGAACAATTATACTTAATCGCCATTGCACCATAGTTTCTGTCATTTTCTAAGAGTTCCCTTACGATTTGCAGACGTTCTTCAGGAGTTGTAACTCTTGCCTTCTTCATGGATGTACCTCCGGTGGTTTCTTTTAAACTTCCACCAGTATTATACACCTTTATCCATTGTCTAAGTTGGCTACGAGATCGAATATGATACTTTTTACAAATTGTATTCTGAGAGCCTTTTCTGTTAAGATAGTCATGAACTGCAT
>JAEWAX010000152.1 GCA_023391425.1 Bacillota bacterium | reverse complement strand
ACGTTATGTTGTATGACGAATATATGTTCAATTAAATAATTCCAAATATTGTAATATTAGTACAGTGAAGTATTATCTAAAAGATTTTTATAACCACTCATTGCAAAGGAGAATTTTATGAAAAAGTTTTGTCTCACATTAGTATTAGTTTTTACGATTTTATGTACTGGTTGCACTAGCCAAGAACAAATTGATAATCTTAACAATCAGTTATCAACACTACAGGTTGAAAATGGTAAGATGAAAGATGAAATTAAGCAACTTCAGAAGGAAAATGAAGATTTAAAGAATCAACCTCAGAACAGATTTGCTAAAGGCGTTGAACTAGAAAGTAAAAACCAGTTAGAAGATGCATTAAACGAGTTTAAAGATTTAGTTTCTAAGTATCCATTAAGCAGTGAAGCAAAGCAAGGTTCAAATAAAATTAAAGAGATTCAAAAAAAGATTGCTGACATAAAGAAAGCCGAAGAAATTAAAATTGCTGGACAGAAAAAGATAGAGGAACAAAAGAAACAAGAGGAAGATGAGAAGATAAAGCCACCATTACAACTTGTAAAAGCAATGATAACATTTAATGCTATAAGTAATCCAGAAGCTAGTGTTGTTGTTAAGAATGTATCAAAGAAAACAGTTGATGCATATACAATTGGTATCTACTGCTACGATAGATATGACCAGCCAGTAAATCACTATTTATATAACACAAATCTATTTGAAGGCATATCGCAACATACTGTTAAGCCAAGTAAGTCAATAGGATATGATTATATTTGGACTTTGTATGGGTATGAAAATACTTCAAAAATAGAAGCAGTGTTAGAAAAGGTACATATGACAGATGGGACTGTGTGGGAACCAATAGAAGGTCAAAAAGTATCAATTAAGGGTACATCATCAAAGTAACATATGATTTTGATAGGTATTGATGTTGAAATTATTACTAAATTATGGTATTATTTTCACATGAAGTAAACCAATAAACTTTTGTAATCCACACCAATAAATATTTAGATTTAAGTGTAAAAATTAATGATAGTACAAAATTGGATATAAGCTTGTAAAAGCCTTGAGGTCAGGTAGAAGCAATAGACGCTCTGTTTGGCTATACAGTGAACATTGGAAAAGGCAAGCCAACAAATTCAGAATTTATAGCAATGATAGCTGATAAATTAAGATTAGAATTGAAGGTTGGATAGTTAAAAAAATCAAAAAACTCTTCCACTTGGTTTGGTAAACAAACAGGTTTATCAAAATCATAGAGTGGAGGAGTTTTTTTATTGGTTCTATGTCAATAGTTAGGGTAGAACAGTAAACTGAATATTTTGACTTGATATTGACATTTTAAACATATATCAGTACAATGGTGCTGTATCATGTGTACTATTACTCGTAATACAGAAAAGGTCGACTATAAAAGCTTCCATTTAATTTTAATTGTACATTAACCACTATATGGTATAATAGGTAACAAAAACAATCTTTAAAACGACAATATTTAAAAAATGCGAAGAAGAAAGAGATGGTGCAATGAAAAAATACATTTGTAAGTTTTGGTTAGTATTATTAATATCTAGTATGATTTTTAGCTTCAGCTCGAAAACAGTGGGTGCGGCAGATAATGAAAATTTTGATGTTAAAATAAGTATAGGGTTTAATAACAATTACAAAATTGGTTATTCAACACCAGTCAATATAACTATAAAGAACCAATATAAAGATATTAATGGAGAAGTAGAAATCCGGGTACCTAGCTCTACAGGTAAATATATGAGCTATGTGAAGCCTATTAGCTTACAAAAGGAAGCTGAAAAAGTTATAACAATTAATGTTCCTGTAGGTATGAATCGTGCCAAATATTTACTGGTCATTTCAAACGGTAAAGATAAGGTATATGAAGACAGCATAGAAATCGGTATGACATCAAATAATGCGACAAGTTTCATAGGAATATTAAGTGATGATTCTGACAGTCTTTCCTATATAAACAAAGTTCCAGCATCATCTGGAATGTCGTTACTTACAAAAGTAATTAAACTTGATGATAAAAATTTTCCTGAGGATATATTTACTTTAAATGCTTTTGACATACTTGTTATAAATGATTTTGATACTTCAAGATTCAGCAAACTACAGTATGATATTTTAAAGCAATGGGTCGGTAACGGGGGAACGTTACTAATTGGAACGGGAGCAAAGTATAGCAAAACACTTTCGATTTTTAAGGATACCTTTATTGAGGGGACTCAAGGTAATGTAAAAGAAATTGCAACCTCAAAGATTTACGATCTAGCTACAAACGGAGATAATAAAAATGATACTAAGGTTGATGCTTTAGAGTTACATATAAAAGATAGCAAGATTCTAATGGAAGATAAAGATATAATCTTAGCTCAATCCTTGTCAAAAGGCAAAGGTGTAGTTGGTATTGTAGCTTTTGATTTAGGGCAGGCTCCTTTTGTCAATTGGAATAACAACACTGCTTTTGCTGAAAAGCTGTTGGAAATTATTAATCCAAATATCACAAACGCTAACAAAGATATTAATTATATTCAAAACAATTACTACAATATTAGAGAAGCAATGAACCAATTTTCGGAGCTGGCTTCACCTAAGACCTCAAACTTTTATTTAATACTATTCATATATGTACTTGTGGTAGCGCCTATAACCTATATTATACTTAAAAAAATAGATAAAAGGGAATTTATGTGGGTTACCGTTCCTGCGCTCGCGATTATCTTCGGAATTATGGTCTATTATGCTGGAAGTGGAACACGATTAAGTGAAATAACCACCAATATGATATCTTATATAACTCTTGATGAAAAGGGAAATACTTCAACATCTACTTATGCTGGTGTTTTTAATACTAATAAACAGAAGGTTAGAATTGAAGGTAAAAATGGAGAAAAGCTCATTCCTCTGACTCAAGATTATTTTAATGGTAATAATCAAAACCAGTCTAGTGATAATGATGTTGTTGAGGCTAAAATATTTTCAGGGCAAAATGGTGGTGTAGAGTATAAAAACAGCGGCTTATTTGAAACTAAGGTTCTGCAATTACAAGAGAACTCAAAAAGTATTGGTAAGATTGAAACAGACTTACACTTAAGAAATAGTAGTTTAGTTGGAAACATTAAAAATTCAACAAACATAGATTTGGTAGATGGTTTGATTATTATGCCAGATGGTTACTATAAAATAGATAGCTTGAAAAGTGGAGAAAGTATAAAATTAGATAATTTAATCATCAAAACTTTTAGTGGAGGCAACCTACATCAAATGGTATACGATGTGTATCTTAACAATACAAATACATCAAATATGAATACTACACAAAGGAAAGAATATTTGGACAAAAGGCAGGAAGGCTCCATTTTGCAAAATATGTTAAATAATGGCAATGGACAAGCTGATGGTATCAGATTAATTGCTTTTTCTAAAACTGCAATTCATAACCCATTAATTGTAAATGGTGTTGAAGCCAAAAAAAATGAAAGAAACATTTTTAGTATTCCTTTAAACCTTAATTTTACTAATGGCGAAAAGATTGAGTATCCAATGGGCTTTATACCCTTTGATATATCTAATACTTCAACACTCGGGTACGATAGTAGCAGTAAAGTACTCTTTGGAAATGGATTCGCAGAATTACTTTACAAGATTGATAAAAATATGAAGGTAGATGAAATAGAGATTAATGCTTCAAATTCGCAAATAAATACATCAGCATACAATATATTTAATATAGACAAAAAATCCTATGAACCGCTCCCTATTGGAGTAATAAAGGGAGAAGACTTAAAAAAATACATAACAGAAGATAACATTGTAAAAATCAAGCTACAAGTTTCAGATAAAGATGCTGCTGGCATACCTCAGATGGCTGCAAGGGGGAGGAAGAAATAATGCTTAAAATAGAGAATCTGTGTAAGAATTACGGAAAGTTTCAAGCTGTTAATAACTTAAACCTTCACATCCCTAAGGGAGAAATATTTGGCTTTGTAGGTCCTAATGGTGCAGGGAAAACCACTACTATGAAGATAATTTGCGGATTGCTCAGTGCCACTTCTGGTAAAGTATTTGCAGATGGTATTGATGTTATTAATAAACCACGAGAGCTTAAGAGTAGGATTGGATATATGCCAGACTTTTTTGGAGTATATGATAATTTAAAGGTAATAGAGTATTTGGAGTTTTATGCATCTATTTATAATATTAGAGGAAGCGAGAGTAAGAAGGTTTGTGGAGATTTACTGGAACTAGTAGATTTAACTGAGAAAAAAGATTTTTATGTTGACAGTTTATCAAGAGGTATGAAGCAGAGACTATGTCTTGCCAGAAGTTTAGTTCACAACCCAGATTTATTAGTTTTAGATGAGCCTGCTTCGGGTATGGACCCAAGAGCCAGAATTGAAATGAAGGAAATACTTAGGACCTTAAAGGACATGGGAAAGACTATATTAGTAAGCTCTCATATATTACCTGAGCTTGCTGAGTTATGTACTACTATAGGTATAGTTGAGAAAGGCAAAATTGTCATGAGCGGTACTGTTGAGGAAATAACCCGAAAGGTATACCATACACAGACCATTAGAATAAAGGTGATTAATAAATTAGAAGAAGCAATTACAATTCTTCAAGAATATCCAGATATTGATGGAATAAATAGGGTTACTGCTAATGAGGTAGAAGCTTCATTTAATGGTAACGAAGTGTTTATAAATGCGCTTTTAGTAAGGTTGATTCAAAAAAATATCCCGGTTATAGCTTTTAACCAGTTAGATGGAAACCTGGAAGATATATTTATGAAGGTTACTGCTACAGAGGAGGTAAAGCAATGAATGTCAGAATAAATAGGAACAGCTTTAGAATAAATCCAATGCTGCTAAAAGAACTAAAGGTAAAAATGCGAAGTTGGAAAGCTGCAATTTTAATTGGAAGCTATAATTTAGTACTTGCTCTATTGACGATATTTATAATGAAGCTTACCATGAACAGTAATACAGGAGTTATAAATCAAGAAAATATACTTGCTACCTATGCATTCCTTGTGGCTGCACAGTTTGGTTTAATTACTCTTATAGCTCCAGCACTTACGGCTGGTGCAATATCAGGAGAACGGGAACGACAGACACTGGATATACTACTTTCGACGACATTGAGACATGGGTCAATTATAACAGGTAAATTGTTTTCGTCTTTAAGTCAAATAATTTTATTGATAGTATCATCAGTTCCAGTATTCTCAATTATATTCCTTTATGGAGGAATGGGGATATCAGCGCTTCTGCAAGTATTTTTATTCTACATAATAGTAGCGATAACCTTAGGAAGCATAGGAATTTTCTTTTCTACCTTCTTGAAGAAAAGTACTGCAGCCAATGTGCTGACGTATGCAGTAGTTGTATTTTTATATCTGGGAACAATTCTTATTGCAATTTTTTATGTACAACTCGTTATCGTTCCGAATAGCGCTAATCAAACATATGATGGAACCTTTTGGTTATTATACACAAATCCTGCACTTGGTTTGGTTTCCTTAGTGAGTAATCAGTTTGGTCAGGGAACTGGACATATATTTCCGGGTGTGAATATGTCAGTGAAGTTTGCTAATCTTGATTTTTGGAAAATCAATGCCATCATTAATATAGGTTTATCTGTGTTATTGCTGTGGCTTAGTGCAGCAAAATTAAATCCCTCTAAAAAGAAACGTTTAAAGATAAACAAAGGATAATTTTATGGATGAATCTTTTAATAAAATCATAAATACGTTAAAGAATGTCCGCAGAAGAGTATTACTCAAAATAACCCTTAGAAATTCTGCCATTGGAGTCTGTAGTGCTTTAATTATAGGTATAGTCATGGGCCTTTTATCTCGTGTAATACCTATTTACAAGGTTTATGCACTATGGGGATATATAGCTGTAGCAGTGGTTTTGTTAGCTTTATTAAGTGCTATCGTATTTTACCCAAAGCAAAAAGCAATTGCTCAAATGGTAGATTCCTTTGGACTTCAAGAGAGGGTAACTACATCTTTAGAGCTTGAAAAAGAAAACTCTGCGTATAAAGAACTTTTAATAAATGATACTGTCAGTAGTTTGGATAAGCTAAATTATAAAGAAAAGATTTCGTTAGTTCCACATAAGAATATTTTAGTAGTTTTAATAGTACTTATATTTGCGTTTGGAGTAACGATGATTTTGCCAGAGCCTTTGAAAGAGCAAGCACAGCAGATACATAATTTAAATGTATATAAGAAAGAGCAGAAAAAGAAGGTAGAAAAATCGGAAAAGGAAGTCAAGGAAAATACTGCTTTGACTGGGGAACAAAAGAAGGATTTATTGGCTAAGTTAGCTGCCTTGAAGCAGGAATTGAAAAATGTAAAGGATACAAAAGAGGCAGAAAAGGTTTTGGAGAAGGCTGCAAAAAAGTTAGAACTAGAAATGGATAAATTAAAAGATAATGATTTAAAAAATATGGCGGATAAACTAGCACAAAACAAGGATACTAAGGACTTGGCTCAGGCTTTAAAGTCTGGAAAAGCAAAGGATATTGAGAAACAATTGGAACTACTTAAAAATAAGGCAAAGTCTCTGGATGCAGCGGGTAAAGAAGGCTTAAAGGATACTTTAGCAAAAGCCTCAAATTCTATGAGTAACGGAGAACTGAAGAATAGTATAGATGGTTTAAGCAATGCTTTAAGTAGCGGAAATGAAAACTCAATTAATAAAAGTGTTCAAAATTTAAATGGTGCGCTTAATAACAGTCTTTCGCAGAAAAACATGAATAATGCTTTAGCTAAGGCTCAAAGTAACCTTCAGCCTAATAATGCTATTGCACAAGGTCAAGGCCAAAGTCAAGGCCAAGGCCAAGGTCAAGGCCAGATTCAAGGACAAGGTCAAGGACAGGGCCAAGGCCAAGGAAAAGGCCAAGGACAGGGCCAGGGTCAAGGAGCAGGTTCTGGTCAGGGACAAGGAGCTGGTGGAAGTGGAGCAGGCAATGGCAGTGGAAACGGTGACGGTGGAGTTACACCTTATGGTCAGGGTGGTATTGCAAACAAATCACCTTCAAGTGCTACTCAGAAGGAATATGAAAAAGTTTTTACACCGTCTAGATTGGGTGGACAGGGAGAAACTTCCTTACTGACAGGTAAAAGTGATGAAAATTCAGGTAAGAGTGAAACTACAATAACAAGCAATTCAAATGCTAAATTAGGTGAATTAAAGTCGTATGATCAAGTCATAGGTGATTACAGCGAAAAAGCAATGGAAAGCATAAATAATTCTTCCATTCCTGGTGGTATGGAGGATATCATAAAAGGGTATTTTTCTTCATTGCAAGATTAAAGTTAAAGGAAAAATCAAAACTCAACTAAAAGTGAAGCACGAATAGTTGTGGAAAGTTGGCTTGCGCCAACGAATTAAACGATAAAACTTTAGAGAGAAGTAAATATATAAAAGTAGGTTTCGCCTAATGAGGGAGGCTAATATATGGAAGATAACGAAATAAAGGGTATTGTGGATACAATTAAAGCTGTTGAAAATGAAGTTGGAAAGGCGATAATTGGTCAGAAGGAAATAGTTAGGCAGGTCTTAATTGCAATATTTACAGGTGGAAATGTGCTTTTAGAAGGGTCGCCAGGTCTTGGAAAAACACAGCTTGTTAAAACTCTATCTAAGGTTATGGATTTGTCCTTTTCAAGAATACAATTCACACCTGATCTTATGCCTGCTGATGTTGTTGGTACTAATATAATTATGAAGGATGAGAGAGGTAATAGTAAATTTGAATTTCAACAGGGACCAGTGTTTGCGCATTTAGTATTAGCTGATGAGATAAACAGAGCAACTCCAAAAACTCAATCAGCACTCCTTGAAGCGATGCAGGAGCATACGGTTACGGTAGGAAATAGTACATATCATCTAGAGGAGCCCTTTATGGTTTTGGCAACACAAAATCCCTTAGAGAATGAAGGTACTTATCTGCTTCCTGAAGCTCAGCTGGATAGATTTTTATTTAAACTTATGGTGCCTTATCCAAACTTAGAAGAACTAAAGGGGATTATTGGTGTCACTGTAAATAACGAAACAGTAGAGTTGGAAAAAGTTATAGATAGGGCTCGAATTCTAGAAATAAGAAATATTTTAAAGCAAGTTCCAATTTCAAAGCTTGTTGAGGAATATGCCTTAAAGGTTGTATTAGCAACTCATTCAGACTATGAAAATGCGCCTGAGCTTTCAAAAAAATATATAAGATATGGAGCAAGCCCAAGAGCGGCTCAAGCAATTATTTCAACTGCTAGAGTAAGAGCTGTTATGGAAGGACGTTATAACGTAGCTTTTGATGATATAAAATATGTTGCACCATCTGCACTAAGACACAGATTTTTCATGAATTTTGACGCGGTAGCAGATGGGGTAACAGCTGAAAGCATAATTGATGAAATATTGATAAGTCAGATGGAGATAACAAAAGCTTAAGGATTGAGAAAAGATTGAGATAACAATAGCTTGAGGATTGTGAAGAGAGATGAATGAAAAGGTATTTGATGAAGAGTTCTATAGAAAACTTGAAAGCATATCAATAAAAGCTCGTATGACATTGACAGATGGGGCTGCTGGTGGAAGAAAGTCAAAAGCAAAAGGCAGTTCAGTGGAGTTCTCTGACTTCAGAGAATATACTCCTGGAGATGATTTTAGAAGAATTGACTGGAATGCTTACGGTAGGTTTGATAAATTATTTATAAGGCTTTTCATGGAAGAGAGAGAGGCTCTTTTAAATATCTTCTTTGATTGCAGTAAATCCATGGATTTTGGTGATAAAAGTAAGGCAGTGATGGCACTTAGAATTACAGGAATACTAACGTATATCGCTCTTAATAACCTAGATAGAGTATGTCTGAATAGATTGCAGGGAAATGCGGTAATACCCTCTTCATCATACATGGGAAAAAGTTCTTTCCAGAGAGCTCTACAATTTCTTGAAGCTAGTAATTTTAAGGGAAATACAAATCTATCTGAAAGTGTTAAAAGGAAGGACCTTAAAAGTAGAGGTATAGCCGTTGTTATTTCTGATTTTTTTACTGTGGGCTCAATTGATGAGGTCATAAAATATCTTGCTTATAAGAAGCAGCAAATTATATTGATTCAGGTCTTAAGTGAAGATGAACTCGAACCTATGTTAGGAGGTCAAGTGCGTCTTGTTGATAGTGAAACCAATGAAGAAATGAATCTAACCATCACATCAAAACTATTAAAAACTTATAGCCAAAAATTAAAAGGCTTACAAATGGGAGTAAAAGCCTCAGTAAAAAAATACGGTGGAGTATTCTTTCAAATTTCTTCCTCAGACAGCCTGGAAAAAGTAGTATTTGAACACTTTGCTAAGGAGGGAATCATATGAAACTTTTTTCTCCCTATGCACTATGGTTCTTAATCCTTATTCCTATTTTAATTCTAATGTATATCTTAAAGCAGAGATATGAGGAAAGACGAGTTTCCAGCCTTTATTTGTGGCAGCAGGTGATTATGGACCTTGATGCAACTAGTCCTTTTCAACGACTCAAAAAAAATATTTTGTTCTTTCTTCAGTTATTGATATTACTACTATGTATTTTTGCCCTTACCAACCCATTTGTTTGGTGGAAAAATAATAACTATCAAAATTTAGTTATTGTTGTAGATACTTCTGGAAGCATGAGTTCAATTGGTGAAAAAGATACCAAATTGGAAGAAGCTAAGGACAAAGCTGAAGCTTTGATAAATTCACTTTCCTATAAAAGTAAGATAACTTTAATTTCTACTGCAAGAAATTTTAAGGTAGAAATCAGTGGAAGTACTGATAAGAAAGGAGTATTGAATAAGCTCAAAGCAATAGAGCCAACTAATAGCGCAGGTAATATTAAAGATACTTATTCCTTGGTAAAGGCAATATGTGATCAATATGAAAGCTACAGAGTTGTCTATTTAACAGATAATGGAGTGGACTTAAAGGGGTTAAATGGTGAGGTAATTAAGCTTGGGCCGCAGAGGCCTAACGTTAGCTTAGATTATATAGCTCAGTCAAGGGGTAATAATGGATTAAAGGTACTGGTAAGGGCAACTAATCATAGCGTTGATAAATCCGATGTTGAAATTTGTCTCTATGGTGAAGATAAGCTTATCTCAATTAAAAATGATGTGCTTAATGCTGGTGAAACAAAAACAATTTATTTTGATAATGTACCTGAAACAAATAAGTATATATTTGCTGAACTGACCAAGGAAGATGGGCTTTTAGAAGACAATAAGATTTATTCTATTGTAAAACAAAAGGGTGCAAAGAAAATATTGCTATCGACAGAGCAAAATGTATTTTTAGAAAAAGCGTTAAGTATATTAAAGGATATAGAACTGTTCAAAACCTCTCCAGGTGAGAAAGTAAATGATGAGTTTGACTTATACATATATGACGGTGACTATCAGGGTGAACTGCCTCAAAAAGGTAATATTCTTTTTGTAAATCCTCAAAAGGATAATTTGTTTTTCAAAATTGGGCATGAATTAGAAGGTGGCAAAGCAACAATTGTTACGCATGCCATAACAAAATATATGAATAATAGCGACTTTGTTATTTCAAAGGTGAAAGCTATTGAATTACCATATTGGGCAAGCCCTTTAATAAAGGTTGGAGAACAAAATACTGCTTTTTCTGGGGAAATAAAAGGTCAGAAGATAGCTGTGATTGGTTTTGACTTGCACAATTCAGACTTTCCGCTAACGCCTGAGTTTCCTATTTTTGTTAATAATCTTATGTCCTATCTTATTGACAGAGATACGATGTCAAGCACCCAATATAGCTGTGGAGATGGGATTGACATTACTCCTTTGCCTGAAGCGGAAAAATTATTTATTAAAAGTCCCGATGACACAAAGATAGAAGTAAGCTCAAAGTATCCAATTAGCCCTTTTGAGAAAACCTATTCCACTGGAATTTATGAGGTAAGCCAAAAGGTAGGTAAAGAGGAAATGGGAAAATTAGTAGCTGTGAATTTTCCGATTTCTGAAAGTAGCTTTGACAATATTGAAGTGGAGAATAGCGTGGTAAGCAGCAGTGACAGTAACATGGGTGGAGTAAATTTGTTTAATATATTATTGGCGTTAGCACTTTTAGTTTTAACTGTTGAATGGGTAGCTTATACTAGATTGCATATAAATGGTTAGTAATTTAGTCGCAGTATTCGAATTAGTACTATATAAGACAATAACTCTGGGCGAAAGTCGATTGTTTTATACAGTTATAGTAAAGCCTAAAGTAATTTTACTAAATGGATTTATGAAACAGCAGAAAGGAAATAAGTTATGGGACTGAGCTTTGAAAGACCATATTTGCTTATTTTAATTCCTATTTTAGTGGCAGGAATACTATATAGCACAAAATGGCTTAAAAGATTAAATAAAAAGAAAAAAACGTGTATTGTCGTAACAAGATGTATTGTTTTGACTTTATTAATTTTGGCAATAAGCGGAATGAACTTAACTTGGAAGCTTAATAATACTACTACTTTATTCTTGATAGATGCATCAGATTCAACTCACTCAAATAGAAGTGATATGGAAGAGTTTATAAAGGAGGCTTATAAGTTAAAAGGCTCAAAGGATAGGCTAGGCGTAATTTCTTTCGGAGATAATGCACAGGTAGAGAGCTTTATAAGTAATGAAGTGAACTTTTCTAAGGTAGAAGGAAAGATAAACGGCAATTATACAAATATAGAAAACGCTATTGCAACTTCTTTATCACTCTTCCCAAGCAACAGTAATAAAAGAGTTGTTTTAATTTCCGATGGTGAAGAAAATACAGGAAGTGCAAGTAAAATAGCTTTATCACTCCAGGAGCAGGGTATAGATTTTAAATATCATAAAATAGAGAAGAGCACTTCTGATGAGGCATTAGTAGAGAAGATAGATATTCCTGAAAGATTAATGCTAGATGAAGAATTTAACCTTGTAGTGACAATAAACAGTACTTGCCTTCAACAAGCAAAGTTAACGCTAATAAGTGATAGAACAAAGCTTTCTGAGCAAACTGTACAGCTTCAGAAAGGTACAAACAAATTTGTATTTCGAGATAAGGCAACCAATGGAGGGTTTAAGAGCTATAATGTTTTAATTGAACCTGAAAAGGATGAGGAACTAAAAAACAATGAAGCTGCAAGTTTTACAAATATAGTGGCCAAGCCAAAGATTCTTGTTATTGAAGACATAAAAGGAGAGTCTGATGAACTTGTTAAAATGCTTAGGGCATCTTCTGTAGACTATAATGTAGTAGATGCAAAAGCTGCTCCAAGCAATATTCAAACTATGAATGCCTATAAATCGATTATAACCTGTAATGTTTTAGCAGATAACCTAAATGAGGGTTTTAAAAATTCCTTAGAGAGTTATGTAAAAGATTTTGGAGGTGGATTTATTGCAACAGGTGGAGACAATTCTTTTGCATTGGGAGGGTATTCGAAGACACCTCTAGAAAAGGTACTTCCAGTTTATATGGACATGAGAGGCAAGAAGGAAACACCTAAAATGGCTCTGATGCTGATTATTGATAAATCAGGTAGTATGACAGAGGGTGTTGCAGGTATCAGTAAGGTGGATATGGCAAAGGAAGGAGCCATAAGAAGTTTAGATTCCTTAAGAGTTGGCAAGGATGAGATTGGTGTTTGTCTCTCGATGGTGCATATAGTTGGGTAGTTAAAAGACAGATAATAACAGATGCAAAAGCGATAGAAGAGGATATCGGTACTATTAGAGCAGATGGAGGAACAAGTATTTTACCTTCATTAGAAGCAGCCTATAATTCACTTAAGGATAGTGATGCAAAAATTAAGCATATTATTCTCCTAACAGATGGACTTGCTGAAAGAACCGGTTATGATACTCTACTGGGGAATATTAATAAAGATAATATTACAGTATCAACAGTAGCAGTTGGACAGGATTCTGATAAAGCTCTATTAGGAAGAATTGCAAGAGTTTGTAACGGGAGAGCTTATATTACAGACGCTTATTCAAACATACCTTCCATTTTTACTAAAGAGACCTTTATGGCAGCAAGAACCTACTTAAATAATAGAGAGTTTACGCCTGTTATTAACTACGAGCATACAGTTCTTAAGGGCGTAGCAGAAGGAGGTTTACCAACATTATTAGGGTATGTTGGAGCTTCACAAAAGGAAACAGCAAGAGTGGTTTTAAAAAGCGATGAAGATGATCCGATATTGACAGTATGGCAATATGGACTTGGAAAAGCAGTGGCTTGGAATTCTGATGTGTCTGGCAGATGGAACTCGAACTATATTACTTGGGATAAAAATCTTAAGCTATGGCAAAATATTATAAACTTTACGGTGGAAAATTATGATAATGAAAATGCTTCTTTAGAGATAACTGATCAGGGTGGTAAGGCTACAATATTCCTAAAGAACAAAAACATTGATACTGAGCTAAACAGCATAGCTACTGTAATATCTCCCTCAGGAGAAAGTGTTGAAACAAAGCTAAATCCAATTGCACCAGGGCAGTATACAGGTACTATAGATATTAAAGAGAATGGTGTATATATGGTGAGCAGTAAGCAAGATAAGAATGGTGAAATAGTTAATGTTGTTAATGCAGGTTATGCAGCTCAATACTCTCCTGAATACAGGATTAATACTAGTAGTAATTTAGAAAAACTTGTATCTGAAGTTGGTGGTAAAATTATTCCAGAACCTAAAGAGGTATTTTCAGGAGACATACAATATAAAAGGGGACAAAAAGATTTAACCTCCTATTTGCTAGCATTATTTTTAATTTTATTTATGATAGATATTGCAATGAGAAGGCTAAATCTAAGTACTAATAAATTAAGGGTAGTGTGGGAGAAAATAAGTGTTAAAGCTTCTGCATTCAAAATGGTTCAGACAAGAAATAAAATAAATAATCAAAAAAGAAGTAATACAAGAAATCAGGTTATAGATCAAAATATAAATAAAGATATAAATCAAGCGGGAGGCCATATTAGAATTAAGTCTGAGAGTCATGCTACAGGTAAAAGGGATTTAAATCAAAATATCAGAAGTTATGAGAATATAGACAAATTAGTAGAAGTGACACAAGAAACTGAAGATGTAAAGGCAGAGTTAGAGCAAAATAAGGCAAAGGTAAGTGAGAATAATACACTTGACACGTCACAGTTACTTAAGAAAAAGAAATTTAAAAGATAGCATTCGAACTATTTATACTACAGCAGATTTTAATCTAAGTCTTATTATTAATTTTTTGCAAATAATTATGTTTTTATATTACTTTTTATATTACTATTGATATAATTAAGTTATTACTTAGTTGCTTTGAGTTATTATCAATAAATTTATAGAAATAAGGAGTACTTATGAATAGTAAAAGCAAAGTGCTGATAGTAGATGATGATAGAAATATTTGTGAATTAATAGGCCTATACCTTCAAAAAGAGGGCTATGAAGTATTATACGCATACAATGGGATTAATGCTGTAGATATTTTCAAAACGCAGACGCCTAGTCTTGTAGTCTTAGATATAATGCTTCCTGGAATTGATGGATGGCAAGTGTGCAGAGAAATCCGAAAGGTTAGTTCTATACCTATAATAATGCTTACAGCAAAGGGTGAAACCTTTGATAAGGTTCTTGGTTTGGAATTGGGTGCAGATGATTATATGGTGAAACCCTTTGAACCAAAAGAACTTGTGGCAAGAATAAAGGCCGTACTAAGGAGATATGAGCATAAAGAAGTAGATACTTTAGAGGTAGCTTTTCCAAATTTAATTGTAAATAAGAGCAACTATACTATAAGACTCAAAGGTAATCTTATTGAATTACCTCCAAAAGAACTTGAACTTTTATTCTTTTTAGCATCAAATCCTAATAAAGTTTTTACAAGAGAACAGCTTCTAGAGCACGTTTGGGGGTTCGATTTTTATGGCGATTCTAGAACAGTGGATGTACATGTAAAAAGAGTAAGAGAAAAAATCGATTTGGAAGGTCAATCCTGGCAACTTAAGACCGTTTGGGGTGTAGGTTACAAGTTTGAGGTAAAATAATAATGATAAAATTTAAAAATACAATTTTTAAAAAGCTTGTTAGTATTTTTATAAGCCTCTTAATACTTAGCTATGTGGTTACAGGTGGATTTTTGTACTATTTTTTAAATGACTTTGGAATACAACAAAAGGTAGATGCACTTAAGGAAAGTGCCAAAGTTATTAAAGCATCCTTCTTTATATTCTTAGAAAACAGTAATGTTAGTTTTGCACAGAATACTTTTAAGAATACGTTACAATTCTACAGTACATCTACCAATTCATTGGTTTGGATAGTAGATAAAAGTGGTCATGTAATAGTTAGCCAGCCAGACATTTCACATGGTGTACTGTCTAAATATATTGATGAGACTGGTTACCCTAAACTTCCTGATCAAAATCAGTACTATGATGTTATGAACAATGGAAATAAAGTTTTCCAAAAATCTGGAGATTTTTTTGGATTTTTTAGTGATGAAACTTTTAAGAAGCAGGGTAGTTCATGGGTAACAGTACAGATGCCTTTTCAAGTAATTCCAAGCAATGGCAAACAAGAAACAATAGCTGCAGTTTACTTGCATACTCCTGTACCAGAAATACAAAAACTAAAAATGTCTGTTTTTAGACTGTTCATGCTTTCAGGTGGTGTTGCAATACTTTTAGCCATAATATTGGTATATATCTTCTCATTAAAGTTTACGAGACCTTTAAAGCAGATTAATAATGCCGCTAAAATAATTGCTGGTGGTGAGTTTAGGAACAGACTTGTAGTTAGTTCACAAGATGAAATAGGCCAATTAGCAGATAGCTTTAACCATATGGTTGATGATTTGCAAAAATTGGAAGAGCTGAGACGAGGCTTTATTGCAAATGTTTCTCATGAATTAAGAACTCCTATGACGTCTATTCGTGGCTTTATAGAAGGTATACTCGATGGAACTATCCCACCAGATAGGCAAAGAGATTATTTGTTAGTTGTTAAAGATGAAACCACTAGACTTAATAGGTTGGTAAATGACCTCCTAGATTTAGCTAAGATGGAGTCTGGAGAGATAACCCTGAATATTAAGCAATTTGATATAAATGAGCTAATTCGTATTTGTGTTATTAAGCTTGAAACTTTGATTACATCTAAGAATTTAGAAATTGAAGCAAATTTTGAAAATGACAATTTGCTTGTTTCTGCTGATAGAGATTCTATTGAAAGAGTAATTATAAATCTTTTACACAATGCTGTTAAATTTTCCAATGAAAATGGGAAAATTATTTTAGAAACTGCAAAGAATAAAGAAAAGGTTTTAGTTTCAATAAAGGATAATGGCATAGGAATAGATGAGGAAGATAAAAAAAGAGTTTGGGATAGGTTTTACAAATCTGACAAATCTCGTGGAAAGGACAAAACAGGAACAGGATTAGGACTTGCCATTGTAAAGAATATTGTGAATGAGCACAAACAAGATATTTGGGTAGAAAGTGAAATTGGCTCAGGAACTAAGTTTACATTTACTCTTGATTATTTTAAGAGTAGTTCCGAAGATTAACATTTTGTTCATATATTTTTAAAAAAATTTTATTACAATAGATGTATTACCAAGAGAAGGGAGAACTAATATGACCGATGATAACTATGAAAAAATAAATGAAGATCAAGATCAAGCCATCACAAAATCAGATAATGATCAAAATACTGCTGCAGATACCACTAAAAGTGAGGTAATAGAACAAAGTACAACTAGCGATACAGTTCTTCAGAATTACGATACAGTTCAAAGTGTTGAAACAGAACAAAGCGGTGATAAAGCTCAGAGTACAGAAACAGAACAAAGTGGTGATACAGTTCAGAGTGCTGAAACAGGGCAAAGTGATGATACAGTTCAGAGTGCTGAAACAGAACAAAGCGGTGATAAAGTTCAGAGTACAGGAACAGAACAAAGTGGTGATACAGTTCAGAGTGCTGAAACAGGGCAAAGCGGTGATACAGTTCAGAGTGCTGAAACAGAACAAAGTGGTGATACAGTTAAAAGTGATGATATAGTTGAGAGTAGTAATACAACTAAAAGTGACGGCATATCTACAGAGAATAATGTAAATTTTGAAAATATGTCATCAAATAAAGATACAACTAATATTTATAATGAAACTCAAAAGGTTTGGCAAATGCAGAACATCCATAGTAATATGAGTTCAGACCTTAATGGTGCTAATAGAAATAATTATTATAAAGAAAGCTACAAAAAACCAAACAATAAAAAATCTGATGCATGGAAATATATTTTAGTATCATTAGTTAGTGCAATAGTTGGAGGAGCAATTATATCTATAATGATTCTTGTTGTTGCACCTTTAATACAGCCACAACTAAAGAGTTTTATTGGCGATAATGAAGAAGTAAGTATCGGAAGTAATCAGTCAAGTACTGGTGAGGTAAAAAAGATTGAGATAGTTCAATCAAGTGAATCAGCTGTAACAAGTGTAGCTGAAAAAGTTGGACCTTCAATAGTAGGAATTAGAACTACTTATCAAAGTACAAATGAATTATTTGGAGAGCAGACAGATGGTGGAGAAGGATCAGGAATAATTATTAGCACAAATGGATATATCCTTACTAATCACCACGTAATTGAAAATGCATTAAACGATAAGACTAGAAATATCCGGGGCGGTGCTAAAATACAGGTATACCTTCCAAATAAAATAGATAAGCCTTATACAGCAACTATAAAAGGCTATGATTCAAAGACCGACTTAGCTGTACTCAAAATTAATGAAACAAACCTTCCAGCTATTGAATTCGGGGATTCAGATAGTCTAAAAGTAGGTGAAACAGTGATTGCTTTTGGTAATCCTGGTGGATTAGAATATATAGGCTCTGTAACTGTAGGTGTTGTTAGTGGATTAAATAGAACAGTTCAGCTAGATGGCGGCAGAAAAATCAAACTTGTTCAAACTGATGCTGCAATTAATCCTGGAAATAGCGGTGGTGCACTGGTAAATATTAAAGGTCAGTTAGTAGGTGTCAATTCAATTAAAATGGTTGCTACAGGGTTTGAAGGTTTAGGATTTGCAATTCCATCTAACGATACAAAGAAAATCGCTGATGAGTTAATTAAAAACACTTACATCTCCAAGCCTTACCTGGGAATAACTGTTGACAATAGTTATACTGAAGAGATTGCAAAAGCAAATCATATGCCAATGGGAGTATTTGTTGCTGATGTAGAGATTCTTGGGGCAGCCCAAAAAGCAGGTATTAAAGCCTTAGATGTTATTACTAAGTTTAATAAAGTAGCTGTTACTTCTTATGATGAATTAGAGACAGAGAAGAACAAATTAAAAGCTGGTGATACTGTTGAAATTGAGCTATACAGAGATGGAAGTAAAAAGACAGTACAAGTTACATTGGGTGAAACTAAATAAATAATTTTTAATAATATAAATGGGGTACAGAATAAATATCTGTACCCCATTTCATACTTAATTTAAAATATTACAGAAAAAATACTATTTATATTGCTAATGTTACAAAAAAACTTTAAAATTATATATGTGGTAAAAAATACTACTTCAATATTATTACTCAGTGGAGGAATAAATGAACTTTTATAAGTATTATGCACATATAGCAAAATATATTATTATAATTATAGCTATACCACTATTCCTTTATGGATATGGAAAACAATCTATGAATTATATATATATTAGTATTGTCTTGGGCACAATTTTTTTAGTTCAAGATATTTACGAACTCATTTATTTAGCAAAGCTTAATAAGAGAAGGAAAAATAAAATAAATAAGGTTGTTAAAAAATATGAAAGAATGTTTCTAAAACATGAACGGTTTTCATACCCTATTAATGACAAGAATGCATTAAGAACCTTTCAACTACTGTCTCAAAAGCAGAAAGAGCTTGATATATTAAGAGTAACTTCTGAAAAGTTTAATTCTACAATGGATTTAGATAATATCGTTGGGTATATTTTTGAGGTGTTTAAAAATTTTACTGGTTGTGACAGGTCTTTGGTTTGCTTTAAAGATGTTGATTCTCAAGATATATATTGTAAATATGAGTTTGGAGATCAGCTATTTGGTGAGGTTGGCAAATATTTTGACGATGATTCTGTAATAACAAAATGCTTTAATACAAATTCAATAGTAGTCAATTACAACATTTTAATTAAGAAAAGAGGTATATACGGCGATAAAGTGGCGATTCCTTTAAGTTTATCCAATGAACAATTGGGCGTTATTTTTCTAGAAACACCTAATAAAAACGCATTTAAAAATATTAATTTTACTTTTCTAAAAAGCATAGCAAATTATGCTGCTGTTGCAATTGATAAAGCGGAGTTGTTTAGTAACGTTTATGCCCAAAAACAAGAAATAGAAGCCTTATATGAGGAGACTGCTGCTGTTAACGATGATCTTAATGCTAACATTGATAATTTGAATAAAGCAAAGGAAGAACTGAAATCTAAGAATGAAGAACTGCTAAAATACTCGCAAAGTCTAAATACAGGATATATCCAAACTGTTATGTCCTTGGTAAATGCAATTGAAGCAAAAGACGCGTATACAAGTGGGCATTGTCAGAGAGTTATGGAGATTTCTTGTGAAATTGCAGCAAGTATGAATTTGGATGAAGATACTATAAAAGATTTAAGATATGCTGCAATGCTACACGATATTGGGAAAATAGGCATTTCTGCAGCAATATTAAATAAAACAGAAAAGCTCACTGAACAAGAGTACGAGGAGATTAAGAGGCATCCTCAGATTTCTTATAATATATTGAAGAATGTTGAGTTCTTGGGAAAAGGTCTGAGAGCCATATTGGAGCATCACGAAAAGTATAATGGATCAGGTTATCCTAACAAGCTCAAGGGTGAAGATATTAGCCTTTTAGGCAGAATATTATGTATCGCAGATGCTTTTGACGCTATGACAAGTGATAGAACATACCGTAAGGGAATGACTATGGAACTTGCAATTAATGAAATTGAACGTTGTAAGGGAGTACAGTTTGATCCGCAGATATCAGATATATTTATTAAAATGATTAGAGAATTAGTAAACACTTAAATATACATATTAATATACATAACTATACGATTAAGTAACTGTCAGTGGAGGTAACCTAAGTGAATTTAAAAAATAAAAAGCTTAAAGTTCTTTTTGTATCTGCTGAAGTCGACCCATTTGCTAAAACAGGTGGCTTGGCAGATGTTGCAGGTTCATTGCCAAAAGAGCTATCTATACTAGGACATGATGTAAGAGTGGTAATGCCGAGATATGGAATTATAAACGTAGATGCGAAATATGTAGCTGACATTCCAGTAGAAATGGGAGAGAGAAAAGAAACCTGCGTAATTAAAGAAAGTAGCATTTATGATACTAACAATAAAGCAATTCCAGTTTACTTTATAGAAAACCATAATTATTTTAATAGAAATGGTATTTATTGTTATTGCGATGATGCACAAAGATTTATATTATTATGTAAGGCGGCACTTGATATGCTACCTGCTATTAACTTTAAACCAGATATAATCCATTGTAATGATTGGCACACTGGGCCAATTTGCTTAATGCTAAAAGAGAAGTATTGTAAGAATGATTTTTATAAGGATATTGCTACGATTTACACTGTTCATAACTTAGAGTACCAAGGCAATTTTGGATCAGAGGTTACTAAATATTTAAATTTAGAAGAGGGATTTTTTGTTTCAGAAAAAGCTGAGTTTTATGGTATGTTTAGTTTTATGAAATGCGGACTCGTTTATTCTGATATTATTAATACTGTAAGTAAGCAATATACTGATGAAATATTGACACCAGCATATGGGGAAAAAATGGAGGGTGTTTTAGTTAAAAGAAAAAATGATCTTTTTGGGATAGTAAATGGTATTTCCTATGAGGAGTTTGACCCTAGCAGGGACAATAGCTTGTTTGTAAACTTTGATAGAAATTCTGCAGAGCTTAAGAAGAAGAATAAATTGGCTCTGCAAAATCAACTCAATTTAACAAAAAGCTCAGTACCACTTATGGGAATTGTAACACGGTTAACAGCCCAAAAGGGGTTAGAACTAATACTTGGGTGTATTGAAGACTATATTAAAAAAGAAAATGTGCAATTGGTAGTTTTAGGCCTTGGAGATGAGTATTACCATAAGGCTTTTTCAAAATTACATGAAAAATATCCAAATAATGTTGCAGCATTTTTTGAATTTAATCCCGATTTAGCAAAAAAAATATATGCTTCATGCGATTTCTTTTTGATGCCATCTAGGTTTGAACCATGCGGGTTGGGACAGATAATAAGTCTTAGGTATGGAACAATTCCTATAGTACGTGCAACTGGAGGATTGGCTGAGACTATTATTGACTACAATGAGAATAGTTTAGAGGGGAACGGCTTTTCCTTTGATGAGTTCTCAGTAAATGGATTTAAGCAGGCAATAGACAGAGCAATAGAAGTATATAAAAACAAGCCGGAGATTTGGAAAGAGCTTATTTTAAGAGCATTAGAAAGTGATTTCTCTTGGAAAAAGCCAAGTGGTGCATATCTTGAACTTTATAAATTGGCTATAGAGAGAAAAACTATAGAGGTTTTAACTGACTATGAATAAAAAAGAAAAAGTCTTAAAGATTATTAACGTCTTCGATGAGTTGTACCCTGAGGCTATATGCTCACTCGAATATAATAGCCCTTTGCAGCTCCTAATATCAACACAATTAGCCGCTCAATGTACAGATGCAAGGGTTAATATAGTTGCTAAAAATTTGTATCTCAAGTATAAAACAGCTCAAGATTTTGCAAGGGCTGATATAAAAGAGTTGGAAGAGGATGTAAAGTCAACTGGGTTTTATAGGAATAAAGCAAAAAATATTATAGCTTGTTGTAAAATACTTGTTGAGAAATACAATGGAGATATTCCAGATAATATGGAGGAACTTCTAGAACTCCCTGGCGTAGGGCGTAAGACAGCAAATCTTGTACTGCATGAGGTATATGGAGTTCAAGGGATTGTTGTAGATACACATGCTAAAAGGCTATCTAATCGGATTGGGCTGACTAAAAATGATAATCCTGAAAAGATTGAATATGACCTTCAAAAGATAGTACCTAAGTCAAGATGGGCGGACTTCTGTCACCAACTGGTATTTCATGGCAGACAAGTATGTAAGGCAAGAAAGCCTGAGTGTGATAATTGTGAAATAAGACAATTTTGCAATTACTTTTGTAAAAATTAATGTTGCTCAATACTACTACTATTATGGAGGTAGTGCATGACTAATAAGCAGAAAATATTAAACAAAAAAGATACTAAGGAAGATAAAAACACTAAAGACACAAAAGAAAAATATAACCCTAATGATATAATATTTGCGTTAGATATAGGTACAAGAACAGTTGTTGGTATTGTTGGTTATTATGAAAAAGAGTGTTTCAATGTTATTGCTGCTGAAGTTTTCGAACACAAAAGTCGCGCTATGCTTGATGGGCAAATACATGATATTAGCAAGGTTGCTGAAGTAATTGGTGAAGTGAAAAGCCGATTGGAAAAGTCGCTTGGATTTGGCTTAACAAAAGTTGCTATCGCAGCGGCTGGAAGAGTTTTAAGGACAAGTAAAGTGAAATTGGAATATGATATAGAACAGGGTCGTGAAATCACTGAGGAGATAGTAGGGAGCCTTGAGGTAGATGCTGTACAAAATGCTCAAATAAAGCTTGATAATGAGGTCTCGAATGAAGAAAAATTGCTTTTTTATTGTGTGGGATATAGTGTAGTTAATTATTTTCTTAATGGATATGTTATTTCATCATTAGTAGGACATAAAGGAAAGAAAATAGCAGTAGAAGTTTTAGCTACTTTTTTGCCACACGTAGTTGTGGACAGCCTATATACCGTTATGGACAGGGTAGGGCTTAAAGTAGTCAGTCTCACTCTTGAGCCAATTGCTGCTATTAGTGTGACTATTCCGAAAGACCTAAGACTTCTTAATTTAGTATTAGTTGATATTGGAGCCGGAACTTCAGATATAGCTGTTACACAAGATGGATCTGTTGTTGCATATGGAATGGTACCTATTGCAGGAGATGAAATTACTGAAAAAATTGCGCAAGAGTTTCTTGTAGATTTTAATACTGCTGAAAAAATAAAAATTTCTATTTCATCAGGAACAGAAACTATTAAATTTACTGATATTCTTGGTAAAAAGCATGAAGTAAATAACAAGCATGCGCTAGAAATACTGAATCCTACAATAGATTTATTAGCAAGCAGTATATCAAGCAAAATATTAGAATTTAATCAAAAGGCTCCTAATGCAGTTTTCCTTATTGGGGGAGGAAGTCAGGTTCCTGGACTTACAGAAAAAATCGCAGATGGCTTAGGACTTCAAGTTGAAAGGGTTGCGGTTAGGGGAAGAGACGTAATACATAATATAAAAACTAAACTTCGTAAATTATCTGGACCTGAATCAATAACTCCATTTGGTATAGCTATGATGGCTTACAACCAACAAGGGCAAGATTTTTTGTCTGTAACAGTAAATGGGGAGAAGGTTAGACTTTTTAATGCTAAAAAGCTCAATGTTGCAGATGCCTTGATTTTAGTAGGATACAATCCTGATATGTTAATTGCTAGAACTGGTAAACCGCTTAAGTTTACTCTTAATGGTAGGCAAATGGCTATAAAAGGTGAGCATGGTGTAGCTGCTGAAATATTTGTTAATGATAGTGCAGCCAGTTTAGATACACATATAAGTCTTGGTGATTTTATAGATGTGAAGCCGGCACATAATGGTGATAATGCCAGTAAACTTGTTATTGACTATATTAAAAATCCTAATGGGATTTCAGTAAGTCTCAATGGAGATAAAATGGTTCTTTTGCCTAGTACCATGATAAATGGAGAAAAATGTGACGTTTCAGCTACAATTAATGAAAGTGATATAGTAGAAATAGATGAGATAGTTATGTTGAGTGATTTGGTTAAAAGGTTCTCACTTGAATTAAAGAATAGCGAATTATTAGTTAATGGTGAAAGTAAAAGCCTTGACTATATATTAAATAATGATGATAAAATTGAATATCATCAAATAGATAATGATGTTTTTACTAATGATAAAGTAGCTAATGAAAATGAAAGAAAGCATAATACAGTTTTACAAGAGGACAACCTATTTTCAAAGGATATGACTGTTACCACTCAGAAACCCAATGAAGAGTTTTTTATAACAGTTAATGGAGAGAGGATAGTTCTAAAAGAAGGTAAATCATATATTTTTGTGGATATATTTAGCTACATTAATTTTGATTTAACTACCCCAAAGGGAAATATAGTTTTAAAATTAAACGGGAATTCTGCAAATTTTACTGATAACATACAACTTGGTGATGATATAGAAATTTATTGGGAAAAATTCAAAGTCTAGTTTGTTTGATTAGTAAAACTATTATATATACTGACCGTAAATGCGGTTCATGGAGGATATATG
>JAEWAX010000113.1 GCA_023391425.1 Bacillota bacterium | reverse complement strand
AAATACCTAATAACAAACAAGGCAGTAGCAAAAAGTCTGAGGCATCCAACAAAACCTAATGCAAAAACGATAGATGTTTGTTTGTAAAGCCAAACTCCTACTAACGGAGATATAAACTGTGAGATATTAATTAAGGTTGTATACAGAGCAATATTTATTGTTTTGTTCTTTTTAGGTACAACTTCAATTAGATTTTCAAATATCGCTAGAGTAAAGGCTGAAAAAGTTAGGCCTGTAATAGTACTTTGTATGAGAAGCATATACCTTGTGTGAATAAGTAACATTGATAAAGCATTTATAGCCAGACCGAAAGTACCAGCAATCAGTATTAATTTTGCACCTTTTTTTTCAATAGCCTTTCCCCAAAAAGAATAAGTTATTACTCCAGCAAAACCTACCGCTACATTTACATAACTAAGCCACGCTTCATTTACACCTATGACATCAACTTCATAAATAAAAAATAATGGCCAACCCATATGCCATGCTACATGAAAAATTAACGCTAAAATAGTGAAAATTCTAAATTCCTTGTATAGCACGAGGTTGTTCAAACATTCTTTAATCAAGATTAGTTTATTCGGCTTATTGTAGTTATCCTTCAAAATTGGTGGAGCAGTTACTCTACTAAGAAACCAACTCTGAACTATAGCTAGTATAAATGAGAGAAAGAAGAAGAGTTGATACATCATAATTCTCTCACTATCGTTTCTTGGAATGTATGATAGCAATAAACCTGCAACCAGTGCAGTCGTGGTCCCTAAAATAGTTGACACGTGAGTCCTCTTTGTAAATGCCAAATTGAATTTTGAAACCATAACATCTGAAAAGAAAGATTGCCATGATATATTGAAAACAGAAAAAGGCCAATTCATTAATGCAATAATGGTTATAAAGACTGTGACTTTATAATTACCAAAAAGCGGAGTCAATGCAGCAAGAGGATACATTATCCCAAAAAGCAGTATTAGAAATGACACTACTTTCTTTTTGTTTTCACTTTTATCGACTAATATACTTCCTGGAATAAGTGCTAGAATACCAATGAGCGCAGGAAGGGAAGATACCAATCCTATTTGATAATCACTTGCGCCCATACGTCTTGCAAACATAGAAAAAAATGGGTTTGCCATATTTAATATTATTGCTCCAACTGCGCCTTCCAATGTAAAAAACATTGCATTTCTTGATGCTGTATCTAGGTGATTGAGTCTAAAGAATATTTTTTTCATAAACTACCCCGAAGTAATGTTTTTATAGTTATTAAAAAATTATATCACAATTTAGATAAATTTATATATTTATAAGAGATATTTTGAATAGCGAAATCAACTAAATCAACTTTCCTAGCCAGAGCCATCATATTTCGGCAATGGTTTTTGTAGAATTTGACTTTGTTATTCACGTGTTATACCATATAATGGAATATAAAAACTGAATATACTTGACATCCTAGTCTAAAACTATAAAATAATACTAGTTATTTATTTTAAATATTGGAAGGAATGCTTAATATGAATAAAAATCCTATAGTAACAATTGAAATGGAAAACGGAAATATCATGAAGGCTGAGTTATACCCTGAAATAGCACCAAATACTGTGAATAACTTCATTTCTCTTATAAAAAAAGGTTTCTATGATGGAGTTATCTTTCACAGAGTTATACCTGGATTTATGATACAAGGTGGAGATCCAGATGGATCAGGTATGGGCGGACCAGATTACAGTATAAAAGGGGAATTTTCTTACAATGGTTTTAAGAATGATTTAAAGCATGATAAAGGTGTTCTATCTATGGCTAGGACTATGGCTCCTAACTCTGCAGGTTCACAGTTTTTTATAATGGTTGAAAAGTCTCCGCATCTTGATGGACAATATGCTGCATTTGGAAAAGTAATTGAAGGGATAGAAGAGGCAGACAGAATTGTTAGTGTAAAAAGAGACCGTAATGATAAGCCAAAAGAAGAGCAAGTTATGAAGAAGGTTACAGTTGAAACTTTTGGTGTTGAGTATCCAGAGCCAGAAAAGGTTTAAGCGACTGCGAATACACTTGTGCTTTAACTACAATTTCTGCATTTACTAAATCATAATAGTTGGATTAGACGAGCTAATTGTTATTAAAAACATATCAAATGGATAGAAAGAAATTCTACGAATAGATAAATGGGTGGTAAAATGGCTATAATTACACCAAATTTTAATTTTGCCGGTCGTTGTGAAGAAGCGATTGTATTGTATCAAAAGGCATTTGATGCAAAGGTTGGCTGTTTGTTACGATATTCTGATGCCAATAAGTCTGATTGGGATAAAATATTAACACCAGAACAAGAAAACTATATATATCACGCAGAACTTTTTATTGGTGGACAAAGGGTTATGATGTGCGACAATTTGGATGTTAGTTTGGTAAAAAGTACGGCTCTTTCACTGACTATCACATTCGATACAAAGGAAGAAGTTAAACAGGCATATGAAGTTTTACAGGAGGGCAGTGAGACAATTTATCAGATGCAGAGCACGACATATAGTTCTTGCATGGTTGTATTTATCGATAGATTTGGTTTCCGATGGGGATTAATGACGGAACAAACAGACCGATAAAAATGCAATATATTAAGAATTCAAAAAAAACTAATTAATCAGAGTATACTTAATACTCTGATTAATTAGTAAAACATTAAACTAAAACTGTTATAAATTAAGCTTTACTAACCCTTTTAGCTATAGCCCTTGCAGCCAGAACACCACTTGCACTTGCTTGGGAAAGACCCCTTGTTATTCCGGCGCCATCACCAATGGCAAACATGTTTGGTAGCTTTGTTTCAAGTTCATTAGTTAATTCCAGTCTTGAACTATAGAATTTAACTTCAACACCATATAAAAGAGTATCATAGTTTGCAGTACCTGGAGCAATTTTATCCAAGGCATAAATCATTTCAATAATATTATCCAAATGCCTCTTGGTTAATACAAGGCTCAAGTCACCTGGTGTAGCATTTAATGTAGGGTGTGTGAAACTCTGGCTCAATCTGTGAGGATTTGTCCTTGTACCCTTTATTAAGTCCCCAAACCTTTGTACTAGTACGCCACCACCAAGCATATTTGATAGAGATGCAATCCTTTTACCATACTGATATGGTTCATTAAAAGGTTGAGTAAATCTATTGCTAACGAGAAGTGCGAAATTAGTATTTTCACTTCTTAGACTTGGGTCAGTGTAGCTGTGTCCATTAACAGTAACTATTCCATCTACATTTTCGGAAACAACGTGCCCATATGGATTCATACAAAAAGTACGAACTAAATCACCATATTGTTTTGTTCTATATACTAGCTTTGATTCATAAACAACATCAGTGATATGCTCAAATACCTTGGCAGGAAGCTCAACTCTGACACCAATATCAACTTGGTTGTTTATTAAATCAAGTTTTAACTGTTTGCATTGTTTTGAAAACCATTCAGCGCCAGATCTACCAGGAGCAACAATTAGGTATTTGCAATTTATAGTTTCTCCACTTTGGAGTTCAACTGAATAGTTATCATCAGAAGGATTAATGTTTATTACTTGTAAATTACACTTCACTTCCAAATGATCAAGCAAATGGCTGTATAGGCGTTTCAATATTTCTAAATTATTCTCAGTTCCAAGATGTTTTACAGAGGCCTGCAACAAATGCATATCATTCTCAAGAGCTTTTTTTTCAATCGCTTTGGCAGCATCAGTATATGTGGAAAATCTTTCTTTGGTTGCTCCGAATTCAACATTAACTCTGTCAACATAATCGATTAATTTCATAACTTCATCATCATCAAGATAATCATTTAGCCAGCCACCAAATTCAGTTGTAAAATTGAATTTACCATCTGAAAATGCACCTGCGCCACCGAAACCACGCATGATATCACATGATTTGCAACGTACACAATCTTTAATTTTATTGGCGATAATTGGACAATTTCGATTAAAAATATCATTTCCTTGTTCTATCATTACAACCTTTAGTTGTGGGTTTTGTTTTGTTAGCTCATAGCCAGCAAATATTCCAGAAATACCGCAACCAATTATTGCAACATCATAATTTAATATTTTCATAATTAACCTCCATGAGCCGCATAGCGACCAAAATATAACTTCGCAAACAAGCTATTATACAATATATATTGAAATAAGTAAATGGTGTTCAAATTCAAAACAGTAGTTAATAATAGTATATGATGGTAACTAGTGGTAAATATGAGTAAAATACATTTATGTTACAAATTAGTTTGGCTATAACAATTTTTTAACTGCATATTGTAATACAGTTATGCATTAAGAAACCAGTATGATAAGCATAATTATTATATAATTTATTGTAATCTATTGCAATTTCGCGTTAAATGTTATATTTTAGTTTTAGTATTAAAAGGTATAATATACTAAAGATTAACAAGGAGCTTATAATGATTTATTTTTTCACTTTTATGATGTCATTAGTGATTATGTTATTAATAACGCCAAAACTAACAAAATTAGCTTATAAATTAAATTATACTGAAAAGCCAAATTTAGATAGTGATAGAAAAATACATAGAGAAGATAAGGCATATCTAGCCGCTATAGGGATATTTCTTTCGTTTTGGGTTTGCTATTTTATTTTTACTAGGGATTTTAGTCAAAAAACTATTGCTTTGTTAATTAGTTCTTTCTTGATTTGGGCAATTGGAATGCTTGATGATTGGTACAAAATAAAAGGAGGAGATTTTAAAGCATTACCCAAAATGGCTATACAAATTCTGGCATGCTTAATTGTTGTGTTTTATACAAATATAAAATTTTCAGGAATTACAAATCCATTTAATAATTCTTATATACTATTTCCTTCTTGGGTGCAGTTTCTGTTATCAATTTTATGGCTTTTTGGTGTGACGACAGTCATAAACTTTTCTGATGGACTAGATGGATTAGCAGGTGGTATTGCCTGCATATCGGCAAGTACTTTATTTGTAGTATCAATGTCTAAAGGTAATAGTATTTCTGCTATTATGTCAATAACGTTAGTAGGGACATGCTTGGGTTACTTACGCTATAATAAATATCCAGCAAAAATTCTAATGGGAGATGCAGGGGCTACATTTTTAGGATTTATTTTAGCCATTATTTCATTAGATGGAGCATTCAAACAAGCAACAGTTTTTTCAATATTTATTCCTATATTGGCACTGGGGTTACCAATATTTGATAACATTTTTGTAGTTTTAAAAAGAATTAAAGAGGGTAAGCATATATATGTTGGTGATGCATCTCAAATACATTACAGATTAATCTCCAAAGGTTTAAACCAAAAACAAGCGGTTTATTTTCTATATTTAATTTGTATCTGCCTAAATCTGAGTGCTATAATTATACTACTTCTAGTTTAGAGGAGAACAGTTGCATAGTATTTTACAAAATAGTTTAAATGTTAATGTAAACAAGTAAAGTATTGTAGCAAATTTTGAATTGTAATTTAAAAAATTAAATGATATACTTGCTTTGAATTAATATGACAGTTCGTGACCATCCTGTCTATAAACAAAACTATGGCGTCGCTGTCTGCTTATTGCAGGACAGTATTTTTGTTGTTTATAGACTATTGAGTGACGGCAAATTGGAGGAGTTATTTATGAATAACCAAAAAATAAAAATGCTGACAACGTCAGCTATGATTGCTGCGGTGTATCTAGTACTAACATTAATTTTCTATGTTACTAGCTTTTCTCCAATGCAGAGCAGACTTGCTGAAGCACTTACAGTATTGCCTTATTTTACACCATTAGC
>JAEWAX010000111.1 GCA_023391425.1 Bacillota bacterium | reverse complement strand
TAAAATCGATAGACAACTTGAAGTGGATCATGCAAAGAATCTAAGTGTAGATGAATTGCAAACTAAAAAAGATGAAATTACTAAAGAAATGGATAAAATTGCTTCTGAAAAAGAAATGATTACTGTGAGAATTTTCTATTCACCTTAGCAAGTGTTACTAGGCTACGTGCTTTGCCAAAGGCTCGGTACAAGTTAAGTTTTGATAAAAAATGCAGGGGAGGTTTTTTAGTACATTGGATAAAATAATGGTTGTTGATGGAAATAGTATATTAAATAGGGCTTTTTATGGATTGAGCAAAACAGCAGCGCTTACAACATCCGAAGGTTTGCATACTAATGCTGTATTTGGATTTTTAAATATTCTTACGAAATATTTAGCTGAAGAAGAGCCAAGATATATATGTGTGGCTTTTGATTTGAAAGCACCGACCTTTAGACATCTAGAATATGATCAATATAAAGCCCAAAGAAAAGGAATGCCAGAAGAATTAGCTGTTCAAGTTCCAATTATCAAACAGGTACTTGATGCGATGAATATTAGAAGAGTTGAGGTTGAGGGTTTCGAAGCAGATGATATATTGGGGTCTATTTCTTTGTGTGCAGAAGAAAGTGGAATAGAAGCCATACTATTAACTGGTGATAGAGATTCTTTTCAGTTAGCATCGAATACTACACGAATAAAGTTACCTGTGACAAGAGGAAACAAAACTGAGACAGATGAGTACGACTTTCAGAAGGTTGTAGATAAATATGGGGTAACACCTAACAAGCTTATTGATGTAAAGGGGCTAATGGGAGATGCTTCAGACAACATTCCTGGAGTACCGGGAATAGGTGAAAAAACAGCACTTGAATTGATTAAAAAGTTTGGTAGTATAGAAGGGATCTACGAAAATATTGAAAAAGTTGAGAAAAAAGGTGTTCGTGAAAAGCTAGAGGCAAATAAAGATTTAGCTTTTCTTTGTAAAAGACTTGCTACGATAGAAAGAAGAATGCCAAACCTTTCGAATATGGACCAATTTTTAAGAGTTGAGTTTGATAAACAAAAACTTTATGATATTTTTAAAAAGTTAGAGTTTAAAAGTTTAATTGAAAAATTTGGTTTAAACGACAAGCCTATTTCACAAACCTCAGATAATATTAGTGCAGAGCATGTTGACATAGATTCTATAAATGAGCTGGAATCATATATAAAAGCTATCAAAGTAAGTAAAAGAATGGCTATTTACTATCATATAGATCCTTCAGATAGCTATATTGATGATTTGTGCATATATGCATGTCAAGATAATTATGCACCTGCAGTTATGATATTCTCACAGGATTTCTCTGATAGCGTGGTAATAAAGGCTTTGAGGGAAGTTTTAGAAGATGAAGAAATAAAGATATATGGTCATGACTTAAAGAGATTTATTAAATATCTAAAAGCTCAAGGTATACAGGTAAAAGGCGTTGCTTTTGATACTATGATAGGTGCATATATATTGGAACCTACTAGAAGTAGCTATACAATCTCTGAGCTTGCAGAGGATAACTTAGATATATTTATTACTCCTGCAGCCGTCTTATATGATAAGCATGGTAAGAAGTTTGAACAAGGGCTAGAGTCGGATGCTTCTGCAATTTGTGCAACATGTACCAAGGCTATTTTTGAATTAGCTCAGAAGTTTGCTCCAATTATACATGACAATGGGCAGGACGAGCTGTTCTACAACATTGAGCTACCACTTGTTGAGGTGCTCGCAGATATGGAACTCTGGGGATTTAAAGTAGATGTGGAGGGCCTTAAGGCTTATTCAAGAGAGTTAGATGCAAGACTTGCTATTTTGGAAAATGAAATATATATGCTTGCAGGTGAAAACTTCAATATTAATTCACCTAAACAATTGGGAGTTGTTTTATTTGAAAAGTTAGGTTTACCTGCAGTTAAAAAGACAAAAACTGGCTATTCTACTGACGCAGAGGTGTTGGAAAAACTTTCTCAAAAACATGAAATTGTTGATAGTATACTTGTGTATAGGCAATTAATGAAATTAAAATCAACTTATGCTGATGGGTTATTAGCAGTAATAGATAAAGATACCTGCAAAATACATTCGAGCTTTAACCAAACAGTTACTGCAACAGGAAGAATTAGCAGTACAGAACCTAATCTTCAAAACATACCAATAAAATTAGAGATGGGAAGAAAGATACGAAAGGTTTTCGTTCCGTCAGATGAAAACTATGTTCTTCTTGATGCCGACTATTCTCAGATAGAATTAAGAGTTCTAGCACATATTACTGGTGACAAAAACATGATAGCTGCTTTTAATAATAATGAGGATATCCATACTACAACAGCAGCGAAGGTATTTGAAATTCCGATTGATGAAGTATCATCACTTATGAGGTCAAGAGCAAAGGCTGTAAACTTTGGTATAGTATATGGCATAGGAGATTTTAGCCTTTCAAAGGATATTGGAGTAACCAAGAAGGAAGCTAAGAAGTATATAGATGATTATTTAGATAAGTATTCAAGCGTAAAAGAATATATGAGTGATACGGTTGCTAAGGGCCTTGAAAATGGCTTTGTTACTACGCTATATAATAGAAGAAGATATCTTCCTGAGCTAAAGTCGAGCAATTTTAATATGCGTTCTTTTGGAGAACGTGTAGCCATGAATACACCAATACAGGGTAGTGCAGCTGATATTATCAAGATATCAATGGTAAAAGTTTATACAGAATTGAAAAAGAGAAACTTAAAATCAAGATTGATACTACAGGTACACGATGAACTTATAGTAGAAACTGAAAAAACAGAGTTAGAAGAGGTTTCAAAGTTATTAAAAGAGTGCATGGAAAATGCAGTGTCTCTTAAAGTTCCAATGACTGTAGATGTCAAGTGTGGAGATACTTGGTATGAGACAAAATAAGGAATCATTAGTATTGGGCATTACTGGTGGAATAGGGAGCGGTAAGAGTTCTGTGAGTCACATCCTTGAAGAACTTGGTGCTGTGATTATTGATGCGGATGCTATTAGTAGACAAATTGTTATGCCTGGTGAAAAGGCACTTGAAGAGTTGACACAGGAGTTTGGTAGGGATATACTTGATGACTGGGGACAGCTAAAGAGAAAGATGCTGGCTAAAGAAGTCTTTAATGATAAAGAGAAACTTCAAAAGCTAAACAGCATTTTGCATAAATATGTTGCACAGAGAATAAAAGATAATGTGAAGGAACAGCTTTCAAAAAAGACAAAAATTATTGTTATAGATGCACCAATACCGATAAAGATTGGTTTCTTGGACTTGTGTGACCAGGTATGGACAGTATCTGCATCAATGGAATTACGTATTGCGAGGATTATTAAGAGAAATGGAATGACCTATGAGGAAGCCGTTTCTCGAATTAAATCTCAAATTCAGGATGAAGAGTATATTAGTATAGCAGATACTGTAATCTATAATAACAACGATATTTTTCATTTGAAAGAGGAAGTAGAGCGTCAGTTTACTAGAACTTTAACAAAGTTTAAGTACAACTAGGTTTCTATCTCCACTATGTTTTATACTAGCCAAGTTTTCTTTATACCTCTCAAGTATAAGTACAACTGGCTTCTATCTTCGCCGAAGGCTCGATACAAGATAAGTTTTCTTTAGTTGAGGAGGATTATTTGAGAAAAAATACTAAAGGTAAATTTAAATTTTTAATTGTACTTTCATTTTTAATATTGTTGATTTTATTTGGTTTAAGTTCTACCGAGTATGTCCTAAAACGTTTGTATCCACTTACTTATTCGCAATATGTGGAGCAATATTCTGATGAATATGGTTTAGACAAAAATTTGGTATATTCTATTATAAAAGCTGAGAGTGGATTTGATGCTCAAGCAGTATCTCCGAGGGATGCTAAAGGCTTGATGCAAATATTAGACAGTACAGGTGAGTGGGCAGCAGAAAAGATTAAAATTAATGATTTTGAAAGTAATATGCTGTTAGAACCTAAAACTAATATTAGAATTGGGTGTTGGTACATTTCAAGGTTACTAACTCAATATGATCAGAATATTGAGCTTGCACTTGCTGCATACAATGCAGGTAGCGGAAATGTTTCCAAATGGCTAAAAGATACAAGCATTAGCAGTAATGGTAAAACCCTTGACAGAATTCCATTCGAAGAAACTGAAAACTATGTAAACAAGATTAAAAAATATAATAATATGTATAAAAAGCTTTACGATAAGGTTAAATAGTGATATTTTATTAAATATATATTAGTTTGACTATATTTTAGGGGGACAGAAAAATGAGTTCACTACTTTTTGAAAGAGACTTACTATATCCCACAGATAACATTATTGATCCTGGTATTTTGCATGTTAGAATATTGAGCCCCGATAATTCAAAAATGCCAGTTGTTGTTGAACCCAAATCCAATCATTCTGCTATTGAAAATGTAAGTATAGTATTAGATGTGTTACAAAGAGATATTTTTGATAGAATAAATATAAGAATATACGATAATACAACTGTCTATATACTTCTAAATGATTTGGATAAGGAGAAATATGGAGATGTGAAATACTTAAAAATTGTTTACAGTGGTATACAAGAATTTTCACTCGAACCATTTAATGGAGATCTTTAGTCTTTAGTTAAGAATGAAGCACCTTACTGCACATTGATAGTCCCGTGAACAAGACGGGGAACTGTTCAATGTGAAGCAAGGTGCTTTTTTGGTCATCAGATAGTTCTTTGAACCGATTGTGCAACTAGTCTCAACTCTTCCATTAATGTGCTAAATCTTTCTGGCCTGAGGGACTGAGGGCCGTCACATAGAGCAGTTGGAGGATTTGGGTGAACTTCGATTATTAGTCCATCAGCACCTGTTGCAATAGCGCCTTTTGCAAGGGCAGGTACGTACTTCCAGTTGCCTGTTGCATGGCTGGGGTCAACTATAATTGGGAGATGAGAAACTTCCTTTATTACAGGAATTGAACTTAAATCAAGAGTATTTCTTGTCATTGTTTCAAAGGTTCGTATACCTCTCTCACAAAGGATTACATCATGGTTGCCCTCAGCAATTATATACTCAGCAGCCATGAGCCATTCTTCAATTGTTGCAGATAAACCTCTCTTTAAAAGAACTGGTTTATTTGTCCTACCCACTTCACTTAGTAGCCTGAAATTTTGCATATTTCTTGCGCCGATTTGAAATATGTCAGTATAATTATTTACAAGCTCCACATCTCTGGTATCTACTATTTCTGTGACCAGTTTTAGTCCTGTAGCTTCACGACCAGCAGACATTATTTTAAGGCCATCTTCTTCAAGCCCTTGAAAGGCATAGGGTGAACTTCTTGGCTTAAATGCACCGCCGCGAAGTATTTTAGCACCGCTATTTTTTACACTAATTGCTGTTGCTACAAAATCTTTTTCGTTTTCAATTGCACAAGGACCTGCCATGACGACAATCTCATCACCACCAATTTTTACACCACCTACATCAACTATAGTAGGTGCTTGCTGCAGTTCATTACTTGCAAGTTTATACGGCTTCATAATTGGTACTAGTGTTTCAACACCTTGCATTTGCGAAATTGCGTGTATGTTCAGAAGTCTTTTATCACCAATTGCACCTATTACTGTTTTAACATCACCATGTATTGGATGTGTTTTAAAACCAAGTTCAAGTAACCTGCTTTCAACGTTCTCAACATCTTGTAATGACGCATTCTGTTTCATAACAATAATCATAATTCATAACCTCCTCGTATTTTTTTTAAAATATTAAGAAAATTTGGCTTATGCCGAGCCCTAGCGAAGGCAGAAGCCTAGTTGTACTTATACTTTTCTAAGTGTAAAGTAATCTTAGTTTGCACATCTTATGATGTTATGTCGCATACTGCGACAATATAAACAGTTGCCAACCGTTTATATGCAAACTAGTATAAAAGAATTAGATACACTTATGTTTTTGAAAAGTAAAAAAGCCCTCATCCCTAGAAACTAGGGACGAGGACTTATAATCCACGCGATACCACCCAAATTGGTTAAAAACCCACCTTAATATGTACGGGAAAATTAGTGAATAATCCGATACACTCTTCCTATAACGGGAAAGACCCGGTACGACCTACGAATTTGGTTCAGTCAACTGTTCATGGGAGAACTTCAAATGTACTATCCTGCAATGCTTCCACCATTTCATTGCTCGCTGTGAAGATTCATATAATCTACTTTTCCCATTCATCACATTTCTTACTTACAAATATTATATTTGTTAACATACTAACATGTTACTTTTAATTAAGTCAACAGTTTTTTATAAAAAAGTTAGAAAAAATTAACTATTTTAATATTCTCTGTATAACAGTAGTTCTTGCTGCATTTTCAAATGTGTCATCTAGTTTTCCAAGAACATCAAAATCATCATACTTTTGCTTAAGTGCAAGAGAAATAAGATGATCAGTCAGCATTGGGTTTTTTGGAAGGAGACTCCCATGAGAGTATGAGCAGTATACATTATTGTATATGGCACCTTCATAACCATCTGCTCCATTATTTCCGTTGCCGCATAAAACTTTACCAAAAGGGCGGATATTTTCTCCTAAGTACGTTCTGCCAGAGTGGTTTTCAAAGCCGACAATTTTAAGTGGATTTCCATTATCATTTATTATGTCACTTTCGAAAACTATATTACCAATCATTCTTTCCTTACCGCCAATAGTCCACAAATCAAGAGCACCAAGGTACTCTAAATCTTTCCCATCCCAGGTTTTGTAGTATTTTCCCATAAGCTGATAACCACCACATATACATAAGAAAACCTTCATACCTGAGATAGCATTTCTTATTTCAGCACCTTTTTGTTCTAATAGGTCTTTTTGTATTATTTCTTGCTCAAAATCTTGTCCACCACCTAAAAAAACAATATCAAAAGCAGCTGAGTCATAATTATCCCCGATAGTCACATTTGTTATAGAGGCATTTATACCATGCCATTGAGCACGTCTTTGTAGAGCTAATATATTTCCTCTGTCTCCATAAGTATTTAGAAGATCAGGGTATAGATGACAAATATTTAATTCAAACATATTATTTCCAGAACTCCTTTAGATTAAACTTTTTCTTTAATATACCACGTATATCAAGCATTGCGGTATAAGTGGGTAAGATATAAAAACAGCCACCCGATGGTGTCTTTTTTAAACCCTCATCAATCAGCATATGATAATCCTTTATAATTCTTATTTTATGTGTATCAATTCCACTATATTTAAGACGTACAGCCATATCTTCGCCTCTTACACCAGATGTGATTAGTCCGTCAATCTTGTCCTCTATCTTATTTAGCTGTTCGAAATCAACGTCCCAGAGCCAAGAAATATCGGTTCCATCTGCCAAATTGTCATTAATTAAAAAAGCTATATTTAAAGCATTTGTATCAAGTGCTAAAAAGTTAAGAACTTGATTAAACCCTGTAGGGTTTTTTACTAAAATTAGTTTGATGGTTTTATCTTGAACACTTATGGATTCCATCCTTCCAAAACCACTCTCAAAGGATTGAAGTGCTCTCGTTACTGTATCAACGCTATAATTTAGAGCAAGACCACAAGCAGCTGCTGCCATTGCATTATATACATTATATAATCCTGGAAGATTTATTCTTGTAGTTAACTCAGTATCTTCCTGTAATAATGCTGGTGTACATTTCCACCGGATAGTAGTATAACTGCTGCCAGCTTCCTCTATTCCTGTACACTCTAAATCTGCAGCTGGTCTGCTGTAACCACAGTTTGGACATTGAAAGCCTCCCATATGTCCATATATATGACTTGTGTAATTGTACTTACTTTTGCAAAATATACAGAACATGGCATCAGAATTAGTATCTTCTGAAGAACCTTGATATGCAGCTTGATTTACACCATAGTAAATTACTGGTTTTAAAGTATCTTTGCCTAGAGATGCACACATTGAATCATCTGCATTTAGAATAATAGTTGTACTATCACCAATTCGCTCAAGACCCGATTTTACAGCATTTAACGTAGAGTATAGTTCGCCGTATCTATCCAACTGATCTCTAAAGAAATTTGTAACAACAACAGCTTTGGGTGACAGATGCTTTGTTACCTGATTAAAAGCCGCTTCATCACTTTCGATTAGAGCAACTTTATGTTTAGGTTTGCCACTAAGTGAAACTGCTTGAATAAATATAGTTGTTACTCCACTTAATAGATTGGCACCTGACTTGTTAGTTATGTAATCAATGTTATTGTTTTTTAGTAT
>JAEWAX010000108.1 GCA_023391425.1 Bacillota bacterium | reverse complement strand
GTTAAGCATTATTCTTCAATTATAGGGGTAATACCAAAGAAAATTACTATTAGAGAACAAAAAACGAGATGGGGTAGCTGCAGCGCAAGAGGTAATATAAACTTAAACTGGAAGCTGATTATGGCTTCACTGGAAGTACTTGATTATGTTGTTATTCATGAACTCTGTCATATGAGGGAGATGAACCATTCAAAAGAATTTTGGAAACTTGTCGAAGGTGTATTTCCACAATATAAAAAATGCAGAGCTTGGTTAAAAGAGAATGGAGATGCGCTAAGCATTGAATGAGTTAGAAATTCTTATCCAGAGTCGTATCACCTCTTATCCTACACTATTAGAAGTGTGGGTAGCAGTGGTAAACATCGGATAAACTTATATACTTAATAAGGATTTGTTGTTAAGTAGCCTGTACGACAGAAGATAGCTACTTTACGATAACATAAACTACTTTTCTATAATATGGAGGGGCATATGATTTATAAAAAATATGGTAAAACTGGCAAAGACATTTCAGTAATAGGTTTTGGCGGTATGAGATTCCCAAAGGTTGGAGATACGTATGACCATGATAAATGCGCTGAGTTTGTTGTAAAGGCAAATGACCTTGGTGTGAATTATTTTGATACAGCGCCAGGATATTGTGATGATCATAGTGAATTAATTATGGCAAATGCTTTTAAAAACATGAAAAATCCATTTTATGTTTCAACAAAGAGCGGAGAAAAAGACGGTTCAAAGCTTCGAGCACAATTAGAGAATTCCCTGAAGAGAATGAATTTAGAAAAAATCAATTTCTTTCATATATGGTGCATTCTAAGCATGGATGATTATAGAAGCAGAATGGTTAAGGGAGGAGCTTATGAGGCTGCACTCAAAGCAAAAGAGGAAGGCCTTATTGAACACATAACCTTTTCAACACATTGTACTGGAGATGAAATAGAGACGATTGTTAACGAAAACTACTTTGAGGGAATGACTATCGGTTACAATATACTAAACTTTCCATTTAGACAAAAGGGCTTAAAGGCAGCTTATGAAAAGGGCATTGGAGTTGCTACAATGAATCCTCTTGGAGGAGGCATAATTCCTCAAAAGGCTGATTATTTTGATTTTATTAGAGGTACAGATGATGAGACTGTAGTTGATGCAGCACTTAGATTTAATGCTTCACATGATGAAATAACTACTGTACTAGCTGGAATGGGAAGTATGGAAGAGGTAATTCACAACTGTAAGATAGGAGACAATCTTATTAAGTTGAATCAGGAAAAACTAAAAGAAATTGAAAGCAAATTATTTAATTCAATGGATAAGCTTTGTACAGGCTGTCGCTATTGTGAGCATTGTCCAAAAAATATTTCGGTGTCAAAGTATATGCTATCATATAACAATCATATTTTAGGTGATACGAAAGAAGTACTTAATAATATTAAATGGCATTGGGGAATAAAATCTGAAGGTGTAAAAGATTGCATTGAGTGTGGACTTTGTGAAAAGAAATGTACGCAGCATCTACCAATAATAAGTAGGCTTAAAGAGATAGGTGCCTGGGGAGATGCCGCAGAAAGATAAAGAAGACTTAGCTCAGATGAAGTTTTCTGAGCTTAGTCGCCCTTATTTCGAGCTTGGCGATAATTAGCTCGTGTTCAAGGAACAGGAGGTTAGTATCGCCGCGAAGATAAAGAAGACTTAGCTCAGATGAAGTTTTGCAGAGCAGACTGAATCAAATATCATATATTTGATTCAGTCTGCTCTTTTATTAAGTATTTTAATTTTATAACATTTGAATTATTTTACATAAAAACCTAATTAGGTATTGTCTAATACTAAGTTATATATGTAGAAGTTAACATAAATATTTAGTTACATTCCAATTCACCATGATAGCTTTTAATAGCTATACTATTCTTTGCTATAAAACCGTATCTATAATAAATTTCGTTGAATTGTATTCTCATATAAACATTGATAGCTATTTCTCTTAGAGTTAAAATGACATTGATAAAAAAATAACAATGTTATTAATAACGCGACTTTTTTCAGATTAAGCTTAATAGCAGTAGATGAAAAAGTTGATTTAGCAATTTAATTATAGTTTTTGAGGAGGTAGAGGTAATGGAAGAATTAAAATTTGATGTTGTTGATGGTATATTAAATAAATATGATAATAACAAATCATATCTAATCGCGGTTTTGCAAGATATTCAGAATGAGTATAAGTACTTACCAGAGGATGTACTTAAATATGTCGCAGATAAGCTGGAAATCAATCTATCAAAGATATTTAGTGTTGCAACCTTCTATGAGAATTTCTCATTAATTCCGAAAGGCAAATATATTATAAAAGTATGTGATGGTACAGCTTGTCATGTAAGAAAATCTATCCCGATACTAAACGCCATGAGAAAAGAACTCGTATTAAGTGAAAGCAAACAGACAACAGATGACATGTTATTTACAGTCGAAACTGTTTCTTGCCTTGGTGCGTGTGGACTTGCTCCTGTTATAACAATTAATGATAAGGTGTATCCCAAAATGACACCTGAGTCTGCAATACAAATTATTAAGACTTTAAGGAGTGAAGAATAATGAAAATAAACAGTTTGGAAGGCTTAAAAACCTTTTCTTTAAAGTCAGCACAAGCTTTATCTAAACAAAAAAAGAAAGTTTTAGTTTGTGCTGGTACAGGTTGCGTTGCTGGTGGCTCGATTGAGATTTACAATAAAATAAAGCAATTAATAGATGAAAAAGGGCTTTTAGTAGAATTGCAACTCGATTATGAAGAAGAAGGTATTGGTGTTAAAAAGAGTGGTTGCCACGGCTTTTGTGAAATGGGTCCATTAGTCAGAATTGAGCCAGAAAATTACTTGTATTTAAAAGTTCAGCTTGAGGATTGTGAAGAAATTGTTGAAAAAACCTTACTAAAGGATGAGCCTGTTGAAAGACTCATGTATAGCTATGAAAACCAAATATATAAGGCTCAAGAAGATATACCTTTCTACCACAAGCAAACCAGAATGGTTCTAAAAAATTGTGGAAGTATCAATGCTGAATCTTTTGCAGAGTATTGTGCAAAGGGCGGGTATGAGGCACTAGGTAAGGTTTTGTTTGAGATGGAACCAGAGGAGGTATGTAAATCAATTATTGATTCAAATCTCAGGGGTAGAGGCGGCGGAGGATATCCGGCAGGAAGAAAGTGGTCTCAAGTACTTAAACAAGATAGTGAAGTAAAATATGTTGTGTGCAATGGTGATGAAGGTGATCCAGGAGCTTTTATGGATAGAAGTGTAATGGAGGGTGACCCTCATGGAGTAATAGAGGGGATGGTTATTGCTGGTTTCGCTACAAAGAGTACAGAAGGATATATATATGTAAGAGCTGAGTATCCACTAGCTGTTGAAAGACTCAGAATTGCAATTGAGGACGCTAGAAAACATGGTATGTTAGGTAGTAATATTCTCAATTCCGGATTTTCCTTTGATATAAATATAAATAAGGGTGCAGGTGCTTTTGTGTGTGGTGAAGGTAGTGCTTTAACCGCATCTATAGAAGGCGAGAGAGGAATGCCAAGAGTAAAACCTCCTAGAACTGTTGAAAAAGGTTTATGGGGAAAGCCTACAGTTTTGAACAATGTAGAAACCTATGCTAATGTGCCGCTTATTATAAAAAATGGTAGCGAGTGGTTTAAGGGCATCGGGCCTGAAAATAGCCCTGGAACAAAGGCTTTTGCCATTACAGGTAATGTAAACAATACTGGATTAATCGAAGTTCCTATGGGGACAACTCTAAGAGAAGTAATATTTGATATTGGTGGTGGCATAAAAAATAGTAAGAAGTTTAAAGCTGTTCAGATTGGTGGACCTTCAGGAGGATGTTTGACTGAAGAACATTTGGATTTACCACTTGACTTTGATTCATTAAAAAGAGTAGGCGCTATGATTGGTTCAGGCGGACTTGTTGTAATGGATGAAGATACCTGTATGGTTGAGGTGGCAAGATTTTTTATGAATTTTACTCAGAATGAATCCTGTGGAAAATGTGTTCCTTGTAGAGAAGGAACAAAAAGAATGCTAGAAATATTAGAGGCAATTGTAAACGGAAAAGGAACTCTAGAGGACATTGATTTACTTGAGGAGCTTGCAGATACAATAAGCAGTACTGCTTTATGTGGTTTGGGTAAATCTGCTGCTAGTCCAGTAGTAAGTACATTAAAATACTTTAAAGATGAGTATATTGAGCACATAGTGGAGAAAAAGTGTAAGACTCATACCTGTAAGGCCTTAGCGTCAATAGTCATTGACAGTGAGAAATGTAAGGGCTGTAGTAAATGTGCTAGAATATGCCCAGTTCAAGCCATTAATGGAAAAGTTAAAGAACCATTTACAATAAACAAAGCTAAATGCATAAAATGTGGCGCTTGTCTGAGTACATGTCCATTTGGTGCTATAAAGGAGGAGTAATAATATGGGAAGTATGTTAATTGACGGACAAAGAGTTGAGTTTAGTGATGAAAAAAATATCCTTGCTGTAATTAGAAAAACTGGCATTGAGCTCCCAACCTTTTGCTACAATTCAGAACTAAGTGTATATGGTGCTTGTAGAATGTGTATGGTTGAGGATAAATGGGGAAGCACTATAGCGTCCTGCTCTACCCCACCAAAGGATGATATGGAAATATGGACTAATACAGATAAATTGAAAAAACATAGGAAAATGATACTTGAATTGCTTCTGGCAAATCACGATAGAGATTGTACTACTTGTGAGAAAAGTGGAAGGTGTAAGCTTCAGGAAATCGCACTGAAAGTTGGAGTTAAAAAGATTAGATTCGGACAAGAAAAGAAGCTAATGCCTATAGATGATTTGGGTCCTTCGATCGTAAGAAATCCAAATAAGTGCATACTTTGCGGAGACTGTGTAAGAGCTTGTCAAGAAATTCAGGGTGTCGGTGTTCTTGATTTTGCATATAGAGGCTCAAATCTTCAGGTTACAACTGCTTTTAATAAATTATTGCATAAAACAGATTGTGTAAATTGTGGTCAGTGCAGAGTAGTTTGCCCAACTGGCGCATTAATGATAAAGAAGGATATAGATAAAGCTTATGAAGTCTTACAGAACAAAAACAAGCGTGTAATTGCTCAGATTGCACCAGCAGTGAGAGTTGCAATTGGTGAAGAATTTGGATTAGAACCGGGTGCTATATCTATGGGTAAAATTGTTGCAGCTCTTCGAAAATTGGGCTTTGATCAGATTTTTGATACTGCTGTAGGAGCTGACTTGACAGTAATTGAGGAAGCTGAAGAACTGATGGATAGAGTACAAAATAAGAATAGCTTCCCTCTATTCAGTTCCTGCTGTCCAGCTTGGTTTAAGTATGTTGAGCAGAAGCATCCTGAGATGATGAAAAATGTTTCTTCATGCCGTTCGCCACAACAGATGTTTGGAGTTGTTATTAAGGAACAATTTAAGAAGCAACAGGAAGTTGATGGTAAAGAAAATATTGTAATAGCAATAATGCCATGTACTGCAAAGAAATATGAAGCTACTAGACCCGAAAATACCAAAAATGGCATTAAGGACGTTGATCTGGTAATAACAACACAAGAACTTGCCATTATGATTCAAGAAAATGGCATAGTGTTTAATGAACTTGAGGAAGAAGCTCTTGATATGCCTTTTGGATTTACAAGCGGAGCAGGAGTAATATTTGGTGTTAGTGGAGGAGTTTCTGAAGCAGTATTGAGATATTACTATAAGGAAAGAACAGCAGCAACACTAAAAAGTATTTCATACTCTGGAGTAAGAGGAATGGAAGGGGTAAAAGAGGCAACAGCTGAGGTTGATGGTAAGACCATTAGAATTGGTGTTGTCCATGGCTTAAAAAATGCAGAAAAGTTAATTAAAAAAATAATTGCTGGCCAAGAAAAATTTGATTTCGTTGAAGTTATGGCATGCCCAGGTGGATGTATTGGTGGAGCAGGACAACCAATTCCTCAAAATGATGATGTCAGAAAGAAAAGGACAAAGGGAATTTATAAGGTTGACAATGCATCACCTATCAAAAGATCAGAGGATAATCCTGCAATTACATCTTTGTATGAAGGCATATTAATTAGTAACAGAGAGATTCTACACAGGCACGGAGAACATTAACAATAATATTAATGGAGGCTAAAAATGTTAAATTATAATAAATGTGATATTAAGAATAAAGAGTATGATTCAAACTGTAAATTCTCTACATGTTCACAGTTATCAGTAGTTGATGATACAAAAACTGATATGGAGTATAATTGCTTCAAATGTACTAATGACTAAAAAATAGTTGGGGGTTGCAAAACTCATATCAGATACAATATATTTCGACTATTATACTAGAATAGTATTTTCATAAAAATTATATAAATGAATTGCTCTTAAAGAAAACTTAGCTTGTGCCAAGCCGTTGGCGAAGGCAGAAGCTTAGTTGCACTTATACTTGAAAAGTGAAAAGTAAGTGCTAGAAATAATATGGTTCATAAAAAGTATTTTTGCCATCGTACAACCTAGCTATTGGCTCGGGTTGCACCTTAAAAGTATAAGTGAAACAAGGCTTCTACCTTCACTGATAGCTCGGTACAAGCCAAGTTTTCTTTAATACTCAAAACGACATCCTGTCGCTTTGTCGGCAAAAATACTTTTTTTCACCTACTATTTCAACTCTTATTTTCAATTGAGCAAAGTAATAGGGTAAGTTGCCAAATAAAACAGATTGACAATTAATTAACAATAGTCTACAATTATATTGTTATTTGTTTAACAAAATGGGTGGTGTTTATTTATGCTTGATATATACATTTGTGTAGGTAGTTCCTGTCATCTTAAGGGGTCTTATCAGATAATAACTTGCTTTCAGAGGCTTATCAAAGACAATCATTTAGAGAACCAAGTAGAATTAAAGGCTTCCTTCTGTATGGGACAGTGTACGACTGGTGTATGCGTCAAAGTAGGAGACGAATTTTTTGGAGATGTGGCTATAGTAAGTGCTGAAAGTTTTTTTAATGATAAAGTCATAAAAAGATTAGCATAAAAATAGTAAAATTCACATTATAGTTATTGCATATTGGCGAAACAAAGCCATCATGGAGGTGACTTTATGAGTATAATTCAATTCAAAGAAGCAAATTGTAAAAACTGTTATAAATGCATACGTAGTTGCCCTGTTAATGCTATCGCTTTTAAAAACGAACAAGCAGAAATAATACATGATGAGTGTATTATGTGTGGTAACTGCCTAACAGTTTGTCCTCAGAATGCAAAAAGTGTGAATAGTGATATAGAAAAGGTTAAAAAGTATATTAATAAGAAAGAAAAAGTGTACGTAAGCTTAGCACCTTCTTTTGCATCTGTTTTTGATGAGAAATGGCTTTACTGTGCTTTAAAGAAATTGGGATTTACTCATGTTGAGGGAACTGCAAATGGAGCATATCAAGTCTCTAGACAGTACGAAAAGCTTTTACAGCAAAAAGAGATGAAGAATATCATCACTAGTTGTTGTTCTTCAATAATCCTTTTGATAGAAAAATACTATCCACAGCTAATACCACAACTTGCACCTGTAGTATCTCCAATGATAGCTCATGCAAAAATGATGAGAGAAACCTATGGGAAAAGAATTAGAGTAGTTTTTATTGGACCATGTATTTCAAAAAAAGATGAGTTTAATGATCTTCAAAATGAGAATCAAGTTGATGCTGTTCTTACTTTTGATGATTTAGACAAGTGGTTTGAGGATGAGGGCCTTTATCAATCAGATGATATTTTGGACGATATGAAGAATTTTGATAACATTGCAAGAATATATCCAGTACCAGGTGGTGTTCTCAAAACCATCGATAGAAAATATAAAAAGAACTATAGATCAATTAGCGTAGATGGTATTGAGCGATGCATTGAGGTACTTGATTCTATTGTTTCCGGAAACGTTGGAAATTATCTCATTGAGATGAGCAGCTGTACAGGAGGATGTATTGCAGGTCCTTGTATGAAAAATGTTAAGGGAGCCTTTTTGACGTCTAGGGAGAGATTACTGGACTATGCAAAAAGAGCATCTTCAAATACTTCAGATGATTTAACAAATAATATAATGACATCTACTAAAATTGATTTTTCTAAAGAATTTGTTGATAGATCAAAGAAAAATGAAATACCTTCAGAATCAGTAATTCAAGGTATATTGAATAGTATTGGAAAGTTTAGTAAGGACAAGGAGTTAAATTGTGGTGCCTGCGGTTACCCCTCCTGTAGACAAAAGGCTCTAGCTGTATATCTTGGGAAAGCTCAGGTTCATATGTGCTTACCCTATATGAGAGAGAGAGCTGAATCCATTTCGAATATCATTATAAATAATACACCGAATGCTATTTTTGCATTAGACAAAAATTTAAATATACAAGAAGCAAATACCTCCGCACAAACAATGTTTAGAACGGGTAATCACAGCTTGGAAGGAAAAAATATAGTAGAAATACTTCCGTGTGATGAGTTTGAAAAGGTTTTGGAGAGTGGAGAAAATATATACGATGAAAAACATATATATGAGAACTTTGACATGGTTGTAAAACAATCAATAATTAATGTAAGTACACATAATACAGTTATTGTTATTATTAATGATATTACTAACGAAGAGGCTCAGAGGCAGAAAACCCTCGAAAGCCGTTACCAAAACATAGATATAACACAAAAAGTTATTGATAAGCAAATGCGAGTTGCTCAGGAGATTGCAAGTCTGCTTGGTGAAACAACTGCTGAGACAAAGGTAGCTTTGACCAAACTAAAAAATTCAATTATGTCAGAAATGGGTGAGTGAAAATTAGCCTATATATAGATGTAAATTATGAAAGTCTAAATAAATATAAAGAAGAATTATGCGGGGATAAAGTTGAAATAATTAGAAGCTCAGATTCAGTCATTGTTGTACTGGCTGATGGATTGGGAAGTGGTGTTAAAGCAAACATTCTTGCAACCTTAACATCAAAGATAATTGCAACAATTATGTCAAATGGCTTGGATATTGATGATGCAGTAAATACAATAGCTAGCACTTTACCTGTATGTAAGGAGCGGGGAATAGCCTATTCTACTTTTTCTATTATTCAGATATTCAATAATGGAGAGGGGTATTTGGTTGAATTTGATAGCCCTTCAATTGTGAGATTAAGAAAAGGAAAAGTACTAGAAATAGAAACTCAAAGCCGTGTAATAAGTGGAAAGCTTATAAATGAAGCTAGGTTTACCGTTAGTCCGGACGACATGTTTGTAATGATTAGCGATGGGGTTATACACGCAGGAATTGGGCAAACACTAAATTTGGGCTGGCAGTTGGAAAATGTAAGTGAATACATTCAAAAGACCTATAAAAAGGATTCATCGTCAAAAACAGTTACAAAGCTACTTTTAGCAGCTTGTGATAGTTTGTATGCTCATAAACCTGGAGATGATACAACTGTAGTTGCTCTCAGGGCTAAAAAGCCAGTTAAATTGAATTTAATGATAGGGCCACCTATTGATTCTAGGAATGATATTGAAATAGTTAATAGATTTATGAAAAGAGAAGGGAAAAAGGTAATTTGCGGCGGAACTACCTCTCAAATTGTTTCTAGAGTTTTAAAAAAAGAAATAAAGACATCGATAGAGTACTTTAATCCTTCAATTCCACCTACAGCGGTAATTGAAGGTATAAATCTCACAACAGAAGGTGTTTTAACACTTAGAAAAACATTAGAATTGCTTAAGAACTGTGTATCACAGGAAAGTACGATGAGTGACTTTTTAATGTTAGATAAAAAAGATGGAGCTTCAAAGCTTGCGAAAATGTTTTTAGAAGAGAGTACTAGTATTTATATTTTTGTGGGACAAGCAATAAATCCCGCACACCAAAATCCAGAATTTCCACTCAATATGGGTCTCAAATTTAAACTGGTAGAAGAGATTGCAGCAATACTTAAGCAAGCTGGGAAGCATATTAGTATAGAATATTGCTGAGTGAAGAAATTCATACGATAACTAAGCTTCGATTGGAGTAAAATCTCCATCTGAAGCCAAGAACTCTGTTTATCCGATGTCTACCGCCGCTAATACTCCCGCATTAAAAACGGCAGAAAAGCGGCGCTACGACCCTGGATTGCGATTTCTAAGACTCAGCGGGAGTAAAAAGCGTCTCCCCCTGAATCTAAGAAATCTGCTTATCTAGCATATATAGCTTTACTTGGAGGTTAGTATTTTTGGGACTAAGGACAATAAATCTAAAACTTCATAATCCAAGCACCCTTAAGAGAAAAATTATAGATACTGCTTTTATTAATTATAATAATGCTTTTAATTATTTGCTTAAAAAGGCATTTGAAAATATTAATCAAATTAAAAGTAACTATAAATCCTCTAAAGGTATATATAGTACACTTAGACTATCAAAATGGATAGATAAAGAGATTTCATCTGAGATAAACCAATTTGATATTCAGCCATTTAAAGATTCACTTAAGCTTGATATTGGCATGACACTAGCAAGTTACTTTGTTCAGAAGGAGTCAAATCCAAACATTTTATTTCCTAGTTTTAAAATAGGTGGGGTAACAAAACAAGATAAGCTTAGACCGATTTATTTTTGCAGATATGATACTAAGAGGAGCTTTTGCTTTCTATATGATTCTGAAAATAATAAATTCTTTGCTAAGGTATTTCTTATGAACAGTAAGAATGCAAAAAAACGCAATAACTTAACTTTTAGTAGAGAGCTAAAATATATTTCAAAAAATGAGGAAGAGGTTAAAAGTCTAAAAAAGGAAACATTTATTATAGTACCTCTTTCCTTTGGAAAATGGCATGAAAATATGCTTAAGCAAGCAATTGATAAGCCTGAGATTTTGAGGACAGCTCGTTTGATTATGAAAGAAAATGATTATTATCTCAGCCTGAGCATTGATTTACCAGAGGATGATAAAATTGAACCTATCACTTATTTAGGTGTAAGTAGAGGAATTGAAAAAGCTATAAACTATACTTTAGTAGATATGCATGGAGAAAAGTTGGAGAGTGGTACAGTTGAGACTGATAATACTTTAGCTCCCCTAGACGCAAAGGCAAATAGCTGTATTTTAGCAAATATGCTTGTTGATATTGCTGTGAAGAATAAATCAATGGTAATATTGCAAAACCTTGTTGGAAAAGGAGATAAACTAAGCTGGAGTGAGAATGGTACCACTTACAAGCCTATATTAGGATGCAAACGTTATAATGAGCTCGTAAGAGTATTGGAATATAAACTACCTCAGAAGGGGCTGCCTGCGCCAGCAAAGGTGAGCTCAGTAGATATATTTAATAGATGCGGATTATGTGGAAGCAATGTTAAAAAAAATAGATTTTCAAAAACTATGTTTATTTGTACAACTTGTGGAGCAAGCTTTAGTTTAGATAGCTTGGGAAGTATGAACCTTGCAACAAAGCTTATAAAGTACGAAAGTGCACCATTAAGGTTAAAGGCTAAAAAAACTCATAGTGGGATGTATCTTCAAAATGAGCTTATAGGTTTAGATTTATTTGTACCTAAAAATCAGAACCCTTTTGATATGTTAAAAGAAGAAATTAAGAAAATGTCTGCAAGAGCGGATAAGGACGTAAATGTAAGCAGGTTGAATTCGAAGAATGTAAATAATATAATTGATAAGTTGATAAAACTGGATTTTAAAAATATTGAAATTATTTAATTTAATTATATAATTGTGCTTTTGCTACCGCACATAGCCTACAGAGTGGGCTTATACATGCTCTTGTGTGTATAAAGAAGTGTAGCTATCTATCTAAGAGGCTGTCACACAAGGAAAAATTTATATAAAATTATCTTTTGTGACAGCCTTTTTTAACAATTATCATCATTGACTTATAATAATTATTTTGCTAGACTTATTTACAAGTAAAGGGGAGTAGCTTAAAAGCAATAAAGTCAACAACAACCGGCTGTTAGCCTGGCTTTATTCTCCATAGTGGAAAGCAAGACCTTGAATGGCATAAATATATCCATTCAAGGTCTTTTTGTTTGATTCTTTATTTTAGGAGGCATATTATGTCAGTAAAAAGAGCAATAAAGTTTGTTTTGTTATGGATGGGACTAGCTATACTGTTTAACATTGGAGTCTTGTTGTTTGAAGGTCAAGGGAAAGCATTACAATTTTTTGGTGGCTACATCATTGAATTGAGTCTGAGTGTAGACAATCTATTTGTATTCTTAATAATATTTTCAAGTTTTGGAGTAAAACGAGAATACCAACGTAGAACTTTAAATTATGGAATATTTGGCGCAATAATTTTAAGACTAGTTTTCATACTATTGGGAATAAAACTTGTAAGTAAGCTTGAATGGATATTGTATATATTTGGAGTAATTTTGATTGTCAGTGGATTAAAAATGATGTTTGGACATGATAAAGATAAGAATTACAAGGATAGTAAAGTTTTAAAAATATTGAGAAAGATTATGCCTGTCACAGATACAATGCATGAAGAGAAGTTTTTCATTAGAAATAATAAGAAATTGTATGCAACACCACTGTTTGCAATACTACTAATAATTGAATCTTCTGACATATTATTTGCTGTTGACTCAATACCTGCAATTTTTTCTATATCTACTGATCCCTTTATAGTATATACGTCAAATATTTTTGCAATTCTTGGGCTTAGAAGTCTGTACTTTGTACTTAGTGCACTACAGGAGAAGTTTAAGTACGTCAAATTCGGTGTGGCAATAATATTGATGTTCACAGGAGTAAAATTAGGAATTGCATTTTTCGGGTTAGAAATTCCAATAGTAGCATCTCTAATCACAATATTTACAGTATTAGTAGGTAGTGTGATTATGTCACTAATAGTTACAAGAAAAGAAGAAAAGAAAGAGGAAGAAATTAAGCTAAAAAAGGTTGATCTTTAATTAAAAAAATAAGCTCAAGGGCTTCGCTGGCTCTTGAGCTCATTTTTTTAGGACGGAAAAAATTAGCAATCGCTGTCATTATTTCCACAGCAGCAGAATACTATAATAATAAGGATTATAAATATCCAGATATTATTACCCTCACATATGTCACTAAAGCAATTACCGAAACATCCACCGTGTTTACCTGACATTTCTCAACACTCCTCCCAAAAATTTAAATTATTTTAGATTAAGTATCACAAGTAAAACCTATATTAAAAAAACACTACTTGTGTAAGAGTTAGGAATTACTTGGCTAATAACATACTATTCAATATGAGTTTTAATGTTACAAATACAAAAAAATAATCTTTACAAATATGTTAATCGCAATAGTTAACAATACGTAATATAATAGATTAAGAGTATATTTTTAGGGTAAAAGCTAATGAGATTATTTAAAAATAAGTCATTACATCATAAAAAAAAATCACTTCATAGTAAAAAACATTCTGAAAAGATTGAAATTAAAGATAACTTACAAAACAAAGTACAGCAAATAAATTTTGAGGAATTCGTAGGGCATACTGTCACAGTATATGTAAATGCCGGAGGCATGGCTGGGAACGGCTTTACAGGAGTCTTACTCCAACAGACAGCTACATATATAAGATTGCTCGTTCTACCTTCAATACCGCCATCCTGTTCATTAGGCAGCAAGTGTAGAAGCAATGACAATAATAATATTCTGCACTGTATGTTTTGCCCTTTTAATAGAAATTCTACATTAGGTTCAACGGCTGATATCTTAATTTCAAACATAGTTGCTTTTGTGCATAACACGTTGACCGATGGATACTGCCAATAAATCTTCTACACTTGTAAAGTACTAAGCTCAGAAAACATCATCTGAGCTTAGTCTTCTTTATCTTCGCGGTTATACTAACCTCCAGCTCTTTGAGCACGAGCTAAGTATCACCAAGCTCGAATAAGGGCGATAAAGAAAACTTAGCTTGTGCCGAGCCGTAGGCGACGGTAGAAGCTTAGTTGCACTTATACTCGAAGGGTGTAAAGAAAACTTATCTTGTGCCGAGCCGTAGGCGATGGTAGAGGCTTAGTTGCACTTATACTTGTAAGGTGCATAAGTCCAGCTGTCGCTCTTGCTCCATCTGAACTAAGTATTCTTTATTGATGTATCATAATTTGGAATTTGTGATACAATTACTTATAGTTAGAATCACAAACCAAGTTAAACTGATTTTAAAGCGGTAGTTATTTCTGGACAAGGCGAGGAAAGATAGGATGGATTATACTGGTAGAATAGTTTTACCTGATAATGTAGGTTATATTGTTGAAAAACTAAATTCGTGTGGTTTTGAGGCTTTTATAGTTGGCGGCTGTGTTAGAGATAGTATTCTTGGTAGAACTCCTTATGACTGGGATATTACAACAAATGCGCTACCAGCTGACATCAAAAGAGTGTTTGAGAAGACATATGATACAGGCATCAAACATGGTACGATATGCGTTGCTATTGATAAAGAGTATGTTGAGGTAACGACATATCGAATTGATGGAGAATATACCGACAATAGGAGACCTGATAGTGTTGAGTTTACATCCAGCCTTAGAGAAGATTTAGCTAGGAGGGACTTCACTGTAAATGCAATTGCATATCATCCGAAAGAGGGTTTTATTGATTATTTTGAGGGGTTAAAAGATTTAGAAAACTGTAAAATAAAGGCTGTCGGTGATGCAAAGCTGAGATTTGGTGAAGATGCATTAAGAATGCTTAGAGCTATTAGATTTAGTGCACAGTTAGGCTTTAGTATTGAAAAAGCAACCTTTGATGCTATTACAACAAGCTCAAGTTTAATAAAAAATATAAGTAACGAAAGGATAAGGGATGAACTAACTAAAATATTGATGTCCCCCAATCCTATGTATTTTGACTATTTATATCAAACAGAACTTCTAAAGTATATATTGCCTGAGTTTACAATATGCTATGATACTCAACAGAATAACCCTTATCATGTGTATAGTGTATCTGGACATATTTTACACACCGTGGAATATGTAAAAAACAGTAGCATCCTTAGATGGACCATGCTTTTACATGATATTGGAAAACCATTAAGGAAGACTACGGATGAAAAAGGCATTGATCATTTCTATGGACATCAGCAAGCAAGCGCGGAACTGGCGAGTGATATTTTAAATAGGCTTAGATTCGATAAGGAAGCTATTAAGAAAATTATAAGACTAATTATTTATCATGATTTGGATATATTTGATAATGAAAAATCTTTAAGGAAAGTGATTGCAAAGGTCGGTGAAGACTCATTTTTAGAGCTTTTAGAGGTACAGAAAGCTGATGCAATGGGTCAGAACCCAATATATCTAGACAAAAGAATAATTATGTTGGATAATATTATAAAAATATATAATGAAATAAAAAATAACAACCAGTGCTTAAACCAAAGAGAAATGGCTATTAATGGACATGACTTGATTCAAATGGGTATGAAACCGGGCAAAGATATTAAAAACATGCTTAACTATTTATTTGATTGTATATTAGAAAATCCAGAGCTTAATGATAAACAAAAGCTCATTGATTTAGCGAAGCACGGTATAATGTGATAGGTGTTGGTACACTTGTAAATGCGGGAGCAGTAATTGTAGGTGGAGTTGCTGGAACCTTGCTGAAGAACGGTATTCCGGAGAAATATAAAAATATAGTTATGCAGGGTATAGGTCTATCAGTATTATTTATTGGGATATCCGGAACTATTAAAGAAATGCTCACTATAGTTGATGGAAACAGGTTGGATAGACAATTTATTATGCTAATGATTTTTAGTTTGGTTGTAGGTGGGCTTATAGGCGAGTTCTTTAAGATAGAAAAAAGGTTGGAAAATGTGGGAGTTTGGTTCCAAAGTAAAATGCCTAGCAATGCTGGTTCTTTTTCAGATGGTTTTGTAACTGCAACCTTAGTCTATTGTGTAGGAGCTATGGCTATTGTAGGGGCATTAGAAGATGGTCTTATGGGGAATACTTCTACGTTATTTGCAAAAGCTATACTTGATGGTGTAACTGCGGTGGTTTTTTCAGCAACACTGGGGATTGGAGTGGCATTTTCTGCAATACCTGTATTGGTTTATCAGGGTAGTATTACTCTCTTAGCAGGTTTTGTAAAACCCTGGCTCAATGAAATGGTAATTTCGCAAATGTCTTTGGTTGGAGGAATATTAATCTTTGCAATTGGATTAAATTTACTAGAAATAAAGAAAATAAAAGTAGGTAATCTCCTTCCTGCTGTATTTATTCCAATAGTTTATTACTTGATTAAGAGCTTATTTGGATTTTAAAATGAGTTCTAAGATAGTGAAAAGTGAAGAAGTGTTAGTGGAGTTATGGGAAGTTGGCTTATGCCAACTGATTTTATACTAAAGCTAAGAATTGAATGTATCGTGTATTTGGTACAGAATTTTTCAGTTTTTTATGAATAATGGGTTGACAAAATGCTAAATGCTTTGTATAATAACTTTTGCATAAAGGTTATGCGGGTTTAACTCAGCGGTAGAGTGTCACCTTGCCAAGGTGAAAGTCGAGAGTTCGAATCTCTTAACCCGCTCCACTTTATGCAAACAACGGTTTCTAGGATTAAACGGTGAATATTTTCACTAAATCAAGAATTCCGTTCATGCGGGTGTAGTTCAATGGTAGAACATCAGCCTTCCAAGCTGATTGCGTGGGTTCGATTCCCACTACCCGCTCCACAAAAAGCTATATTTTATTCTATATAAAGAATAAAATATAGCTTTTTTTTAATAAATTACATAATGTACAGTACAAATTTGTTAATTTGCCGTGTTTCCTTTTGTTTGGCATTATTATATAATACAAGAGTATGTACAATACATTTTTGAAGGATTGAGGTGCTTTCTGATGTTTTCTGTAACCATAAAAGAGGTAATGGAAGAGTTTCAATTAGGAGAATTGACATGCTGCAAGGATTATGAGAATATAGAAATTTCATCTGCAGATGTAAACAGGCCGGGATTACAGTTGGCTGGATACATGGAATATTTCGGTACAGATAGAATGCAGATTATAGGTAAAGGAGAAACAGCCTACTTAATGCAGCTTAGTGAAGCTGATAGATATAGAAGACTAGATAATTTTTTCAAGTGTGGATTTCCTTGTATGGTTGTTGCAAGAGGACTTGGAGTATTTCCTGAAATGATAGAAGTGGGTAGAAAATATAATATACCAATTCTTAGAACAGATGATGTTACATCCAGATTTATGAGTGGTGTAATTAGATATCTTAATCTTCAGTTAGCGCCTAGAACCAGCATGCATGGTGTACTGGTAGAGGTATATGGAGAAGGAATTCTTATACTCGGTGAAAGTGGTGTAGGAAAGAGTGAGATAGCTCTTGAATTGGTAAAAAGAGGACACCGGCTGGTAGCAGATGATAATGTTGAAATTAGAAAGGTATCTGAAAAAACACTTGTAGGTACAGCTCCTGATATTATACGACATTTCATAGAAATTAGGGGTATAGGGATACTTGATGTTAAAAACCTATATGGAGTTGGATCTGTTAAAATGACAGAGAATATAAACTTAGTTATTAAATTGGAACATTGGAATGACAAAAAGGTTTATGATAGACTCGGACTTGATGATGAGTTTACTGAAATACTGGGACTTTCAGTTCCATGTCTAACTATTCCTGTTAGTCCAGGAAGAAACTTGGCTATCATTGTTGAGGTTGCGGCAATGAACACCAGACAAAAGAAGATGGGCTATAATGCTGCAAAGGTGCTAAGTGAAAGAGTATTAGGAAATATTAATAAAGAAACTGTTTACAAAGAATCTGGATATCTGGAATAAAACAAACAGGCTCAAGGAGGACAAGAGTTGAATATAGTAGTTGATACACATACGCATACCATTTCAAGTGGTCATGCATATAGTACTATTCAGGAAAATGCAAGAGAGGCTTTAGCCAATGGAATTAAGATGATTAATATGTCTGACCATGGTCCAGCTATGAAGGGCGCGCCCTTTCTATATCATTTTGGCAATTTAAAAGTAATACCAGATTTGCTTTATGGTGTTCGTGTCTTAAAAGGCGTGGAGTTGAATATTATAAATTATAATGGTGAAGTTGATTTATCAGAATACTATTTACAGAGACTAGATTTTATTTTAGCAAGTTTTCATGATATATGCATTGAGCCAGCAACTGTTGAAGAGCATACTAATGCTGCGTTAGAGGTTCTATCCAATCCGTACATTGATGTGCTGGCTCATTCGGGTAATCCTCAATTTCAGCTTGATATAGAAAAGGTGGTTAAAGCAGCTAGAGATAATAATAAGCTTATTGAGATAAATAACCAGTCCTTTGTTGTAAGAACAGGAAGTAAAAAAAATTGCCTTGAGATAGCCCGAATGTGCAAAAAATATGGTGTAAGAATTACAACCGGAAGCGATGCACATATAAGTTTTGGTATTGGAAAATTTGATAATGTCAATAAACTGCTTGAAGAGGCCGAGGTGCCTGAGGAATTGGTAATAACAACTTCAATTGATAAGATGGATGAGTATTTAGTTGAGAGAAAAAAGAGAATTGAACATTTAATAAAGAAATAAAATATAAAAGAAATTAAATATAAAAGAAATAAAGTATAATTGAAGGATTTAAGAAAGGTGGAGTGCTGAATTTTGGAAAAGCAAGAGTTGGTTAAAAAACTTACTTCAGTTTTGGGAGAAGAAAGAGTTTTAATTGATGAACTTATGAGTAATCACACTTCGTTTAAGATAGGTGGGCCAGCAGATGTTATGGTTTTTCCTAGCAATAGCACTCAGCTCGGAGAGATAATTAAATTGTTTATTAATTCTAAAACCCCTTATTTGGTGATGGGTAATGGAACTAATCTTTTAGTCTCCGACAAGGGTATTCGAGGCGTAGTTATTAAAATATACAATAATATGGATAATTATTCAGTCTATGGTGAGTATATGGAACTTGAGGCTGGGATGTTAATTTCTAAAGCCTCAAAAATAGCATTACAACACTCACTTTCAGGTCTGGAATTTGCAGAAGGAATTCCAGGTACTGTTGGAGGAGCTGTAACAATGAACGCAGGAGCATATATTGGTGAGATGGCAATGGTGGTTCATCAGACAGATTATATGGATGCCAACGGTAATATAATTACAGTAACAGGCCAGGAGCATGATTTCTCTTATCGAACTAGCATTATTCAAAAAACAAAAGGCATTGTGTTAAAAACCCGGTTAAAGCTAAATAAGGGAGATAGCTCCAAAATTGAAGAGCTTATGAATGATTTTAACTTTAAAAGAAGGGACAAACAACCTTTGGAATGGCCTAGTGCTGGCAGCGTATTCAAAAGACCAAAGGGATATTTTGTTGGCAAACTAATTGATGATTGCGGCTTAAGAGGTTACAGCATAGGTGGTGCGAAAATATCAGATAAACATAGCGGTTTCATAATAAACACGGGGGATGCTACTTGTAAAGATGTCTTTGAATTAATAAAACATATCCAAAGCACTGTAAAGGAGCGATTTGGCGTTGAGCTTGAACCTGAGCTGAGAATTGTGGGAGATTTTACTTAAAAACTTCCCACACTAGAAGCTAAGAACCCTGTTTATCCTATGTCTACCGCTGCTAATACCCCCACTCTATAAGTGTGGGATAAGCGGCGCTATGACCCTGGGTAACGATTTCTAAGCATCAGATGGAGTATAAACTCCACCTGAAGCTAAGAACTCTGTTTATGTTTTTAGCAGGACTAATATATGCTAATGATTTGGAGGATACAGATGAGATTTGTAATAGTAACAGGTATGTCAGGAGCAGGGAAAAGTCTTGTAACAAATTATTTGGAGGATATAGGTTTCTTCTGTGTTGATAATCTACCGCCAGCATTAATTCCAAAATTTGCAGAAATTAGTGCCCAGAGTGAAGGCAAAATGGAGAAGATAGCTCTGGTTATTGATATTAGAGGAGGAGAACTACTGCATGATCTTTTTCCAGCACTTGATGAGGTTAAACAGTCGGGCTTTTCTTATGAAATACTATTTCTAGAGGCAGATGATGATGTTTTAGTTAAGAGATATAAGGAAAGCAGAAGACAGCACCCATTATCACAAGAGGGACGCTTGTTAAAGGGAATTCGAGAGGAACGCAAAGCACTTGAGGTTATAAAATCAAAAGCTAATTATATAATTGATACTTCAACTCTTATTACTAGACAGCTTAAGCAGGAGATAAATGGTATTTTCTTAGAAGGAAGAACTTTTAAAGGAATAATCATTAATATTGTTTCATTTGGTTTCAAATACGGGATTCCAACAGATTGTGACTTGGTTTTTGATGTAAGGTTTATTCCAAATCCTTATTATATTGCACCTATGAAGTTAAAGACTGGTAAGGATGATATGGTAAAAGAGTTCGTACTAGATGCCAGCGAAACGAAAGTTTTTCTAACAAAACTAGATGATATGCTGGACTTCCTTATTCCTAACTATATCAAGGAGGGCAAGTCTCAACTGGATATTGGAATTGGGTGTACAGGTGGCAGGCACAGATCGGTTGCAATAGCTGATGAGGTGTTCAGAAGGCTTGAAGAAAAGATGCATAGAGTTATTATTGAGCACAGGGATATAGAGAAAGATAGCAGAGGAGTTGGAAAATGAGGATAACAGACTGGATAATACCAGGTGCTAAAATCAAGAGATGGTGCTTGCTGCTAGTGGCAGGCCTTACATTAATATGCTTCTGCATCATATTTATATTAAATAATTATAGTAAAGGTGCTTTTTATATCGTATTAATGTCTATTTTGGCATTATTAGGGGTGTCATCTGTATTGGTTGCATTGAAGGCACTAATTAATTCATTATTATCAGGATTAAGCCATAATAATTTGAATACGTTAAATTCTGAAGGACTGAACAGTCTGCTCCATGAAAAAAGAATACTAGTAAAAGGTCCAAAAATAGTGGCTGTAGGTGGGGGAACAGGACTTTCTACTATGCTAAGAGGGTTAAAACAGTATTCTTCAAATCTTACAGCATTAGTTACTGTTGCTGATGATGGTGGCGGATCTGGTGTTTTGAGAGAGGATTTAGGAATGTTGCCACCTGGTGATATTCGTAACTGTATTCTTGCTTTAGCTGATACTGAGCCCATTATGCAGAAACTTTTGCAATACAGGTTTCAAGATGGAATGCTAAAGGGCCAAAGCTTTGGAAATCTATTTCTAGCTGCAATGGACGGTATCTCCGACAGCTTTGAAGAGGCTGTAAAGAAAATGAGTGATGTTTTAGCTGTGACAGGTACAGTTTTACCTATTACTCTTGATGACGTAAGATTGTGTGCTGAAACAGAAAATGGAAATACTATTTTGGGTGAGTTTAATATTGGGCATAGAAGCTTAAATGATAAGGAAAGAATCAATAAGGTATATTTTAATCAACAAAATGTAAAGCCTTTAAGCGAAGCTATTGAAGCAATAACAGAGGCAGACATAGTTGTACTAGGCCCTGGAAGCCTTTATACAAGCATAATACCAAATCTTTTAGTAGATGGTGTTTGTGACGCACTACAAAAAACAAAGGCAATTATTGTTTATGTTTGCAATGTCATGACGCAACCCTGTGAAACAGATGGGTACACGCTTAGTGACCATATAAAAGCCATTGAAAAGCACACAAAAAAAGGATTGATAGATTATTGTGTTGTAAATACAGCTCCGATACCAAACGAACTGAGAGAAAGATATTTATTGGATGGAGCAGAACTAGTAAAGGTTGACTCAGAGATAGTTGAAAAGATGGGTATTGAAATTATTACCGGTGATCTTAAATCGGTAAATAATAATTTGGTAAGACATGATTCTAACAAGCTTGCAAAAAAAATTATAGAGTTAGTTTCAGAGTTGGTTTTGGCTCGGGATAAGGATAGAGTACTTGACTATTACTATGCAAAGGAACGTCTAAATAATAATACACAAAGTATTGGCGGGAAATAGCTTCTTATAAGGACAGACAGGAGTGTAAGCATATGGAGTTTGGTAAAAGCTATTGGTATAGTTATGAACAAGGTAGCGATAGGGAATGGATTATCACCAACGGAATAGGAGGATATGCATCTGAGTCATTAATTTGTTCAAATAGCAGAAGATATCATGGATTACTAATAGCAGCTTTGAAGCCTCCTACAAGTAGACATTTACTTCTATCAAATCTGTTAGAGGATGTGATTTTTGAGGATGGAACTAATGTGTCACTTAGTTCATTTAAAACAAAAGATGGCTATATAAACCACGGCTTTGATTACTTACAAAGAGCAAGTTTTGATTACTTGCCGGAGTTTGTGTATAGTTATAAAGATATTTTTATTAAAAAGAAAATTGCTATGAAGCAAGGTGAAAATACAACTATAGTTCAATATGAAATAAGAAATGGTTCAAAAACGACTATTTTTAAGCTTACACCACTGATTAACTATAGAGATCATCATGATAAGAGCCAAAGCAACTACTTGAGATTTGACACACAAATCAAGCAGAAGGAAGTTTGTATTTCTCCAGAAGGTTCTGATATTAAGCTAAAACTTTGCACAGAATTAGGGGAGTTTCAAAAGTATAATGGTTGCTACTTTTACAATATGTTTTATACCCTTGAGCAAGAAAGAGGTTTAGACAACTATGAGGATCACTTTATCCCAGGATGTTTTAAAATAAAATTGAAACCCTCAGAATGTAAAACTATATCTTTTATTGCAACTACAGAGAATTATGATAATGAAAAAGTAGATGCAAGTGAAATAGTTAAGACAGAAGAAAAGCGTCTGTTAGGACTTCTGAACAAAAAGGCATATAAAAATGAGCTCTGTAAAAGGTTGGTCCTAGCAGCTGATAACTTTATTGTTTATAGAAATTCTACCAAATCCAAGACAGTAATTGCAGGATATCCATGGTTTACTGATTGGGGCAGAGATACAATGATTGCCTTTAGTGGACTTACATTAGCAACAGGTAGATATGAGGATGCAAAGGATATTTTATACACTTTTTCAAAATATGTGAAGTATGGGCTCTTACCTAACGTGTTTCCAGACGATGGTGAACAGCCAGCATATAATAGTGTTGATGCTGCTCTTTGGTATTTTGAAGCAGTAAACAGTTATTTAGAGTATACAAATGACTATAGCTATATTAAGGAAAAAATATATGACTGCCTCAAGGAAATATGTTTTGGTTTTATAAATGGAACTATTTTTGACATTAAAATGACTGAAGATTGTCTTGTTACGGCTGGAAACCAGAATACACAGTTGACTTGGATGGATGCAAAAGTTGGTGACTGGGTGGTAACTCCACGGCATGGAAAAGCTGTGGAAATCAATGCGCTATGGTATAATGCACTAATGATTATGTCACAGTTGGCAAAGAAGTTTGAAGACAATGATATTTATAATAACTTAGCACAAAAGGCGAAAGAGTCTTTTGATAAATTGTTTTGGAATAAAAAAGAATGCTGCTTATATGATGTAGTTAATGATTTAGGTAAAGATTCTAGTATCAGACCAAATCAGATAATGGCTGTCGGGCTATCCTATGCTGTGGTTGAGGGCGACAAAGCTAGAAATATTGTAAATAAGGTATGGAAAGAGCTATATACACCCTATGGCTTAAGAACATTATCCCAAGATAACCCACATTATAGGGGTAAATACAGTGGAGATGTTTTAAGCAGAGATGGTGCGTATCATCAAGGAACTGCCTGGACATGGCCTCTGGGGAGATTTATAAAGGCATATGTAAGGGTTAATGGCGGAACAGAACAAGCTAGAAAAAACGCATTAGATTTCATAATGCCGTTTGTTGATCATATGAAAGATAGTGGTTTGGGAAGTATTTCTGAGATATTTGATGGCGATACTCCTTATTATCCTAGGGGATGCTTTGCTCAGGCTTGGAGTGTATCTGAAATTTTAAGAGCAGCTGTTGAGGATGCACAGATTGAAAAACTAAGTGAAAGCAAAACCCAGTAAAAAGTGAAGAATGAAAAATGGAGAGTTATGGCAAGTAGGCTTGCGCCAACTTTTTTGCATGTCAAAGCAGTAAGTGAAAAGTAAATAGATTGTTAGGTTTAGGGAGTGAGTAAGGGTGTCTTTTTCAACTTTAGTAAAGGATGAGCTTTGTAGAATAGAGTTACACGATGCTTGTTGTATGAAAGCTGAAATTTTGGGGGTTATTTTAACGAATAACCTTTTTTCTCATGAAGAGAACTCAAGAAATGTGAAGATGGTAACAGAAAATGCAGCATTTGCAAGAAGGGTATATTCTACAATTAGAAGAGTATATGGTCTAAGCCCGGAAGTGGCTATTAGAAGAAGCAGTAAACTCAAAAAGCATATTTCATATTCTATAATCTTAGCATCTATGCAGATTATTAATAAAATGCTTTATGACTTTGAAATTAGTGCATTCAATGGGGGCTACTTTTCTCCAATAAGTACCACACTAAAAAAGGCTTGCTGTAGGAAAAGTTTTCTTAGGTCGGCCTTCTTATCAGGAGGGTCAATTAGCGACCCTGAAAAAACCTATCATCTCGAGATTGCAACAAGAAATAAAATGTGTACCGAAATTATTAAAGAGTTATTAAAAGATTACGGAATTAATTTAAAGATAATTACTAGAAAAGGAAACTATGTTGCTTATATAAAAGAGGGTGAAAACATAGTGGATTTTTTAAATATTATTGGTGCGCATGGTGCATTGATGGAACTTGAAAACGTTAGAATACTTAAGGATATGAGGAATAGTGTCAACAGAATAGTAAATTGTGAAACTGCAAATCTTGAAAAGACAGTAAATGCATCTGTTAGACAGGTGGACAATATAAAGCTAATTGATTCCACAATAGGAATCAAAAATCTTCCCGAAAACCTTATTGATATTGCAAAATTGAGACTTGATTATGCAGAATTAAGCTTAAAGGAACTCGGGGAAATGCTAAATCCTAGACTAGGAAAGTCAGGAGTAAATCATCGCCTCAGAAAGTTGGATGAGATAGCTAATGACATTAGAGAAAAAAGGTAAAAATAGGGAAATAGCGAATTAAATTCTTTGTAAAGTTAAAAGAAGACTAAGGGTCTGTCGCAAAAACTAATATACTATATACATAAAACTTACTGTTTAAATAGTATGTCACGTCGCGGTTTCGCAGTAACCTGAGAAGCGATGTCGAGTGAGCGATAGCCCCTTATAACTTATTTCGAGCTTAGAGATAAAGAAGACTTAGTTCAGATGAATTGTTCTGAACTCTAGTACTTTACAAGTATAAGTGCAACTAAGCTTCTGCCGTCGCCTGCGGCTCGACACAAGCTAAGTTTTCTTTATCGCACTTATTTCGAGCATGGCGGTACTTAGCTCGTGCTCAAAGAGCAGGAGGTTAGAAACGCCGCGAAGATACAAAGGAGGAATTTGCTTTGGATGTAAAGCTTTTAAGAAAGGGTACAACCCTGATTGTGAAAATTATGGAAGATATGGATCATCACTCGGCACAGTATTTAAGACAGAAAATTGATTTTGAGATTGTAAAAGCTACAGTAAAAAATATTATTTTTGATTTCTCAAATGTTAATTTTATGGATAGCTCTGGTATTGGCGTGGTTGTTGGAAGATATAAAAATATTCAGAAATTAAATGGTAAGGCAGCTATTGTTAATGCCAACCCTAAAATAATGCAAATATTTGAAATGTCAGGTGTATTAAAAATAATACCTGCCTATAGTGATTTGGAGAGAGCTATATCAAATATGTGTGGTTAAAGAAGCCTAAGCTTATGGTCAAAGAGCAGAAGGTTAGTAATGCCAATAAGAGAGTGAGGAAGAGAAAAAAATGCAACTAATAAATGAAATGAAGCTAGAATTTATGAGTAAATCAAGTAATGAGGCCTTTGGTAGGGTCGTAGCAGCTGCTTTTGCATCACAAATTGACCCGACAGTAGAAGAACTGGCTGATATTAAAACAGCTGTTTCTGAGGCCGTAACCAATGCAATCATACATGGGTATGAGAATAATCCTGGAATAGTAAAGATGCATGGTAAGTTGTTTAATGATGGAATTGAAATTATCATTTCTGATCAAGGAAAAGGCATCGAGAATGTTGAGTTAGCAAGACAACCTCTATATACTTCAAAACCAGAAATGGAACGCTCTGGAATGGGTTTTACAGTTATGGAAAGCTTTATGGATAGTGTTGATATAGTTTCTAAACCCAATATGGGTACCACTATTACAATGTACAAAAAGATAAAGAAGACTTAGTTCAGATGGAGCGAAAGCGACATCTGGACTTAGCACTTTACAAGTATAAGTGCAACTAAGCTTCTGCTGTCGCCTTCGGCTAGGCACAAGCCAAGTTTTCTTTATCGCCCTTATTTCGTGCTTGGCGATACTTAGCTCATGCTCGAAGAGCAGGAGGTTAGTAACGCCGCGAAGATAAAGAAGACTTAGTTCAGATGGAGCGAAAGCAACATCAGGACTTAGCACTTTACAAGTATAAGTGCAACTAAGCCTCTGCCGTCGCCTGCGGCTCGACACAAGCTAAGTTTTCTTTACACTTTACAAGTATAAGTGCAACTAAGCCTCTGCGGACGCCTGTGGCTCGGCACAAGCTAAGTTTTCTTTACACTTTGCAAGTATAAGTGCAACTAAGCTTCTGCCTACGCCTGCGGCTCGGCACAAGCTAAGTTTTCTTTATCGCCCTTATTTATAGCATTGCTATACTTAGTGCAGGCTAAAGGTATTTGTATAATTATTGATGTAAATATATGTAATAAATGTATAAAAATATATATTTGCGCCAATAATCTAATATGATGTGATTTTCATTACATTTTTATCGTAATTGTGGCTCAATAAGGTTAAATTAGTCAAAATACTTGACAGGAAGGTTTTGGAAGCTATGAAGGATATTACAGATGAAGAAGTTTTAGTACTTATTATTAATGCTAAAGCAGGAAATAAGCAGGCACAAACAATACTAGTTGAAAAGAATGTCGGCTTGGTTTGGAGTATTGTTAAGAGATTTCAAAATAGAGGTTATGAAATTGATGATTTATTTCAAATTGGAAGCATAGGACTAATAAAAGCAATTAACAAGTTTGATTCATCATATAACGTAAAATTTTCTACATATGCTGTTCCTATGATAATTGGAGAGATAAAAAGATTTATAAGAGATGATGGAATTATAAAGGTAAGTAGATCTCTTAAAGAGATTTCTTCTAGGGCACGTATTACAAAAGAAATTATGTGCAAGGAACTTGGAAGAGAGCCATCAATAAACGAAATCGCATTAAGAATGAATGTTTCAGCTGAAGATTTGGTTATGGCTCTTGAAGCAGGCTGTACTCCCGAATCACTATACAGTACAATAGGTGAAGGTGACAACTCTCCTATACTGTTAATTGATAGGATAGATGCTGATAATAACAATGAAGTTGATTTAATTGATAAAATTGCAATTAGACAAATTCTTGATACATTGGATGCGAGAGAAAGACAAATAATAATACTAAGATATTTTAAAGAAAAGACTCAGGTTCAAATAGCAAAGTTACTAGGCATCTCACAGGTACAAGTATCTCGTATTGAAAAAAAGATTCTTAAAGATATTAAATGTAAAATGATTGCAAATAATAATTAATTGAGAACTAAGCGAGTTATTAAACCTGTGCTAATGCAATTGTCAGCCCTAAACCTTGCAGTTTATATTTTTTTCTAAAGTGGGATACAAAGGATAAAAGAAATGTCAAAAGTTACGCATTTTAAAAGAAAAAAAGTAATATTAATTGTAATAACAATTTTAATTTTGTGTGGAATTATTGCACTAGTTGCTATAATGAACATGTATTTTGATAAAACACCAAATAAAGCAATCTATGTGTGGAATAATAAAGTATTACTTGTTAATTTTTCATAATAATTTTTATAATAATGTAAAAAATATGAGATATATTAATTTATATCTTATTTTTTTGCGATGGAGGAATTATGAAAAAAGTTTTTACTAAAGAAGAATACTCAGAATATGTAAAAAGTGTTTCACCAAATTCAAAATTGACTATAAATATTATTAAAGCATTTGTTGTCGGGGGCATTATTTGTGTCATTGGACAAATAATCGCTAATTTCCTCAAAGCTCGTGGATTAGAGCCAGATATAGTATCATCCATCACAAGTATAATTATGGTCTTCTTAGGAGCTTTATTAACAGCACTTAATGTTTATGATGAAATTGGCCGATTTGCAGGCGCAGGCTCAATTGTACCTATTACAGGATTTGCAAACTCAGTTGTGTCACCAGCGATGGAATTCAAGACAGAGGGATATATAATGGGAATGGGCGCAAAAATGTTTATTATTGCGGGCCCTGTTATTGTATTTGGAATTTGTTCCTCAATTATTGTAGGAATAATTCATTACTTTATTATGTAACTCTCTATATACCTATTACACACTAGTTATAACAGTTGATTTTCTTACGAAGAGTATATGAATTAATAATTATGATTTAATTAATTCATACAATTATCTCAATCAAGTCTGCCAATTGTGATAACTGGTGTCATAAATGGGCTTCATGTAGGAAAGTTAAATGAGTAAACTAACTATTCAACGTCTATAAGTTGATACACATAAACTAAGGAGACAGCTATGGCAGAAAAACATATTGGTAAACAGACAGTTGTATTGAAAAATCCACCTTGCATAATGGCGACTGCATCAATCGTTGGACCTAAAGAGGGCAAAGGTGACTTAAAAAAGTGCTTTGACTATATTATTCCAGACGAGCTTTGGGGTGAGGATAGTTGGGAAAAAGCAGAAAGTAAGCTAGTAAGAGAGACCTTTGCAAAGGTATTGCAGAATTCAGGTCTTAGCAATGACAAAATTGATTATGTTTTAGCTGGCGATTTGCTAAATCAATGTATTGCTGCTAACTATGGGCTAAGAGAAACAAATGTACCATTCTTAGGTTTATATGGTGCTTGTTCAACAATGGCAGAATCAATGAGTTTAGGAAGTGTGCTGGTAGATGGTGGTTTTGCAGAAAATGTTGTTTGCTTGACATCGAGTCATTTTTGCTCTGCTGAAAAACAATTCAGATTTCCATTAGAGCTTGGAAGTCAGAGAACTCCAACTTCTCAATGGACTGTTACCGGTTCTGGTGCTGTTGTTATATCTGCGCAGGGAGCAGGACCTTATATTAAAACTCTGACGACAGGAAAAATTATTGATTTAGGTATAACTGATGCAAATAATATGGGGGCGGCAATGGCCCCGGCGGCAGCAGATACTATTCTAACACATTTTTCTGATACTGGTCTTGTGCCAGAATACTATGACCTAATTGTGACAGGTGATTTAGGTAAAGTTGGCAAAGATATATGCATAGATATTTTAAAAATGAACGGATTAGATATTGAAGCTAGATATAATGACTGTGGTGTAATGATTTTTAACTCAAATAATCAGGATACACATGCAGGTGGAAGTGGCTGTGGTTGTTCTGCTACAGTATTCGCGGGACATATATACAAAGAAATAATGAAGGGTAATCTGAAAACAGTCTTATTTATTGCTACTGGAGCTTTAATGAGTCCAATAAGCTCACAACAAAAGGAATCAATTCCTGGAATAGCACATGCATTAAGTATTCACAGAAGCTTGGATTAACAATTATTAAATATGAGGTGATGATGAAGAATGAGTTACCTAAGTGCTTTTTTAGTTGGTGGAGTAATTTGTGCAATCGGACAAATTCTTATTGATAAAACAAAACTTACGCCAGCAAGAATTCTAGTTTTATATGTAGTGACTGGAGTTGTCCTTGCTGCATTGGGTATATATCAAAAAATTGTAGATATAGGAGGTGCGGGGGCAACAATCCCACTTACTGGCTTTGGGTATAACCTAGCAAAGGGAGTATTTAATGAGGTTGACAGAATAGGTATACTTGGAGTATTTACTGGTGGCTTTAAAGCAGCTGCGGCTGGACTTTCAGCAGCTGTATTTTTTGGTTATATAATGGCAGCAATATCTAAGCCAAAGGCAAAAAAATAAATATAAATAGGTTAGTTCAGGTGAAGTTTTGGCTCCACCTGGACTTAATTGTATTTTGATGTCATAAAAATGAAATTTCAAGGAGGAATTTTAAAAAACATATAGAATTTTGTATATATATTGTATATAATTAATTATGATTTTACATATACGATTTTATGACTTTCCAACCCATGAGGTTCAATACATAAAACAAGGTGGATTATTATGAATATAGAATACATTAACCCTTTTATTGAAGCAAGTCAGACAGTTTTGCAGCAAGTGGCAAATATTGACGCTAAGCTTGGTAAGGTTTTTCTCAGGTCTTCTCCATACAAAGGGGAGTCGATATTAATAATTGTTGGGATAACTGGCAAAATGAGGGGTCAAGCAATATTTACAATGACTAAGGAGGTAGCTTTTAAGATAGCGTCGGCTATGATGTTTGGTATGCCAGTCGACGAATTGAATGAGATATCAAAGAGCGCATTATCTGAATTAACAAATATGATTTTAGGTAATACTGCTACGTTATTGTATAATAAGGGTATTGGTATAGAAATAACTCCTCCTTCTTTATTGTTAGGGGAGAATTTATCAATATCTCCTTCAAAAATGCAAACTATCTGTGTTCCACTTTATTTAACAGATACAGAAACCTTAGAAATAGATATATCTGTTGAGGATTGAGAAATAGATTTATAACTGATAAAATATATATTATAAAAAAAGATGGTATATGCCATCTTTTTTTATTTTGATGCATTAAGCAATAGAGTAATTATATAATTTGACTGAAATTAAAAATGAAAGGAATGATATTAGAATGGCGTTAAATGTAGTTTTAGTGGAACCAGAAATCCCACAGAACACAGGCAATATTGTAAGAACATGCGCGGCTACAGGTACAATTCTTCATTTGGTAGGTCCACTTGGATTTTCTATAGAGGATAAATATTTGAAGCGAGCTGGGTTAGACTACTGGAATGATGCAGAAATAAAATATTATAATAGTTTTGATGAATTTGTAAATAAACATTCTAATAGCAAGTTTTACTATTCTACTACAAAGGCTATTAACAAGTACAGTGATGTAAAATATGAGGATGATTGCTTTGTATTATTTGGAAAGGAAACAGCAGGTTTACCAGAGGAATTACTCAAGAATAACAAGGACAACTGCATTAGGATACCTATGAAAGAAGGTATAAGATCTTTAAACTTGTCCAATTCTGTTGCTATTGTAGTATATGAAGTATTAAGACAGCAAGATTTTATAAACTTAGAAACGCAGGGTCATCTAGTAAAATTTGATTGGTAAAATAAATAGGAGTAGATAATTTAAAAAAACATTATGAGGAATTAAATGGAAAATCTCCGATTTATTTTATGTTTTCAAATATAAAACAGTGATTAATATAAAAAAATGGGTATATTAAAAAGGGAGTTATTAGCTCTAAAGATTTTTATAAGGAATGGTGGTCAAATTGCTAAATAAAACTAGGCTTGTTAACGAGTTTTTAGAATTAGTTAAGATAGATAGTCTGTCTTATAAAGAAAGACAAATGTGTGATACTCTAAAACAAAAAATACAAAACTTAGGATATTCACCAATTGAAGATGATGCTGGACAAAAAGTCGGTGGAGAGTGTGGCAATATTATTTGCACTATAAAGGGTTCAAAAAATGTACCAGCTATTTTAGTGACAGCACATATGGATACAGTGGTTCCAGGTATAGGCAAAAAGCCAATAGTTGATGGAGATATTATTAAGAGTGATGGCACTACTATATTAGGCGGTGATGATGCTGCAGGAATAGCTGTTATTCTTGAAACCTTGAGAGTGCTAAAGGAAGACAACATCCAACATGGAGACATTCAGATTGCTTTTACAATAGCTGAAGAAGTTGGTTTGCTGGGTGCAAAAAATATGGATTTCAGCAAGATTTATGCAAAATATGGATTTATATTAGATAGTGATGGAAGAGTTGGATGCGCTGCAGTTAAAGCACCATCACAAAACAAAATCCATGTTGTAGTCAAAGGAAAAGCTGCACATGCTGGTATGGAACCTGAAAATGGTATCAGCGCTTTTTCAATAATGGCAGAAGCAATTGCTAATATGAAGTTGGGTAGAATAGATGAGGAAACTACTGCAAATATTGGTATAATTAACGGAGGCATTGCCACTAATATTGTTTGTGATAGAGTAGAAATAGAGGGCGAAGCAAGGAGTAGACAGCAAGCTAAGCTTGAAGCCCAGACAGATCATATGCGTGAATGTTTTGAGAAAGCCTCCAAAAACTGGGGTGGGAAAGTAGAATTTACATCAGAAATAGAATACCCATCCTTTAACATAGAAAATGACTCCAATATAGTAAAGATACTAGAAATAGCTGCAAAAAAGAGTGGGTTTAAATTTGAAGCAGTTGTAACAGGTGGAGGTAGTGATACCAATATTTTTAATTCAAAAGGAATAGAGGCCGTGGACATTAGTATTGGTATGGAAAAGGTTCATAGTGTACAAGAACAAATATCTATTACAGATATGCAAAGCTCAGTATTATTTTTAATTGCAATTATAGAAAGTATTAAGTAATAGGGCCAATAGGGGGATTGTTGTGTGTTGCAGACTACATTGAAAGTCTCAGAAATATCTATAGATGATAAAAAATTATTTGACGAATATTTTAGAATGACCAATCTGCAGATATCTGAGCTAAGCTTTACAAATCTTTTTATATGGAGAGATTATTATAAAATAAGATATAGTATAATAAATAATTTTTTGTGTATTATGTCAGTTATAGAAGATAAAAAGCCATTTTGTTTTTTCCCGATAGGTGATTACAATAATAGTGAAGGTTTAAAAGCTACGATATACGCGATAAAAGAGTATTTCTTTGAGATGGGTTGGGAATTCCAAATTTGCCGTGTTTTGACACAGCAAGTTTCTATTTTAGAGGGCTTAGATATCGAGTTCAAGGCAAAAGAAGACAGAGATAATTTTGATTATATTTATTCTGTACAAAAACTTTCAACACTTTCAGGAAAAAAATTGGATGGAAAGAGAAATCATATTAATAAGTTTAAAAAACTTCATACCTTTAAATATGAAGAGATTTCAGATGAAAATATTTCAGACTGTATAGATATAATTGAAAAGTGGTGTATAGAGAGGAATTATACCGAAAGCGGCAGTCTTATCGCTGAGAGAAAGGCAAATTTAGATTTAATGGACAATTATAATTCTCTAAGAGTAAAAGGTGCAATAATTAAAGTAGATGGTAAGCCAGAGGCATTTACTGTGGGTGAACAGCTTAATAGCAATACAGTTGTTATTCACATAGAAAAGGCAAATTCAGAAATACATGGACTATATCCTTTAGTTAACCAGCAGTTCTTGGCAAACCATTGGAATGACATTGAATTTGTGAATAGAGAGCAGGATTTGGGACTTGATGGCTTAAGAAAAGCTAAGCTATCTTATAATCCAGTAAGTTTACTAGAAAAATTCACAGTAGAACTTTGTTAAATAATTATTAATTTTGGCGTATATGCTATTGATTATGTTTTTAAAATATTATAGAATTATCATTGGTTTAGAAAATCAAACCAGTTGTTTTGCACTTTATTTATAAAGTATAAGTGCAACTCAGCTTATGCATATGCTGTAAGGTTTGGCAAAGCTGAGTTTACTATATTGATAAGCATTAGTTTGCTTGATTAATTAATAAAAATTTAGGAGGTAACAACAATGGCAGTAAAAATGGGAATTAATGGTTTCGGACGTATTGGACGTCTAGTTTTTAGGGCTGCAGCTAGTAACCCAAATGTAGAAGTAATGGGAGTAAATGATCCATTTGTCGATTTAGAGTATATGAAATATATGCTAACTTACGACACAGTACATGGCAAATTTGACGGAACTGTTGAGACAAAAGATGGAAAATTAGTTGTTAACGGAAAAGCAGTTGCTGTATTTGCAGAAAAAGATCCTGCAAATATCGATTGGGCTTCATGTGGCGCTGAATATGTTGTTGAATCAACAGGTGTATTCACTACTACAGAAAAAGCTTCAGCTCACTTAAAGGGTGGAGCAAAGAAAGTTGTTATTAGTGCTCCTTCATCAGATGCTCAGATGTTTGTTATGGGTGTTAATGATGATAAATATACTAAGGACATGGTTGTTGTTTCAAATGCATCATGTACAACAAACTGCCTAGCTCCTTTAGCTAAGGTTATCAATGACAACTTCGGTATAGTTGAAGGTCTTATGACTACAGTTCATTCTGCAACTAATACTCAGAAGACTGTTGATGCTCCTTCAATGAAAGACTGGAGAGGCGGAAGATCAATACTTGGAAACATCATCCCTTCATCAACTGGTGCTGCAAAGGCAGTTGGAAAAGTTATTCCTGAATTAAACGGTAAATTAACTGGTATGTCAATGAGAGTACCTACAGTTGACGTTTCAGTTGTTGACTTAACAGTTCGTCTCGAAAAAGGCGCTACTTATGAAGAAATCAAAGCTGCTGTGAAGAAGGCTTCAGAGAATGAATTAAAGGGTATCCTCGGATACACTGAAGACTCAGTTGTTTCAACTGACTTCATTCACGATGCACGTACTTCAATCTTTGATGCAAATGCTGGTATCGCATTGAATGCTAACTTCGTTAAGTTAGTTTCATGGTATGACAATGAGTGGGGTTATTCAAACAAAGTTGTTAACCTTATCGAGCACATGGCAAAAGTTGACGCTAAATAATTTATATTTAACAAATTGAATTATTAAAATGGTTCTATGTCAATAGTTGGGGTAGAACAGTAAACTGAATTTTTATGAAGGGCCAATCGCATTACAAGGTGATTGGCTCTTTGTTTGTTTGTAAGGTATGCAGAATTCTTCTTCTGAAGTTTTCA
>JAEWAX010000052.1 GCA_023391425.1 Bacillota bacterium | reverse complement strand
TCAGTAGTAAGGCTTGAATCTGTTGCACTTTCAATATTACTCCATGTAGCTCCATTATCCGTTGATTTCTGCCACTGGTAACTCAATGTTCCGCTGTCGGATAGATTTGCTACCACTGTGAAGGTTGTTGTATTTCCTTCTGTTACTGTTGTTGTAGGACTTAAATTGCTACTAATAACTGGTGCTACTGCTGCTGCTTCATTTACTGTCAATGTTGTCTCGACTGAGGTAGCTACTGCTGTATTGGTTGCACTTCTTGTATTGGTTACCACACATCTGTATTTACTTCCACTATCACCTGTTGCTAGTTTTTCAGTAGTATAGCTTGCATCTGTTGCACCTTCAATATTACTCCATGTGGCTCCATTATCCGTGGATTTCTGCCACTGGTAACTCAGTGTTCCGCTGTCGGTAACATTTGCTGACACTGTGAAGGTTGCTGCATTTCCTTCTGTTACTGTTGTTGTAGCATTTAAATTGCTACTAATAACTGGTGCTACTGCTGCAGTATATCCATCATCGGTTGCTGTTGTTTTGCCCCACTTTGTTATCTTGCTATCTGCTGTAGGTACTTCAACTACCTCTATGAAATTTCCATCTACTGCCGATACTTCAAATGCAGTTGTACCACTATCGTTTTTAGTCCAGCCAGTTAAATCTAGTGCATCCCCTATATTTGGTGCTATCGGTTCACTGCTTACTACTCTGTAATAAATCTCGTGGTCTGACTGTGCTGCTGTAGAAATTGTGAGGTTTACTTTTCCGTTTTCAACTGGTGTTTTGGCTACTACTGCTGCTGTTATTACAGTTTCTGGAGCTAGTATTGAATTTGTTATAGCATCTTCATATTTTATATTACCCTTTGTGCCCTTAATAGAACCTGAAAGGACCTTCAGCTTATTATTTGTACCAGTTAATGCAGAACTTAAACTTACTTCAATTTTTCCATCAACTACATCAACAGTGTCTGATGTGTCTAATGCACTAAATTCGCTTTCAGACCTTTTAATTTCTACATTTTCTTTCAAGGCAGAAGTATCTGGCAAATTATTTGATATAGCTTCATTAAATGAAAGGGTGACTTTATCGTGGCTAGCATTTAAAACTGCATCCGTTAATATAGGTGCTGGTTCATAGGTTACGTCCATATATGGCCTTAAGCTATTATCAGTATCTTTTGTAGAATTAAAACCAAACATATTGTTTCCAGTAGTCCCGCCAGCAATTATGTAAGTAGCTATTTTATCACCATTAGATTGATTGGAAAGAAACGAATTAGCATTAGCATCAAATGACATCCACTGCTGTGCAGTTACTGGCCTATTAGCAGCATCAATAACAACATCTTTAGTGTAGAGGCCTACCGGATACGTTGCAGGACCCCAAGAATCATTATTGGAACCATATACATTAACAGTGGGCGTATCCATCGTAATTCCCCATCCATATGACTCACTTATTTGAGTACCATCATCTTCTATATGAATTTTCAAATCGGCTTGCGATACAGCGCTGTTTATAATACCTAAATCAAACTTAAGAGCTCCCAGCGATTCAATAATACCCCAATCTTCCGTGCAGCCTGCATAGGTTACATTTCTACCTGTAACTGCTGTACTATCTCCAGTAGTATAACTTGCATAATCATCCACATAGTTGTCAAGTGTAGTACCTATTCTCCTTGTAGTACCTGAAACTGCTCTATTTACTCTTAGAAAATAGTCTTTTATAACAGCTCCTCTATCTGAGATAACTGAAATGATGATGTTATTATCGCCAACATCAAGGCTGATTGGAGAAGCCTGTCCACTTTCAACTGATACACCATTTACCTTAATGGTTGCTTTGCTATTTACTTTAGTTGGTGTTATTGTCATTGTTTCAACCGAATTATCCAAAAGCACATAATAATTTGTTGTTTCTGGATCAAATATAGTATTGAGAATCCCTTTACTGACAGCTAAATTACTAAGATCTGCTGCATCCGAAGTCATTGTAAAAGAATTATCCAGCTTCTTAACTTTTATGCTTGTTTTTAGATTTCTATTTTGCTCCCGCCATGCAGCATAAAGCGTACCATCACTTACTACTGCCGTTGGCTGCGAAGCCGTGTATAACATATCAGCCTTTAATCCATTGCTTGCACTACCTACTATACCATTAGCTTCTCCAGAAGACCATGTTTTTGATGTCTTGTTATACTTTTTCACATGAACCTTTCCAACTTCCGGATAACTTACGGACTCTTCCCAAAAAATATAAAGCTCATTGTTAAATGTTACTAACTCACCACCATATGCATCTATTGAATTGTTATAATTTATACCATTTGGGCCATCTCCATCAACGAAGGTCCACGAAGTCCCCCCCTTATACTCTGCAACTCTTATTTGCCTTCTACCCTCTGAATTATTTTCACTCCATTGTGCAAATAGTGTTCCATCATAATCTTGAAGAGAAACCTTCGAAGAGCTTTTACTTGAATCCTTATTTAACCCCTTGGTACCGCCATCTACTGCTGTAAAGGCATTAGTTTTGCTATCGAAGCTTGTCACATGGGTCCTTGTTATATAGTCAGAACCTTGGACATTCCAGCCAATATAAAGGAGTCCATTGCTAACAGCTAAGCAGGGTTCACTTCCAGATGAGGTTACTATTCCCTTTACAGCCCATTCACTACCAGTCCCACTATATTGAGCTAAATAAATTGGTCCACCCTCATTCCATGCTAAATATAGCATGCCGTTGTATAATGCAAGGGTTGGGTCCGTGACACTTGTTGACATGTTAGGGCTTATACAAATGCCCTTTTCTTCACCACCGTCTACCCAAGACCATGTGTCAGTAGCGCTATTATACTTTTTAACATGAATCTTTAATCCCCATGTAGAATTTTTCGTACTCTCCGTCCAAGTCACATAGAGTTCATTATTTAGCACTGCGAGCCTTGGCTTAGACGGCCTATGTGAAGATGTATTATAATTTATGCCTGTTGCTCCACCTCCATCCACAGATATCCATGAATTAGTGCTGCTATCCAGCTTTTTAACACGCAACTGATAATTGCTTTCCAAGTTGCCTTCCTGCCATGCAGCATACAATACACCATTGTAATCCACCAAGTTAACATTTGAGCCATCCAGCGTAGTATCATGATCAATACCATAAAAAACATCCCAATCTGCTACCCACCCCCCCGTTTGATTTGCCGCACGCACTTCCTTCACTCCAAAATTAAATCCTGGCACTATGCCGAAAAGCATTGCCACAAAAAACAAAAACACTGCTGCCTTCAAAAAAATCTTCTTTTGCATTTTTGAACATTATCCTCCTATCAGTACTAATTAGCAAAAAATACACTAATATCCATTTTACAGTCTGTGCTATTATTTGTCAAAATAATCATTTGCTCGCTATTATTCTCATTTATTGAATAAAACTTAATTTTAACCTTTAAAAGTATTTAATCTTGAAGCAGCAGCTGGGCAGATTGTGTAAAATTATGTGGAATAGTACCATCCAGGTGATGAATACTAGTTCACTTTGAAATGAAATTTAAATACATACTTACTATAAATAACAAATACATTATGAACAAACTAAAAGGACTGAGCTCTGTGCAATACAGAATTCAGTCCTTAAAATAGTTTAATAATATTTATCTTACATTTGTAGTTCACATCATTCAAGTTCATTTAGCCTATCCCTATATTCTTTTGGCGATAGACCAGTATTTTTTTTAAATGCCAGCGAAAAGTAATTTGTATCATGATAGCCTACCTGTTCGGCTATTTCATATGTCTTTAGCCTTGAATCTGCTAAAAGCTGCTTTGCTCTTTCAATGCGCTTGCGAGTAATATATTCATTGCAGCCTTCCCCCATTTCCTTTTTAAACAGCCTAGAAAAATAATTTCTGGCTACATGGAATTGTTCAGCTAGTGTAAAAACTGTCAAATCTTCTGAAAAGCGGTCATTAATAAACTGAGTGGCAGCTTCAACTATTTCATGCATTTGTTTTTTATTTGAATACATGAGTTTTACTATAAACATCTCAGTAAAAACACTACAATTTCTATATCATTGTTTTGGAGCGTTGAAATTAATGTTTCAAGTCACCCATCTGCAGAATTACCCGTAGTTTTTAAATATTCCCAATAGAACGCAGATGCTAAATCATAATACATTTGTTCCACCTTATTTTTTTGAACACCCAATTTTCTAACTTCATTGAGATAACTCTTGAGATATTTTTTGGTCATCTCGGTATCATTGAAATTCTCAAGAACCTTTTCTTTAAAGAATAATATTTTATTTGTATTGTTTGAAATTTCATTATCAACTTTATTAGGAATATCTATGTTGCCAGTAAAAGCCCCTTTATCAAAGTTTTCTCTTGCCTGATTATAAGATAACTTAATCTTTGACATATCAGAAACTATTGAGCCAATACCTACATTTAGTGCAACATCAAATTCTACATTAATTATATCAAGAAGCTTTGAAATTTGTTCATCAGAATTAATATATTTAGAACTGACATAAAAAATTATGATAATGTCTCCATCTCTGTTTTGAAAGGTCCATCCCCAATTATTATTATCAATCATGTTAATAAAAAAGCTTTTAATGCTTTGCAAACATGTCTTTATTATAGATTACCATTGCTACAGATGTATTCTCAACCGGAATAGCCCATATTTTATCTTTATATGTAGCCTGCCCAATTGCAGCATCCATAAAACGATCCTTATAGTTGTTCTCATTCATAAAACTTGTTAAATCCGCGATCGTACCTTCATCAGCATATGTATTCATATTTCCACCTGTCCAGTGTGGGAATATGTCTGGCATAGTTTTTGAACTCATCGCTATTTTCAATTTCTCTTTAAAAGCATCATTTTGTATCAGAGTAGTTGTCACATCATAATTTGGGTTATCCTTCATGAAACGACTCATACTGTCCTTGATAATAGTTGGAGCAGGTTCAGTATTCTGAATATGCCATAAGTCCAACTTAACTTTTTCTCCTGACGCAACACTCGATGACGCAGCAGCAGTCGATGGAGATGAAGCTGAAGCTACTACGGATGATGACGTATCACTTGAGCTACTTGATCCACAAGCTGCTAATGAGATAGTCATTACACCGGCTAAAGCAGCCGCAATTGCCTTATTAAAAACCTTATTCATTTTATTACCTCCCTTTTTTATTTAGTCTAAGGATATCATCATCACCCTTTTTTTTACATTAAAAAAAGTTACAAGATTATATAATTTTGTAACTTTTTTGGTAAGCTATATAAAACATCATATTCAGAGAGTAGGAAAAAAGCCCTGAAATTAATTTTTCAAGAGCTTTCATTTTTACAGCTGGTATTTAGTATTTACAATCGTGATTTGAAATCCTCATAACCAAATTTCTTTATGATTTTTATACCATCCTTTTCGTTATAAAGTGCAATCGATGGTAGGTTTATACCATTAAAAGTATTATTCTTAACCATAGTATAGTGTGCCATATCACAGAAAACAAGCTTGTCACCAGGTTTCAATGGCTGTTTAAAGGAATAGTCACCGATAATATCCCCTGCGAGACATGTATGACTTCCAAGCCTAAATGTATATGCATTTTCTTCGGGCTTTCCAGCACCTATAATATTAGGCCTATAGGGCATTTCCAAGACATCTGGCATATGGCAAGCTGCTGACGTATCCAGAATGGCAATTTTCATGCCATTGTCAACAATATCTAAGACCTTGGCTACTAGGAAACCTGTATTGAGAGCAACTGCCTCACCCGGCTCCAAATATATCTTTACTCCATACTTGTCCTGAAAAAATGAAATTGAACGCACTAGGGTCTCAATATCATAATCTGATCTTGTAATATGATGGCCTCCACCAAAGTTGAGCCATTTCATATTCTTAATGTATTCTCCAAACTTTTCATCAACAACTTTAATAGTCCGTTCAAGTGTATCTGAATTTTGCTCGCACATTGTATGGAAATGCAGTCCATCAATGCCATCTAGCTCTTTTGGCCTAAAATTAGAAAGTGTTACTCCCAGCCTTGAAAAATTGGCACATGGATCATAAAGAGCCGTTTCTTGTTCGGAGTATTCAGGATTTACACGTATTCCGCATTCTATTTTTTTCGACTTCACATTTTTTACTCTATCTTTGTACTTATTCCATTGGTCAAAGGAATTGAAAACAATGTGATCACTATACTTAAGGAGTTCATCGAATTCCTCTTCAATATACGCAGGTGCGTAAACATGTACTTCTTTGCCCATTTCTTCATAGCCTAACCTAGCTTCAAATAGAGAGCTTGATGTTACACCCTTTAAATATTTTCCTATTAAAGGATATAATGAATACATTGAAAACCCTTTTTGAGCAAGAAGTATACTGCAGCCTGTCCTTTCTTGCACAGAATTAAGAACTTCAAGGTTTTTTATAAGAAGTCTTTCATCAACAACATAACAGGGTGTTGATAAATTACTAAAATCTATGTTCAAAATTAACCTCCAAAAAGTTAGAATATTGATACAAATAGAGTTCTTAAGACTCAAATGGGGTAAATCTCATACTGAATCCAAGAACTCTGTTTACAATTATAACAAAAACTAATAATTCTAATCTAAAAGTGTTGGTGAAAAGCTCTCTTTCCATGGAAGTCCGCATTTGTTAAGAGCCTCCATAAATGGGTCTGGATCAAATTCTTCAATATTATGAACACCAGGTTTATTCCAGATGCCTTTCATTATCATCATTGCACCAATCATTGCAGGGACTCCTGTAGTGTAAGAAATTGCCTGTGAACCAACTTCTGCATAACATTCTTCATGAACACAAACATTATAAACATAGTAGGTTCTTGGCTTTCCATCTTTAATACCCTGCATAATGCAGCCAATATTTGTCTTTCCCTTTGTCCTAGGTCCAAGAGATGCAGGATCAGGAAGAATTGCTTTCAAAAATTGCAGTGGGATTATCTGTTTGCCTTCAAACTCTATTGGCTCGATTGAAGTCATTCCAACATTCTCAAGTACCTTCAAATGAGTAAGATATTTCTCTGAAAAAGTCATCCAGAATCTTATCCTTTTTATTCCTTTAATATTAAGAGCTAAGGATTCTATCTCTTCATGGTGTAAAAGATAGATGTCTTTTGGCCCAATTTCTGGTAAATCATATACTTTTTTAAGTTCCAAGGGTTCAGTTTCAACCCATTCTCCATTTTCCCAATAGCTACCCTTCGCAGTTATCTCACGGATATTTATTTCAGGATTGAAATTTGTTGCAAATTGATATCCATGGTCGCCAGCATTAGCATCAACAATATCAATATAATGAATTTCATCAAAATAATGCTTCTGAGCATATGCGCAGAAAACGCTAGTAACACCAGGATCAAAACCACTTCCTAAGAGACCTATTATTCCCGCCTTTTCAAATCTTTCTCTATAAGCCCATTGCCATTTATACTCAAACTTTGCTATCTCGGGTGGCTCATAGTTTGCAGTATCTAAATAGTGTACACCTGTAGCAAGACATGCATCCATGATTGTTAAGTCTTGATAAGGCAATGCAACATTAATTACGATATCTGGTCCAAATTTCTTTATAAGTTCAATGACCATATCAGTTTTATCAGCATCGACCTGGGCAGTCTGAATTTTAGTTTTACCCCCATCTAGTTTTGCTTTTATAGCATCACATTTTTCGATGGTTCTGCTTGCTATACAAATTTCTTCGAATACTTCTGGATTCTGACAACATTTATGAATAACAACACTAGCAACACCACCAGCTCCAATAATTAAGGCTTTTCCCATTTCAATATCTCCAATTCCTATTACTCATTTATAAAGTGATTATACAAAAACCGCTATCAAAAATCAACATAATGATGTATTATTAGCTTTTATTCTATTGATACTAGTTTGTATTTATTTTTACTTTTAATACAAAAAGGAGCTGTCTTGAAAACGTATCTCCTTAAGTAAGATCAGTTTCCATTTCAACTCCTTTTTTATCAAATATATCTATTCAACTTCTAATTAATGTAAAAATCTCGTTGAATTCACTGTGTATTCATCTTCAAGTATTCTACAATTAATTTATCAAGCCGCTGACTTATACTTATAACGTTGATATTTATTCCACCTTTGTCAAGACACTTTTCATACTCGTTTGTTAGTTCACTTCTTAGTATTTCAATTTTTCGCAATAAATTTTGTCTATCCAAATTAACAACTCCTTATGCTACGATGTTTAGAATGATAAGTGCTCCATAATTCAGTGGAAATTTTTATTTAACATCAAAACTGTATATTTAAGTATTAGTTGTTAGTAGTAATAGCTGACCGGTAACTGTGATTGCTGAACCGGTTGTTGTAACAGGGGGAATCGGATTGGTTGAATCTCCTATCTCAATATCCTTTGTATCACTATGCCAATTCACTGTTAAGCCTAGTTGTTCAACAATAAATTTCATTGGTACTACGGTTCTACCATTAATTGAACATGCAGGAACATCGATTTTTGTTTCAACTCCATTTACATAAATCTTATTACTATCTAATGTAAGAACTATTTGTGTAACACCTTTAGTAATAATAACCTTTCTTTCTGCAGCAACCCATTGTACATTAGCGCCAAAGGCTTCGGATAATGCTTTAACAGGAATTAATGTTCTGCCACTCTTTATTACTGGTGGTGTGTCAAACTTTATGTTAATACCCTTAACCATTATATTCTCAACAGGTAAAACAGCAATATTTTTATTGTTTTTCTTTATTTTTTCACCTACAAGCTGAAGTTTTGTCAACTCGTCAGTAGTATAATTAGATTTTATCGCCGCCTTAAGTGCAGTTCTCTTTTCTTTTATTTGCTGTTTTAACGCGTCCATGTCTATTTTAATTTTCTCAATTTTTGTTTTTAATTGCGCTGCTAGCTCAAGGTCTCCACTTGTCTTTGCTGCCTCATACTGCTTTTCAAGTATATCCTTTTGCTCTTCCAATTTATCTTTTTGAGTCTCTATTGCTTCTTTCTCTGCTTCTAAGCTAGTTTTAGCTTCTTTCAAAGCATCAGCTTTGCCCTTTTCCTTGTCAGTACTCTTTGATTTGGTTTTATCATTTCCATTTTCCTTGTCAGTACTTTTTACTTCTATTTTATTATTTCCATCTTCTTTCTCACTATTCCTTGAATCGCCTTTGCCATTTAAATTTGTTTTTTCTGATTTTGATATTTGAATACCTGCTGTAGTGTCTTTAGTTGCCATAACAGATGTTATTACTGTTGTTGACATCAAAACTGCAATTGCCATTGTCACTGCAAAACCTCTTTGAATTCTTTTCATTATATGTACCTCCCTATTGTAATTTTTTGTCTTACGATATATTATTCGTTAATATTTATTTTTTGAGGGGGTAATATTTATATAGTATACTTTGTAAAAATGCGTAAACAAAAACTCCTCAGCACTATGGATTTCCAAAAGACTGAGGAGCATGTCATTTTCCTTTACTTTATATTCACCTATGTAGCTGAAAGCATCACTAGCAAGACTGGTATATGTAGCCTCTAAGCTTTAACAGAATAATTATTTACCATATCTAGAGTATTTAGTAACCAGCTTACTTTCTATTGAAATTAATGCAGGTATTACAAGCGGCAAAAGTATCACACTTAAGAATATTACCCCAACACATACGCAAATTGCTAATTCCACTAATGTGTTAATACCTGATGGAGAAAGTGTTGCAAAGGTACCACCTAAAATTAGGGCTGCCGCCAGTACAACTCCTCCAACATTCGCTGAAGCTTTTATAATGCCCTCGTTTGGCCCAAGTTCACCATACTCCCTATAGCGGGTCATTAAGAAAATGCTATAATCCACACCCAATGCTACAATCATAACAAACCCGAAGAACGGGACATTCCATGCAATTTGGTCAGCGTTCAAAAAGGCCTTAGCACATAAGTTGGTAATTGAAATGGCGCTATAGAAGGACAGAAGCAACGAACTAATAATATAAACAGGAATCCAGAATGATTTGATGATTAGTACCAGTACAATAAATATGCCTGATAAAACCATTACTTGAGCCAACTGCATATCACTGGTTGCCACACTTTGAATATCATTTGTGAATGAAGTCTCCCCACCCATCGCATATGTGGCATTGGCAATTACTGTACCATTTAGCATTTCCGGCAGCTGCTTATTGATTTGTGCAATGGATGTAATGGCCTGGTCAGAATAGGGATCATCTTTGAGTATAACCGTGAGTTTCACCGTTTTCCTGTCTTTTGACATATAAGCATCAAGTGATTTTTGAAAATCACTATTTTTAAATGCCTCTTCAGGGATATTAACTGTTTTGTTGGAAGAGAGCTGTGAGAGAAAAGCATTGGATTTATTTATACCATCAGAAATTTGATTTAATCCATCGCTGCTAGCACCCAACCCATTTTTTAACTGTGTAAAGGAACTACCAAGTGTTGACAAACCAGCAGTCATCTTCCTTTGTCCAGTGGTAATTGCTCCTAGTCCGCTTGCCATTTTTTGTATATTATCTACTATTTGGCTCTGACCCATACTGCCTTTCCTTAACCCCTCAGATAATGCTTTCTGGCTTATTTCTATCTGTTCAATTCCTGCAACTACCTTCTTAATCCCTTCCGACAGCTGCTTCAAGCCTCCATTTAGCTGCGAAAAAGATATAATAGTTTCATCATACTTTCCGTTTAACGTTTTGAAACCTTCATCGAGCTTTATAAGACTTGAATTCAATTGTGCAGCCTGCTGCTGAGCAGCTTGAATTCCAGCTTCCTTTGAATCAATCTGTTCAAGTGCGCCACTTAATCCTGAAGCCAGTTGAGTTAATCCCTGAACACTTTGCTCAATTGCCTTATAATTAGTTCCAAATGTTTCATATCCACTTTCCAATGCTACATAGTTTAAGGACATTTGACTTAATGATAGTTCTATAGCTGCAAGATTGGTTTTTATTTGTCCAATTCCCTCTGCAATTCTATCTGAACCAGAAGCACCTTGATCAATACCACTTTGAACCTGCTTTATTCCATCAGCTAGGCTTTGCATTCCCCCTTGGATCTTTGAGGTGCCATTAACAAGCTGAGACACCTGAGATAAGTCTGGAGTCGACAACTTATCCTGTATAGTTGATAACCCATCTCCTATTTTACCAATACCATCATCAGCCGATTTAAGTCCATCCACTACCTTACCAATCTGGCTCCCGGCATAATAATCAGAAATTTCATCTCCAAGTGGCTGCGTAGGACTTTGTACAGCAGTGACTCCACTTATTTTTTTGATTTTGTTCGTAATTACGTCAATAACTGCCAAGCTATCACTTGTATCCATTCGCTCCTTATTTTGAATCACGATTGTTGTGGGCATTGTGGTACCCTTACTAAAGTGTTCCGATACTGTGTCAAAACCAGCTACTGATGGGGAACCACTACCCATATCTTTAAGATTATCAAATGAAAGCTTATAAGAACCAACCACCAACATTGGTATGATTAACATGGCAATTGCTAATATTGCTACATAAGGACGCTTAATTGAGAATGAAGAAGCCACTTCCCACATCTTGCTTGGCTTATGTCCCATGCCTGATTTGGATGGCCAAAAAAGTCTATTCCCCAACAATTTAAAAATAGCAGGTGTTAATGTCATAAGTAGTGCAACAAGTACTACAATGCCGACAGCCACAGCCACTCCTGAACGGTAAACACCAAATTTTACAAAACTTAATGACAAAAACGCAATAAAAACAGTTATAGAGCTATATATGACTGATTTTCCTGCTGTTTTAAAAGTAGCCACAATGGCTTCATCTACACTCTTATAATTTAGAAGTTCTTCTTTAAAGCGATTATAAAGAAGTATGTTATAATCAGTTCCCAATCCAAATAATATAAGAATGAGAAACATTTGAGTTAAGCTTGTAACAGGAAAGCCTAATTTATCAATCAATTGTCCGACCATTCCCATCGAAGTTAGATACGCTATACCTACTGTCAGCAAAGATATCAACGGCGTCACAACAGAACGGAACATTAGTATTAGAACAATCAGAATAAAGGCAATTGTAATAATTGCACTCTTCTCCACTCCTTTGTTAGTCTGCTTAAGAAAATCATTTGAGATAAATGCACCCCCTGTGATGTAATGATCAACCTTGCAATCTTTTAATTGAGCTTCAAGTTCATTAACGATGATCTGCGTATCACGGTCATTATTTTCATATGTAAATTGTACAAGCATGGTCGTATCATCTTTTGAAACTAATTGACTCTTTGAACTAGGAGCATCAAATACATTAACAGTTCCCGTAATACCCAGTTTGGTTTGATTTTCTTTTAAACCTTGCAGCGCATTTTTTGCACTATCCATATCCTTTTGAGATAACTTATCCTTATTATAAAATACCAATAACCCTGTATTCCCTTTATTGCTGGACATGCTGTCAATCATTTTTTGTGCAACTTGAGATGGATAACTTTTTTCTATTGTTGAGGTGCCACGCTCATTTATAATATAATTGATATTAGGCATAAAAAGGGTAAGTACAATTGACGCTAAAACCCACATAGCTAATATAGCCCATCTTAATTTAATAATTTTCTTCATTATCTTTCTCTCCCATCTTTGTCAAAATTAATGTATTGCCTAACTTTTCTGTCTTAAATTAATTACACATTAATGCTCACTCATTAATTGCTTGATTAAACAATCGTTTACCAAATGCGTAAACACAACTACTATGTGGTAGTCTTAAATTATTTTATAAATGAACAGCTGTTCACTTTATGGTTAAACTTACCCTCTGTGATGAAGATAACTGTATCTGGATAATTCACCCACTGTAATTATATATAGATGCTAAAGTACTCAACATTCTTAATGAACAGTTGTTCATTTTTGGGGTAAAAAAACTTATCCTTTAAAAAGTACCCTGTCCCTATGCATCTTTATAATGAACAGTTGTTCTCCCTAGGATAAAAAAAGATAGCCTTTAACTCCTGAGACGTATTTCCAAATCATTAAAAAATAAGTTGATAAACCTGTCAATTAGCAGTCTAACTTGAACACCGCCCTCATATTTCCTCAATATAATGCAAATGCTCTCAATAAAAGAGGCTGAAAATATGTATGTTACGTCATCATTTAGTATGCCTGAGTCATCAGTCTTCATAAATGATAAAAACTTCTTAGTCAGTATTTTATCAAGGAGGGTTATTAGTACCTGTTTTGCATTTTCATACTTAGTACCATTGCTTTTATCCATTATTATTAACAACTCTACATAGTGTTCCTCGCATATTTCAAGAAGTTTATCCTTGATTTCATTTATTTCAGTAATATTGGAGGAATTATTTAATTCTTCTTTTCTAACAGTTCCTTCATCTTTAACCAGGCTGTCGATATCGTTTATAAAGGATACATAGCTTTTGTATACGGGCTCAATAATTGCATTAAATAGAGCATCCTTATTCTCAAAATACCGGTATACATTTCCTAAAGAAACACCCGCCCCCTTTGCAATAAGTCTCATAGAAGCACCTGTATAGCCTTGCTCTTTAAATTTTATAATGGCCGAAGCTAGTATCTTCTCTTTCACTTCTTCTTTTAAGTAAGGCATAATGAACCTCCGTTCGCTATAATTAATTTTACTCCTCACATTTTAAAAAGTAAAGATGTCTTATATTATAATAAAAACTGCTTACCATATACAGATAAGCAGTTTACTTTTATTTTGAGTTCTTCATTTACGACTTCTAAGAATTAATTGTGACCTCTGCTCTTAATACTTTTTACCGTTCGTAATAAGTGTATCCACGTAGGCCATTATCATATGCACGCATGATTTCTCGTCTGTCACTAGCACTGATTGTACCATCATGTATTGCCTCTTCGGCTTTTTCACGGAAATGTACTATCATATCTTTTGGCTCATATTCCACATAGGAAAGTACATCAGCTACACTATCTCCATGAATTTCTTTTACAAGGTCATAGCTGCCATCAGAGTTTATTTTTACACTAACTACATTAGTATCTCCAAATAGGTTATGGAGATCACCTAAGGTTTCTTGATAAGCCCCAACTAGGAAAATACCAAGATAGTAGTCCTCACCATTTTTTAATTCGTGTAGCGGCAATGTATTACGTACATCATGAAGATCTATAAAGTGGTCAATCTTTCCATCACAGTCACAGGTTATATCAGCAATAACAGCATTGCGCTTTGGCAATTCCAGCAAACGATGCAATGGTATAATTGGGAATAGTTGATCAATTGCCCAACTGTCAGGAATGGACTGAAATACTGAAAAATTGCAATAATATATGTCTGCAATTGCACTCTCAATGTCCTCTAAATCTGGTGGAGAATTTTTAAGTTTCATCTTTTCCTTTGCAATTTGGTTAATTGTATTCCAGAAAATTTTCTCTGAAAATGCACGTTCGCGAAGGCTGAGTGCGCCATGCTTAAACATGTCGCGAATCTCATCACGATAGTAAAGTGCATCGTTATAGCATTCTTGAATATTCTTCTGTGTAATATTTTTATTAACGTCAAATAAGTTCTTGATTTGCTCAGATGTATTCTCATCAAGTTTATCTGGTATATCGTGTTCCTCAAACTTTTCAACATCCAAAACATTAAATAACAATACTGAGTAATATGCTACAGTCGTACGCCCTGACTCAGTCACAATGATTGGGTGTGGCACATTACTTGAGTCCAGAGTAGTCATAACAGCTTCAACGATATCTGTACAGTACTCTTCTACAGTATAATTACGGCTGTTTACATAATTTGTATTGGAGCCATCATAATCAACTGCAAGTCCTCCGCCCAAATCCAAATATCCCATTGGTGCTCCCTCATTGGCTAACTCAGCATACACACGTGCTGCTTCTAAAACTGCAGAACGAATGTCCCTAATATTAGGAATCTGTGAACCAAGGTGATAATGAAGCAGCTTAAGACAGTCCAGCATATTTTCATTTTTCAGAGTATCTACCATAGCTATAACCTGAGACATGTTCAAGCCAAAAATGCTACGGTCACCACCTGATTCAGTCCAATGGCCACCGGCTTTTGCAGAAAGTTTTATTCGGATACCGATGTTAGGCTTAACTCCCAAAGCCCTTGAACGCTCAAGTACAATATCAAGTTCACCTGGAATTTCTATTACAAAGAAGCATTTAAACCCCATTTTGACTGCATAAAGGCCTAAATCTATAAATTCTTCATCTTTATAGCCATTACAGATAAGACATGCTTCTTTATCTTTCATTAGCGAAAGCGCTGCGACTAATTCGGCCTTGCTACCCACCTCAAGACCGTGATGATAGCGTTGACCAAATTTTGTCACTTCCTCAACTACTTGCTGCTGTTGGTTGACCTTAATAGGATAAACTCCACGGTAGGCCCCCTTGTAATCCAGCTTTTTCATAGCATCATTAAAAGACTCATTGAGAAAAGAAATCTGTGAGTCCAACAAATTCTCAAAGCGTAATAGCACAGGCATATCCAGCCCACGCTCGCGAACACCTGAAATTATATCCATAAGGCTAATAGCAGCCGATTCATTATCCTTGTAAGGGTTAACTAATACCTCTCCATTGTCAGAGATAGAAAAATAACCATTACCCCAATTCTTAATACCATATAGTTCTTCAGATTTTTCTTTTGTCCACCTACCTAATACTTCTGGCTTATTCATGGCTGCTCCTTTCATATTGGCAAAGTTCTAAGATTCAAAGAGAGCTTTGCTCGCTCCGAATGTTAGAAATCATATAAGCATTATAATCTTTCTAACATCAGAGAATAGCATATCTGAAGCACATTTGTCAATATGGCATAAAAGTGAGTTTTTTGATATTGGGTGGACATTTGACTATTATAAAATTACTAAAACTTCCTCGTGAAAATATCACTGTGCTCAAGTAAGCTTTCAACTGTGTCAAAGCCCAAGCGATGCAATAAATCGATTACATAGGGGTTATCAATAGGTGTGTCATAAATTGCTTGACTTCCATATTGATTAACATTAATTCTGCCTTCTTCACGATTTAAAATAGCTTTAGGACCCCCTACACAACCACCTACACAGCCCATTCCCTCAAGAAAATTAGCATTAATATTCCCCTCTTTTACTGCGTTAAGCATTTCCTTACAAGCAGGCATACCATCAGCCTGTTGTGTCTCAACTGAAATTAAACGGTCCGGGTTCAAACGTTTAACTGTGTCTTTTACTGCTTCACTTACGCCTCCGGTTCTAGCATAAATTCTACCTGCCTTTGAGGAGTGGTCTCGAGGATCATCCTCCATTTGTGCAGGATTGATGTTTGCGAACTCGAAAATATCTTGTACCTCTTGGAAAGTAAGAACAAAATCAACTGCGTCTGCAATATCATGTTCCCTTGCCTCTGCTTTTTTTGCAATACAAGGTCCAATAAATACTGTAATTGAGTTTGGCTCAAGTATCTTTATAGAACGCCCGCAAGCCACCATCGGTGAAACAGATCCTGGAACATGTGGGACAAGCTGACTATATATTTTGCGTATCATTGCAATCCACATTGGACAACAACAACTTGTTAATAGATAATCCTTTTCATCTAAAATATTTTTATCAAATTCCAAAGCTTCTTTAAGTGTAAGTATATCTGCAAAAAGCGCGACCTCTACCATTCCTGCGAAGCCAAGCTGTTTAAATGCACTTCTGAGCTTACCTGGAGTGACCTGTTCGCTGAACTGACTAATAAAAGCAGGTGCAATCATGGCATACACAGGACCCTTAGCGCTATTTACTGCTTCAAGTGTGGGTAAAATATCCTTACTGCCCACTAACTTTTTTGCTTTGCAATTCTCAATGCACGCAGAACAACCCACACATAGATCTTTGTTAATAGATACATTACCTTTTTCATCCTTTTCTACCGCATCAAATAAGCATTTCGCAGCACAATCACAGCTTTCTTCATCAGTACAGCTGCAATTATCAAGTTTCCAAACTGGGGCATATTTGTCAGGATGTATCAGGCAGTCTAGTTGGTGTGAATCAAAATTAAGCTTACGAACTTGTTCAAGTTCTTCCTTTGTTTTATTTTCAACTGCAGCTTTTGCTAATCTGTTATATAGTTCATTAAATGATATCATATTTTATGGTTCCTTCCAATATAGTTAAAGGTTCAATACCTATGATAATACTATCAATATTTTAATCCTTAGATAGCTAACCTAGTATAAATTTTTACCCTTTTCTTTGTATTTTTCAATTTAAATTCTTTTATATTATTAATCAGTAAAAACTCCACCGTGAAGCCAAGAACTCTGTTTATCTGGAATTATAAAAAATAGCCTACCGATTCTACACCACCGGCAGGCTATCTAATTTATCTATTTTCTGCTTTCAGGTATAAAGGTCGCACAATCTGTTTGATTTGAAGTACTTGCATCTCTTGCCCTCACTTCAATTATTTCAGCTGAACAATGATCGCCAGATAAATAGTAACTGCAGGTATTTACAACGCACTTGACTCCTTCATTAGGGTGATTCATTTTTTTTACTGACATATTAGTCCCTCCAAGCAATAATAATTTTAAAGAAATTGTTCAAAATTATTGTTTGTAAATACATTATAAATAATTCGCTATATTCAATCTGTAGTTATTTTTTCTTAATCCTTAATAAATTTTTTAAAATTATCACTGTATCGGATTTCGCCGGTTTTCATTACCCATAGTGCTTCTGTATTAGGCAAACTATTTATAAATTTTAGTCCTTTTTCAAAAGGCATATTAAAAACTGCAGTTGAGAGTGCATCTGCCATTCCTGAATCCTTACATACAATTGTTACTTGAGAAAAATATTCTGAAGGAAATAGTGTATCCGAATCAATTATATGGTGATAATTCTTGCCATTAACAGTATAGTATCTTTCATAATCCCCACTCGATACAAGAGATAAATCTGTTAGATATACAATACTTATAGTTGATTTGTCGCTTTCCTTATCTGGATTTTGGATTCCCAGATTCCAAAGTTTGTTATCAACTCCCTTATTGCCTATTGCTCGGACATTTCCCCCAACACTAATTAGTCCAGACGTAAACCCATTTTTTATAGCAATCTGGCTGACTTGTTCAGTTGCATAACCCTTTCCGATAGCACCAACATCTAGACTCATTTCTGGATCTTCAAGAAAAACTGTAGAATTTGCTTCATCTATTATTAATTTATTTATATCCGTATGTTTAGCCGCTTCCTTAAGCTTATCCATCTGTGGTAATGCGGCATTTGCTTCGTCTTCTATACCTTCCGTGCGGTATTTGTGCCATATTTTTAGTACAGCACCAAAAGCAACATTCATTTCGCCATCAGTTTTTTTATACCACTCCCGAGCAAAAAGGAGTAGATTAATTATCTTTTTATCAACCTTGACTGGCTTAATTCCAGCATTATCATTTATAGTTTTAATATTATTTATACCAGGATAATCATTATAAATATCATATAGTTCATGATATTCTTTTAAGTTATCATAAATTAATTGAGAGTATTTTGTAAACTCTTCTTTACTGTCTGTATATGCTACGATTTTGGTAATCGTATCAAAAAGTTCCAAAAATTCAGACTCATATCTAGTTTTTTTTACACCACCACATGCTGTCAAGTTTATCAGAAATGATATTGCAATTAATGATGTCATTATTTTTTTGAGCAAATTTTCACCTCAAATATTACTTAGGATTGTTACAAAACTGATATCGTTAATAATGTTTTCAAGTGTTATTTTTAAACAGTACTTCCGTACTATTTAGGCTATAATATATTTTATATATTGTATTTGTCTTGTTTTGCAACAATCCTAAATGTTTTATTCTACTCTAGCATTACCCATTATTTCGAGTATATTCTCCATTTCATATATATTACTATTTAGCGTTTGTATTTGCTTTTTCTATTACATTTTGGAAATCTGCAATATGAACTGTAACTGAACTTGTTAGCTCTGCTTCTGTCGAAACTCCTTCTTTGTTCACAGCAATTCCCTTAACCTGTTCAAGAGTTTTTCCAACTACATATTTTGCAAATGCGTCCGCTTGTTCATTCCACTCTTTTCCAATCTTTGACGCCTTAATCATGCCATATTCAGCACCAAGCTCATTTTTTGTTTTCAATGGTGCTTTTAAATCAGAAGTAATTTTACCTTCTTTAGAGAAGTTTACATTTGATTGTGAAGCATCAATAACGGAACTTGTTATTTTACCATCAGCAGCAAAAGTTGAAGCTGTATACATAGAATAAGCCTGTGCTACACCATCTTTTTCTCCAGCATCTACCGATTTAGCGATGTTTGTAGAAACGCCTAGTCCTAGTTTATCTCCAGCTTTAGCACCTAATTCTTTAGAATTTGCTATAGCCTTTTCAGTAACAGCTATAAAGTCTCCGATATGTATTGTCACTGAAGAAGCTAACTCTGCATCACCGGCAGTACCCTTATCATTTACAGCTATTCCTTTTACTTCTTCAATAGTCTTTCCAACAACATATTTAGCAAAGGCATCTGCTTGTTCATTCCATTCTTTTCCGATTGCCGATGCTTTTTTCATACCATATTCAGCACCTAATTCTTGTTTGCTCTTAAATTCAGTCTTTAAATCAGTAAGAATTTTTCCTGTAGCTGAAAAATTGATTTTTGTTTGTGCAGCATCAATAGCACACTTTACAATTTTACCATCTTTGCCTACTGTAACTGCTGCAATTAATGAGTCAACTTCAGCTAATCCATCTTTTTCTCCAGCATCTGTAGATTTTGCAATTGATGACACAACTGCAAGTCCAGTTTTTACTGCATCACCATTAGCCTCAGTGCTTGTTTCAGTACTTGCTGCCGTACTTGCAGCAGTACTTGTTGTAGTACTCGCTGAATTGTCTGTTTTAGCTGTTCCGCCGCAACCAGCAAGAATAGCAGTTGTTAACGTCAAGCTCAGTACTAATGAAAGTAACTTTTTCATGATAAATCCCCCAGTTTTTATATTTATTTTTATTTAAGCCAACCTTTTAAAAGCTGGCATAATAAACCTTAGTAAAGTAGAGGTTGCCATTCCTGCAATAACGCCTGCTATTAACAAGAAAGGCAGGTATACCCACAAATACATGTTCGTGTATATTAGAGAAATAGCAACAAATTGGCCTACATTATGAAATACTGATCCAAAAATGCTAAGAACAAAATATGATATTTTGTCTTTAAATATTATTAATAATATCGACATAATCACTAAAGATAACATTCCTCCGCAAAAGCTTAATAATCCAGCAATTGGGCCTCTAGTTATTAATACAAAACCTGCTTTTAAAGTAGCTATCGTAAAAGCCGGTTTCTTATCCAGAAAAAATAAAGCATACATCACTGCAATATTAGAGAGACCGAGCTTTACTCCCGGTACTACATTTGGCAATGTTGGAAGAGAATTTTCCAGAATAGAAAGCACTAACGCCACAGCAAAAAGTAATGCAGTTAAAACTAAAAGCTTGGTTTTGGGCATATCGCTTATCGATTTATTCATATCAACCATATTAACCTTCCTATTTTCCCACTACCATATCAATATCATTATCGCTATGATTTATCGTTGGAACAATTTTTAAAAATATCTTATTCGGCAAGCAAGCTGCAGTTTCTCCCACTCTATTAAGCTTTCCAGTCTTAATGCATATCTTATCAGGGCAATCAGATTCTTCAAAACCAACACTTCCATCTTTATATAAACGAAACACTACATGTTCATTTTGTGGAATCGAAAATGTGGTGTCTACCCCAGTATGCAAATTTATAGTTTTAACTAAATCTGAATTGTAATAAATTTCTGCTTTAGCAGGCTTATTTGAATAGGCATATTTATAAACAGTCCATAACCCCAGACCAATTATAACGATTGACAAAACAATTAATATATCAGTTTTTTTAAAAAACTTCATATTTAACCTCCATGTCCCCAATGTGTAAATGAATCTCCCCATTGGGGGCATATATATCAATAACTTCCTTTAAGCAATCAAACCACTAATAAAAATCAATATAGTAATTGAACCCATAATAATAATGTAGTTTTTTATAGAACACATAAATGTTGTTGCTTTATCTTGAACTCTTATAAATTGATTAATATTCTTTTGTACAGTAAATATTGTAAGTAATGCAATTAAACATATAGGATGAAGAACTTTAAATGCTACCAAAAGTATTATACCCATATACGCTAAATAATAAATTCCAGCAAATAAATAAATAGCACTTTTGCCCAAGTAATACGGTAAAGTAAAACGCTTTACAGCAATATCTTTTTCTACATCACAGATATTGTTAGCCAGCATAATATTAGCCGTAGTACATACAGGTACGATTGATAACAAAACAACTATTATCATAGGCATAACATTAATATCTAAACTTATAGTTTTAAAATTCAAGTCCAATAAAACGAATGTTCCCTTTGGAAAATTTATATACAATAATATAAATGGAATGAACAAACCGTAAAATACTCCTGATAATATTTCTCCAAGAGGTTGCCTAGATATTGGAACGGGACCAAATGTATATAATATTCCACATATAAAGCAAACTGAACCAATAATAAGAATAATTAAATCTGTTCTATAAGCTAAATATAAGCCTAAAGCTGTACTAATTCCCAGCAATACAAAAATAATCGTACGTGCAATATTTCTCTTAAAATCTAGTGTTTGGTGGTTTGTTTTTGTATCAATATAATTATTAATTGCAGTAGTTGCTAAATCAAAAATGAACATAGAAGCGAAAAACACTAAAGTCAATTCCCAATTTATAGGCTTATTTGTATACATAATATAAGCTATAGTCATTGTAAAAGCAAAAAGGCTAGTTATTTTAGTCTTTATTTCAATATAATTTAAGAATCTCTTTATCATCATATTCACCTATTGTATTTTAGGACAACCCATAAGCTTTATCTAATATTGATAAAAGCTTTATTTTTTTATCCTTTGTAATCTCAAGCTCATTAATAATAAGTAAAGCTTTATTGTAATATTTTTTTGAAACTAAGCGGGTATAGGTTAGTCCACCTGTCTTTATAACAGCATCATTAATATCATTTCTGGATAGCAGATTATTTTTAGCTTTTTCTTTCAAGCCCAGCATGTTTTTAAAAGCATATATAAGCGGGAGAGTAATTACTCCCTGTTCAAAATCAGATTGTACTGGCTTTTTTGCAATATTTTCAGTTGTTTCAAAATCCATGCAATCATCAGTCATTTGAAAAATCATACCAATATATCGTCCTAATCGCATATATTTTCTTATTGTCAAATCATCCTGTTCACTCAAAATTGCCCCCGCATAAAATGAGGCCTCAAAAAGTGCAGCTGTTTTACCAGAAATTATTTTTAAGTATTGGTATACCGATAAATCTAAAAAGCCATTATTAATATGCTGATTTAGTTCTCCAAGGCATACTTTGCTCATATAATCAGGAATACCTATGTCTAGATATTCCTTTTTATTTGAGATAGATGATACCAATTTCAGTGCAACACAAAATAGATAATCGCCACAAATAACTGCAGTTCTTTTGCCGTACTTCTTTTGTAGTGTTAAATTACCCCTTCGTATATTAGCATTATCAATCACATCATCATGAACAAGCGTAGCTAAATGTACTAGCTCAATAGCCGCTGCAAAATTTATAGCATCGTGATGGATTAATCCATCCTCGTTTTGGGCACAAGTAAGTAAAGCTATTGCACGAATAAATTTACCACTTGAACCCGTTAGGTGCTTGGTATATTGACGAATAATGATAGGGGTAGTAGACAATGCCCTATTTATTTCTTCTTTTACAATATCCAATGCTCTATCATTTTCTATAAAGTTAATGTCATCCTGCTTTTTTTCATTTTCTTTAATCATTATAAATATACAACCTTTTTACAAACGGTAATTTTCTCCATATCTTTTTCAAATATGGCATAGCATAGTAATCAAGCCCAAATGTTCTTCCAGCACCTATTAACACTGCAATCCCAGCGAATATCATCCAGAAAGTCCCTAAATAAAGACCTGTAGTGCATACAAACATAACCTGAAGTACTAATGAAACAGCAGATGCTGGAGTTGTAAATAGTCCTCCAATTAATGCAAGCCCTATTAAGATTTCAGCTATGACAATAGACCCTTGCATAAAAATCTGAATAGAATTGTTTGGTAAAATTATTTTGTCTACAAACCAGTTCATAAGAGGAACATCTATTTTAAATGCGTAATCACCTATAACTGATTGAGAAAGAGCTTTTCCACTTACAAAAATAACATGGAATAAATCTAAAAAATTAAAGTTAAGAATAGTTGTACCCACGCTCTTAGCGACCTCTCCAGCTGCAGCTGCTGTTGCTGGGTCTGTTACAACGCCTGTTGCTGCAGAGACTGCTTCAACTGCTGCCTTTGCAACCTTAGCCCCCGTCTCTACAGTAGCTCCACTTGTTCCATCTACTGCCCCGGCTCCACCTTGAAGAATACTATTATACCATGCGTTCGCACCGCCAAAGAAACCTGACAATTTGGGGGACACAAACCACCCTTCAACTATTTTCATAATTCCTTCAAATAACCATACAGCACCAAGCCATACTCTAAGTGGAACTAATAAAAAGCTTGGAGTTCTATTTGAGAAATGGCCACCTACAAAACTTCTACAATTTCTTATAGTAAAAAACTCATGTTTTAAATAGCTAATTACTTTATTCCAGCCTAATACTTGAATAAAATAAATGACATTAATAAAGTGCTTTGCAAACATCGCTAGAAAAGATGGAAGGTTAAACATATGATTTGGCAAACCAACCCTAGCAACACCATAACGTCCACCTACACAAACCATCATTCCATGAAAGGCTGGCTTGTATACAGACATCTCACCATTACCTGTAACTGCACAATATATATTTTTTGCTGCAGTGTCAGCACTCTGTTCGCAGTTCTCTACCATTTGAGGAACTGGTCTCTCCTCCCCTTCGGCAGTAAACAACATATTATCACCAACAACATATACATGGTCATTGTCTATTGAGCGAAGGAAAGAATCAAGTTTTATACGCCCTCTATTTGCTGATTCTAGAGTTTTTGCAGCTTCGTTTGTAATATCAGAGCTTTCTATACCAGCTGCCCAAACTACAGTTCCAGCCTTATAGCGAGTGCAGGCATCATTAGCTTTTATCTCTATAAAATCTGGGCCAATGCCGCAAACTCCAGAATTGAGCATCAAACCAACACCCATTTTCTTTAGACGTTTTTCAACCTTATTAGAAAGCTTCTCTGGTAAATTTGGTACTGTACGTTTAAGTATATCCACATTAGTAATAGATACTAATTGTCTATCAATTTCATATTTTTCACAAAGAATGGGTACATATTCAGCAAGTTCCCCTACCATTTCAACACCAGTAAAACCAGCTCCGACTACATAAAAAGTTAACAATCTCTTCTTTTCGTCAAGATTTGTTTCAAGTGCTGCTTTTCTAAAGGTGTTATGAATATGATCTTTTAGCTTAACTGCATCCTCATAAGACCAAAGCTTATATGCAAATTCCTCTGCACCGGTAACTCCAAAATATGTCGGCTTTGAACCTGCAGCTAATACAATATAATCATAATCATACTTTTCATTCATCCCATTAATAAGATGTTTATCAAAATCAATTGATTTCACTGTATCGAGTACTACACTTACTTTTCTTCCTGCAAAAACTTTTTTCAAACTTATTTTTATACTATCCTCGTCAACACGGTTTGCTGCCACCTCATGAAGTTCAGTAAGCATGGTATGAAAAGGGTTTCTATCAATAATGGTAATACTGACATCATCATCTTTTTTAAATTTCCTAGCTAGTTTTTTAGCAGTCAATATACCAGCATAGCCTGCGCCAATAATTACAATTTTATTTTTCATTGTCCCCTCCTAAAACGCATCTATTTTTCAACATCTTTCAACATATTTTATCAAATTTCGATATAATAATCAATAAATTCGTGAAATAATTATCATACTTATCGATAAAATATTTATATCTATTAGAATTCAAATTAAATAGCGATTATAATGAATATGATACCACTGTATCAAATACATTAATCATTAAATAAAAAAATTATCAAATAATAATTAATAGTTGGTAATCTATCCTTGCTGATGTTAATTGACAAATAAGACCAAATACGACATAATGCTTATATATCATAATTATGTTGAATAAGGAATAAACTAATATTATAGGTAAAGATAAAAATTTACAGGATTATTTGATGCTATTCATATCGCTAAGAATTTAATTAAAGCATACCCCATTTTGCTAAATCATATAAATAATAACCATCTTTAGTAGTCACATATATAGCCTTACATAAGGAGAATTTAATATATCAAATAATATGTATTAGATTTTAGATTTAGTATATCAAAAGTTCTTGAAGCAAAAGCTATGAATAATTATAGAATAATGAGTGACTCTATACGTGAATTCTATTCCTTTTTAAAAAGTATCAAATGAAATAGACAATGAAAAATATAGAAAAAGAGGTGTTTTATATGTGGTTTTCACATTCACAAGAAGAAGTGTATAAGAAACTTGAAGTAAATCCATCAGTAGGTCTTTCTAGTTCAGAGGCCAAGATGAGACTTGTAAAGTACGGCGAAAATAAACTTAAAAGTAAGCCGAAAAAAAGCTTAATTTCTCTATTCTTTTCTCAACTAAAAGATATGCTGATTTATGTTCTTCTTGGTGCCGCTGTTATTACTTTGGCCATCGGAGAATATGCTGATGCGATTATCATTCTTATAGTTGTTATTTTAAATGCAGTAATAGGAGTTGTACAAGAGTATAAAGCTGGTAAAGCGATTGAAGCACTTGCAAAGATGACTACTCCAAAAGCTCTTGTTAGACGTGACGGAGAAATAAAGGAGATTAATTCTGAAGAAATAGTTCCAGGTGATATTGTAATTCTAGATGCAGGTAGATTCGTTCCTGCTGATTTACGGCTCATCGAAAGTGCAAATCTTCAAATTGAAGAATCCGCCTTAACTGGCGAATCTGTTCCTTCTGACAAGGATGCAAAAGCTATTTATGATGATCCAAAAACTCCAATAGGCGACAAATCAAATATGGCATTTATGTCAACCCTTACTACCTATGGTAGAGGTGAAGGCGTTGTAGTTACAACTGCGATGGAAACTGAAATTGGTAAAATAGCGAAAATTCTTGATGAAGATAATAATGAGATGACTCCTCTGCAAAAGAGATTAGATGAACTTGGTAAAGTACTTGGGTTTATTGCAATTGGTATATGTATTGTTATATTTATAATTGCCCTAATCCAGAAGCGACCTCTTTTAGAAATGTTCTTAACTGCTATCAGTCTTGCAGTTGCAGCAATTCCTGAAGGACTGGCCGCTATTGTTGCTATTGTATTAGCACTTGGGGTTACAAAAATGTCTAAGATTAATGCAATAGTTAAAAAACTTCCTGCTGTTGAGACACTGGGATCTGTTAATATTATATGCTCAGATAAAACTGGTACACTTACACAAAACAAAATGACTGTTATGAAACACTACACCTATAATCATTTAGAAGAGGTACCTCAAACTAATGATACTCTCGAAGCATCAAATGATACAAGAGAATTAATTAAGTCCTTAGTTCTATGTTCAGATGCTACTTATGAAAATGGTCAAGGTACTGGAGATCCAACTGAAATAGCTTTAGTAATACTAGGTAATAACTATAACCTATCAAAGACAAGTTTAAACGAGAAGCATAAGAGAGTCTCCGAGAAACCATTTGATTCAGACAGAAAACTTATGTCAACTTTAAATGAAGAGGAAAATGGTTTTAGAGTTCATACTAAAGGTGCAATAGATAACTTATTAAAGATTTCGAGTAGTGCTCTTATAGATGGTAACATAGTTCCACTAACTGAAGATATAAAAGCAAACTACTTAAAGATAACAGAAGAAATGTCCGATGCGGCTCTAAGAGTTCTCGGCGTGGCATTTAAAGACACAACTGAAATAATAGCTCCAGAAGAAATGGAAAAAGATTTAACGATAATTGGGCTAGTTGGTATGATTGATCCTCCTAGACTTGAAGTTAAAGCTTCTATAACTGAAGCAAAAACGGCAGGCATTACACCTATAATGATTACTGGTGACCATAAAAATACTGCAGTAGCGATTGCTAAAGAGCTAGGAATTGCAGATTCAATCAAGCAAAGCTTAACAGGTGCTGAATTGGATGATATATCAGACGAAGAGTTCGCTAGGACGATAAATGATTACAGGGTCTTTGCCAGGGTATCTCCAGAACACAAAGTAAAAATAGTCAAAGCCTTTAAAGCACAAGGAAATATAGTTTCAATGACCGGCGATGGTGTTAATGATGCTCCTTCACTTAAATACGCTGATATAGGTGTTGCGATGGGCATAGCTGGAACTGATGTTTCTAAGGGTGCTAGTGATATGATATTAACAGATGACAATTTTACAACAATTGTCCATGCAATCGAAGAGGGCAGAAACATTTATAATAATATAAAAAAAGCTGTTATATTTCTTTTGTCCTGTAATTTAGGAGAAGTTATTACTGTATTCGCATCTATTTTGTTCTTCTGGCCAGTGCCTTTACTACCAACACAGATTCTATGGATAAATTTAATAACTGATACCTTACCTGCTATCGCTCTTGGTATAGACCCTGGTGATAAGGATGTTATGAAAAAGAAACCTAGAAACCCTAAGGAGAGCTTCTTCGCAGGTGGTTCTGGACTTAGAGCCATTATTGGTGGAACTTTGATAGGTATCTTAACGTTGCTAGCCTTCTACTTTGGATTGAATGAACACGGATATACCCTCGGCTCTAAGAATATACCAGAAGATGTATTGACATATGCCAGAACAATGTCCTTTGTTGTACTTGCCGCATCACAGTTATTCTACTCATTATCAATGAGGAACTTTACTAAGTCAGTATTTAGAATCGGACTGTTTTCTAATATGTACCTAATTGGTGCCATTATTGCAGGGTTTATTCTTCAGCTTGGAGTTATATCAATACCATTTCTCTCTAATGCATTTAAGGTGCATAATTTAAGCTTAAGAGATTGGGGTATTGTTATATTATTCGCTTTAGTTCCTCTCATAATTAATGAAATAATTAAAGTATTTATGAAAGGCACAGAAAAAACTATTCAATAGCTTAGTTGCTTAATTAGTTGATTACAACGCAATTACAAAAAAACGCCCATGCTGGGCGCACTGAAAGAAGGCTGCCAAAATTATCTGATAGCCTTCTTTTGTTATTTTTATGTTTTACTCTGCTTTATCTTTGTACTTTTCCTGATGCATCTCTACCGGCTAGAGCCTTCACCTCATCTATTGACATAAGAATTGAAGTCTCCCCGTATGCTTTAAGCTTTACAGGATCGGCATTACAATACCATCTAAATGACAATTTGATGATTACCCCCATCAGCCGATATTGCGACAACAATATGTTATACAATCCTACACCCCAAATATTTTTGTATATTCTTATAACATATTCCTTCAACAATTTCTTTGAGTAACATTTCATCATTTTCAAATTCACCACTGTCAACGAGCTCTCCTATAAAGCTGCAAAGTATTCTCCTAAAATAATCATGTCTTGCATATGAGAGAAAACTTCTTGAATCGGTCAACATACCGACAAAGTATGAAAGCATACCTTGATTTGCAATTGACCTCAAATGTGAAATAATCCCCTCTTTATGGTCATTGAACCACCATGCTGACCCAAACTGAACCTTTCCAGGAATTCCGTCTTCGCAATAGCAATGAGGTAAAGATGAGAGTATCAAATTATCTTTCGAATTAAGTGAATAAATTATTGTTTTTGGTAATCCACTATAACTATTCAAGTCATTAAATATATTTACCAAAGGTTCTGCGATCTGAAAGTCATTCATAATATCAAAACCTGTATCTACCCCAAGTTTCTTGAGCATAGCTTCATTTGTGTTCCTCAGCGCTCCTATATGCAGCTGCATTACCCAACCTGCTTTTCTATACTCTGCTGCTAAGAGTTTAAGTGTAAATACTTTAAACTTTTCTGCTTCTTCCTTTAATATCTCCCCTCCACTAAGTTTTTTGGAGAATATCTTTTCAACCTCTGCTGCATCTGTTGGAAAGTATGCTAAGCTTTCTAGTGAATGATCTGCTAATAAGCATCCTGCCTTGCTAAAATATTGGATTCTTGCTTTTAAAGCATTTATCATTCCTTCATATGTATTAATGGTAACCTTACTACACTGTTCCAGCTTTTTTATATAGTCTGTGAAAGTCTCATTTGAAATATTCAATGCCTTATCAGGTCTAAATGTTGGAAGTACTTTAAAGCTATTTACTTTCTTCATGTATATCAACATATGGTATTCAAGAGAGTCTATTGGATCATCAGTTGTGCAAATAAGCTTTACATTTGAGTTTGTAATCATTTTTACAGGACAAAGTTTATTATCTTTTATTTTGCTATTGCAATAATCATATATTTTCTCCGCATTGCTCTCTTTTAAAAATTCATCAACACCAAAATATGTTTTTAGTTCTAAGTTTGCCCAATGATAAAGTGGACTTCCAATAAGCCTTTCACATGTAATTGCCCACATTTTGAATTTAATTAATCCATCTTCCTTTCCAGTAATGTACCTCTCAGGAATTCCAGCATATCTCATTGCTCTCCATTTATAATGGTCATACCCAAGCCAGAGAGAAGAAATGTCTGTAAATAAATTATCCTCATATATATCTCTAGCAAAAAGATGGCAATGATAGTCATAAACAGGAGCATTTTTTGCAATTGTGTTATACAGGAGTTCTGCTGTTTTCCCACCTAGTATAAATTGATTATCTAGCATATTAACGCCTCCTAATAGGTTTTAACAGTCAAAAGTGACATATTATCATTATTAAATTATAACAGCAGTACTTTTATATGAATATGTTCTAAATTGCTATATGATTTGTAAAAATTGCTGTGTTTAACTATTTCTAAGATTTAATGGAAGCTTCTTCTCTATTCTGAAACATTTGGTGTAGGCGATATTTCCAATACTGTATATTCGGAATGTGGTGCAGTTGTTGCAACTGCAAAAGGTTCAAACGATTCTTTTAACATTGAATACGCGAATTTATGACAACCATTAAGCGCTTATCTATACACTGTTAAAATCAATTTTGGTGATGATGATTACGAACAACCCTTCAGCGTATGCAGCGTTGAAGTAAAAGGCACTCAATTTTTGATTAATGGATTACGTGAATTTGAATTTAGAATTTGAATTTAGAATTTGAATTTGGAATTTGAATTTGGAATTTGAATTTGGATTTAAATTTAAATCTGAGCAATAAAATCTAATCATTAAAAAAGGAGAGTTAAACTCTCCTTTAATTTACCATCTATTTCCGCCACCGAAACTTCTGTTTCCGCCGTTTCCGTTTCCGCCTCTATTTCCTCTTTGCTGTTGCTTTCTAGCTGCTCTGCAATCAGGACATCTTTGTGGGTCGTTTTCAAAACCCTTTTCCTTGTAAAATGCCTGCTCACTTTCATTAAAAATGAAAGTAGAATTGCAATCCTTGCATGTGATAGTTTTATCTGCCATCTTAATATACCTCCTTAAATTATTTGGATTTAAAAATTCCTGAGGCAAGCTCACTCTTAATCAAAGGAGGTTTTGTCAAAAATAAATCAATCCGTTAGCAATATATTTGCTCTTATAGAATATCATATTCAACTTAAATATGCAAGAGATATATGAAAATATTTTCGGAATTTACTATTTTTTACAAATAGTAAATTCATTATTATAGCATCTACATTTGCTTATACATTGTTATTGTCAATGAGCTGCTTGTATAAAGCATTCAGGGTTCACCGTTCTACGGATATTTGAATTGAGCTCAATTGTTTTGATCAACCTTCAGTATTTCAATTTTTTAGATATAGTAACCTTCTACAGTTAAATGGATGAAGTCAATTTAATTATTTCTTTATTTCAACTATATTTTCTAAATTTACTTTGAAATATTCACCTTTTTTCATAGCAATATGACCTGATTCATAAAGCTTATTGTCTATTGTCAAAACTACCTTCTCAGAATTATAGTATTGCCCAAAAGTATTTACTATACTTTGAAGAATTTTCTTTTCATATTGAGCCCCAGCATTCATCTCTTTTAAAAAAGCATTATTTAAATCAATATGAACCATATTATCCTTGTTTAAATATAAGCTATTAATCTTGGTATTAGTGGTAAAAGTCTTTCCTAAATTGTTGAGAGCTACTTCTTTGTAAGCTTTCTCTAGTGCTTGTTTTGTTATATCATTAGTTTTGAAGCCTATGTCCTTACTCTCATAATATATTTTGTCATCATTGATATTGGGATAGTAGAAGTTAATTTTCTGTATCAGCGAAAAATTTTCCTCAATTTTACTTAAAGAAGAGCTTACTTCCATTTCTCCAGTATTTAGTACTGATTTTACAAGTCCTATATCTTTAGCATAATAGTCAATTGTTTTAGAATCTGGTCCTTCAGTTGTTACTTCAATTGCTTTATAGTTACCCAATGGAGTTGTTATGTCGGCTTTAGTATTAGTAATTGTCCGTTTTCTCGAATCACTTAAATTCCAAGTTGTACCCTGTACCAATGGTTCCATTAATAGAATCTCATTCTCATTTTCCACTGTTTTTAAAAGGTTTTCTCTATAATAGGCCTCTCCTCTTGAAAGCAGCCTAGTAAGCTTACCGTCTTTTAGTTCAATAACCTTGGCTGTAACAGTCCCGCCGTTATCAACTCTCTGTTGAATTTTGCCTCCCGATGTATAGTCAATATATACGTTGTAAGATGCATATTCGTTTCCCTTACCCTCGTAGACATATCTGGTATTCCCCTTTATCGGAAAATAGTCTTGAATTTTTAGCACCTCAGATACAGGAGAGGGTGATGAAATAGAGGATGTGGTATTGCTAGGGGTGGACGTCGTCGTAGTAGTATCTATAACATTGTTACTTTTTTTGACATCACAGCCAGCTGTGAAAACAAGTGATATTACTAAGAAAAATATTGCAAAATACTTCATTGTTAACCTCCATAATCTATAGCGTACATTACGAATTTTCTTTAGGCACACAAAAAGGTATACTATTGCATTTTAATAGTATACCCATAAGTATTCAAAAATAAACTAATTGAATTCAGTCGGACTGGGCTTTTGCCATCGCCAGAGGCTCACCCCTTTGCAAATATAAGTACAACTAGGGCCTCTGTTTTTGCCTTAGGCTCATCACAAGTCAGTTTTCTTTACACTGTATAGGTAAAATTCAAGCACTTATGCTCTGTTTATTTTGTGAAATTATTATCCAAAAAGTCTATAATACGCTTAGCATATTCCGTGTCCTCTTGAGGTTTATCAAAGTTCTCAGTAGGAAAATGATAGTCACCATTTCTAATCCAAGTTTCCACTCCACTTGGCGCGTTTTTCAAAAGTCTCTCAAAACTAGAATATGGTACTTGTGAATCATCTCTAGAATGATATAGTAATGCTGGCCTATTCCCTAGCTTTTTTATTTCATTCTTAGGGCTAATGTTTCTAGTATCTAAGCCATACTTGAAACTTGTGTATAGTTTAACAAAAGGCTTTTCAATAATGCAGAAAAACTTAGGTGCTCCCATATTCAACATATTGTCACAAAAAGCATCTTCCCATGATGAAAATGCTGACATACTTATAAGACCATCAATTTCAGGTATTTCTCCAACAGAGTTAACTGCAACAGCACCACCCATTGATAATCCATAAACAACAATTGGTACATTATTATATTTATCACTTGAATTTATGTAATCAACTACTGCTTTAACATCTAGGTATTCTTTATACCCAACACAGATAGTATTTCCGTCACTATCTCCATGAGCCCTCATCTCACAGAGAATAGACGCATACCCCTTCTTCTGCAGCATTGCAGCATGCCCAAAAAATGCTGTTGCAGATGGATTTTCTATACCTGATAGAAATATTACAACTGCTTTTGGTGAAGGGGTGAACACTTCATATGCAGCTATTTTCAAGCCATCCGATGTGGTTAGCTTCATATTTTCAGATTCAATTCCATATTGGTCAGCTGAATATATCTTTCTAACAGCATGCTGGTTGACTATATCATTCATTATTAAAGGAGGAATTACAGCTAAAACCCCGATTGCCAATACAATAAATATTGAAAATACAATTAGTAATACCTTTTTTAGTTTTCTATGTTTCCCCTTAGTCTTGGGGTTAATTATAGCCTTTTGTGAATTCTCACTGCTAATAATAATGTTTTCGTTCATTTTACTATCTCCTTAATTTTATTTACAACATTGTACTTTTAAATATGAAAAATGTATGATTTTATAATTTATGTAATTATCCCCAAAACAATCATATGCAATGGATATAAAAATTACCACCAGCATAGCCGGTGATTTTCTATACAATAAAAAAGGAACGATTTACATCGTTCCAATATCAAGTTGAGTACATTATTAACTTAAATTTATCCGATGTCTATCGCAGTTAATACCCCCATTTCTATAAGTGTGGGATAAACGGTGCTACGACTCTGGATAACGATTTCTAAGCTTCAGATGGAGTAAGAGTTACACCTGAAACTTAGAAATCTGTTTATGCTTTGGAAAGCTTTCGCTTTTGATATAACATTAACCCTGTTACAAAGTATATTACTGTTAGCAGAGTAATCATAATAATCTCAAACGAAACACTATTTATTCCTACTCCATAGTTTAAGATTTTATTAAATGCATTTGCTGTATGAGTTAGTGGCAAAATATCTGTAATTCCAAACGCATGCCCACCGATTGTAAACAAATTCATCTTTGGAAGCGGGAACATACTTCCTGAAAAAAACATCATAATAAAGAAAGGAAAACAACCAATGGTTAAAACATCAAAAATCGTATCAAGGAAACTTGCTACCACTAGACTTACAGCAACCATTGAGAAACTTGAAATTATCCCAACAACAAGTACAGCACCAAATCCTCCTACTGGTTTATATCCTAAATTAATGGCTGCCCAGTATGAAAGAACGATTGCTGCAATAGCGACTATTGCTTGCACAATACATATTCCAGAGAGAAAATTAAATGCTCCCAGTTGACTTAGTTTCAATCTAATAAGTGTCTTTTTATCATTTTCCTTCACAATTGAAGCAGATGCTGTAAAAAGTATCATTAACACACTTAAAGACATTAAGCCTGGAACATAGCCTTCAAATTCGTTTAAGGGCTGTTTCTTCTCAACGAAAGTCTCTGATATAGATGACGGCAGAATCACTTTTGCTATCTCTAAACCTTGTTTGTTTACCGCATCACCTGCCATTATAGCTGCCACAGTATACCTCATATTGCCCATACTTCCATAAAATTTTACAATAGCAGGCCTAACAGTGCTAGTTTCTGCTTGTGATAATTTTTCAGAATAATCGTTTGGTATAACAATCCCAATATCTATTTCTTTATCCTTAACTTTTACCCTAAGTTCTTCTTCATTGTTAATAAAGCTTAATTTGTATAATCTGTTTCCATCTTGTCCCTTCGAGCTTTCAAGACTTTTAACAAGTGCATTTGATACCATGCCATCATCAAAATTTAGAATTCCTAGTTTATATGTGGTAGGCTCTCCTCCATAAAAAAGTTTCATCAGCAATATAAAAAATGGGGCAAACACTAAGACCATCGCAAGTACTTTCCAATCTCGTACGTTTTCTTTAAATGATTTTGTGATTGAAGCAAAAAGTCTCATTCACGAAGCCCCCTTCCAGTCATTGAAATAAACGCATCTTCAAGCGTACGCTTTCTAATAGTCATATCTTCTATATGTATGTTAAAAGTTTTTAAAGTGTTATTTACTTTTGGAATTAGTTCAAGTACCTCACTTGCCCCAAGTAACAAAAGTCCATCAGAATATTTTTTCTCTGTAAATTCTGGTGGCATAGAATTTAGCAATAGGTCAATTTTATCTTTATTAACTTCATTTATTCGTACCTGTATGATATCTCCCATGCCTGACTTTTCTTTGAGCTTTTCAGGTGTTCCTATCAAAAGTATCTTTCCATGGTCAATTATCGCTACCCTGTCAGATAGTCTATCCGCTTCATCCATATCATGCGTTGTAAGAATAACTGTTTTTTCTTTTGCTAACTGCCTGATAAAGTCACGCACTAAAATCCTACTCTGAGGGTCAAGTCCTGCCTGTGGTTCGTCAAGTATTATAACTTCCGGGTCATGGGTTATTGCCAGTGCAATGTTCAACCTTCTCTGCATTCCTCCCGAAAGAGTCTTCGCAATTTTATTTTTTTTTGCAGAAAGGCCAAGCGCTTCTAGAAGGCTTTCAGCCTTTTTGCCAGCTTCTTTATAGGACAATCCGTAGGACATTCCGACAAATTTCAACTGCTCTAAACATGTAAGCTGTTCCCATATAACAATTTCTTGAGGGCACAGCCCTATCATCCTTTTAATTTGATTATAACCTGTGGAAATAGAAACTCCACCAATAGTTATATTACCAGCATCAGCTTTTAAAAGGCCACAAAGCATTTTTATGATAGTGGTTTTCCCAGCACCATTTGGCCCTAGCAACCCCAAAACTTCCCCCCTTTGCACTGAAAATGTAACATCATCAACTGCAAGAATTTCACCATATTTTTTACTTAGCCCTTCAACAGAAAGAAATACCTCACGCTCCATAATACATCGTCCTTTCATTCCGACCGTCGGTATTTTTTAGTATAATATTTTTGCCTATTTATGTCAATGGATATATTCAAATGATTTATTTACTTAGAATTTATTTACCTGGGATTTAGTTACTTGGGATTTAGTTGCTTTTTTATCTTTTGATTTTAAATTTAATTTTTCAGCCAGATCTGCATGATATGTTCAGTTAAAATTTCAATATTAGTTTCAGGATTAACCATAATATATGAAAGTACTCCATCGAGTGCTCCCATTAATGATATGCCATAAGTCTCAGGATTACTTATATTAGCCTCTCCTAAATCAACTGCTTTTTGAAACATACTTACAAAGAAACTAGTGCTCTCATTTATATATTTCCTATAATACTCCATCAGGATTGGAGATGCTAATGCTTTTGACATAGACAAGAAAAAGAAGCTTAGCTCTCTATCATGAAATACCCAATATTTTATATATTCTTTTATATACTCTTTCAATCCACCTATAGCACTTTCATTTCGATTAGCCTTTTCAATCATTTCCATTATTGGTTCTGAAAGCTTACGATTAGCCTCCATCATAATCACTTCCTTATTAGGGAAGTGGTAATATAATCCTCCCTTACTGACGCCTGCCCTCTTTGCTATTGCGTCAACCGATGTACCCTCATAACCTTTTTCCAAAAATTCTTCTACCGCAGCCATAAGTAAAGACTCCACTCTTACTTCCTTTGGCAATTTTTTAGACATATCATATTCCTCCATACCTTATACCAGCTATTTTCATAAACAGAGTTCTTGGCTTCAGGTCGAGTTTTTACTCCACCTTGAGCTTAGACATCGGATTAAGTCCATTGCTATCTAGTTTTATCATTAATTAGTTTTACTTAAAGGTTTTGAAAAAATTTCTCAAATCTTCTTTTATTTCATTACTCAAGTGATGCCATCTGATTCCTTGAATTGCACCTTCCAACCCACAAAGTGAGCAAAAGCACGTATCTCCCTCAAGCATGTGCAGTTTTATAAAAGCTCCCTTACTTCCCATCTTTACAAGTGTTTCAACATCATAAATTCCAACATTAGCAAGGCGTTTTTCCATAATCTCGCCTATATTAGGCAATTCACTTAATTTTCCCATATTCATACCTCATCCTACTAGCCTATCTAGTAATTTATACAATTTTTTTACCCTTGCAAGTTGGGAATTTGTTAGTGAGCTTTCCCTTTCTTTCAGCACCTTGATAAATTCATCTTTATTAAGCAGGTTAACTGTAATAGAGATACTTTCCGCATGTTGCCCCACTTCCTTGGGTCTACAATTCTTGAGATGGTTAATTAAATATGGAAAAATGCTTTTATTATACTCATCACTTCTTGAAGCAACTTTTGCTAAAACCTTAATTCCATTATCAATTGTAATAATAGAACCCTTCTGCATAGAAGAATAAATCGTTTGAAGATTATCAAATATAGCATCAGCTTCTAGCACTGCAACTTCTGATAATGCAATCATAGCTCCCCAAACTAATCTGTTATCCCTGCCTTTCAAGAGTTTTATAAAGGCATGCGTGTACTGCGTTATCAGCTCAGGCTTAATATAACCCACTTCATATAGAACCTTTATACAATCGCTTTGTATATTTTTATCTTTGTTGAAAAGATTTTGAGCGATTTCATTAATTCCATATAAATTCTCAGTTGCTGCAAGTTCCCTTGCAAGTTCTTGATTGGGCACATCGTCCCTTCTATTTTGTAAACTTGCAATCCTGTTTAGTATAGACATAGCTCCTATCCCCATTTTTGAAACTAAGGTAACTTTTTCTCCGAAACATTCATCCATTTTTTACATTGTTCTATTTTAATTGAAGGATCATATCCTTGATCTTTTCCCATGTTACTTAACATATCGCATGGAAATATCGCACACTCACCACAATGGTTTATTTCTTTTCCTTCACAACAACTTTTCACATTACATACCCCTCCCCAAAAAGGAGCTTTCATATTTAGGCAACCCGTACAACTAACTTCTTCTCTTCTTACACAACTATTACAACATACACCACATCTTGATTCAAACATTTTTGTTCCTCCTAGCTTTATTTACGCCTTCCATGCTGGAAGCTCAGCCATCATTCCCTTTGCTGAGTTTCGCGCCACATTCGCATCTAAGCCCTGGGTTCTAATAATAAATCCAGTCATAGACTCCAGCTTTTCCTCATATGACTGCATAGTACCATCTGGTCTTGCACAGTAAGTGCAATAATCTTTCTTCTCATCCCCCATAGCAAAATCTTTGAGTGTTTTCATTGGCATTCCACAAGCAATACATATCTTCATCTTAAATATCACCTTTCTTAATTTAATTATTAAATAAAAAATAACTTTCCACAAAATAGTCAATTTACAGTCAATATCACATACATCAGTTGCAATAAATCAAATATAGTATATTTTTACGCCTGTCTTGATAAAAAATTTTCATTTACAATATCAGGTTTTATATTTAGCTATCCTTAAGTTTAATTAAACTCATAAAATGTTCCACTAGCCTATTTCCATGTACCTTTATGACTGATTCATCAGGTGCAAATAAATCACCATTAACCAGGTAGTAATGAATTAGTCCAATCCAAGTATTAAATAATAAATCAACAGGCATCTTTCGTATTTTACAGGTTTCCATTTCATACTCTGCAGCTTGAGCAATATGGAATGAAATAGCCGACTGAATCATAATTAAAGAATTACGCGCCCTGTCTTGTAATAAATGTCCTTCAGAAACCAATCGAGTGTAAAATGCCTCATACTCACTAATCCCTTTTAGGTGAGCCTCGAGAAGCTCCTTCATTCCACAATTACTGCTAACCAATTCATGAAGTCTCTTGGTAATCCGCATTCCAAACTCCTCAATTACTTCATCCAAAAGAATCTCTCGCGTTGGAAAGTGTGCAAACAAAGTACCATGGGATACTTTTGCCGCACTAGCAATATCTGAAGTACGTGCAGTAGTTAAACCATCCTTAGCAAATTGCTCTAATGCTACATCAATAAGATGCTTTTTTGTTTGATTTTTTTGTTTTTGTCTTTGTGACTCGGGCATTTTAATTGACTCCTATGCTTTGATATTATCCTGTTTTGAACTTTGTTATATTAGTGTTTTAATTCATTGAGTCACAACTCACTGAGTTTAAACTCATTATATTGTACTTTCCATTTAGTGTCAATATTATTTTTATATAATTTTCATATTAATAATATAAATTTCTGAACATTAAAAAAGGCAAGAATTTTTTCTCACCCCTCTTTGTCTTATTGCTATTATTCTATTCCGCATTTAAAATATAGAAAAGCCACATTTTATCGAAATTGACTCAATTGTATTATCTGTTGAATAAGACCCCTATGAAATGTTATTCCATTATCGAATGAATACATGGATTTATTAATTCCTGAAAATACTGATCCATCTCAATAGGTGAATATGGCATTTTGTTATCTACCCACCATTTGAGCATGTAAATAAATGTGCTTGAGATATGGTTGGTTAAAACTTCTATTGGTACCTTGAGTTTTTTACCTTTAGTCTGCTTTGAACTGAGATATTCCTCGATTTGAGAATTCCAAAAGCGTTGCACCCTTTCAAAAAAAAGTTCTGAACTTTCTGCATTATACATCCCTTTTATTACTCGACTGTTCTGCTTTATATGCTCAAAAAGTTCAACTACAGGAATTATCCTAGCTTTTTCTCCCTCACTTTCAAAATAACTTTTTATATAATCATTAAGTATTTGTAGGAAATGCTCTACGCTGCTAAGTAGTAGTTCATCCTTGGTTGCAAAATGCGAGTAAAAAGTAGATCTGCCTACATTGGCACGGTCAATAATGTTCTGAATAGTAATTTTGTTATACTGCTTTTCTGACATAAGTGAATATAATGCATCTTGTATAGCTTCACGGGTCTTTAATATTCTTCTGTCCTGCTCGTTATTATTCATACCCTTATTGACAACTAAATAGTAACTTCACAAATTTAAAGTGAGTTGGTTTTATTATTTAGTTGTTTCTTCACCCCATTTCTGAACAATTTTAAGGATTTGTTTGATATTGTACATTTGAACGATTTTATCTGTTTACACTCGATGAAAATACTCTTAATATTTAATCATACAAAGTGTTCAGTTACAAATATATTGTACACTTTTTAAATAATAAAAGGAAGTGATTATTTATGCAAAATGAATTAAATAACCAAGCATTAATTTGTCTAAGAAATGTTAAAAAAACGTTTATAACGTCGGCAGGCACATTTGATGCATTAAGAGGAATAAACTTGAAGGTAAATAATGGTGAGTTTTTATCTGTAGTTGGCAAATCAGGAAGTGGGAAATCAACTCTAATGAATATGATAACAGGAATAGACAAACCTACCTCTGGAGAGATTTTCATCGGAGGAAAAGAAATTCAAACTATGAATGAAAGTAGAATTTCAAAATGGCGTGGTATAAGTGTAGGAGTTGTATTTCAGTTCTTTCAACTTCTTCCGACCTTATCGATAGTCGAAAACGTAATGCTTCCAATGGACTTTTGCAACACTTTTCCAACAGCTAAGCGCAAGGAACGAGCACTAGGTCTGTTAGAGCAGGTTGGCATTGAAGACCAAGCATTTAAATTTCCAACCACACTTTCTGGAGGGCAGCAGCAAAGAGCTGCTATAGCACGAGCACTAGCCAATGACCCCTCAATTGTTATTGCAGATGAACCTACTGGAAATCTTGACTCTAACACATCAAATGATGTTTTCAACATCTTCAAAGAATTAGTTAGTACTGGCAAAACAGTAATCCTCGTAACACATGACCAAGATATTGCAAATCGATGCTCACGCAAAATCAGTCTCGCTGATGGTCAGATTATTAAAGAAGACTTAGCTCAGATGAAGTTTTAGATAAAGGAGGCCCTCTATATGATTAAATCAAGATGGCGCAAAATAATTGGTGACTTTTCTACCAATAAAACGAGAATAATCCTTGTTGTATTAGCCATGTGTATCGGTGTTTTTGGAATTTCAGTAGTAGCAAATTCTTATTCAATTCTCATGAGAGAAATGAACATAAACTACATGAATACCACTCCTGCGTCAGCAACCATATTAACTGACTCATTAAGTGATTCATATATTCAAGGAATCAGGAACTTACCCTACATAAAAGACGCCGAAAAAAGAGAAAAGATAGTCGGACGTGTGGAAGTCGGAGATAATGAATGGAAAGATATCTGGCTTTTTGTAATAAATGATTTCAATGATGTCCGACTGGATACCTTTACAGCTGAAGAAGGCAAATCAGTTCCCGATACAGGTGAAATACTATTTGAACGTAAAGCATTGTCAATTGCCAATGCAGAAATTGGCCAATCGGTTAACATTAAAATACCTAACGGAAACAAAACTACTCTGAAACTCACTGGAACTGTGCATGCTCCTGGTTTGGCCCCTGCCTGGATGGAGGGATTTGCTTACGGCTATATTACCTCAGATACATTACAACTTCTTGGAGGAAAAGCAAAGAACACAGAATTAAAAATTCTCGTTGCGCAAGATGAAATGAACATAAAACAAATTCGAAACAATGTAAATCAGTTAAAAAGTTATCTTGAAGAAGATGGTTATGAAGTTAACAGCATTGATATTCCTAAGCCAGGAAAACATCCGCATTTTGACCAGATGGCAACTCTTCTTTACCTAATGGAGATATTCGGTTTACTTTCACTTGTATTAAGTGGGATTTTGATTGCGAACATAATTACATCTATACTTGAACAGCAAATACGGCAGATTGGTATTATGAAAGCCATTGGTGCTAACTCACTACAAATAGCTGGTTTATATCAAGGTATGGTTTTAGTTCTGGCTCTTGTCGCCTTGTTTATAAGCTTGCCTATAGGCATTTTTGCGGGACGCGGATATGCATGGATTGCAGCGCAAATACTAAATTTCAACATTTACAGTTATAGCATCCCTTTATCTATATTTATACTTGAGCTAGTTGTAGGTTTGCTTATACCGTTACTAACAGCTGCTTATCCTATTTTTAAAGGCAGCAAGGTTACAGTAAGAGAATCAATCAGTGATTATGGTATCAAGCAGGAAAAATATTCAGGTAAAGAACTGGATTCAAGCCAGACAATTTCTAAGTTTCTTCCTCGCCCGCTTTTGCTGTCCCTCCGAAATACTTTTAGGCGCAAAGGACGTTTAATATTCACCCTGCTAGTCATGGCAGCCGGAGGGACTGGTTTCATTGTTGCAATGAATATTTATGCTTCAATGTACAATACAGTAGATAAAAGAATAAACACCATTTCCTATGATATTCAGGTCACTTTCGATCGTCCACAGCAGCTAAAAAGTGTAGAGGATACTATAAACGAAATTGCTGGAGTGACAGCTGTGGAAGGCTGGGGTGGTGCAAGCGCATTCCGTATTTACCAGGATGGAACCTCCGGGAATAACTTTAATATCATTGCACCACCATCCTCCACTAGTCTTATGTCATCGCCCCCACTTTATGATGGGAAATGGCTCGAACCTACTGATAAAAATGCGCTGGTTATCAACCAACGACTGTTATCTAACGAACCAGATATTAAGATAGGTGACGAAGTCGTTCTGAGGATTAACCAATCAGCTAAAAAATGGAAGGTCATTGGTATATCCAATGAGATGGCAGGCATACCATCAGCATATGTGAATTCAGAATACCTTGCAGAAATAACCCAAAAACAAGGATTTGCAAAAAGCGCAGTGGTTGTTACCAATATCCATAGTGCTTCCTCACAATCAGCGGTTGCAAGGCTAATTGAGCAAAAAATGATAGATAAAGGTATAGGTGTGAGTTCTCTTGTGAAAATAGCAGATTCTCGAAAAGCTTTAGTAGACCATCTCCTAATAATCGCTTCGTTCCTTATCGTTATGTCTGTGCTAGTAGTAATTGTAGGAGGTTTGGGATTGGCGACAACTGTAAGTATCAATGTCCTTGAGAGAACGAGAGAAATTGGCGTTATGCGGGCAGTGGGCGCATCTGCGCATTCCTTGATAGGAATCTTCGAAACAGAAGGGATGATTATAGGTGTATTAAGCTGGCTTATATCAATAATTTTCTCATGGCCAATAAGCAAATTCGTATGTTATAACTTTGGGATGCTATTTTTTAAATCACCGCTTGAATTTGCTATTTCCAACTTAGGATATATAATCTGGTTTGTTATTGTCATATGCTTTGCTGCACTTGCAAGCTTCTACCCATCCTGGAAAGCGATAAAGATGCCAGTAGTAAAAGCTCTTTCCTATGAATAAAAATCTCAATTATTATAACTGTACTAGCTAATCTCTAACTAATAGAAGTATGGATATTAGTGGTGATAGACCTGATGAATAGGCTTCATATGGGATCTCACTCCTTAAACAACCTTGAGTTAGACTAAAATCTGGAAAGGAGGTGTTTCTATGTTAAAGAAACATATGGGGAAATTGATTATTTGTTTAATCATACTTATAGTATTAGTAACAATTTTTCATCTTGTTGGTAGTAATTTAGGTATGGTTAAAAGTCATTTTGGTATGTAACACATTACGCAAACAAAAGCAGATGTAGTAGGTCTAATCATCTGCTTTTGTTTTGAATCATTTTGATATTTTAAAACCACCATCTACAAATATTGTTTCACCATTAATATAATCCGACATGTCAGAAAGTAAAAACAGAACAACATTAGCAATATCTTCTGGTTTTGCAATTTTGCCGACAGGTATTATACTTTCAGAGATAGTTCTAATTTCAGGATTGTCAAAAGCTGCAGATGTCATTCCTGTATATGTAAAACCGGGCGCTACAGAATTCACTCTAATATTATAATTCTTCAAATCCAACGCCATAGCTGATGTCAAAGCAACTACTCCTCCTTTTGAAGATGCATAATCAGCCATATTATTACTGACTATACGCGATCTGATGCAGCTTATATTTACAATCCTTCCATTTTTCCTTTTAATCATTTTTAGTGATGTATATTTCGATAGAAGAAAAACACCTGTAAGATTTGTTGTTATTACTTTGTTCCACTCACTTGTGTCTAATTCATAAAAAGGTTTTGAAGTTGCAAATACTCCGGCGCAATTTGCCAACCCATCAATTTTTCCATATAAAGCTTCAATTTCATCGATAGCTTCTTTAATCTGTTGTTCATCATTTACGCTGACCTTATAGTGTCTATATTTTTCATGGATAATAGTAGATTGCGCTATATCTAAACCAATTACTAATGCACCTTTCTGTATTAATAACTCTGCACAGCCCTTGCCGATTCCTGAACCTGACCCTGAAACTATAATAACTTTGTTTTCAAAATCCATTTATATTCATCCTTTCCAATGTGAATGTTAAAAACTAATAATAAATACAAATATTCTTAGTATTATGTTATCACTTTGAGAGTATTTTTCTCAAAAAATCCCCTTCAAACTATAATTATGAGGGGATTTTTAGAGGTTTCTTATTTTTAAATGTTTTATTTATGATTAGCACATTATTATGCTTCGTTAATACTTATTATGCAGTAACAACGCTGTTGTCTTTTTGCAAGCCCAACTTTTCTACAGCATCCTCGCGCATTTTGTATTTAAGAATTTTACCAGCAGCATTCATTGGGAATTCATTTACAAAAGCAATGTACCGTGGAGTTTTGTGTTTTGCCATATGTGTACGAATATAATCTTTGAGTTCATCTTCAGTCAATTCCTCATTCTCTTTGAGAATAACGCAAGCCATAATCTCCTCACCATATTGTTTGTCTGGGACACCAATAACCTGAACATCCTTAACTTTAGGATGATGATATATAAAGTCTTCAATTTCCTTTGGATATATGTTCTCACCACCACGAATTATCATATCCTTCATACGCCCGGTGATTTTGTAGTTACCATTAGCATCACGCCTTGCAATATCTCCAGTGTGCAGCCACCCATTTTCATCTATAGCATTTGCCGTTGCCTCTGGCATCTTATAATAACCTTTCATAATATTATAGCCTCGTGCAACAAACTCACCATCCACATTGTCAGGTAAATCCTCACCAGTTTCCGGGTCTACAATTTTACATTCTACACCAGGCAGTGCACGACCTACAGTATTTACTCTTAAATCGATGGAATCATCAACGCGGCTCTGAGTGCAGCCTGGAGATGATTCAGTCTGCCCAAATACAATAGTTATCTGAGACATATTCATCTTGTCAACTACATCCTGCATAACTTTTACAGGACATGGGCTACCTGCCATTATACCAGTTCTCATATAAGAGAAGTCCGTCTTTGGGAAATCTTCATGTTCAAGCATTGCAATAAACATAGTTGGAACACCGTGAAAGCAGGTAATTTTCTCCTTGTTAATACAAGCTAGTGACTTTTTCGGAGAAAAAGCTGGCATTGGAGACATAGTAACACCATGTGTCATTGAGGCAGTCATCGAAAGCACCATTCCAAAGCAATGGAACATTGGGACTTGAATCATCATACGGTCAGCAGTGGAAAGGTCCATACAGTCACCAATATTTTTACCGTTGTTAACAACATTATAGTGAGTTAGCATAACACCCTTTGGAAAACCTGTAGTTCCTGATGTATACTGCATGTTGCAAACATCGTGTTTGTTAATAGAAAATTGACGACGGTAAACTTCATCAATCGATGTACCATCAGCCATAGCTAAGGCTTCCTCCCAAGTCAGACAACCCTTCAGCTTGGATTCAACTGTAATAATGTTGCGCAAGAACGGAAGACGTTTCATGTGTAATGGTTTTCCTGCCTCAGCAGTTTCTAGCTCTGGGCAAAGTTCCTTAATAATAGAAACATAATCAGAGTCCTTACAACCATCTATCATAACAAGGGTGTGAGTATCTGACTGACGTAGTAAGTATTCTGCCTCATAAATCTTGTAAGCAGTATTCACAGTAACAAGAACTGCTCCTATTTTAGTGGCTGCCCAGAAAGTGATAAACCACTGTGGAACATTAGTTGCCCAGATAGCAACATGGTCACCAGGTTTTACACCCAATGTAATCAGAGAACGTGCAAAAGTATCAACATCGTCACGGAACTCTGAATAAGTCCTGGTGTAGTCTAATTCGGTATATCGAAATGCATACTGGTCTGGGAACTCATCAACCATACGGTCAAGTACCTGTGGGAAAGTTAAATCAATGAGTGTGTCCTTTTCCCATACATATTTTCCAGTTCTAGCATTGTTGTCAAACAGATGGCTCTTAACTACACTTTTTTCTGTGTATTGGCCCATGTAGTTTATAAAGTGTGGGAATACAACTCCTGCATCACTAAGTTCAGACGCCCAGCGCTTAACCCATTCAAGGGATACATAGCCTTCATAATTAATTGAGCGTAGCGCCAGCATAATGCTGTCTATAGGCAAATCGCCTTCACCTATCATACGATATTTAATTGCATTATTCTCCACAACTGAATCCTTGATATGTACATATTTTATATAAGCACCAAGATTCTGTACAGTCTTTTCAGGAGTCTCCCCTGAAAATCTATAAGGATGGTGAGCATCCCAAAGTGCAGCCACTGCATCACTTGCGACTTGATCAAGTAACTTACACAAGCGGCTTGTATCAGAGTAAACACCATTAGTTTCAATCAGTAGCGTAACACCCTTCTCTTCAGCAACTGGGATTAGACGTTGTAGTGCAGATAAAACAATCTTGTCATCAACTTCTCCATTTGGCTGAGGGTCAAGGTCAGCAAGAATGCGAATAAATGGTGTTCCAAGCTTTGATGCCAGCATAATATACTGTACAATCTCTTGATAGTTTTTCTCCTCATTATCTGCAAATTTCAGACAATTACCAGAAGAAAGACAAGGAATTTCAAGGTGTAATTTTGAAAGTTTTTCTAATGTTTGTGGTAACTGACTTTCAGTAAAGGGCTGTGCCTTAACAGCGAAGATTTCTTCACCTAATCCACGGATTTCGATTCCGTCAAAACCTATGTCCTTAGCCATAGAATAAATGTCTGTCCAACTAAAATCAGGACAGCCCAGCGTTGAAAATGCAATTTTCATAAATTATCTCCTCCTAAAGTCTAGTATGCCGTGTTTTATATACCAGCTCATCAATAAGTCTTTAGCTGAGGGATAGAGAAAACTATACAAAAAAAGCTTTCATCCCTCAACATTTCTGCAAGAGACGAAAGCTTTAAGCTCCCGTGGTACCACTCTTATTGGTATTATAAATACCCACTCTGCGGCATCAATCCAAATGGTAAATGCCCTCTCGTTGTAACGGCGAGAAACCCGTTCATTCCTACTTGCTGAGGCTACCATAATGGTTGCTCAGCTTTCTTCGGCTGACTGCTCAAGGGCAAGTTCACGACTACTCTGTGCACTGTTTTTCACCAACCAACAGCTCTCTGAAGCACAATACATAATGTGTTCTCCCTATCAACGCATTTAACTAATTGTAAAATATGATATCAAAATTTGCAGGTGTTGTCAAATGTATTTCATTTTACAACTTTCCTTTCAACTTTCCTTTACAACTTTCATTTACAACTTTCCATGTAGAATTCTCAATATGATTACCCATCTGTTTCTTAATACTTGCACACCTATCCTATTAATACATATTATTTTTATGTTTTATTTATGTATAATTTTCTCAACCAAGTAATTATTCTAATCATTATGCCTACTGAAATAATTATGTACCACAATATAATCACTTTTAATTTTAAAAATGTTGCTGTTTTTGCAATATCAACTATCATAGGCATTTGAGAAGGATAACTATTTAATACCACTAAAATCATTGTATTTTCTACTGTGTCAAATATACCTTTTGCAATAGCAAGCCATATGCCAAATTTGACTAAGATATTCTTGTGAAAATTTATAAAAACAAATGCAGAAATTCTTATTTGTAAAATTCCCATACCTATAATAAACAGAAAATCTCCTATAAAATATAAGTTATATACTTTAAAACCCTCTGGCTTCATCACATCTAAAACTTTATATACAATATCAGCATCATATGACTTCATATCAAATGTTCCATAGCCTCCATTATACTGTCTTAAGGAAGTACTACTCCAAGGGCTATAATTAACTAAATACAATGTAATCGCAAATATCACTATTCCCCATATCAAAACGTGTTTACTATTGAGTATCCTATTCATTAGCTTATTATTCATTTATCTTCCCGCACCCCATTATTTTCTGTGACAATAATTTATCTGCTTTGCATACATAACTACATGCTCCACATCCAATGCATTTTTCTACGTGTAGCTCAGCAAGTCTTTCCTTATCTCCCTTTTCTATCATATTAATTATCTTATGTACTTTTAAACCCATGGGGCAAGCACGTGAGCAAGCTCCACATTTTGCACACTTTGCATCATCTTTATATATTGGCCTTTTTCCATATGCAATAAAATTAACCTCAGGATCTATGTTATCATCTTCAGAAATCTCATGGCCTTGCATAATACCACCACCACAAAATAGTTCTACGTCTTTTTGTTCTCCCAAAGCCCCTTTAGCTAACTCAGCCATATTTGTACCAATTTTGACTCTAGCCACTACTGCCTTTCCATTTGGTATGTCACCAATAGTAAGAAATTTAGTATTTGCATCATGATTAAGAAATACTGCTTCATAAATTGCATATATTGTCTGTACGTTAAGTATAAGAAAACCTTCTTTTGCTGGAATACAATTTTGTGCAATCTCTTGCCCAAATAACTCTTTTATTATTATTCTTTCAGCACCCATTGGATAACGGTCAGGTACAACTTTTATTTCAACTCCATTAATATTTCTAATTCCTTCATCATTTTTTACTGCAAGTATTACTTTATTAAAATCTATGAATTTCGTTAAAATACTAATTCCTTTTGCTATTTCGTCTATACGGTTGCGTAGCATCCAAGCATCATGCACCAACCCTGGATCACATTCAATACCGTTGATTATTAAATACTTATTGGGTTTTTTTGCCTCAATTAATGCTTTTATTTTTTCGTATGTTGGAAATGCTGCTCCCCCAAATCCATACACATTATGGCTCTTTAATTTTTCAAGCATTTCATCAAAAGATAATTCGTTGGTATCTATATGCTGTTTTTCTGCAACAATTTGATTATCGCATGCAAAATCATAAAACACTTTTTCTTCGCACTGGAGCTTAACAACCTTTTTAATTACTGCTTTGGCCTGACTTGATGAGTCATCTCTTTTAAATAAAGATAGCAACTTTGACAGTGTAAACCTTTCCTTGTAATTTTTCTTTTTAATTAATGGATATCCTATCATCTTATTTCCCCCCTATTTCGATTGTTTAATTGCTACTTTGCATAGTACAGTCCCTTTTGAAAATTTCTCTTTTCTTATGGCATTTTATATTAAAACCTCAAAGAGTAAGCCTATGCTCTTTGTTGAATCAAGAATGAATACCTTTTCATTAATTTTCATTTTTCCAACTCCTTAATGCAAGATGAAACATATTGCAAAGATAATATCCCATCTCCTCATTTAATTATTCAACAAGTGTTCAGCTTAAAATTGATTTCCTATTTTTCACGAATTCCACATGTATAATAATATATAACCCGTTATATATTATTATACATGTGGAATATGAGTATATCAGCAAAAATATAACAATCGAAATAGATTTTTCCATAAAAATTTGAAGTCCAGGAGAAATAGAATGATATTTTCAGCAAATAAACCAAACCTTATTAGTATTGATACAGCAGTTCTGTTCATAACAGTTTGTCTTATTCTAACAATAATCTTATTCATTGTAGTAACTAAAAAGTTTAAACCTATACGGAATAAAATCCTGGGAATTTGGATTTTGGTTTTACTATCTTTTGCTGTTATACTATTTATTGCTGGAAAATTTGGGAGACTAGTAGATGTGCAGACACTACCTTTGATGGGAACGTAGCAGTTTTAATTGATGGAGCATGTTTTTCTAGTAATGGTCACTTTTGCGCCCTTATAAAGTATCATAAATTAGGTAAAATATTATAAATTTGGAACCCTTGTTAGAAGTGAAACAGGTGCTATGTATTTACCGATAGTTCAAAAGATGCTATTCTTGATCACACGAGAATAGCACTACATTTTTCCACAAAATCCTTTAAGGTCTCAGTAAAAAGTCTATAACATGCCGGACGAATACAGCCCGATATACCTGCATCATCTACTATAAAAGATATATTAGAGAATAGAGATGTGACAATGCAGCTTGGACTAAAAGTATTAGGAATAATGTAATAACTTATTGATGGGCTGTATTCGCTAAATAACTGCATATTAAATGTTTACGTATGGAGATTCAATAAGCTTACCTTTTGAGAATGTTATTCTTTTTATCTCCAGTCAAAATACTTTCACTATTTTTCACCCCTTTGATACTTTTACCAGAAGTAGAATTATAGCAACTAGACATACTATAAGTGTTGCCAATCCAAGCTGGAAATGGAATTTAAGAGCTCCTGGATTTGATGTTGGATGTGTACGAAGCCACAATCCACAAAGAACCATTGATAGAATCATTATGATTGCAATAACACCCAACACAATTGATATATTATTCATTAAATCATTCCTCCCTTATGTAACTGTTTATTATTTCATCTATGAGATTATCTCTTTCAGACTTGTCGTTTAGGTTATATCCTGCAAATTCAAAAAGTATATCCTGTCTGAGTGAAAATACTTGTGCTACAGAAATTATCTCCAATGCTATAAGCCTAAGTTGACGGTCAGTCTTCCTATTGTTAAATATTTTACGCAGTAGGGGCAGTACATAATGACATGCACTAAAGTTACCTTTAAGTAATTCATACTCAGCATATATTTTATTATTCATCTGATTTTTAATTGCAAAGTCAGATAAGGTTTTCAACATCTTACGCAAAGTCTCTTCTGAATCTCCTCCATTATTGGCAAGCCTAACTAGTTCATTTGCAGACTCTTGCATTTGTAATGATGCCGCACAGTACAAAAGATTGTCTCGTGATGAGAAATAATAGTTGATAAGTCCTACTCCAACTCCGACCTTTTCGGCAATTTTCCTGACAGTTACACTATTTGGATTGTCTGTTGCTTCTAACAATTCAACAGTTGCAAGCAATATCTTATTTTTAGTATCTTCACTATTTGACAATATTAAATTACCCTCCTTTATATTGAACAATTATTGAACATGTTCAATGTATCACAGAATTATACATTTAGTCAATAGAAATCTTCTATTTATTCAATGTCTAGTTCCTCTAAAATCCTGTGTGTTTACACATAGTGTTTAATATCAACTCCAAGTCAGCTTTTCAAGTGCAATGTGGCTGCGATACCACTCATCTTTTTGCAAAAGCATTTCTGGTGAGCCCACATTTTTTACCCTGCCCTTTTCTAAAATAACTACGGTATCGCATGCAATCATTGAAGACAATCGATGAGATATAGTTAATATTGTGTGGGCCTTGCTTGCCTTCTGCAATACAGCTACGATTTTTTCTTCTGTAATAGAATCCAGATTGGCAGTAATCTCATCTAGCAGTAGAATAGGCGGATTAGTTACAATTGCTCTAGCGATAGCTAACAGTTGCTTTTGCCCTTGTGAAAATAGCTTATCACTTATTACTTGAGTATCATAACCACTTTCTAGCGCCATTACATAGTCTGTCATTCCCACAAAATCCAGCGCTTCCTCAATTTGTTCACTTGTTATGGTTTCGTCCTTTAGGCTGATTTGCTCTGCAACAGTGCCTTTTATCAAGTGGAAACTTTGATCCACGTAACCAAATATCTTACGTTTTTCACTGTTTGATATATTGTAAACATCAATTCCATTTATTGTGATACTTCCCTTTAATGGCTTAAGCAAGCCCATTATCAACTTGAATAATGTGGATTTTCCAACACCTGTTCTGCCTACAAAGGTAACCTTCTCCTGTGGGTTTATTTGAAGATTAATATCTTGTAAAATATCAGTTCCTTCCTCATAATTAAAGGTTAAATCATTAAACGAAAGTATTATCTCGTCGCGGTTTGGTATAATATCCTCAGCTTTATGTGTATTACTTTTGCAATTATCTTCTGGCTCTTTGTAAAAATCGTTTACCCTATGAATACCGGATATTGCCTGTTGAATGTTTTGAAGTTCCATTCCAAGATTCTCTATTGGTGCAAATAAATTTGAAATCAGATCAATGGTCGCAGCAACCATACCCAAGGATATACCCAAGTAATTCAGCTGCCTAGATGAGAGTACGACAATAATACCAATAACAACTGCACGAGTAATTAGAATAATTGGTGAAAACACAGAATCATAGAAATTCACTTTCTCAATTGTTTTATAATTATCCAGTAAATACTCAGTATAGTGCTTTTCCATATAGCTTTCCTTACTGAAGGACTTAATCATCTGTACGTTTTTTAAGCTCTCAGATATATGATTGTTAACCTTTCCAACTAAAATACGATTTTCGATTTGTGCCTTTAGCATCCTTCTTTGAAATAACCGAGTTATTGCATAAATTAGCGGAAGTATTAATAGCGTAATAATTCCAAGCTTTGTACTGAACATCCAGATAGAAGATACAATACCAATAATCTTTAAACAATCAACCAGCATTCCGATTATACCGCTTGTAAACAGAGAGTTGATTGCCTCAACGTCGTTTATAAATCGGGAAACAACTGCTCCAGATTCATTGTTAGAAAAGAACATAGCATTTATCTTTTCAAGCTTTTCCAGCATTTCAATTCTGATTTCTGTAGTGATTTTTTGTCCCAGAATAGTAAGTATTGCCTCTTTGACGAAATCAAAAGTACCAATAAATAATAGAACTCCCATATAAGAAATTGCCAAAAGAAGCAAACCATTACCACTTTTTGGCACAAGGTTCTGATCAATGACTTGCTTTAAAATCTGAGGAGGAATTAAGCTTGCTATAACGACACCACCGACAGCTAAAACTAGGAAGGCAACGCTTTTAATATTTTTCTTAATTACATTAAAAATAGACCTTTTCACCAAACTATCTGGCATCGTTATCACCACCTTGCGTACATTGCAAATTGAATATAGTTTCATAAAGTTTAGAGTTTTTTAACAACTCGTCATGTGTTCCATAATCTACACTTTTATCACTGTGTAGCAGAATTATCTTATTAACTTTGTTGAATACCGCTAGACGGTGTGAAATTAATATAATAATACTATTGTTATAATTGTTTTTCAGATTTTCAATAATCTCTCTCTCAGTCTTCATATCAATTGCTGAAAATGGATCATCTAAAATAATAATTTTACTCTTTCTTATTAAAGCTCTGGCAAGCGCTATTCTTGCCTGTTGACCACCGCTCAGTTTTAACCCGCTATTACCAACTAATGTGCTTTCGCCCTCTGGCATAGTTGCTAAGTCAGTATCAAAGCAAACATCCTTTAAAACTGGTTTAATGTCCTGCTTAATCCCTAGCGTAATATTATTGTAGATGGTATCGGAAAGTAATTGTGGTTTATGTCCTAAGTATGAAATCATTTGACTTCTCTCGTATTCAGAGTAATCTTTTAGTTCTTTACCATCTATTTTGATGCTCCCTATATAGGGATATAGCCCTAACAAAGATATTCCTAAAGTAGATTTTCCAGAAGCAATAGCTCCTGTTACACCGATTATTTCGCCTTGTTTTGCCTCAAAACTGATATTTTCGATTATGCTATCATTACTGGTTGGATAGCAAAAACTAAGCTTTTCTACTGCTAGGTTTGTGGTATCGCTTTTAATGCTAGACGTGGTAGCTTTATTTTGGTATTCTGCAAGATATGGTTTAATGCGTTTCCAAGAGACCTGTGATTTCTGAACAGAATTAAAAAGTTTGGCAGCTTTGCTTGCCTTGTTTGCCATTGCTGTAAACATGACAATATAAGTAGAAAAAACGCCTATTGTCCATACACCATTAATAGCCTTTATCCCTCCAAGGTAAATTACAATAATTACACCTAGCATTGCAATAATATTGTAGATGGGTTGCATAGAATTCTCTAAAATATTTGCTCTAATTGCTTTGTTTTGTAAATCCTCCAAATCTACCTTGTACTTAGCTCTGTTTTGAGCTTCCATACCATTTACACGATAGAGCAGAGCATTTTCAATTGCATCATAAGTAATACCAGCTACCTCACTGCTCTTTGTACGAAAGGCAATGGAATACTTATAAATAATGCTTTTCAGTTTTTCTGCAAGCACCATAGCAATAGGTATAAATACGATAGAAAGCAGCGTAATTTTCACATCATATACAAACAGAGAGATGAGATAAGAAGCCATAAGAACACCCGTATCAAATATTTCAGTAGTAAATTTTCTCATACCCTCTACGCATAAATCTACATCAGAAATAGCTCTAGTCATTAAGTTTCCTGTATTTTCGTCATCCAGTTCAGAAGTGCTTTTATGCATTATATTATTGTATATCATAAGCCTCATAGTGCTGCTTGTGCTATTGGCAAAACGTCTAATGTAAAAACGCTTAAAGTATCGTAGAAGTTGAATAGCTCCAATAAGAACAACGAAGGTAATTGCAAGCTCAATTACTGAGTAAAGGTTTCTCCCACTAACTATAGCGTCTATAAGTTTGCCCTGGTAAATGGGGCCTACAATAATGGCACTGTTAAAGGACAATCCAAATATTATAATACAGGCTACAACAAACCTTTCCTTTTTCCAATAATTAATAATTCCATTAGGTTGCTTCATAGGTTTAATTTTTAACTTTGCCACAAATGTATCATCCTATCTTCACGGCGTTACTAACCTCCTGCTCCTGAGCACGAGTCAAGTATCGCCAAATTCGAAATAAGTGCGATAAAGAAAACTTAGCCTGTGATGAGCCGAAGGCGAAAGCAGAGGCTTAGTTGCACTTATACTTGAAAGGTATAAAGAAAACTTGGCTTGTATACCACCGCTCTCATTTTACCATAGTGTAATATCTGTTACAATGACTCAAAGCTAAATACTTAAAAAGGGGAGCTGCCTCATTAAGTCAGAGGCAGTTCCCCTAATAAACAGATTCATCAACTCTGCCAAGTAAAGGTTACACTTCCAGTACCAGAAGAAGGCACAATATATGTATGGTTGCTTCCGCCTTCCCATGTTACATTACCTGAACCATCTTTTTTAATTGCTTTAAATTGAATCGCTGTACCCGCAGGCAGATTAATGGTTATGGTCCATGTAGGATAATTAGGACAAGAAGCAGGCCCTATTGCACTTCCTGGTGACCAATTTCCTAATTGAGAAATACTCCCTGCGATGTAAACATTCTGTCCCCAATACGTGGTTGCATTATTGATTGTAAATGTAACAGGAATCAAATTGGTAGGAGTCAATGATACAATATTGCTGACGAATGGAGACATCTCTGATGTGGCCGAAGCATCAGTGTTTACGAGATTGGCAAGTCTCAAGAGGGTAAATCCACTGAATGCGTAGCTAGTCAGCTTGCTTGCACAATTTACATAGGCTTGATTGTTATTTGAAATAGACAGTGCATTTTCTCCATTAATAACTATTTCCTTAGCATTTGCAAGTCCTGCAACTGTGTTTACCAATGTTGATGGCATTGAATAATTTGGGTTTGAATTTGAATCAGTCATTTCTAAGCATGTAAAGGTTAGTGCAAGATTTGATGTTTTGAACTGGTCGAGTAGCGTACTATAATTATAATATCCTGCACAATATTCTGCTTCGTGGGGATATGTGGGATTGCTATACTGCCAATGTACACCAGATACTTTTGCACCAATGGTCACACCAAACACTGAATCAAAGCGGTTATGAGCTGCAGTAGCAATTGAAGCCAGCGATGCTGTTAAACAACCCTGATACCATGTGAGAAAATCCTTACCATAATTAGAAGTTACGCTGCTAGTTGTGAAGAAAGAATCCCCATTCGTTGGAGGACTTATCTGTGAGAATGAAGTGAGGTTTGTACCCCATGCAGTGTTAAGTGCAGATATGGTAACGTATTTTGTCTGCATTGCATTGCGGAAAGAGGTTTTAGCTGCCGTGCTGAAGCATTCTAGATAGCCACGGCCTGGATAGCTCCAACCGTGTCCGGTATTGTAAGAAGGGTATCTTACTTCACCAGAAGGTCCACCTGAAAGGTATATCTTTGTAATAATGTCCGTATAACCGCTAAAATTCGATGCAAAAGATGCATACAACTGATCATACTGTGTAGTCAGTCCTGAATACCAAGGGCTCAGCGCCTGAATGTCAAAGTTATTTGCTTCATCCTTGAACTTCATGTTTTCTGCTGTATCTTTATTCCATAACCAAGAAGGAATTGGGATATTAACATTGTCGCCTACATTACCACCACAAGCATGGGTCGACATTATAGGTATCCACTTAAGTCCAGAAGAGCGAACTGCATTTGCATAATTTATGTAGTAGCTCCAGTCAAATGTTTGGTCTGCTGAATATTCTACATATCCCCACCAAACATCAGTGGTAATTCCGTAAACACCATTGTTCTTTAGTGTTACCAATCGATTTGTGAAAGCGGTCCAATCTGTTATTTGCTCTAAAGGGGCCATAACATAGACCTTAAAGTCGGATGAGACAGCGGCCGATGTTGGAGCAGGGAAAGACGAAAATAAGATGGCAAGAACCATTACCAATGCTAGTGCCAGTCTGCTGAATTTTCCTGATAACCTTCTAACAAACTTCATAAAACACACCTCCTATAATATAATTGGGTTTGTCCTACTAATTATTATTATATCATACATATATTGTAATTAATATAAATATATGTAAAAGCAAACACGCATACCATTTATTTAGTACAACTGTATTGGTCCTTGCATGAATAGGTAAAAAGCAATTTATTTGTAATTTTTTTCAAACTATCGTCCCAAAATACGTTTCTGTCAGTTTTCTTAGCTTCAGATGAAATTTTGGGTTATTAATATCAAAACCACTACCCAAATCAAGACAATCAGCACCGCTCCTATTTTCTTATATTTATTATTAATACTAATTCCCTTTTCTGCATTAGCCCTGCATTCTTCCCATACACTCTTAGGAATAATTTTTATAGCCAAGATAATTCCTAAAGGAATTAAAATAATGTC
>JAEWAX010000051.1 GCA_023391425.1 Bacillota bacterium | reverse complement strand
ACTTAATTTGTCTTCATTATATCTACTAAACATTGCAAAATCATAACATGTTCTTCCATTTCCTAATTGTCCTGCTTTTTGACTTGATGAGTAAAATACTTGTAATAAATTATCACCATTAGCACATGTGTAACTAAACTCAACCCAGTGGTTATATTTTCTAGCATAACTTATAAGAGTCTTAATAGATTCATAGGCTTCTTTGTTTGAATCTTTATTACTTAATGTGGGCAATAAGCACACTCCGTTATAATCTGTTTCCCACAATATCTTACCATCAACTACCTTGTTGATTCGACCTCTCGAACAAACCTTTGCTGCACTCGCCCAATCATTTATAAAAGTCTCAAACTCTTTATCAACTGTTGCAAATATAGGCTTTACCTTTTCTCTCTGCTCGGCTACTAATATTCTGTGTATTACTGACGTTGCATAACCTTCTGTACAAGTTTCATTAGGTTTAAAAGCACCATCAACTACAGGTACAATACCCTCAGAAACACTCCTTACACTAAGTTGTTTATTCTCAGTTGATAACTTGTCGTAGTCAATTACCATTGTCTTATATGCTTCTAAATAATCTGGATATACTACTTTGTTTAACCTCTCATATACCCTTAATGCTAACTTGGTCATATCTGCCCTAGTGATTTTAGTGTCATAACTCTTAAATTCACCATTTTTTATTATGCCTAAATTAAGTGCAGTTTTTATGTAGTCCTGTTCGTTTGTTTTTTTCATTGTTCGTACTAACATTTCAATATACTTACTTGCAGAAATCTTTTCATTAGGCTTAAATGAGGCAATATCTACTATGTCTTTATTTACACAAAAGTTTAAATTATCTTTTGACCATGTTGAGTCACTACCAACAAGTACATCATTTACCGCTTTTTCTTTTGCTTCTGCTATCTTTTTATTTAAGTACGCTGTTTTGCCTGTTTTGTAATCATAAGCATTAACAATTAGACTTGCTACCTCTCCCCTTGTAAGCTTGTCCGATGGTTTAAAGTATCTTGCGTTTTTAACTATTGAACCTTGCATTAAGTAGTTTGCGTATGCTGCATTTGTGTATCCAGTATCTGTTTTAACGTCAGCGTAAGGATTTTTTGTTGTGGTATCTTTTTCTATGTCTAATGCCCTACACATTATTTCTACAGCTTCAAGCCTTGTTATTGCATCATTAGGTCTGAATTTTTTGTCAGTTGGTAAGTCTATTATTCCGTTGGACAATGCGATTGTAATGTATCCTGAAGCCCAATGTTTTTGAGTATCAGTGAATGGATCTCCTGCTGTTTGTGCATAACCCATTGTTTTACAAAGAAATGTAACGAACTCTGCTCTTGATACTGAGTTGGCAGGTTTATATGTGCCATCCTTATATCCTGCTGTTATTTTGAGTTCTACAAGCTTATTTACATAGGTGTAATACCATGAAGTAGTTTTTACATCCTTGAATGTAGATGTTGTAGTTGATGTTGATGTGGTAACTGCTGTTGATGTTGCATTTGCTGTTGATGTTGCATTTGCTGTAACAAGTGATGGAACGCTTGCTAATGTAAAAATGGATATTGCTAATAGCATTGTTATTGCCCTTTTAAATGTTTTTTTCATGGTATTTTTCTCCTCTTATTCATGTGAAATTTTTTTGACAGATGTTTACTTCTGACTTGAATTTGATATAATATTTATATGGTGATTGGATATCCGCAAGATGCGGCAGTCACATTACAAACTGGTTAAAACATGTTTAATCACTCTGTACTGGGAATACAGGGTGATTATTTTTTTCGCTCGTTCAGCTTGATTATTGAAATAATCAAGGAGAGCATCGATATAAGAAACATTGAAAACATTATCATTATAGATATTGATTGGAATGTACTCATATCCGCCACCTCCCTTCTTTTGTAAGATGGGACAGTGACTAACGCACCCTGCATGTATCTAATCACCAAATCTTGTTTGTTGGAATATTTTAGATATTTAGTTGTATTGTACCATTTATAATGACTATATTAAAGTATTTTATGTAAAATTTACAAATATTAGAAATTAATTATAACTTATTTGTTATACTATATTTATTATCAAAGCGGAAAAACCCAATTTCTACTCATTATTGTTAGTACCCATTCCACGTTAGATTCTTGTACCCCTAAATTACATAAATGTTAATAAATTTTCTTAAACTAACCATCAATATTAAAAATTATTTTATAAATACAATTCTCTATATTTTTGTAATCATTATTCATTATTTAATTCATTGCTGTTGATGCTGAATTAATAATTATTATGCTATTCTAAAGAATACAAAACCGTGGGCACGTCAATTTCTATATATAATGCCTAATAGCATGATTAAGATTAAAACAACGAAAGGGTAATAAAAAAATTCCTCAAAGCATATTGGACAGCCAATGTTAAATAGACTTGTAATAAGGAGGAATGCACATGCCAGAGACAGTAATAATTAAACCTAATGTTACACCTGAAGAGAGATTAAAAAGACTCAACAATATAGCAGATGTGCTTACCCGAATTACAGGGCTTAAATATAAATACATATATACAGACAAAGAACTAGCTAAGCCTATGCAAAATGAAAAACAGAGAACATTATAACACATGTATAAATATTAAATATTGGAGCTTATACTATGATGAAAACTTGCATCTATCTTAGAAAATCAAGAGAAGATGAAAAAATGGAAAAAGAATTAGGCAAGGGTGAGACTTTGTCCAAACATAGAAAAGATTTGATGAGTTATGCTAAAGCTAAGAAGCTTACCATTGTTAAGATATATGAAGAGTTAGTATCTGGAGAAAGTCTTTTGTATAGACCAGCTATGCTTGAGCTTCTAAAAAATGTTCAGGATGGTCTCTATGATGCAGTTCTTGTAATGGATCTTCAGAGACTTGGCCGTGGAGATATGGAAGAACAGGGAATTATCTTAAAGGCTTTTAAAAACACCAACACTAAGATAATAACCCCTGATAAGGAATATGATTTATCAAATGAATTTGACGAGGAATACAGCGAATTCGAAGCCTTTATGAGCCGCAAAGAATATAAAATGATTAATAAACGCCTTCAGCGTGGAGTGATACGTTCAGTTCAAAATGGCAACTATAATTCTCCCTTTGCTCCTTATGGCTATATAATCAAAGAAGAAAAACTCGGTCGTACACTAGAGCCCCATCCTGATCAGGCAGATATAGTAAAAAATATATTTGATTGGTATGTAAACGAATCAGTAGGAAGCCAAATAATCGCAGATAGATTAAACAACATGGGATTGAAGACAAATAAAAATAATAAATGGACTTGCCAGGCAGTTGCAAGTCTAATAAAAAATCCTCTATATACTGGGAAAATTGTATGGGGAAAAACTTTAAATTATCGGACTTGTAAGAAAAAAAGCGCTAAAAGAAAACAACCCGAAAATAAATGGATAGTTTCTGAAGGTAAGCATCCAGCTTTAATTTCTGATGAAATGTATGAAAAGGCTAAAACTGTTATGCAAAGAAACATTAAGTCTCCAGTTAAGCCTTCTGTAAGCCTAAATAATGCCATTGCAGGCATTGTTGTTTGTGGTGTTTGTGGTGCTAAAATGCGTTATAGACCTTATCAAAAAGCAGCTCCACATCTGATATGTATAAATAAATGTGGAAACAAAAGCAGCAAATATGCTTATGTTGAGACTTGTATTCTTTCAGCGCTACAAGAATATCTAGACGAATACAATTTTGATGTAAGCAACATGTCGGAAGATGTATCAACAAATGAATCAGCCTTAAAAAGTAGTATAACTTTATTAGAAAAGCAGCTTAATGAAGCCCACACCCAAAAAGATAGTATTTATGATCTTCTTGAGAGAGGAGTATACTCTCTTGATACTTTTACTAAAAGATCTAAGGCTATTGGATTAAAGATTGAAACTCTCAATAAATCAATTTCTGATACGACTGCTATGTATCAAAAGGCATTAAGTAAAAAATCTCATAAAGATGAGTTTATTCCACGCATTACAACGGTAATTAACGAATATCCACATTTAAAAACTGCAGAGGATAGAAACCTTTTGCTAAAAAGCGTATTGGAAAAAGTAGAGTATTTCAAAGCTAAAACCAGCAGAAATGATGATTTTGAAATCCGCATATATCCTTTGTTATAGAATACCAATAAAGGCTTTTCTATGACAAGCCAATATCTAGTAAGACATAGAAAAACCTCTATTTGAATTTCTATTAAGCAAATTTCATAAGCATATACAATATGGGATATGTCTATTCTCCTATCTAAATTCCTTGATGAATCCTATTTGTCATCTTCTTATGCCACTCAATATCATCCCACATTCCATGGAACTGAGGCCCGCAAAAATTACTAGTAGCTAATGCGCTCCATTTTCCGGTTTTTAATGCCTCATTAACACCAAATTCACAGATTTCCTTAATCCATCCCCAGTTCAATAATGGCCAGTCTTTGTAATCTACTATTGACCAGCATTCTGTTGTAATTATCGGGAGGTTTACATCTGAGGCCCAATCAGCTAAGTTCTTAATTCCATCCTTTAATTTTGATAACCAGTAATCAGGGCACGATTGATAAAGTCTCTCTGCATACTTTACTACATTTTCATA
>JAEWAX010000082.1 GCA_023391425.1 Bacillota bacterium | reverse complement strand
ACTGGAGAGTCCCATTTAAGAGTTTTAGTTTTAATAGTTTTAAGACTCCAGTTATATCCGTCTTTTGAGCTTGCGATGTATTGACCTGAAGTATAATTATAATATTGTATGCTTTTATCTGTTGCTCCGAATGCAATAAACAATTCACCATTCCATAAAACCTTTTGAAAAGTAGGTTTGTTTTTTATAATTTTTGTTTGCCAGCTATAGCCATCTTTTGATGTGCTGATTTCTCCATCAGCACCAACCATAACAAAGACTTTTCCATTCCATACAGCGTCACAGATATTTTTCTTTGAAGTAGTTTTTCCTAATTTCCAGTTGATACCGTCTTTCGAGGTAAGAATTTCTCCTGCTTTGTCAGTAAATGCAAGAAGAGTATTATTACCATTAATGACCTTACAAATTGAATTACTGGTAATTGGCTTAATTATTGTCCAATCAGAGCCATCTGTTGATCTCAAAATAGTTCCCTTGTCTCCAACAACTATTATTTGATTATCCGTGCATATAACATCTTTTAGGTCAGAAGAAATAGCATGATAAACATTCAAATTTGTTGCCCAATTTAAACCATCCAGTGAGGTTCTGATTGTTCCGCCTAATCCAATAGCTATGTATAATTTGTTTTTAAAGCAGGATATCCGATTTAGATTATTAGTGCAAACACTTTCTTCTATTTGCCATTTGGAAGGCTCAGAAGCGTTGGTTGGTGATTGCACCGCATTCACTTGCTCAGAAGCAATGGTTAGTGATTGCTCAGCATTCACTGGTACAAATACATTAATTAAAATTAAAAAGCTTAAAATACTTCCGATGATTTTTTTCATTAAATAGTCCTCCATATTATGTGTTTTTTTGCTAGAATTAGAACCTTTAAGATAGTCATTTTCTCACACGGTTTATTTCAATGATTTATATATATATCCATCAGTACACTTAATTATTGCAATTTCGTTATTCGCGAATACGTTTAATAAATCAGATTTAACAGGTGATTCTTCCTGATGCCATTCAACACCATCCTTTGATGTTATGATTGTCCCTTCGTTACCAGCTGTAATGAATTCATTACCTGTCCAGCAGATATCATTCAGCGTTTTATTAACTGTACTATCCGTTTTCGCCCAAGTTGCTCCGTCTTTAGAGTACCAAACGTCACCATTGGTTCCAACCCCAATAAATTTATCATTGGCATATATAATTTTCTTAATTGTACTGTTGTAATCCTTAATCTTAAGACGTTTCCATTTAAGACCATCATATGATACATCTATTTGATTACCTGAATTTAAGGCCACAAAGCTAGAACTACCGATAATAATAGATGTATAGTTATTTCTTTCTTTCCTGGATACCCAATTTTTCATATCCTTCGAAACAGCTGTTCCATACTGACCAGCAAGCACGTACTTAGTTCCATCAGAGGCAAAAGCACTTATACTTGTAATATCTTTATATACACAGTTAGTATCTTCATACTTTGTTTTATACCATGTAATTAAATCCTTGGAGGTGGAAATATAATAATTTGGACCAAAAGTTATATACTCTTCTCCTGTCCAGTAAATATTGCCATAAGTAAGGTTCCAATCAATTTGGTTTTCTTTCTTCCATGTAATACCATCAATTGATGAGTATAAATAATATGTTTTTTTATCTAGGGATAGAAATCTTTTGCCATCCCAGACTTGTGGGTAATGGATACTATCTGCTTTAGTCCAGTTTAGTCCATCAGTTGAGCTACTAATTTCGCCATTGTTTCCAACAAGTATAATCTTACCATTGTTACAAATAATATCATGGGCATTGCATCCTTCTTTTTCTTCACGAATAATCTGATCCCATTTGATAGCGTCTTTTGAATGATAAATGGTATTCCCATAATATTCAAAATGAAATGAATAACTGCCAACAGCTATAAAATCTTTACCTGACCATGCTATTAGGCAATCCCCGCTAATATTAGTTTCATTTCGTTTCCAATTCAAAGTGTTATCAGATGTATAAGTAATTAGCCTACTTTCAGGAGCTGGGGGTTGACCAGTTTGCTCTTGCAAAATAAGCCTGAAAGTTTTACCATCCCAAAAAATATTTTGACAGTAGCAAATATATATTTCTGGAGAGTTCTTTTTAAGAGATTTAGTTTTAAGTGTTTTAATGCTCCAGTTATATCCATCTTTTGAGCTTGCGATGTATTGTCCTGAAGTATAATCATAATTGTCTGTACTTGCATCTGTTGTTCCGAATGCAATAAATATTTTGCCATTCCACAAAATGTTTCCAAAATTGGGCTTGTTTTTTAGAATTTTTGTTCGCCAAACAAACCCGTCCTTTGACGTAGAAATTTCTCCATTGTAACCAACTGCTACAAAAACTTTTCCATTCCAAGTAGCATCACAAATAAATTGTTTAGAGGATGTTTTAACTAATTTCCAGTTGATACCGTCTTTCGAGGTAAGGATTTCTCCTGCTTTATCAGTAAATGCAAGAAGAGTGTTATTACCATAAATAACTTTATAAATTAAATTACTGGTAATTGGCTTAATTGTTGTCCAGTCAGCACCATCTGTTGATCTCAGAATAGTACCATTTTCTCCAACAACTACGATTTGATTATCTGTGCAGACAATATCCTTTAGTTCAGAAGAAGTAGCATTTGAAACATTCAAATTTGTTGTCCAATTTAAACCATCCGGTGAGGTTCTGATTGTTCCGCTAGCGCCAATAGTTATGTATAAATTGTTTTTAAAGCAGGATACTCGGTTTAGATTATTAGTACAAACATTTTCTTCTATTTGCCATTTGGAGGGCGCAGAAGCGTTGGTTGGTGATTGCTTAACATTCACTGGCGCAGAAGCACTGGTCGATGATTGCTCAGCATTCACTGGTACAAATACATTCATTAAAATTAACAAGCTTAAAATACTTCCAATGATTTTTTTCATTAAATGGTCCTCCATATTATGTTATTTTTTTATAATTAGAATCTGTAATATACTTATTCCTCCACAGGGCTTTATTTCAATGATTTATATATATTTCCATAAGAAAACTTAATTATAACATTTTCGCTATTTGCGTACACTTTATCAAAATCAGCCCTTATAGGTGATTCTTCCTGTTGCCATACAATCCCATCTTTTGAGGTAATAATTATATCAGCTATACCTACTGCTATGAATTCGTTCCCTGTCCAGCAAATATCATTCAGAGTAAAATTAGCAGTACTATTCGTTTTCATCCATTTTGCTCCGTCTGTAGAGTACCAAACATCACCGGTGGTTCCAATGCCAACAAATTTATCAATGGCATATATAATTTTAATAATTGTATTGTTGTAATCTTTGATTTTAATACGCTTCCATTTGAGACCATCATATGATACATCTATATCATTACCTGAATTTAGGGCCACAAAGCTAGAACCACCGATTATTATAGATTTATAGTAATTTCTTGCTTTTTTGCATACCCAGTTTTTCATATCCTTTGAAACAGCTGTTCCATTCTGACCAGCAACCACATAATTGGTTCCGTCAGTGGCAAAAGCATTTATAATTCCTATATCATTACATACACTATTAGTATTTTTATCCCATGTAATAAGATCTCTAGAGGTGGAGAGATAGTTGGGCCCAAAAGTAATATACTCTTTTCCTGTCCAGTATATATTGCCAAAAGTAATGTTACAATCAATTTGGTTTTCTTCTTTCCATACCAAACCACCAACTGAGGTATAGACATATTTAGGATTTTTATTAGTTTGTATACTTGATAAATTTATATTATCTACGGATATAAATTTCTTACCATTCCAATTAAGAGGCATATGAAAGTTATACATATTATCCCAATTCAATCCATCTTTTGAGCTCCTAATTTCTCCACAGTAACCTACAGTAATTATTTTTCCGTTATTGTAAATCAAGTCGTTCACTTTACTGCATCCAGAATCTGCAGCAAGGCTATTCCAGCAGGTAGCATCAATAATGCACTTCCAAACTATCCCATCTTTTGAAGTGTAGATTTGTGGGCCAGTAAATGTCATTTGAGAATAATAAGTGTTACCTATAAATAGAAATTTATTTCCATCCCATACCAACTTGCTTGAACAATATATACCATCATAGTCATAACCCTTAGTATTATAGTCAAAGCTACTACGTTTCCATTCTAGACCGTTTTTAGATATAAACACGGATACAGAACATGGGCTTTTCCCGTAGTATGAACCCAATAGAGTAATAACAAATGTTTTACCATTCCATATAATATTTGGGCTATAGCCTGAATAACCATCATAATATTTCTTATCAACAAAGCCCATATTAATAGATTTAACTGACCAGGTATATCCATCTCTTGAGGTTGCTGTATAAAGCCCTGAAGTGTAACCTAAGGTTGCTGCTGTTGTAGTCCCAAAGGTAACAAACATCTTGCCATTCCACAATAATTTTTCGAAGGAGGGGGTTTTCTTTATAACTTGAACTTTCCAGTCCAAACCATTTGCTGAAGTGCATATTTCTCCACTTTCACCGACTGTAACAAAAACCTTTCCATTATATACAGCATCAAAAATCTTATTTTTAGAATGAATTTTGCTTGCTTTCCAATCAGTACCATTCTTTGATGTAAGTATTTCACCTGGGCTATCGGTAAACGCGACAAAAAGGTTTTTGCCATAGATAACTTTGTTAATTGTACTACTTGTTACTGACTTAATTATTGTCCAATCAGAGCCATCTGTTGATCTCAAAATAGTACCATTGTCTCCAACGACTATAATTTGGTCATTAGTGCAGACAATATCATTCAGTTTATAAGTACTACTGGCTGGAACAGTATCTATTAATGTCCAGTTTAAGCTATCTGGCGAGGTCCTGATTGTTCCATAATCTCCAATAGCTATGTATAATTTGTTTTTAAAACAGGATATTCGATTCAGGTCAGATACATTTCTATTTACCTGCCATTTTGTGTTGTCTGAAGTGCTGACTGTAGATTGCTCAGCATTCACTGGTACAAATACATTCATTAAAATTAACAAGCTTAAAATACTTCCAATGATTTTTTTCATTAAATGGTCCTCCATGTTATTATGTTAGAGCATAAATGGGTTTATTTGTATTTATTCCATTTATAAACAAATATAATTCTAACAGCATGCATATTACAAATCTAGTTAATTATAATTAAATTTGGAAGACAATTGTTAAGTGAAATGAAGCATAGATAGAAAAAATAGCAAATAGGCAATTGTTTATTTGGTTAATTGCCAGCAATACTGGGTATTATCTTAAGTATACAAAAAGTATGTGTATCAATTTATTATTATAAAAATATATTAACACTTAAGAAAGAGGGTTATCTCATATGGAATTAGAAAAATTAATTAAGGAAAGACGTTCAGCAAAAAACTTTATTGAGAGTGAGAAAATCAGTAAAAAGGAATTGGATGATATATTTGAACTTGTCAGATATGTTCCATCATGTTACAATTTGCAGCACACAAGATATATTGTAGTAGCTGATGCTGAAAAAAAGGAGCAGCTGAGAGAGGTTGCATTTAGACAATATAAAATACATACAGCATCAGCAGCTATTCTTGTTTTAGGAGACAAGGAAGAGTATAAAAATGCAGAAAATTTATATCAAGGTATGCTTAATCTAAATATTTTGAATAAACAGGAATATGACATGACAATATCCACTATAAAAGCTTTATACGAAGGACGTGGAGAGGAGTTCCAACGTGATGAGGCAATTCGTAATGCATGCTTATCTGCTATGATGTTTATGATGGTTGCAAAAGACAAGGGGTGGGACACCTGCCCGATGATTGGATTTGACACCGAAGCCGTTAGGAGCCTTCTAAATATTCCTGATAATTTAGTGCCAGTACTTTTAATTACTATTGGTAAGGCTGATACTTCAAAACAAGGCGTTAGAGGCTATAGGAAAGTTGTCAATGAATTTGTGAAGTATGTGTGATAATTTAATATTGTAGATTTCAAAACTCAAGTATACATAAAGTAGATATTCTAATAATTTATTGTGATATACCTTATGATTACTTTTATCCTTTGAATGTAACACTTTACATAATGTCTTAATAAACTGATAATATACTGGCTTAGTTTGACTTTATTTCTACGTTAGGAGGCTTAAGTATGTTATCAGGTGCAGAATTTGTAAGACAATCTCTAGAGATACACCTTTTTTTTGCAAGGATTATGAAAGAACACTCATTTTTCCTGGAAGTTGGATTTACACCAAGGGATAGTGATTTTACTAATACAGCAGATGCATTTAGAAGAGAATTTGATGCTCTTTTAAGAGAAGTAATTTCATTATCAAATGGAGTTGTTAGTCCTGCTGTTCTTCAATCAGGAGAAGTGACTACACAATATACACTAAATGCTGAAATGGCATCAGCATATTTTACAGGGGTAGACATTCAGACAAAGCTAACACAGGCTGAAACTGGTCTAATGAGTGGTGCCATGTACCAAGCTAATCCAATGCAAGAGAGAAAAGTACATGAGTTAAATCAAAAGGCAATAAAACTAATTACTTCATTGATACAGTTTAAAACTACTATTCTAACAAATGTTTTATCCTGCAAGATGTTTACGGTAAATTATCCCTTGCTGATTGATCATATTTTAAGGGAAGCAAAACTCTATTTGAGGACATTACAAAGACTTCAAAACAGAGAAGAAATAAATGCGGAAATAGAAATGTATGAGCAAGAATTCTTTTGGAACAGAATTATGGCTGAGCATGCAAAATTTATACGAGGCTTACTTGATCCAACAGAAAATGATTTAATCAATGTAGCAAATAATTTTGGAAATGAATTTGATCAATTGACTAATGAAGCAAAGCAAGCAATGGATATGACTTTGCCAATTGATAAGGTTACAAATGACAGTCTAAAGGCAACAAAAGAAATTCGTGATTTTAAAGCAAAGGGTACACAGGGAATACTAGAATGTAAAATAAAGTCTATCATTATTCCACTATTAGGCGACCACACTTTGCGTGAAGCAAATCATTATTTAAGATTGTTAAAAATGTTTAAAGAATAACCTTCCGCAATGATACCCAATCCAAGAGTAGAATACAGATACAAAAAGAAGTGGGAAGCAATGATCAGTAAACATACCAAACGAGGTTGTAAGG
>JAEWAX010000083.1 GCA_023391425.1 Bacillota bacterium | reverse complement strand
ATACTAAGGTGATAACACTAGTCAACATTGATATTATGTAGTAAAGTATAGGTATTATATAAACTATATTTCGAGGTACATAATGGCTAGATTAACGTTAAAACAAATTCAAGAGCAACTTCAAGATAAGTCAAATCAAGAAGCAATAGAATACCTGTTATCCTTGCAGTCTTGCGGGTCTTCAGTTGATAAGCTGTTGCAGAAATATTATAAGCTTCAAGAAAAACATAATAGTGAAATAGAACGCCTAGAAAACATGCTTTCTTATGAAAAACAGGCTATGGCTGAGGGTTATAACTGCATTGCTGGTGTCGATGAAGCTGGTAGAGGTCCATTAGCAGGACCAGTCGTTGCTGCTGCTGTTATCCTCCCCAAAGGTGTTCTAATAGAGGGTGTAAATGACTCAAAGAAACTTAGTGAAGCGCAAAGGGAAAGTTTGTTTGATGTAATAAAAGAAAAAGCACTCTCATATGGAATTGCTGCAATCAATGAAAAATGTGTAGATGAAATTAATATTCTCAACGCAACAAAAAAGGCAATGACTGATGCAATAAGTCAGCTAACCCCTGCACCTGACTGCATTCTTCTAGATGCTGTCAAGCTTGAGAATATTAATACTAAACAAGTTCCAATTATAAAAGGTGATAGCCTGAGTTTAAACATCGCGGCGGCATCAATTCTCGCAAAGGTCACGAGGGACAGACTTCTGAGAGATTATGATTCTCAGTATCCAGAGTACGGTTTTGCTATCCACAAGGGTTATGGAACACCTCAACATATTTCTGCTATTAAAAAATTCGGTCTTTGTCCGATACATAGAGTAAGCTTTGTAAAGAAAACTTGGCTTGTGCCGAGCTGAAAGCGAAGGCAGAAGCCTAGTTGCACTTATACTCGAAGGGTGTAAAGAAAACTTGGCTTGTGCCGAGCTGAAAGCGAAGGCAGAGGCTTAGTTGCACTTATACTCGAAGGGTGTAAAGAAAACTTGGCTTGTGCCGAGCTGAAAGCGAAGGCGTAGGCCTAGTTCCCCTTATACTCGAAGGGTGTAAAGAAAACTTGGCTTGTGCCGAGCTGAAAGCGAAGGCAGAGGCCTACTAACACTTTTACTTGGAAAGTGTAAAAAATTTCGTTAGTTAGAAATTTCAGAATATTAATTTTGGGGGTGGCAAAGATTGAGAATAGATGGGTTTGTTCCTACTTCAAGTACCACACCGAATACCGGTACAGATGTGTTAAGCAAGCTAAAACCTGGTGATACAATCAGAGCTCAGGTACTCGGAAATTCGGGCAATGAACTTACTTTGAAGCTGTCAGACGGTTCAAAGGTATCAGCTAGTGTTATGACGCCTATAGATGCTGCAGATGGTGAATATGTAAATTTTGTATATAAAGGTACCATTGATGGAAAACCTACGCTTGAGGTTGCAAGTCGAAATGTACAACCTCAGGTTGATTTAGCCCTAGAAGATATAAAGAATACCTTAACAGAATTGAAATTACCTGTTACAGATCAAAATATTAAATTGGCGGAGGCCCTAAAAGAGCAAAATGTACCTATTACTGCTGATTCTATGTCCAAAATAACGAATTTAGTAAGCAAAAATAATGATTTAAAACCAGATTCAGCCGCTTTTCTTACTGCAGCAAACATGTCTTCAGATAAAAATAGCATAGATAAGCTGCAGAATCTTTTGGCTGGTAGACTTAAAATTGGCAATGATATAGGCGACTTATTAAGGCTTATAAATGGTGATGACAGAAACTCAACAGTAGATTTAAAGTCCACAGTAGTTAACAATTTACTTGAAAAGCTAACTGCTGAAGTAGGTTCTAAAGGTTTTAATCAGGCAAATAGTACTGCAGTTCTAGACAAAACTGTAGTTACTGCCAATGCAAACAACTCCACAAATGCTAGTTCAGCAACCGTAGCAAATACTAGTACATCTGCTTCAACAAATACAAATAGTACTGCATCAGCTAATGCAAGCACAGCTACAACAGCAAATACTACTACAACAGCAAATACCACTACAACAGCAAATGCAAACGCTACTATTGCAAACACCAGTGTCGCTGCTAATAGCAGCCTCAGTAGTACACTAAATGCAAACAATATTGCTAGTGGTACAGAAAAGAGTAGTGCAGTAAATAATAATACAAATAATGCTGCTAATGCATCTGCTACAGCAAGTGCAAATACAGATAATATAGACAACACACCAATTGGTGGCGCAAGCAACAAAGTAGCTACCAATCTAAAAGATTTAGCTACAAATGGTGCCTCAACAAATAATTCTAGTAATATTACACAGCAAATCAGCAACCTACTTAGAGATGGAATGCCTCTTGGCAAGGCTGATTTACCTCTCCTCAGTTCATTAAACTCTCAGCTTGATTCAATGCTCAGCAGGGGAGATATGTCAACAGAGGAGCTGTCAGCCGCAAAGCTAATTGCCAAGGAAATAGGTGCTACGATATTCAGAATCCAAGGTAACGAAGCAGCTTCGAATCAAGTAAACTCAAGCGCCAGCAGTCTAAAAAACTTCGAAAATGCTGTTAATAAGCTTCAAAGTCTTTTTGTAAAAATAGACCAGAACAGTGATGAAATAAATCCTATTAAGCTTTATAAGAACATGGATAATGCACTTGCAACATTAAAGAGCAGTATACAGCAGCTACCAATTGGAATGCAAGAAACCGCTATGAATATTGTAAACAATCTTGAAAGCAATGTGAATTTTATTAATCAGCTAAATAACTATAGTTCATATGTACAAATACCTTTGAGTATCTTTAATCAGAATACTACTGGTGAGCTCTATATGCTAAAAAAGGGTTCGAAATCACGAAAGCTTGATCCTTCTAAAATCACTATACTAATATCGTTAGACAGTAACAATATTGGAAGAATCGATACTTTACTAAGTGTAGATAAAAAGAATATCAGTACAAATTTCAGACTTGAAAGCAGCGAGGTTTTTGATGTTTTGAAAGATAATCATAAGCTGCTGTATACAAGCTTGCTTGAAAAGGGTTATAGGCTAATAGACTTTACATATAGACTTATGGATGAACCGATAAATATAGTAAATTTTGAAGCAGAGGCTAAAAAGGAATTTATAAAAAATCCGAATAATATTGATGTTTTGATATAAGATTTATACTTTATCTTATTTCTAATATTCAGATTTCTATTTTTAAGCTTGAGATGTAGTAAAAACTCCGCTTGAAGCAAAGAACTGTGTTTATAATTTATATGTTTATAATATATTTATTTTATTAATATTGAAAGGTTGAGAGCAATGGCACAAGACATTAAAAATAAAAAGGAAATTAAACATGCTACAGCCTTGCAATATGTACCAGGTACAGATAGTGCTCCTAAGGTAATTGCAACTGGGAAAGGCCAGATAGCTGAGAAAATTATTGAAAAAGCAAAAGAGAATGATGTTCCTGTATACCAAGATGCCAATTTAGCAAAAACATTATCAGCATTAGGAATTGGAGAAGAAATTCCACCTGAGATATATGAGGTTGTTGCAGAGATATTAATATTTATTGGCAGTGTTGACAAGAGCTATGGAGAAAGATATGACAAGTAAAAATACAAAAAGTTTAGGCACTGAAGGTGAACAAAGAGCAGTCGAATTCTTAGAAGCAAATAATTATACTATTCTAAAAACAAATTATAGGGTTGGCCGAATTGGTGAAATAGATATAATAGCAAAGAATGCTGAATATATTTGTTTTATAGAGGTTAAAACTAGAAAGTCTTATAGCTTCGGCCTTCCAAGCGAGGCTGTCACATTTCAAAAACAAGAGAAAATTAAGTTAATTGCATCCTTATATTTGTCAAACACAGGTAATACAAACAAATGTGTAAGGTTTGATGTGGTAGAGATACTTATGGAAAGCATTAATGGTACCAATGAAATCAAGAGTATTAACCTGATTAAGAATGCATTCTGATAAAATAGCAAATTAATGTAGCGATTTTGCGTGTTAAATCTAACTACTAAGATATAACTATCAAATACAAGTTTAAAGGATTAAAATTTGAAATGTTAATTTTTGGGGTATTAATTTTTCGTCGGTATTAAAGATGAATATGATTAAGATTTAAAATTAAATTCGGGAGGTTAAATTTACATGATAATAGTTGATGCACATTGCGATACTATCACTACAATTATGGAAACAGATGAAAAACTCCGTGAAAATAAAGGTCACATTGACTTAAGTAGACTAAAGCAATACGATAGTTTTGTACAGTTTTTTGCAGCTTTTATATCGCCAAAGCATGCTAAAATGGGTGCTCTATGCCGAGCAATAGACATAATTGACCGGTTATATAGAGAAATAGAAAATAATAAGAATGACATCATGTTATGCCGTAATTACAACGATATTATGAAGGCAACACAAAGTAAAAAGGTTGCTGCTGTACTTACAATAGAAGGTGGTGACGCGCTTGAAGGAAGTATATCAGCATTACGGATGCTGTATGAGCTTGGTGTCAGAGCGATAACACTGACTTGGAACTATAGAAACCAGATAGCTGATGGAGTAGCTGATTCAAGTACAGGCGGTGGTCTAACTCCTTTTGGCAAGGAAGTCGTTAACGAGATGAATAGACTTGGCATGATTGTGGATGTTTCTCATTTGTCCGAAGCTGGTTTTTGGGATGTAATCAACACAACAACAAAAACTATTATTGCATCTCATTCAAATTCCAAGAAAATATGCGGTCACAGAAGGAATCTAACCGACGAGCAGCTATTAGCATTAAAGAAAAATGGGGGAGTAACAGGAATAAATTTATGTCCTGAATTTATTTATAGTGAGGGCAAGACCACTATGAAGCATGTTTTAGACCATATTGAGCATATCGTGGCACTGACTGGAGAAGATACTTTGGGTCTGGGCGCTGACTACGACGGAATTGATGAAACGCCACAAGGCCTTGAAGGTGTTCAATGCATAAATGATTTATTAAATGAACTATTAAAGCTAAACTATAGTGAGACTTTAGTAAATAAAATTGCTGGAGAGAACTTTTTAAGGGTTATAAAGGGTGTTTTATAACCCTTAAAAGTTCTTATTAAACAAAATATTTACACTACCAATAATTTTGTTTGTGTAGTAATGTTAATAATTTTGTAGGATAAATTCTCCCAATAATGACTAAGGGTACTTTTAGCTTTGATTTATTATATCCATTAAAGAAATTTCTGGGTGATGATATCGTCTACAACTAGATGATATCTCACCATTTTCTATAGCAGTTTCCGGGCACCAATGTAAACAAGCAAGGCATTTTTCGCAATTATCTTTCCATATTACTTTATTATTTACTATTTCAATTGAGTTTTTAGGACATATCTTTGTACACACCCCACATAAATTACATTTATCATTTGTCCAAAAATTTTCAATGACTTTATAGATATTTTCAATAAAATTTTTAGACTCATATTTTTCTTCAGAGTTAAACTGACCTTCAATTCCTACACTTTTTCGTTCTTTTATAATTTTAGCTATTTGTATAATTTTTCTTTTTTCCTCGCTAAATCTTATTTTATTTTCTTCATCTGATGAAGTTAAATCCATAACTATAACTGAATTACCTGGCATACATATTTCAAAACCTGCATTAAGTTGATTTCCATTTTGATTCAAAGCTGAATTTAGATTGAATAATGCATTTGACGGCACTTTATTATATGTGCTTATTGCAAAAGAATACGAATTTTTACCTATTATTAATTTCTTAGCAAATTCTTCAACTATCAAATGAATGTCATGCAAATAGACTGGAGAAACAATCCCCACAACATCAGAATTAATGGTAATTGTATCTTCCTTCACTAACTTTGCAATAGGTATTAATTCCACAGTTTCCTGTAATTCTTTTGCTAAATCCCTTGCTACTGCCAAACTATTTCCTGTTCCTGTAAAATAAAAAATTGTTGTACTCATAATAATACCTCACTAAATCCAAATTTATTTACTTATGTTAGTAAATGTTATATATTCATTATAAATAATATTAATAATTATGAAAGTATGCACTTTTTTGTTAGATACTATATAAAAGGAGAGTAATTTGAGAAATGCTAACTTGTGATAATGAAAGTAAACAAAGTAAGGTATGCCCAATAGAGTACACGCTAAATACTATTGGAGGTAAGTGGAAATTACTGATATTGTATAATTTAATGATAAGCGAAGTAAGAAGATATGGAGAGTTAAAAAGAAATATTACAGGGATTACACATAAAATGCTAAGTTCTCAACTAAAGGAACTTGAAAACTATGGATTAATAAATCGTAAAGAGTATCATCAAATTCCTCCAAAGGTTGAGTATTCGTTATCAGACAAGGGAGTCACTCTACTTCCCATACTTGGTATGATGCATGATTGGGGAGAAAAGAATATAGCAAAAGATCAACAGAAATAACTTGCAGTTTATCTGCTTAATTCCTGCATAAAATCAAATGAAAATAAATATATTACATTTCGCAAATATTTTTTTGAATTAATGGAACATTAAACTTGCAAAAAATCATACTATGTATTAAAATAAGGCTATGTTAATTTTGTATTCGGAGGAGAACAGTATGATTTTATATAACGCTATGTCTAAAGATGAGCTAAAAAATGAAATAGAAAATTTGGAAAATAGATATAATGCATTTAAAGAACAAAATTTGAAATTAGATATGACTAGGGGAAAGCCTTGCTCCGAGCAGCTTGACTTAAGCATGGAAATACTTGATATACCAGCGAGTGAGCTTCGCAGAGCAGCTGATGGAACTGATACATTTAACTATGGATGTCTAGATGGGTTGCCTGAAGCAAAAACGCTTTTTGCAGAAATGCTTGATGTTAATACAAATGAGATTATAATCGGTGGGAATTCTAGCTTAAACCTTATGTATGATACCATTGCGAGAGCTATGTCTTTTGGAGTTATGGGCTGTACACCATGGTCAAAGCAAGAAAAGATAAAGTTTTTGTGTCCTAGCCCTGGATATGACAGGCATTTCGCTATTTGTGAGTTGTTTGGAATAGAAATGATTGTTGTTGAAATGAAACAGGATGGCCCTGATATGGATGTTGTTGAAAAGTTAGTTTCTCAAGATGAAAGTATAAAGGGTATTTGGTGCGTACCTAAGTATAGCAACCCAGACGGTATTACATACTCCGGCGAAGTTGTTGACAGGTTTGCTGCACTTAAACCAAAGGCAAAGGATTTTAGAATTTTCTGGGATAACGCATATTGTGTTCACCATCTCACGAATCATCCTGATCAACTCAAGAATATAATGACCGCATGTAAACAAGCAGGGAATGAAAATATAGTATATGAATTTGCTTCAACTTCAAAGATAAGCTTTCCAGGAGCTGGTGTTGCTGTAATGGCTTCAAGTGCTGAAAATATCAATAGCATTAAGAAGACATTGACAATTCAGACAATAGGACATGACAAAATTAATCAGCTTAGACATGTGAAGTACTTTAAGAATTTAGAAGGAATAAAACTCCATATGGAAAAGCAAGCTAGCATATTAAAGCCAAAATTTGATATAGTTTTGGAAATACTTGAGGAAGAGCTAGGCGGTAAGGAAATTGCATCTTGGAATAAGCCAAATGGAGGATACTTCATCAGTTTAAATACCCTGGACAATTGTGCAAAGGAAATTGCGAAATTGGCTCAAGAAGCTGGAGTTGCCTTAACTAAGGCTGGTGCAACATATCCATATGGAAAAGATCCGCTTGATAGAAATATTAGAATAGCTCCAACAATGCCACCAGTTGAAGAATTGAAGAAGGCCATTGAGATATTTGCCATATGTATACAGTTGGTTAGTGCAAAAAAGCAGTTAAATGCATAAATTGTAGTTGTATTGTTTCGTTATAACCTTATAATTAGTCAAATTGTATTTCATTTTAAATATAAATGTAAGCGGGATTTTTTAATCCCGC
>JAEWAX010000074.1 GCA_023391425.1 Bacillota bacterium | reverse complement strand
TGTTCTCGTAAGAACTAGGTTGTAAAGTTCGCAAGTTACTCAATTTTTTGAAATGTTTTTAAACATTTCGGAATTTTTTCGAGTTCCTTTACATGATTTATCACTGTTTACTTTTCAAAGTCCATTTTCAAGTCGCTATATACTTCGCATTACTACGTCAGATTTCTTTTCTGCGTTGCTCATTTACCTATGTAAACTCTGCTACTCGAAAATCATCTTCCTTGTACTGCTCGCATCTATCGCCTTGAACCTCTAAGGCATTGTTGCCAGTGCTTTTCAAGGTGTTCGCTGTTTGTTTGTCGCAAGCAGCTTAATTATAATATCATGCCATCTCTTCTTTGTCAATACCTGATTTAAAAGTAATTCTTTCCATCAGTTTGTATTGAATAATCGAATGCCTCATCGGCGACGGCTCAGCTAGTATAGCATCATATGCAGGCCTATTTCAACCTGCATATGATGGCTTTTGCAAGCATTTAAAAATGTTATTTTAATATATTAGTACTATTCTCTTATTTAGTACACATAGGTGTTACTTACTCCATATATCTTAATATACATTTCAATTTTAGTTACTATTAGTCTTATATTACACATTTCAGCTTGCTTACACTAGTTTGCTTTACTAGTTGCTCTGTTGGTTTGCATATTAGAATTTAGTAGCGGTTAATATAGCCGCAATAAACGCTACAGAATAGTAAATGTGTAAACTTTCTTCAATCCTAATTCGCATTTATAATTCGCGTTGGTAATGACTTGAATTATGTTATTTATTAATACATTAGGTTATAATAATCTCTTAACATTCGAACCGCAGAGAATTTTTCCGATGCCATGTTTATACTGGACTGCATCATTTCTACCCACTTATTTCTATTTTCATAATAGGTTGGAATAATCTCATCAAGCAATGTTTTATATAGAGATTTTGAATCTACTTCTTCACAATCTGGGCCTTCATACCCGTCTCCTATTTGCCAACCATTTACTCCATGTATACAGCCTTCAGGCCACCATCCATCAAGTACGCTAAAGTTTAGCACACCATTCATAGCTGCCTTCATTCCGGATGTTCCACATGCCTCCATAGGCCTTATAGGGTTATTGAGCCATATGTCACAGCCTCTTGTGAGAATTCTTCCTATACTAATATCGTAGTTCTGTATAAACACAATACTATCGGGATGTTTTTTAGACATTGCAAATAAGTTTGCAACTATTCCTTTACCTATCAGCTCATTTGGATGTGCCTTTCCAGAGAGAATAATTTGGATTTTCCCCTGTTCAAGCAGAGGTTCAATAATATCTTTATTCCTAAAAATTAAATCGCCTCTTTTGTAGGTTGCAGCTCTTCTGGCAAATCCTATTGTTAGTACATCATGTTTAAGCTTTATTCCGTTTCTTTTATATATTTCCTCAAGCATTTCTGCCTTGACTTCCATATGTGCTTTCCATAGAGCATTCTTATTTTCTTTAGCGTTAACTATCCTAGATTCCTGCCACGTACCGTTATGTACACCATTTGTAATAGCAATTATTTCAGATGCACCATCAATGTTCTTCCACATCTTCTTTGCAGTCTCACAATGCAACTGTGCTACAGCATTGGCTTTCTTGCTAAGTCTAAGTCCAGCTGCAGTCATACTAAACGGATCTCCACCAAGTTCAACCATTTGTTCATAGGTTAGTCCGTTATATGCACCCATATACTTTAATAATGCATGTTCGTGTAGCTCATTTCCTTCTTTAACAGGGGTATGAGTTGTAAAAACTATTTTTTCTCTCACTTGCTGCCATGCTTTTTCAAATGAAATTTTATCTTCTTTTATTTTTTGTGTTATAAGTTCTATTCCTGCTATCACAGGATGGCTATCATTAAAATGATAAATATCAACATCTATACCCAATGCTTTGAGAGCTCTGATACCACCTATTCCAAGAACCATTTCCTGCGCTATTCTTTCCTCTGAGAACCATCCATACAACTGGCCTGTAATGTGTAAATCATTATTCCCAGGTATATTTGTGTCAAGTAAATATAGATCAGCATTTCCGTATTTATTGCACTTCCATACTTTACACTTAACAATTCTCTCTCTAATTTCAACCTCTACTTCAATATTACAATCCTCAAGGAAATCATACCTATACTCAGGGTAACAATCATATGGCTTCCCATCGTCACCAATTAGCTGTGTTGTATAGCCTTGTCTCCATAATATACCTACTCCTATCATTGGAACCTTTTCATCTTTAGCTGCCTTTAACAAGTCTCCAGCAAGAATTCCAAGTCCTCCGGAATAAATTTTAAAATCCTCGTGAAGTCCAAATTCCATACAAAAATATGCTGTTCTCTTAAGCTTGTCAGTCATCCTTTATCCTCCTCATTTAATTAATTACAATTTATGCAATCGTTTGCATTAATAACATAGTGATATTCATCATTTTATATATTTTTTACTATGCTTATATCTGTAGCCATCCATTTGTTGATTTTTATTAAGGAAATTAAAAACCATAATCATTCTTATGATCTAATATAGTGTATGGATTCAAATTATAATAGGCTGTTAATAATTATTCTGGTCTACATTTATTAAGTAGGCTTTATTAGTTATCTATTCTACATTTCTTAAAGTAGATTTTCTTACAATTAATTCAGCAGGAATTATTGAGCTATCATATCTTTTTACTTTACTTTCAATATTTGAATAGAGTATTTGAAACGCTTTAGAACCCAAATCAAATTCATTGACCTTTACAGATGTAAGTGGTGGTGAAAAATAGTCACACAATAGAAAGTTATTAAATCCAGCAACAGCAACATCATCAGGTATATGGAGTCCTTTTTCCTTAAGATACTTTATTATACCAAAAGCAATCAGGTCATCACATGCTATTACTGCGGTATAAGGACCCCCTATTGTATCAAGTTTCTTTGCAAGCTCATAGCCTGAATCATCTATAAACATTCCATTTAAAACCAAATTTGTATCGATTTCTATATCATTATCTAGCAATGCCTTTTTGTACCCTTCAAAACGGTCCAGCGCAACTACATATTCAGGTGTCAAACCAACAAACGCTATTTTTTTATGACCCTGGTTAATTAGATGCATCGTAAGTTCATAAGCTATGGACACATTATTATTATCTACCCAATTTATATTATCTTCTATTTGAGGCCTACCAACCACTACAAAAGGAAGTTTAGATTTTTTTAGTTCTTCTATGCAGGAATCATTGCTTCTAGATGCAAGCATTATTAGCCCACTAACAATACCTCCATTTACTAGTTCTTTTATGTATTTTTCTTCTTCATTAATATCTGTAGCACTTGTGAGAAGTATATTATAGTCATACTTCTGAGATGTTGCTGTAATACCTCTTATTACTTCAGGATAAAACGGATGCTTAAATGCTTTTTCAGTTAACTCCGGGATAAGGATTGCAACAATTTTTGTCGTTCTACTCGCAAGTGAACGTGCAATAATATTGGGATGATAATCCAGCTCTTTAATAATTTTTAGCACTCGCTCTTTAGTTTCTGTACTTATCCTTGGACTGTCCGCCAATACCCTTGACACCGTCGATGTTGCGACGCCTGCTTCTTTTGCTACATCATTTATTGTTGTTATCTTCATATAGTTAATTTCCTTTGTGCAATCGTTTGTCCTATTTACAGTATACAAATTAAACATAGTAATGTCAACTTACTTCTTGTTAAAATCTCATACTTCGTGTTAAATCTTCGTGTTAAAAGCATCTAATATAGGCCTAACATTTATTGATTTTTAAGACATTTTTTAAATAGAACTCTTTTTCACTTTGGGACTCATAAGAATCCTACCCGTTTTCAGAACAAGCCATCTAGGCATGAACCTTATTGAAAAAGCTAATAATTTATTTGACATCCCTGCAACCTCAACTCGTTTTTCTTTGAATATCAATTTGTATTGTTTTCTCCTTTAACTCCTTGAATATTTCATCTGGAGATGTAGGTTGGGATAAATCTTTTGTAATGATAGTA
>JAEWAX010000073.1 GCA_023391425.1 Bacillota bacterium | reverse complement strand
TTCTTTGATTTTAATTAGTTATAGAGGATGATTAGTGATGAAAACATTTATATACCCAGGGAGTTTTGACCCGGTTACAAATGGCCATTTAGATATAATTGAGCGAGCGTCTCAAATTTGTGATAAGCTAGTAGTAGCAGTATTGATTAGCCATAATAAAAAACCATTATTTTCGATGGATGAACGTGTAGATCTGCTAAAAAGGGCAGTCAGCGATAAAGGTCTTAATAATGTCGAGATTGAATGTTTTTCAGGCTTGCTCGTTGATTATGTTAATAAAAAACAGGCTAATGTAATAATAAAAGGGCTTAGGGCAGTATCTGATTTTGAATTCGAGCTTCAGATGGCATTACTAAATAAGAAGCAAGCTCCAGAAATTGAAACATTATTTATGATGTCAAATATTAATTATTCTTTTTTAAGCTCAAGTATGGTAAAAGAATTAGCTAGATACGGTGGAAACATTAATGGACTTGTACCTCAATGCATAGAAGAGGACATTAAAAATAAATTTAAAGTCAAAGAACCCAGGGAGGATTTATGATATGGAGATATTAACGGTACTTGAAACTTTAGAGGATCTCGTTGAGGGAAGCTCGGGCGTACCTTTCTCAAATAAATGTTTAATGGATAGGGAAGAGGTACTAGAAATAATAAAAGAGATGCGACTTAAGCTACCCGAAGATATTAAACAGGCAAAATGGGTTAAAGAAGAGCGCCAGAGAATATTGCTGGAAGCTCAAAAGGAAGCAAATAACATATTGAAGGATGCTGAAAATAAAATAGCATCTTTAGTTGATGAGCATGAGATTACTAAAAAGGCTTATGAGCAGGCTAATGAGATAGTAGGTAGCGCTCAGAAGAATGCTAGGGAGATACGCTTAGGAGCACGAGAGTATGCAGATAGTGTTCTCAATAAGGTTGAAGAAATTTTAACAGATGCAACTGATGTTATTAGAACAAATAGATCAGAACTAAAATAAATTTTTCTTTAAGATAGTACTAACAAAAATTATATAAGATATTGAAACGCATATTATTACTAGAGATGCTACAACAATATTTTGAAGCGATATTTTAAAAATATTTTCCCACTCATTTACATATTTTATTGAAGTGGTTGAGAAAGCAGTAGCTTCGACCATAAGTGATTTGCTAAACAATGTATATCCAATGTAAGTATAAATTGAGGAAATTATACCTTGTATTGCTTTGCCTATTATATAAGGTTTTACTCTAATATCTGAAGAGCTTACAATGCTCATTACTTGTGTATGTACAGAAAAGCCAGCCCATCCTATTATAAGGCTGGCACAGCATAGCTTTATTTTTAAATCAGCTGGTGCCAGGTTGATTAGGTTTGCACCAGTAGTTATTTCAAATATCCCACAAAGCAAACCGTCTATAGTTTTAGATTCTAATCCAATTTTACTCAGAAATTCTGGGGCCATAGCAGCTGTTCTACCAATTAATCCACTGGTTATCATAATATTTATCAAAACTGAAAAAAATATAATAAAACCACCTACTGTTAATATTGTAAATATCGAGTTTTTAATACAATCACCAAAGAGAGTCCAAGGATTTATATTGGAATTCCTCATCCTCCTAAGTTCTATTTTTATTCTTTGTGTTGTTTTTGTGGCAGGTACAACTTTTTCACCTTTTTGCATTTTATAATACTTAAATATTAACCCAACAGTTATACATGCAGCAATATGACTAATATACAATAGATAACCAGCTTTAGGTAGCTTAAACATTCCTACAGCAACTGCTCCCATAATAAATAGGGGACCAGAGTTATTTGTAAAGGTTAGAAGCCTTTCAGCCTCAACCCTTGTTATAAGCTCCTGCTTTCTCAAGTCAGTTGTTATGGCTGCACCAACAGGATAACCACTGACTATTCCCATTGCAAGTGCAAAAGAGCCACAGCCAGGTACATTAAATAATGGACGCATTATTGGTTCTAATATTATCCCGAAAATATTGATAAACCCTGATTTACTAAGCAATTGGGAGGCAACGAAAAAAGGAAATAATGAAGGAAACACTATATTTAACCATAGGGTTATACCTTTGGAGGCTGACTCAACAGCTGTTTTAGGGTATACAATAAGTGCAATAATAAACAGTATACCTATTAAAGGTAGAATGCATTTCTTAAGATAAATAATGAAAGTCTTTTTGCTATTCAGATATAATGTTGCGGCTAAGATGATAAAGGATGAGAGAACAAATATATTCAAGGTAACCTCCGTAAGACATGTGCAGTTACATAATTGTAAACAATGCATAGTACAAATATCCTTATAAAATATATACGATAATTGGATATATTATAACTATAGGAATAAAATTAATAGGTTTTGAAGAGCATGTTTTATGGATATAATAGAATTTACTGAACAAGAAAAGACGACTAAAAATAATGTTAAATGCAAATTAACATTTAATTAACATTATTTTAATTGACACTATTGTATAGTACATAATACAATAGTACTGTTATTAAGAGCGGTTACGAATTACATAGTCTACATTTTATAATTATAAAATAATGCAATAGAGATTTATAATCAGAGGGAGTAATGTTCTGTAGTAATTACAGAGGAGTAACCGACAATACGGCTTTTTGCCCGGTTAAATCCACAATTCATGAGACTCTGAGACTGAAACAGTAAATGTTTTAGTCTCAGAGTCTTTTTATATATATAAAGAAAAAATTCTACTTTGATGCAGATAATATAATTAATATTGGAGGAACTTGGGTATGTCAACAAAGAAAGCGCTATCATGGGTCGCGTTTTGGATTGGTCTAGCATTATTATTTAATACAGGTATCTATTATTTTATGGGGAAAGAAAAAGCATTGGAGTTCTTAGGCGGATTTGTTATTGAGAAGAGTTTGAGTATTGATAATCTATTTTTATTTGTTATGGTGTTTTCTAGTTTTAATATAAAGAAAGAATTCCAAAGAAGAATTTTAAATTACGGAATAGCGGGAGCGCTTATTTTAAGGCTTATATTTGTTGTTTTAGGAGTAACAATTGTGAATATGTTCCACTGGGTACTTTATGTTTTTGGAGCAATTCTAATAATTAGTGGAATAAAAATGCTTATTAAGCAGGAGGAAAATAAGGATTTAAATGATAGTTTGATAATAAAACTTCTCAAAAAAGTAATTCCAGTTACTGACCGGCTTGAAGGGAATAGATTTTTTGTTAGGAAAAACAAAATATTATACGCAACACCACTATTCGCAGTTCTTATTGTGATTGAATTTACTGACATAATATTTGCCGTAGACTCAATACCTGCAATATTTTCAATTTCAACTGATCCCTTTATTGTTTATACATCTAATATATTTGCAATTATGGGACTTAGAAGCATGTATTTTGTTTTAGGTAATTTACACGAAAAATTTAAGTATGTAAAGTATGGAGTTGCATTGATTCTTAGTTTTACTGGTATAAAGCTATTGATACTAATGATTAATATAAAAATACCAATTGGACTTTCCTTAGGGATCATTTTAACTATTTTAATTGGAAGTATTGTTGCATCATTGGCGCTTAACGCTAGAACGAAACAAGTCCACTGATCTTAGAAGAGGTACAAATGTAAAGCCTCAGTTTTTAGATAAAACTCTAAAAACTGGGGCTTTATTATACTCAAAACTTGGTAGCTAATATAAATACTATACCTTTTGAGTCCATCCATAAGTATCTTCTAATTCTCCACTTTGTATGCCTGTAATTGTATCATATACCCTTTGAGCAACTTCTCCAATTTTACCTCCATTAACTGTAATAACCTTGTCATTCCAGCTAAATTCTCCAATTGGTGATATTACTGCTGCAGTGCCAGTGCCAAATGCTTCATCCAATTTACCAGCTGCATGAGCATCATAAATTTCTTGAACAGTAATTCTACGCTCTGTTATTGGAATGCCTGCTTTTTTCAATAGCTCAATGGTTGACATACGAGTTATACCAGGAAGAATTGTACCAGTAAGTGCTGGTGTAATAACCTCACCATTAATTTTAAAGAATACATTCATTGTTCCAACTTCTTCAATATATTTCTTTTCAACACCATCTAACCACAATACTTGAGTGTAACCCTTATGTTTTGCTTCAACTTGTGCCTTGAGGCTTGCTGCATAGTTAGCAACAGTTTTTGCTTCACCAAGTCCGCCTCTAACTGCACGAACATAATTGCTCTCAACGTAGATTTTTACAGGATTGATACCTTCCTTGTAGTATGCTCCAACAGGTGAAAGAATGATAACAAATTGATATGTGTATGATGGTCTTACGCCGAGTGCAGGGTCGGTAGCAAATATAAATGGGCGAATGTACAAAGCAGTGCCAGGTGCACTAGGGATCCAGTCAGCATCAACTCGTACTAGCTCCTTTATAGCATTTACACAGAAATCAACATCAATTTGTGGAATAACCAAGAGATTATTTGAGTTGTTTACTCTTTGCATATTTTTCTCAGGTCTAAAAAGTAGTACTTGGCCGTTTTTAGATTTATAAGCCTTTAAGCCTTCGAAGATTGCTTGACCGTAATGTAAAACCATTGCTGATGGATCTAAAGCAAGAGGAGCATAAGGCACTATTCTAGCATCATGCCAGCCTTTTCCTTCTGTGTAATCCATAATAAACATATGGTCAGTGAAATATTGTCCGAAACCTAAATCACTTTGATCAGGCTTCTGTTTTGGATTTGTAGTTTTGGTAATAGAAATATTCATTAATATTACTCCCTTCACTAATAATTTATTTAAACAACTAATTTAATGATTGTATTAGATAGTTGCAATCAATTGATCTAAAAAAATACTAGATTAATTATGCTACTTTTGAAAAAAAAAGTCTATAGTTTAGTCCCATTTTAATAAATTGCATGTATAATTTACTTGAATTAGAATATTAATACTCAAATTCAATGTTACTTTGGAAAGTATTGTGGTATATTAATTGTTGTTATTTATTGTAATAATTTGTAGTTGTATCACATGAAGAGTAATGTGGGAGTATATTTTTTATTAACTAGGCTTATGGAGGTTGGGATGAATAGCGATAAAATTAGAATGTTAGCTAGAACAGCTGTATTATTGGCAGTAGTAGTTGCAGTACAAATGGTTGGGAGAAGCCTTCCAAACAACAGTTTTATAGTGGGTCCGTTAGTGAATATGTGTTTGCTAATTGCTGTAATGACAGCAGGAATTGGTGGTGGTATAGCTATATCAATTTTGACACCATTTACATCATTAATCGGTAATAATGCACCGATCGCAGCAGCGTTGCTTCCTTTTGCACCATTTATTGCGGTGTCAAATGTAATTTTAGTTTTGGTATTTTACTTCTTATACAATAA
>JAEWAX010000056.1 GCA_023391425.1 Bacillota bacterium | reverse complement strand
AGTGTTCCTACACCATCTGCTGATGAATCACCATCATCGTCTGAATCTATATTTGAATCTGGCTCCCCTATACCTTCATCATCTGATGTATCTTCATCTTCCGGGTACATAAGAGCATTTGCTGTATCCTCATCATATAATGAGGTTAAATATTTTTCCACTGCAAGTGTTTCACTCTCAGATAAATCCTCTACCGTGAGCATAGTCGGGTTACTATTAGATACTTCCTCATATGCATAAAGTTTTTTATTCTTAGTTTTTACATAAATTTCAGATGGAGTTTTTGTAATTCCTAGCATTTCACCATCTGTAACAACTAGAATCCCATTTATACAAAGCTTATACATTTTCACTTTGGAATCATATACCTTCGAATACTTTGGGTTAAGTATTTTAACTGAAACGCCCTCTAAATCTCCCACCTCAAATGTCACGCCAGAATACTTGTATTTATTAATATACTTGGCGTCTTTTGTTTCTATGGTTTTTTGGTATGCTTTTACAATATTTTGTTCTGCTGTAGTAAGCGTTTTGCTAGTCGCTGCAAATGTAGGTACTGTAAACATTGTAAGCATCATACAAATACATAATAAAACGGATGCTAATTTTTTCATTTTATCCTCCCAAAATTTACTATATTATGATAAAATTCTACCACCATAGCAAAATTTAGTCAACTAAAGCGGTTTCGCTTTATAAAAGGTGATTTTTAAAAAGTTAATTTTTCTGAATGCTTAATTCTTCATGGTAAAGCACATTTTTTTATAAAAAATTTGGTCTGAGATATTCTCTATCTCAGACCAAAATCATTTAATTTCCTATTAAATTATCTAGCCTATTTTAATATTTCATTATATTTTTTCCGTTACAAACTCCACAAATCCACCAAACCTAGAATTAGGCTCAACAAATTTAAGTCCTGAAATATCTTCCATGCCTTGGTTATACATATTGTGTGCATTTGTAGCACAGGTTTGGTTTTCCATGCAGAAATACCGTTGCCCCTTTGGTGTGTATATGACTATGTGAGAAAAATCGTCACTACTGTTCAAAGTTATTTTTACACCAGACTTTGAATATTTAATAGTAGCAGGCTCATTATTTTTGTTTCCTGTGAAAACTGTGTCTAAATCTAGATTGCCAACTGCTACATAATCAGATAGATTAGTTTCCCCGTCTACTGCTAACAACTCTCCTGTTGGTATGAGGTTATCAGAAGTCTTGTATGAATATTCATACGGTGCCCTTATAACCGTTTCGTCTTCACCATCAAGCTTTGAGAAATATGGGTGTAGCGCTATACCAAACGGAATACTCTGCTCCTGTTCTCTGCTCTCAATCTCGTAATCAAATCGTACACCAGATTTATCAAGGGTATACTTTACATTTAATCTATGCTTAAATGGAAATGCCTCAAACAAGTGATTTTTTTCAACAAAATCAAAATAAGCAGAAACTGAAATACTATTCTCTGTCTTGCTAATTTTTACCCCATTAAAGGGTTCATTGTGTAACAAGCCATTTATAGTTATTAATTTACCGTTTTTAATTTGAGGATACTCCTTACCATTATAATTAATCTTACCTTCATAAACCCTATTCGGTGTTGGGTATAGAAGCGGGGTACCATAGAAGCCTTCTCTAATTTCGTCAGGATCAAACTCAATTATGTTCAAACCATTAGCTTTATACTTACAAAGATTCATGCCATGCCCTGGTAAAACCCAAACTTCCTTTTTATCATCGTTCTCCTCATCAACGTAGTACAACGATATAATATCGAGCCCTTTCCTTTCAAACTGTTTGTAGTCAAAATGCATAATAGTGGTCCCCCCTAAAATTTTTCAGACTATTGTTTTATATTTCCCATTAATGTAATTCTATTCCATAAGGATAAAAAAAACAATAGCTTTTAATTTTTCTAACAACGATATTATATGATAAAGTTTTGTTAACAATTCATATTTTTTGTAGACAACTATAAAAAAATTGAGTTATAAAGCACTGTGATATTATTTCGAACGGAATAACAGTAGAGTAAATATTTTTTTATAAAAGATATCATAAAATCTAAAAAAAGACAGCGCCAAATTCGTTTTCCAAATTGGCGCTGTCTTTACAATATTTATTTACTTCTGACCGTAGTATGCATTTGCTCCATGCTTTCTCATAAAATGCTTATCTAGTAAATATTGGTTAACATCATTACTTGCACCACCAGATAACATGTGTGTATTATATGCCATTTTGGCTACTTCTTCCATTACAACTGCGTTATGAACCGCTTCATGAGCATCTTTACCCCAACTAAATGGAGCATGGTCTTCTACAAGAACCCCAGGAATGTATACTGGATTTAATGCCTTGAAAGTATCCACTATAACTAAACCTGTATTTTTTTCATATTCGCCTTCTATTTCTTCCTGTGTAAGTCTTCTCGTACACGGAATTTCTCCATAGAAGTAATCTGCATGAGTTGTTCCCATAGGACGAATAGCACGTCCTGCCTGAGCCCAACTAGTTGCCCAAGGAGAATGTGTATGAACTACACCGCCAATTTCTTTAAATGAATTGTAAAGCACAATATGTGTTGGTGTATCAGATGAAGGCCTAAGAGTTCCTTCCACTTGTTTTCCATCTAAATCTAATACAACCAAATCTTCTATCTTCAGTTTTTCATAAGGAACACCACTTGGCTTGATTACCATTAAACCCTTATCCCTATCAACTCCACTGACATTTCCCCATGTAAAAGTCACCAAGCCGTACTTAGGTAAATCTAAATTTGCTTGTAATACATCTTCTTTTAGTGATTTTAATAACATATTTATTACCTCTTTAAAAATAATTTTATTCAGTTGCTCAACATTCTGTTGCATTATTCTCCGTATCTTGCGTAGAACTTGTGTCAACATCTATACAAAATTATATATTAATAAATATGCATTTTTCAATCCTCAAGAATATTCAAGGATATTCTACGATATTATAAAAAAATTCAACCATAACTTGAATAAATACGGAATCAAGTTGGCTGAATATTTTTTACAACTAAAATATATTTGTAGTTTATCACTTGTCGATTACAAATTAGAATTTAAACACAACCTTGAAATCTCCGTATTTTCCTGTAGAATATTCAAAAGCTTTTTCCCACTCTTCCAACTTAAAAAATCTGCTGACAACACCATTTGTTTTAAGCTTTCCTTCAGCAATGTTTTCGATTACAAACGGAAAGCAGTATGGGCTAAGGTGGGCTCCCAATACATCCAGCTCCTTTCGGTCTCCAATAATTGACCAATCCAGCAGTGTTGGTGCTCCGAATACCGAAAACTCGACAAATCTACCAAGCTTTCTAATCATTTGCATACCCTGTGTAACAGAAGAAGGATGTCCTGTGGCTTCAATATAAATATCACATCCGTAACCATCTGTCAGCTTCATAATCTCAGCAACAACATCCACTTTGGACGGGTTCCACACTATGTCTGCACCAAATTCCTTTGCTTTTTCAAGCCTGGCATCTATCATATCCAATACAATTAATTTTTTTGGAGTTTTCATCTTTGCATAAGTAATCATGCCCAATCCCAGAGTACCTGCACCGGATAGTACAACTATGTCTTCGCATCCAATCTGTGCACGGTCAACACAGTGTTTTGAGCAGCTATACGGCTCAATTAAAAGAGCATCCTGTAACAGCATTTCCTTTGGTACCTTATGTATCACAGAATGCTTTACTGGAATACGGACATATTCTGCCATTCCACCGCAATAATCTTTAAAAAAACCATAGATTTTGTGCGGTTGACACATCCAATAACGCCCATCTTTACAAAATCTACATTGGCCGCAAGGTGCAATCTGGTCAACTGTGATTCTGTCTCCAACAACGTAGCCACTTACATTTTCTCCGACAAATTCTATAATTCCTAGAAATTCATGCCCAGGAATAAAAGGTGACTCAACCCATGCTGGCTGTGTATCATCACCCCAGAACATCGCTGCACCGTGCTGGCATTTCAAATCACCAGCACAAATGCCGCAGCCCTCGGTTTTAATTAAAATATCATCTGGTCCACATTCAGGTACAGGATATTCCAGTTCAAAACGATAATCTGTTTCACTATATGCAACTAAAGCTTTCATTGTTTTTGGGATTTTATTCATTATTTCCCTCCTAGTATTATATAGTCATAGCCTTTCTTTACCTTTTCTTAGGTATAAGCTATGCTGTTTAAGATGCTGTGGATTAGTTTTTCCCTCCTACCGCACGACGGTTTCGAGTAGGCTCTAACCACAGCCTCTTTGTTTAATTGTTAATCAGTTAGATACCGCATGACGGTTTATATTGAACTAGGTTACATCCTGCAAAGAGCCTTGTGGTATTATTCAGCATCAAATACATTCAAAGGAGTATTATTATGATATACGTAGGAATTGATGTTGCAAAAGATAAGCATGATTGCTTTATTACTAACTCAGATGGTGAAGTGTTATTTAAAGCCTTTACCATTCCGAACAACCGAGATGGTTTTGATTCACTCTATCAGAAAATCACTTTCGTTTCAGACGATTTAACTAAAGTAAAAGTAGGCCTTGAAGCCACTGGACACTACAGTTATAACATTCTAGGATTTCTTCTTGACAAAGGTCTGACCACCTTTGTTATCAACCCGTTACATACCAATCTTTACAGAAAAAGTCTAAGCCTTAGAAAGACGAAAACGGATAAAGTTGATGCCCATACAATTGCTATAATGCTCATGTCTGATGTAAACTTAAAGTCCTACTCAGACACATCTTATCATAACGAAGAATTAAAGTCATTAACTCGGTATCGCTTTTGTAAAGTCCAAGAACGAGCTAAATTAAAAACTTCTATCACGCGTTTGGTGAATATCCTTTTCCCAGAGATTGAAAAACTTGTTCCTTCCCTTCATATGATCTCTATTTATAAGCTCCTAAGTGAATTCCCTGGCGCATCACAATTGGCAGACGCTCATTTAACCAAATTAACAAATCTGCTATCTGAAAGTTCCAAGGGACACTATGGCAAAAATACTGCCATCCTATTTCGTGAAGCAGCAAGAACTTCTGTAGGCTCTATTATGCCTGCAAAATCTCTTGAATTAAAACACACTATTAGCCTAATTCGAGAACTAGATTCTGAGATTAATGAAATCGAGTCAGAGATTAAGAAAATTATGGATGAAATCAATTCACCCATCTTAAGCGTACCTGGCATTAGTTATCGTATGGGGGCCATGATTATTGCTGAAATAGGTGATTTCAGTAGATTTGATTCCTCTGATAAAATACTTGCATACGCCGGTTTATCACCTTCAACCTATCAATCTGGTCAGTTAGAATCTTCTTATTCTCATATGGAGAAACGAGGCTCTAGATATTTGAGATATGCTCTTTTTAATGCTACTAAATTTGTTTGCAACTGGGATCCGATATTTGCTTCCTATCTTGCCAAAAAACGCAATGAGGGTAAGCATTATAATGTTGCCATTTCTCATGCCGCCAAGAAACTAGTTAGAGTGATTTATCAACTCGAAAAATCAGGTCAGTCCTATAATATAAAATCAGCTTAAACTGTTATTCCTAATGTTCTTTTTTGAGCACCTGACAAGATGCTCTGTTTGTTATGCGGTTTTCAATGTTCAAATATATTTAAAATGCAATAGCGCATTTTATTCAAAAAACTTCATTTTGAGACTTGACTTATAATAGTTAGTCTAAAGTTCGTTTATAGTTATTGTTTATTAGATAGTTTTTGCTCGACAAGTCACTCTGCAATATATTTCTGTACTTCTTCCATTGATGGCATGGATGACTGAGCTCCTTTTTTAGTTACAACAATCGATGCCACTTGATTTGCGAATTCAACCGAATGAAGTATATCTTTCCCTTTTGAAAGGCTTAATGCCATAGCAGCAATAAAACTGTCTCCTGCTGCAGTTGTATCTATTGCCTTGACACTTTTACTATCAATATGTAGTGTTGTATCATTTTGCATTGAAGCAAATGAACCGTTTCCTCCAAGAGTGACTATAACATTTTTAACACCTTGTTTTTTTATAGATTCAATAGCTGTTTCCATACAGTTTTCAACATCTTCTATTCCTGTCAGTTTTGCCAGTTCCGTTTCGTTTGGCTTAATAATATCAACATTTGCCAAGAGTTCTCTCGGTAAACTACCGGGTGCTGGAGCAGGATCGAGTATAACTATTTTGCCTAGTTCTTTCGCCTTTTGTGCCGCATAGATTACAGTCTCAAGAGGTATCTCCAACTGAAAAATAATTATATCACTCTCTTGAATTAAATTAAGATTTCTATCAATATATTCTTTGCTGACACACTTATTGGCACCTTGGATAACGATGATGCTATTGTCGCCTTCCTTATTTACAGTTATTAAAGCTATACCAGTGTTCACCCCATCTAATTGAGCAATATGAGATGTATCAACTCCTATCGATTTAAGGCCTTCTATTTGTAAGTCTCCGTAGGAATCTTTTCCCACGGCACCTAGCATAGTTACATCCGCACCTAATTTTCCTAATGCAAATGCCTGATTAGCACCCTTTCCTCCGGGAATAAGTACTAACTCATCTGCAAGCAATGTTTCGCCGCACTGCGGCATATATTTTACATTAACAACGAAGTCCATATTAAGGCTTCCTACAACTAAAATTTTTCCCATTTTTACACCTGCTTTTCTTGAATTAATTATCCTTTGACACCGCTACTTGTAATGCCTTGTACAAAGTATTTTTGTGTAGGCAAGAACAATGCGAGAGGTACAAGTGCGGATATCATTGCTCCAGCATATAGACATGACCAGAGTGTTACCCTTTCCATTTTGAATGAAGACAATGCTATTTGAATAGTTTGTATTTCTTTTGAGCGTGCTACGAGTAATGGCCATAGGTATGCGTTCCACTGATCCATAAATATTATCAATGAAGCAGTTACAAACACAGTTACCGAAGATGGTAAAACTATCTTTATAAATATCTGAGGCAAATTTGCACCATCAACTCTTGCCGCTTCAATAATGCTTGGTGGGATGTCTTTAAAAAACTGTGTGAATAAGAACAATACTAATCCACTTGCAACAGTAGGGACTATCAAGCCTGCGTAAGTATTCATCCATCCCAAACCACTGACGACTTTATAAAGAGGAAGTGATATTGCTTCGAACGGAACCATAAAAGACACTAGAAAGATAGCAAACAAAGCTTCTTTAAATTTAAAGTTAAAGCATGCAAATGCAAAAGCTGCTATACTGTTCAGAAGACAGCCTGCAATTATTGTTACTATAGAAACAATAATAGTATTAACTATTGGACGTGCAAAATTATACTTCGAAAATAACTTAATATATGAATCGAACGTTAACTCTACAGGAATAAGAGTATGAATTGAAAATGGTGTTATGTATTTGAAAAATTCAGTATCACTTCTCAATGAGGCCGAAAGGCACCAAAGTAGTGGAAAAACTGTTAAAATAGTGATAATTATTAGACCTATATAAATAAACAAATTCTTTAAAGTTTTATTATTATTCATATCTTACGCCTCCTTTTTATCTGACATAAGCTTGAACTGAATAGCGCATATTATTGAAATAAGCACAAGTAATACAGTAACAATAGCTGCTGATTTCGGACGGTCAGCTAGCTTAAATGCAGATTTATATGCTTCATACATTAAGACATTTGTACTACCTTCCGGTCCACCCTGTGTAACAATCTGCATAGGTACAAAAAGCAGAAGATTAACAGAAGTATTCGCTACAAATACAAAGAGCAATACTTTCTTAACCAAAGGTATTGTTATTTTAACTACAGTTTTGAGCCAATTGGCTCCATCTATTTTTGCAGATTCATAAATACTAGCATCCACATTCTTTAAACCAGCCAGAATAAACATCATCCAATAGCCGACACCTTTCCATGTAGCAATTAATACAATGCACCAGAGAGCCTGAGATTTACTAACCAAGAAGTCCTGTTGCGGAAGACCGAAAACAGCAATAATGCTATTTATAACACCATTGTTTGGACTTAGCATCAAATTCCATATAATGGTTGAAACAGTAAGAGAAACTGTTACAGGTAAATAAAATACAGTACGGAATACGCCTATTCCTGTAACTGTTGTGTTAACCAATAGAGCAAGACAAAACGCTATAAATATCTGTAATGGAATCATAACAATATTAATTTTTATTGTGACCCATAGTGATTTCCAAAATGTTACATCATTAAAGAGTGTCCCATAGGTGTCTAATGTAAATGTGCCCTTTACAAATAAGCTTTCCAACAATGTTGAAATTATTGGATAAATCTTAAAAACAACAATCAGAATAAAAGCAGGTAATATTAAAATATATGGTAAAGACTTAACCTTCCCAAACATGTTATTCATTTTTCCACCTCAATAAATATCCAATATAATCGCTATACTGATGAATTATTAGATAATTCTAAATCTCTTGCATCAAAAAACATGTGGTTTTATATTTTACAGCAACGCATTTATGCTAGGTATATGATGCTTAGAGAATTGGCGGTAAAATATATTACCGCCAATCTCTTATAGTTTTTTGATTCGTCTTATTATTATAAGTTATATTACTTCTTATATTTTGCCATAGAAGCATTAATCTGTTCTACTGCACTATCAAGAGCTCCCTTAACTTCTGCGCCGTTACGGATGTTTTCTAAAGTTGCATCGATAACTGTGCTGTATTCAGAGTAGCCAGGTGTTAAAGCTCTTGGAACAGCTGTATTAGCTGCTTCATAAGCACCTACCTTAAGATATCCTGGTGCATCTGGGTTATCTAGAATCTCTTTGATCTTACTCTCTCTTGCAGGCATATCCCCGATCCATTCAAGATACATATCGCTACCTTCTCCAAGGCTCATATATTTTATAAACTCAGCTGCTGCATCAACATTTTCAGATGCTGCATTAATACCGAAATGCCAGCTACCAGTACCAGTTCCTACAGATTTTTCAAAGCCCTTAAATGCTGGTGCATAAGCCCATCCATAAGTTTTCATTCCTGCTGCATCACAAGCAGCTGCTGTCCATGTGCCTCCGGCCATGAAAACAATTTTTCCAGAATTAAAATAATTAGGAATCTCATCAGCTGTAACACCCTTAGCTGAAAGTCCGTTAGTATAAAGTCCCTGCATCCATGTCATTGCATTTACCCATGCTTTATCATTGATTACTCCATCAACTGTGAAACCATCGTCTCCGATATTCTTACCACCCATACTGTTTGCAAGAGCACACATCTGATATGTACGACTTACTTGCTGAAATTGGATACCAGAAATACCCTTTGATTTGTCTGGATCAACAACAGCCAATGTATCTTTTGCCATCTTCTCGATTTCTTCCCATGTGAGACGTTTATCTGGGTCATTTTTAGGCATAGTTATCCCTGCCTGTTTTAGTAAATCTGTGTTATACCAAAGGAGCTGTGCTGATGTTGCCATTGGTGGTGCATAGAATTTGCCATCCCACGTACCTGCATTTAGACTTGATGTAATAAACTGTTTCTTCTCTTCATCTGTAAAATATTTATCCATAGGAGTTATATATCCGCGAGTAGCATATGCCGCTACCATAGGTCCATCTACGCTGATTACGTCATAGTCCTTTGAACCTGAAGCAATTTTTACCTCAATAGTCTCGAACAGGTCATTAAATGATACATATTCACCTACTACCTTGATACCTTTAGCTTTTTCAAAAGCATCAAGTATGTCCTGGTTTTCTTTCGCTATTTCTGTCAGCCATACAATTGGTTTAGCCTCTGATTTTCCAGTGCTTGCTGTACTTGCTGTGCTTGTTTCTCCAGAAGCAACTGTAGATGTTTGAACATTCTCAGATCCCTTTGTACAGCCGAACATAGTTGTTGCCATAGCTAGTGCAAGTACGATTGCGTATACCTTTTTCATGTTTTCTCTCCTTTTTTTTATTTATTTAACAGCAAATAGCTGTTATTTACAGGTTATAGTTCTATTTTGCAAGTTTTGTGAAAAGGTCTCCAAACAAACTATCTCTGTTAATATGATAAACATATTTGATTAGATGCCTGTCTTTGTCAAAAGAATATGTATTGTCATATTCAGGTATAGGACTAGGTTCAAAACATTCAAGCATATAGTCGCCTTCCAAGAGCCATGCTACCGCCGTAACATCCCAGATAGGACGCGTCCAGAATTCTCCACCATTGCATCTTTTTGCTTCGGCTGTTGTTGCATCCACAAGATAATCGCACAGCTTGTTTTTTCCACGTAGCCAAAACTCAAGTTCCGGTCCTCCAGTAGTGAAAGCAGAAACAACTCCCATACATGGTAGCTGTACTAATGGAACGCCACATCCAAAAACAATTCTCGCACCCGCAATATCTTGGTATAAGTTAAACTCTTTGTTATCTTTCCAGTGATGAGCATTTCCACCAAGCCATATCAGCACTATTCTATCTTTTATTTCTGGTTTTATAAGTAAAGCAGATGCAATGTTAGTGATTGCCCCTATAGCAATGACGTAAAGGGGATTATCCTCGCTGTACTCCATAGCTCGTTGAACAAGATCGTTTGCAGCAGCCGATTGTACAGGTGTATTCTCGTCAGGCATAAATGTTTCAGAACCTTTATACACAAGCTTTTTAAGCTCATCACATTCCATTAAAGACAGAATATTCATTATCTCTCGATAGCTTTTCTCCATTCCATCTGCTGGGCCTGAACTTTTATCATTGAGAAACGGTGCTGCATAAATGGCTTTTACGTTGAGCCTTTCAGGATTCTTAATAAGATAGGCCAATGCATACTGATCATCTATTTCGTTATATGTATCTGTATCGAAAACGACGTCAATTTTGCCTTTGGGTTTTTGTAATCGCTCTATCATTCTTTTATTATCAATAAACATATTACCTTGCCTCCTTTTTAATCATTTATACGTCTAACAAATCTAAAGTGCTTTTATCTACCAATGCAGGAGGTACTCCCTGTGTTGTTATAGAAAAGCCAGCTGCATATGTAGCATATTTAATTGCCGTACAAATATCATAATTTTTAGAAAGATAGACTGCCAATGTTGAAGCAAATGCATCTGCCGCTCCTGTTGTATCAACAGCATCAAAATCCGCAGCTTCAAAATATATTGAATGCTCACTATCTTTTAAATAACACCCATCATGGTCCAAGGTCACTATGACATGTTTCACGCCGCGATCCAAAAAATATTGAGCTTTTTCTTCCAAAGATTTTTTTTCTGGACAAAGTTCTTCAATCTCATTACGATTTGGTATGAGTATATCAACATTTTTAATCAGACTGACGCTAATTTCCGTAACTGCACACGGCTTTAGAATTACCTTTGCGCCACATTTTTGTGCTGTCTTCGCAGCGCACTCCACCGTCTCTAGATTTATCTCTGTCTGTAGTAAACAAAAGCTTGCATTCTCAAACATATTCCTATAGATTTCAATATCCTTAGGAGACAGTTGATTGTTTGCCCCTTCATAAACAACTATTCCACTTTCACCATTATCTTTTACATATACATATGCATGACCGGTAGCCACTTCAGTACTGGTAGAAACCCCTTCAATATTTACGTTGTTAATCTTCAAAAAGTCATACAGTATACTCGCTTCATAGTCCTTACCTATCTTTCCAATTAAGTATACCTCTGCTCCTAACTTAGCAGCACCTATTGCTTGGTTAACACCTTTTCCGCCTGGAATGGTAGCTCGTTTTTTTGTAGTAACCGTTTCACCTATTTGCGGTACCTGTCCAAGGTTTAATAGCGTATCCATATTTATAGCCCCAACAACAACTATTTTTTTATTGCGCACTGTTATCGGAACATCTATGCTGCTTTCACCTTCAACCTTTTTATCGCTCTTGAAGGGTACTTCAGGAACTCGTGTTTTTTCGACCTTAGCCACTAACCGTTTACAAGCATATTCACCAAGTTCATAAAATGGTAAATGAATTGAAGAAAGTTTTGGGAGCAGATAAATTTCTTTTGGATCCTTTACTAAGCTTACTATTGAAAATTCCCTAGGAATTTTTATATTATTGTATGCTGCATGCTCATAAATTTTCCCTGCTAAACAGGCATTAAAACATATAATGCCAGTATAATTATGCATAAGAACTGAAATGTCGAATGTGTTTTCTTGCATAACACAAAGCATATTTACATCAAAAGGAAGTTTATTATCAAAAAGACATTGTTCAAAACCTTTCTGAAACCTTTTTTCTCTACTATCATTACTCTGTGTCAAACACCCGATTTTTTGGTGCTTATGGTTTATTAATGCCTGAGTTGTATTATAAGCAAGAGTTGAATAGTCAAATGAACCTCTATCTGGAGATGGAGGATTGTAACAGTCTATAACATAATATGGTATCTGTTGGTCTATTAACTGACTTTCACAATCACTATATGAATCCTTTAATTTATCCCACAGTATCCCATCTACATTATGTGAACAAAGCATTGTAATACTTTTATATTCTTCTTCCGGTGTGTCTGCTGTACAAAGTACGGGGGTATATCCGTTTCTTTTTGCTGTCTCAACAATACCAGAAAGTATTATCTCATGCCCAGGCTGTTTGCTTATCATAACGCCAAGGAGCAAAGACCTTGTGTTTTTGTTAGTATGGACACCAGCATAAGGAATATAGTTACATTCCTTTACGATTTTCATGACACGTTCTCTTGTCTCTTTACTGATATTACCATCTTTATCATTTATAACTTTTGAGACAGTTGATACTGAAACACATGCAAGTTTTGCTATCTCTTTTATATTCATGAAACAGCTCCTTACCAGGAAACATTTTTCCTAAACACATTTCTTGCATACATTATCTATATATCTAGACAAATGTCAACAGTATTTGTCATATTTTTTTGTTTTTTGCTAATATTTTTGGTCTAAATCTCAAAATTACTGAAATATTTGGTACTTTAGTTTAGGAAAACCATTTCCTAAACTCTATAGTTTATGAAACAACATGAACTATAAAGCAGATGTTTCACATACTTTAGAGTTTATTTGTTTTTCAAAAAACATTCTTTTGTAAAACATAAAAAACTCCTTTTTTGGCTAATACTTAGTCATTAACCAAAAAAGGAGTTCTTTCCATATGCTCATACACAAATTAATTACTTTTAGCATTTTAAAGCAATTTATTACTTTGTAGCTTTTGCTTTTATCTTTATAACAATAAGGTCTAATTAAATAATTTTATTTCAAATAGTCGACCGCAGCTCTTTCGATAGCCAATCCATTTTTGTAGCGTTTCATAAATTCGTTAAAACCTGCTACATCTGATGGATCAGGAGCGATTGAATCACCTTGATTTCCAGCAAAAACCTTATCTTTGAGGAAATCCTCCAGTGACTCGTTCTCTGAACGATTTACCATATAGGATGCTAATAATGCAATCCCCCAAGCTCCACCTTCACCAGCAGTTTTCATAATCGATACAGGAACATTAAAGGCAGCTGCCATAATCTTCTGTCCCACTTCCTTAGTCTTGAAAAAGCCGCCATGCCCCAAGATTTCATCAACCTTAACAGACTCTTTTTCCAAAAGAATATCAAGACCGGTCTTTAGAGCACCCAATGATGTAAATAAATTTACTCGTATAAAATTAGCCAGATTGAAATTAGAGCTTGATGAACGCACAAACATTGGACGGCCTTCTTCAAAATGGGTAATATGTTCACCTGAAACATAACCATATGATAATAAGCCTCCGCAGTCAGGATCCCCTTTGAGTGCCATACCAAGTAATGTGTCATAAAGCTTAGGTTTTGGGATATCCATGCCCAATGCTTTGGTAACTTCGGCAAACAAACCCATCCAGGCATCGTAATCCGAGGTACAATTGTTGGAATGCACCATAGCTACCAGGTCACCAGCTGGTGTCGTTACCAGGTCAATCTCTGAATATGCCTTAGATAGTTCCTTTTCGAGTACAATCATCGCAAATACTGATGTTCCAGCCGAAACATTTCCAGTACGGACTGATACACTATTGGTGGCTACCATGCCGGTTCCTGCATCACCTTCGGGAGGGCAAAGCGGAATACCCGGTTGCAGCTGACCAGTAGCATCCAGAAGCTGTGCTCCTGCTTGAGTGAGTTCTCCAGCTTTTGCGCCAGCCACTAAAACAGTTGGCAGGATCTTCTCCAAGCTCCATGGAAGATTTTGTGGACTAATCAGTTGATTAAACTGTTCAATCATTTGTGAATTAAAATCTTTAGCCTTTAAGTCAATTGGGAAAACACCTGATGCTTCTCCAACTCCCAGAACTTTTTGCCCTGTTAATTTCCAATGTACGTAGCCCGCCAATGTTGTCATATAGTCAATGTCGGATAAGTGTTCTTCCTGATTCAGTATGGCTTGATAAAGATGGGAAATACTCCATCTTTGTGGAATAGGATAGTTAAATAGCTCGGTCAGGGTTTCAGAGGCCTGGCCAGTTATGTTGTTGCGCCAGGTACGAAAAGGTGTTAAAAGCTCTCCACTCTTATCAAAAACCAAATAACCGTGCATCATAGCACTGATACCGATTGATCCCGTAGTTTCCAATGCTACACCAAACTGTTCTTTGACATTTTGCACCATTTTCTGGTAACTACTCTGTACTCCCTTCCAAACATCCTCTAAGCTATAAGTCCAAATGCCGTTAACATAACTGTTTTCCCAGTCATGGTTGCCAGAGGCAATCGGTGTATTGTCTGCACCGATTAGGACCGTTTTGATGCGGGTAGAGCCTAGTTCAATTCCTATTGCTGTTTGACCATTAATAATGGCATTTTTAATATCATTCAATTCAATACTCATAAATTTCCTCCTCTAAGTAGTTTATATATCAATACAATTATATTTTTCTTTTCTTACAAGAATCTCTAATAATTAATTCAGTTTCAATTATCTTTTTAATTGAGGTTTTGGCGTATTCTGGGTTCCCAATCATATCGAGTAAAGTCTGAGCAGCCATCTCTCCTAGTTGTTCCTTAGGATGGCTTACTGATGTAAGCTTTATTGGGCAACTCGTGGCATAATAAGAATCGTCGAAGCCAGTTATTGAAATATCATCCGGTATCGACAATCCCAATTCTGTAATCCTTTCGTAAAAGTTAAATGCAATCTGGTCATTGTAGCAGGCAATAGCATCTATTATTTTTCCACTTCTAATCATGTCTGAAATTGTAGATAATGGTTTTATTTTTCTGTCTTCTGTATGAAACCATATCACATTGTCAGGATTGTATTGTAGACCACTATCAGACAGCGCCTTTACGTATCCTTTATGTCTTTCAATTCCCTGAACATCATCGGCTTTGAAAACTCCAATAATATTTTTATGGCCTAAATCTATTAGATATTTAACAGCTAAATACATACCCATTGAATCATTCAGAATTATTTGAGGCTTATCCTCCAGTTGTTGATACACTCCATGTATAAAGATATAAGGTATATTATTTTCATCCAAAGCATTATAAAACTCTACATTATTAGAAAATACAGCACTTTTTGTAGGTTCTATAATTAAGCCTTCCAAATCCTTGTTTAGAATTTCTCGAAGGTATAAAGCTTCTTTTTCCACATCGTTATCAGTATTTTTAAGCATAATGCTATAGCCTTTTTCTGACAGTACAGAGTCAATGCCTTGAATTACCCTTGGAAAAATATATTCTGAAATATAAGTGGTCATTACCCCTATGTTCCTTGAATTCATCCTACTAAAACTTTTATCTTTACAAAATGTTCCTTTCCCATGTTCAGTATAAAGGAATCCCTCATTGACAAGCATAGATATTGCTTTTCTAACAGTATGTCTGCTCAAAGACAAATCCTGTGCCAAAGTATTTTCAGATGGAATTTGATCACCTGGTTTTATTCTGCCCATTATAATTTCATTCTTAATGTACTCCATTAATTTAGCGTATTTAGTCTGACTAATCCCATTCTGTTGCATTACTTTACCTCTCAATTTTCAACTTGTACATACAACTTTATAAAAAGTATATATCAACAGAAATACATTTTCAATATTTTTTTAATTCGTATATCTTTAATATATTTTATATTTGAACTTTTTGAATTTATTAAAATAATTGCATTTAAGCTTTTAGCTCTATTCGTGGGCATATTATTCCCACATTTTCCTTATTTATTCATTTATTATTGATTTATTTCTACAAATAAAAATTATTTTTTTGCTCAAAATATTATTGATTTTTTTAAGGAATAAATATAAAATAAAGTAAACATGTGCATACAGGTTAAACTGTGTAGGAGGAGTTATGATATGATACAAATTAAAGATTTTGAGTTTTGGTTTATTACAGGAAGTCAACATTTATATGGTCCAGAGACTCTGAAGCAAGTTGCAGAGCATTCAAAAATTATGGTAGAGCAGTTAAATTTAGATTCAACCATTCCTTACAAGATTGTTTTTAAACCAATTGTTACCACGTCAGACGAAATACTAAAAGTATTTATAGATGCAAACTCAGATGAGAAATGCGCTGGTATTATTACATGGATGCACACATTCTCACCATCAAAAATGTGGATTGCAGGCTTTTCTCAATTGAATAAGCCTTACCTACACCTCCACACCCAATTCAACCAGGCCATTCCTTGGGGTGAAATCGATATGGACTTCATGAATCTGAACCAATCAGCTCATGGTGACCGTGAACATGGCTTTATCGCGGCAAGAATGCGTTTGGCACGTAAAGTTATTGCAGGTTATTGGGAAGATGCAAGTGTTCGCGGAAGAATAGGTGCTTGGGAAAGAACAGCTGCTGCTTATATGTGGAGCCGTAACTTAAAGGTTGTAAGATTTGGTGATAACATGCGTGAAGTTGCTGTTACTGAAGGTGACAAGGTTGAGGCCCAGATTAAATTAGGTTGGTCAGTTAACACTTATGGAGTTGGTGATCTCGTAGCCAAGGTTAACAAGGTAACTAATCAGGAAATAGATTCTTTAATAGCTGAATACAAGACCAGATATGACATTGCCTCAGATGCACAAACAGGTGAAAAATTCGAAGCAATTAGAGAACAGGCTAGAATAGAGCTTGGTATAAAAGCTATTCTTGATGAAGTTGGCGCGGGCGCTTTCACTACAACTTTTGAAGATTTACACGGTCTCAAGCAGCTCCCAGGTTTGGCAGCACAGGATCTTATGGCTCAAGGCTATGGGTTCGGCGGAGAAGGCGACTGGAAAACTTCTGCTTTGACAAATGTTATGAAAGTTATGTCTGACAACAAGGGAACTTCCTTCATGGAAGACTACACTTATCATTTTGTACCTGGTGATGAAATGATTCTCGGAGCTCACATGTTGGAAGTTTGCCCAACTATTGCTGCAACAAAACCCCGCCTTGAGGTTCATGCATTAGGTATAGGCGGTAAGGCCGACCCAGCAAGAATAGTATTTGATGGAGCTTCTGGTCATGCAGTATGTGCATCACTTATAGACATGGGAAATCGTTTCAGACTTATAATTGCTGAAGCTGAAGCTGTTCAACCAAAAATTGATATGCCCAAGCTACCTGTAGCAAGAGTTCTGTGGAAGCCAGAGCCATCCCTTGAAGTAGGTGCTGAAGCATGGATATATGCAGGTGGCGCTCACCATAGCGTATTCTCAACACAGGTTACTGCTGAGCAACTCATTGATTGGGCTGAGATGGCAGGAATAGAATATGTTCTTATAAATAAGGATACAAAACTATTAAATCTCCGTAACGAGCTTAGATGGAATGAAATAGCTTGGAAGCTCTTATAATTATAATCACAATATAACAAATTGCCCCTTAAACTTTTGTATAAAAGCGAAGCACTCAGGCCAAAGTGCTTCGCTTTTATATTAACAATTCATATTAATAATCTTAAAATACTACACATTAAGCATAAACGCATATTCTGAATAACAAAGAGCAAAATATGAAATGCCTTAAACACCAAACTAATGTATTATAAATTAGACTTAAGTTGATAAAATAAAAAAATTTATTAGGATTCAGAGGAGTACTTTAGCTCACTCTGTGTCTTAGAAATCGCTATGGTGCTAAAAGAGGAGGTTTTTATGAATACTATACCCGCTTATAAAGATGAAAGCTTAAGCTTTGAAGAACGCGTTAAAGATTTAGTTTCTCAGATGACACTTGAAGAGAAAACAACCCAGATGCTATATAATTCTCCAGCCATCCCTCGTCTAGGAATACCATCCTACAACTGGTGGAATGAAGCGCTACATGGTGTAGCCAGAGCAGGAATTGCTACAGTTTTTCCTCAAGCAATCGGTATGGCTGCTACTTTCGACGAGAATCTTCTTTATGAAATAGCAGATGTTATTTCCACTGAAGGCAGAGCTAAATACCACGAATACCAGAGAAAAAACGATCATGACATATATAAAGGACTTACTTTCTGGTCACCAAATATTAATATTTTCAGAGATCCTCGTTGGGGCCGCGGCCACGAAACCTATGGCGAAGACCCATATTTGACGAGCAGACTTGGTACAAAATTTGTTGAGGGACTACAAGGTAATGACAGCAAGTACATGAAGACGGCTGCCTGCGCCAAACACTTTGCTGTGCATAGCGGACCCGAAGGTGAGAGGCATAGCTTTAATGCTGTTGCTTCAAAAAAAGATATGTACGAAACCTATCTTCCAGCCTTTAAGAAGTTAGTACAAGATGCAAATGTTGAAGCCGTTATGGGTGCTTACAACAGAACTAATGGCGAGCCCTGTTGCGGTAGTAAAACCTTGTTAAAAGATATTTTAAGAGATGAATGGGGCTTCAAAGGTCATGTAACATCTGACTGTTGGGCAATCAAGGATTTCCACGAACATCACATGGTTACAAAAACAGCACCAGAATCTGTGGCGCTCGCTGTGAATAACGGCTGCGACGTAAATTGCGGAAACATGTATCTGAACCTGCTCATCGCTTATAACGAAGGTTTAATTGATGAAAAAACAATTGACGAATCTGCATCACGTCTCATGATGACACGTATGAAGCTTGGTATGTTTGATAGCAATGATAACGTACCTTATGCATCAATTCCTTATGATATTGTTGACTGTAAGGAGCACAATATTCTGGCACTTCAAGCTGCTAAAGAATCACTTGTGCTATTAAAAAATAAAGATAGTTTTCTTCCACTTAACAAAAACGAGCTAAAATCTATAGCAGTGATTGGCCCGAATGCTGATAGCAGAGATGCTCTAGTAGGAAATTATTTTGGAACTGCTTCACAGTACATCACTGTATTGGATGGAATTCGTCAATGTGTTCCAGAGACAGTTAGAGTGAACTATGCACAAGGTTGCCATCTATACAAAGATAAAGTAGAAGGCTTGGCTATGCCAAATGATAGAATTGCCGAAGCAATATCAGTAGCAGAGAAATCTGATGTGGTTATTATGTGCCTAGGTCTAGATGCTAGCATTGAGGGCGAAGAAGGAGATGCTGGAAACGAGTATGCATCAGGAGATAAATTTGACTTAAATCTTCCAGGCTTACAACAGCAGCTGTTAGAGGCAGTGCATGCAACTGGCAAACCAGTTATATTGGTACTTCTATCTGGTAGCGCTCTAGCTGTAAACTGGGCAGATGAAAATATTCCTGCAATCGTTCAGGCGTGGTATCCTGGCGCACAGGGTGGAAAAGCTATTGCCTCCATGCTTTTTGGTGAATATAGTCCTTGCGGAAAACTTCCTGTTACTTTTTACAGAACGACTGAAGAATTACCGGATTTCCAGGATTACTCAATGCGGAACAGAACTTACAGATACATGGAGAATCAAGCTCTATACCCATTTGGCTATGGTTTAAGCTACTCAAAATTCGAGTATAGTCATTTATCAATTTCAAGTAACAAAATTAAAGCAGGAGATAATATAACTTGCTCTGTTACAGTTAAAAACATAGGAGACATTGAGGCTAAAGAAGTTGTACAACTGTATTTAAAGGATGTTGAAACCAGTGTTGCTGCACCAACATGGCAGCTCAAAGGTATTCAAAAAATCAACTTATTACCAAATGAACAAAAGGAAGTTAGCTTTACCTTAAATTCAGAGGATATGATGCTTGTTAACGATAATGGAGACTCTATTCTCGAGTCAGGCTCTTTTGAGATATATTTAGGAGGAAGTCAGCCAGACAGCAGGAGTACCTCATTAACTGGATGCCCAGTATTAAGGACTTCCTTTGAACTTGAATAAGAAGAAATTATATAATTCGTAAGTCTTTATATAAAAAAATTTATTGCCTCCATATGAAAATATATTATAATGTTTTAATATGGAGGCTTTAATTATGTTTGTTGAAGGGTTACACGAAAAGGGCATTTTTACAGATGATTTTCCATTTAGACTTGAAATAAACACGTTGGATAATTTTGACTATCCTTTGCATTGGCACGCAGCGATAGAGCTTCTGTATGTGGAAAAAAACAGGTTTAACATGTACGTAGACAATGGCAAATTTGAATTGGAGGAAGGTGATATACTCTTCATAGCAAATGGCGATACCCATGGTTTTTCAACAAATAACAGTGGTAGAAGAATTTTTATACAGTTTGACTTACCAGCTTTTAATGCCATTGGCAGTAATAATATTATTAAATCTTTAATATCAAACTCATTCAAAATATCCAGCAAGGATGCCCCTTTTCACCAGAATCTCAAAAATCATATTATCAGTATTGTTGAAAACTATTCTAAAAAGGATTTTGGCTTAGAGCTTTTTTTAAGTGCTAGAATATATGATATCTTAGCTATAATTTCAGGATATTTAGCAGATAAGGTAAATCCGCGCAACAGCACTAACAGTATTAAAAAAATACATGGATTAGAGAAACTTTCAAATGCATTTAAATTTATTGATGAAAATTATATGAACGATATTTCACTGGCAGACGTAGCTAATGCTGTAGGCTTTAGTGAGTTTTACTTTTCAAGAATATTCAAGGACATTACAGAAAAAAATTTCAGCCTTTACTTGAATGAGTATAGAATCAAGAAGGCTGAACATTATCTTATCAAATCAAATATGTCTGTTGCGGATATTGCATTTACCGTTGGTTTTAACAGTATTGTTACCTTTAATAGATCCTTCAAAAGCATCAAAGGTTGCTCACCCTCAGTGTACAAAAAAATCGGTCTATAGCTTATACTAATTTACATCATAAATGCGGATTTTCTATATTTTATAAGCTAAATAGTATTACAAATTGGCAGCATTGGCCCAGTGATGAACCGCATATGCTTCGGGAAAGCTTTCTCCTTTACGGTATTTTTCTTCAAATGCATAGGGATAGAACAATCTCGGCCCAAACATTGTAAAATACGGGTAATCTCTAATTTTCCTTGTTGCATATAATGGCCCTGCTTGATAATTTAACGTATAATTGCGGTATTTATTAATCGATTCCTCTAGCCCATCTGAAAGCATTCCAAACACTTCATGTCCTGGAACAGCCCCCATAATTCCCATGCTAAATATGCCTTGAGCTTCACTTGCCGTAAAGCCATCAAATCCTGAAATCAAGTCTTCGATGTTTTTTAAACATTCGAAATCACAATCCAGATACACTCCTCCTAAATTATATAATATCTCAAGTCTTGCGATTTCGCACTTTTGGACTGGATGATTTGCATTATCAAAAAGCTTTTGATTTTTTAGGGGAAATATATTTTTTTCGTTCCACAGTTTGATTTCCCAATCAGGATGAAATTTTGCCCAGGTTTTACCGTATTCAATGAATTCAGCAGGCATTGGTGCATCTCCCATCCATATTCGGTGAAATACTCTAGGGATTATCATTTTGGGTTTATCTACATAAATATGTAGTATTGCTTCATTGGCGATGTTCTCCCATCTAAACCTGTTTACTTTTGTTTTAGTTTTAATATAGTCTTCTATCTCCTGCTTATTATATTCATTATTGTAAAGGTTTTCTTTTTCATCATAATTTATTTTTTCGATTGCATTGCCAGGTCTCAGAAAGAATATTACCAACACTTCATTGCCTGCAACTCTAATTGCCTCATCCAGCGCTTTCTCATAGCCCGGTAAATGTTCAAGCAAATGCCTTATATATACTACTTCATAAGAATTGTCACTAAAAGGGAGTTTCTCTGAAGATGATAATTTTACGTCAATACCATTCCTTTCATTCTCTTCGATAAGTAAATTACAAGTATCTACTCCTGTATATTTAATTGAATATCCATCATTTATGTAGCCGAAATACTCAGTACAACAACCGCAGCCGCAATCCAACAATGACTTGTATTTCATAGCTTCTATATAATTTCTTGTAAACTTTTTCGATATGGCATCAAAAGTTCCTATCCATCCTTTAAACACTTTCATTACATTTCCATCTTTAAGATTTTTATTCCACCAATCTAACATTACCTCAGCAGTTTCTGAGTTTTTATAATCATCTAAAGCTTTCTTTTCATTTACTAAATCCATCATTGCAGCTTTATCATCCTGTGCAGCATAATACCTCTGAAGTAGTTTCAAATTTTTATCATGGTATTCATTATTTATTTCTGCAGGTTTATGCCACAGATGAAAAACTTCTCCGGGCAGTCTAAAATGTTTCCCACATAAGGTTTCTAATGTATACCTAAAAGCATCATCTTCTCCGCCCCATCCTTCAAATCTCTCGTCCATTCCTCTTACTTTAAAAAAGTTTTCTCGGGTAACTACACTAATGAAGGTGCCTGGAAAGTTAAAGCTAATTTCAACATCAGACTGACCAATACTTATTGAATTAGGCAATCCTTCGGAAATTAATCTCTCAGTTGCTGCTTGAGTGAGTTTGTATCCATTAGTGAATGGAACAATCCATGGATGATCATTCATTATCGGCAATATTCTATTAATAATTTCTGTCGAGAATACTACATCTGCATCTGTTAGGATAAAAACATTACCTGTTGCCTGTTTGGCAGCATTATTTATTGCTCTTGCTCGATTGTATATTGCACTATCATCTAAACCCATACATATTTCAAGCTCTGGCATAAGTATTTTATATCTTTGCTTGATATTTGCCCATAATAGTTCTCTGTGACTATCATTTTGTTTTTTATAAGGTATTAAAACAGATATTTTCCCTACTTTTAATTCCATATCATTCTCCTTTTTTTATATTCCATAAATGTCATCTGACAAATTTATCTCTGTTGATCCAACAAGGTTGTTTGCACAGTCTAGACTTTCAAAAGTACCTGCGTCAATCCACCAGCCGCTTAGTATATCATATGTCAAAATACCTTTTCTGATATATTCATTATTAACATCCGTTATTTCCATCTCACCTCTTTTTGAAGGCTTTATTTTCTTTATAATATCGAACACACTGCTGTCATACATGTAAATTCCCGTAACGCAGTAATTTGTTTTAGGTATGTCTGGCTTTTCCTCTATACCCGTTATCCTATCGCCTTCAAATTCAGCTACTCCATATTTTTTGGGGTCTTCAACCTGCTTGATAAGAATCTTAGCCCCCTCCTTTTGTTGTTCAAAATTCTTTAAGTGCTCACTTATAGCATCTTCAAATATATTATCTCCCAGTATGACAATGCACCTGTCGTTTCCTACAAAACCTTGAGTTAAGCCTAGTGCCTCAGCAATGCCACCTGCCTTTTCTTGAATCTTATATGTAAAGTCTAAACCCATTTCATTTCCACTTCCGAGAAAATTAATTATAGCTCCAGCATTTTCTTTTCCTATTACTAGACATATATCCTTAACGCCTGCTTGCTTTAACTTTTGTATGGGATAGCAAATCATTGGAGCTTTTCCTACTGGTAAAAGGATTTTGCTTGTTACCCTTGACAAAGGATACAATCGCGAACCTATCCCCCCTGCTAAAATAATCCCTTTCATAAACGCTTCTCCCCTCTAGGTATTCATTACAAAAGTTACGTAAGTACTTTTACTCTATTCTAAATAAAACATTTCTGTTTCATCCTATGATTTAATTGCATAAATTGATACACTTGATAAATATATGTATAGAAAACTTGGCCTGTGCTAAAGAAAACTTGGCTTATGTCGAGACTAAGGCGAAAGCAAACCCTATTTGCACTTATACTTTTTAAAGTACAAGCTACAGCTGCTGGCAAAAGCCTTAATTTTACTTATACTTGCAAAAGGTCCGCCTAGGTCATAATTTAGGCGAACCTTTTGTTTATATATTAATCCATCTACCTTTTGCTATTTAGGTAGAGGTGTAGCTTTTGTTTCTTTCTGTTATGGTATAGTTATATCGCTGGTAGGCACTAATTCGGAACTTCTGTAGGTATTTGCAGGACTTAAATTGCCACCTGCACCAGAAGCCGACGTCACATATGCAAATACATCCTGAGACAAATTTTGCACCTGTACCTCGAATACAGCTGGTACTGGATTTGAGGTCGTACCAAACGTAAATAAAAATGAAGAATTAGCTGCAATAGAAGGAGTACTTTGCGTACCACCAAAATTAGTTTTTGGTGTAACCGTTAGATTGTATAAGATAGCATTGATGGTACCGGTCGGTGTATCGTTATTATTTAGTACTTCTACCTGTACAATCTTTGATCCGCTGTCAAGTATAACTGGTCCGGTTGTAACTTTACCAGTAGTAGAAGGTGGCGGAAGTATTGAAATTCTTGTTTCAATAAATGCAACGTTGGTGTCTATTACTGCTACTTGCGTTTGGACTTCAAACAGACTACTTTCAATTACACCTAATATTGTCTCAATGATTGCCACATTTGTGTCAATTACAGCTACTTGGGTCTGAGTTTCAAACACACTGCTTTCAATTACACCTAATATTGTCTCGATGATAGCCACATTGGTATCAATGACTGCCACTTGGGTTGCTATTTCGCCAAACGATATTGTTGCAATGCCTGATACTAGTGTTTCTATAATGGACACTATTGTCTCAATAACTGCCACGTTGGTATCTATCACAGCTACCTGGGTCTGTACCTCACCAAAGCCTGATAAGATAGTCTCTATTGTTGCTACATTGGTATCTATCACTGCTACTTGAGTTGTTATTTCATTTATCAATGTTCCGCCTAGTCCTGAGACTATTGTTTCAATGATTCCGACGATGGTCTCTATTACTGCAACATTAGTATCGATGACTGCTACTTGAGTCTGCACCTCACCAAAGCCTGACAAGGTAGTCTCTATCGAAGCTACATTGGTATCGATTACTGCTACTTGGGTTGCTATTTCACTTAACGGTATCGTTGCTATGCCTGCTACCAATGTTTCTATTATTCCTACTATTGTCTCAACCACTGCCACATTAGTGTCTATTATAGCTACTTGTGTCTGGATTTCTACTAACGACGTCTCAATTATCCCTATAATTGTCTCAATAGTCGCTACATTAGTATCAATTACAGCTACTTGAGTTGCCACTTCACCTAGCAGTGTCTCAGCACCTGCTACTATCGTTTCAATTATTGCTACATTTGTATCTATTATTGAAACTTGTGTTTCAATTATTACAATAGATGTCTCTATAACACTGACTGATGTCTCTAGGCTAGCAACTATAGTCTCAATTTTAGCTACATTGGTG
>JAEWAX010000049.1 GCA_023391425.1 Bacillota bacterium | reverse complement strand
GATTGTGTTAATACAATAGGATTATCATTATTTATTATAATGGTATCTTCAATTCTAACTCCACCCAAGCCTTCAACATATATTCCAGGTTCGATAGTAACTGCCATATTATTTTCTAGAATTTTATCTCCACCCATTGAGAGTCTTGGACTTTCATGAATTTCTAAACCAACACCATGACCCAATCCATGCCCAAATTTTCCTTCAAATCCATTCTTATAAATAATGTCTCTTGCTATTTTATCTACTTCTTTTCCTGTAAGTCCCTTTTTTGCCCCTTTTTCAGAGGTTAGCTGGGCGTTCAAGACTATATTATATATATCTATCATTTTTTTATTCGGTTGACCTAAAAATACTGTTCTGGTAATGTCTGAGCAATAATGATTATACATGGCACCAAAATCCATTGTTATTGTATCACCCAACTCAAGCTTTTTCTCTGATGCAATCCCGTGCGGCATTGAAGATCTCAGTCCAGATGCAACTATTGTTTCAAATGAAGCGCCTGAAGCCCCAAGCTTTTTCATTTTATATTCTAATTCAGCAGCTACATCCAGCTCTGTAATTCCAGGTTTTATTATAGACAGTACATGTTTAAATGCTCCATCTGCTATCTGTACTGCTTTATTAATTGTCTCAATTTCCTGTTCATCCTTAATGCTTCTCAAATCATCAACAACCAAACCAATACCAATCAATTCAGTATCTTTAAACTTGTCAATAAATGCTCTATATGAGGAATAGCTTGAACTTTGATCTTCGAAGCCAAGCTTTTTCAAACCTTCTGAATTTATAATTTCAAATATTGTATCAATTATATCAGGCTTGTGCTGAACTATCTCAAATAAAGGGGCCTGCTGTGTAGACTGCTCTATATATCTAAAGTCAGTAAGCAAGTATGCCTTTTTATCCGTAATTAACAAATTAGCAGATGTTCCTGAAAATCCAGATAAGTACATGTAATTTTCTCTTTTAGTTATAAGTGCTCCCTCTATTTTTAATTCTTTCATCTTACTTCTAAAAGTACTCAATCTATTCAAAAGAATTTTTCTATCAATCATAACTTTAAACCTCCTATAATAATCCCTAATAATAAATAATAATGATAATTGCAGCAAATAGTCAAAGTTCTTAACTTCAGGTTGGATTATTATTCCATTTGAAACTTAGACATTGGATAAATAATAAAATCGATATACCATCTTCACGAACAGGAAATCATTATAAATTGTATCCTAAATATTTGCTACTGCATGTAGTGCAAGAATATAACTCATTTTTCCAAAACCACATATCTGTCCAACACAAACTGGTGCAATAACAGATGTATGTCTAAATTCTTCTCTGCTATGTATATTCGAGAGATGTATTTCAATTGTTGGGACCTCTATTCCCTTTATTGCATCCCGAATAGCTATACTATAATGTGTATAAGCACCTGCATTTATTATTATTGCATCATACACTCCTCTCGCAGCATGCAACTTATCAATAATCTCGCCTTCATGGTTGGATTGAATAAAATCTGTTTCCAACCCAAGCTCCTCAGAAACACTATTAACCTCTTTTGCTATATCAAGCAGTGATTCACTTCCATAAACATTTTTTTCTCTAATCCCCAGCAAATTAAGATTGGGGCCATTTACTACCAACACCTTTTTCATACTATACCCTTAACCCTTTCTTTATTGTTACTCAACTTCTGCAGTTGAAATTTATATATAATAGCGGGGTGGTATATGTATCCAATGGAAGGGGCATCGAAATTATTTGTTAAATTTGTTAGTGATAGAACAGGATTTTTACCGCCAAAATGGTAGGATGCCATTTTGATCGTCAACCCGAGACACGATGTCGAGTTTGCGCGATGGTAAAAATTCTGTGATATACAAATTTAGAATAATTTCGCTAAGCCTTTTCAAGGGAAACATATACCAGCCTGCGACCAATATTGATTGTAACTGCTAAATTGAGTCCTTTACACTTTCATAAATGTTCTTCATTTCCAATGCATCTTCAGCCATCCTGCCTCTAGATTCACAAATAATTACTGGTTCCATTTTTCTCTTTAGTAATATTGGTGCTAAATGCTCAAAATCAGGACCATATTGCTTATCAGAAAAATTCCAATGCTTTTTCTCCCCACCTTGAGAATACTCAATTCTGCTAAAATGGCAGTGGATTTGCTTGGTTCTGGCTTTACCTATGGAATTTTCAATTATATCAATAACACTAGCAAAATCTTTTTCAGAATTAAGTCTTCCAAGGCCTCTAGCATGTATATGACCAAAATCAATTGTTGGAATAATTCTTTCATCAATTTTACACATTTCCATTATTTCTTCAAGCGTTCCCAATTGGTTATGCTTTCCTAAAACCTCCGGGCAGATATTTATATCCCCATACCCAGCTGCATCAGCCAATTCTAGAGTTTCTTTTAGGATTTGAATAGCAGTTTCAAGTGCCCAATCTCTTGCTACTTTACTACATGAGCCAGTATGAACTACTATTCGTTCTGCACCCATCCATTTCGCCACCATGAGAGTATCCAAAATGTATTTTTTTGAATTTTCTCTTTTATCTACTTCTTCACTGGCCATATTTATATAGTAAGGAGCATGAATACTTAAAAATATTTTATTGATTTTGGCCTCTTTGCCAATCTCAATAGCTGTTTTCTCGCCGATATTTACGCCCTTGGTACATGAGTACTCGTATGCATTTAAGCCCATAGAAGCAAGCCATGCAGGCATTTGTGAAGATGTTTTGTAGCCTTGTTCATAAAAGCTGTCCGAATTCCCCGATGGTCCAAATCTTATCATGGCTTCCCCCAAATCTTATTACTTCATGTTAAATTCTACTCAGATATAACCTTCTCGTTTCTGATTCAATTTATATCTTATTGCATATTTCTATAATTATTCTTTTTAATTTTAATATTTATTTACTCTCCAAAAATACTCTCATTGCCTTATAGCACATGTAAACATCAATTTTGCTAGTTATTTCAATTGGGGAATGCATTGACAAAATAGGTACACCACAATCAAGAACATCAACACCCAAGTTTGCAACATGCTGGGCTATTGTTCCACCACCGCCTTGATCAACCTTTCCAAATTCAGCCGTATGCCATACAATTCCCTTTTCATTAAATAGCTTTCTTACCTTGCCCATATACTCAGCATTTGCATCATTAGCATCATATTTTCCTCTTGAGCCGGTGTATTTTTGCACTACAACACCATTTCCCATAAATGAAGAATTCCTTTTGTCATTCACATCAGGATAACTTGGATCAACACCTGGGTTTACATCAGCTGATAACATATTTGAATTTTCTAAGCACTGATTCAATAAAATATCAGAATAGTTTTCACTAGATAGATATATAATTTTTGAGATAAAGTTCTTTAAGAAGTTCGATTGTGCACCGGTATTACCCATACTACCAATCTCCTCTTTATCAGTTAAAATACATAATGCTGTCTTATCAGACGGTTTAGTAGCTAGCATTGACTTTACGCAAGTAAATGCACATACTCTGTCATCTTGGCCATAAGCACCAATCATACTCCTGTCCAACCCAATATCTCTAGCCTTAAAAGAAGGAACCACCTCTAACTCAGCTGATAAAAAATCCTCCTCAACCATTCCATATTTATCGTTAAGAATTTTTAGTA
>JAEWAX010000014.1 GCA_023391425.1 Bacillota bacterium | reverse complement strand
TATTGCCAATAACAGTTGCAGGAAAGACTGGTACAGCTGAAACGTCGGATAAGACGCATTCTTCAAATGCATTGTTTATATGCTATGCACCTGCTAAAAATCCTGAAATAGCTGTTGCAGTTATTGTTGAGAGGGGTGTATTGGGTGCGTATGCTGCACCAATTGCACATGACGTTTTGGCACAATATTTTGATACAAATGGCTCAAATCCACAGGATTCCACCGCTAAAATGGACATAGTTGAATTAACAAAATAAAGAGTAAAATTGGCACATGGGGGTTAAGTATGGATGAAAATTCAGTAACTTTTAAAGGAACAGTTAATGGACTTACTATTATATTAAAGCAAGAGGCAACCTTCGAGGAAGTTGTCAGTTGTATGAGGGCAAAGATTAATAGCGCAGGCAAATTTTTCCGTGGAGCAAAATTAGCAGTAAAATATAAAGGAAGAGTATTAAGTGAAGCTGAAAAAAATGAATTGCATGACTTGTTAGTTAAGGAAAGTGGCGCTCAGATACAATCTTTTGATGAGGATATAATTGAAACTAATAATAAGGCACAAGAAGTTGTAACCTCTAACAATTCAAGTGAGAGAAACAATCAAATCAAAAAGTATATGTATTTCAAAGGAATTGAAGAAGGACAAACCAAATTTTATAAAGGTACGGTTAGATCAGGTCAGCTGATTAGCTTTGATGGTAACTTAGTTATTTTAGGTGATGTTAACCCTGGAGCAGTTATTGAGGCTACAGGAAATATAGTGGTAATGGGATTACTTAGAGGGGTTGTTCATGCGGGTAGTGATGGTAATAAGGAAGCGATAGTAGCTGCTTTAGGACTTAACCCAACCCAACTCCGAATTGCTGATATAATTACAAGATCTCCTGATGAAAAGGGCACTAGTGCTAATTTAACACCAGAATTAGCATATATTAAGGACGATACATTATTTGTAGATTGCTTTTTGCCACAGAGGTAATTGACAAAAATAAAAAACAAATATATAGTTTTAAGTGTATGAGTATAAAATCAAGAACTTTCTTTTCAAATATATCTTCTTTAACAAGAATTGGAGGCAAGCTGTATGGGCGAGGTAATTGTAATTACATCTGGCAAGGGTGGTGTCGGTAAGACTACAACAACTGCTAATATTGGTACTGGTCTGGCATTAGCAGGTAAAAAAGTTGTACTTATTGACACTGATATCGGATTACGCAATCTTGATGTTGTAATGGGATTGGAAAATAGAATAGTATATGATCTTGTTGATGTTGTTGAGGGTGTATGTAGAGTTAAGCAGGCACTAATAAAGGATAAAAGATATGAAGGTTTGTATCTTCTTCCCGCTGCTCAAACAAGAGATAAATCAGCTGTATCACCCGAGCAAATGATTAACCTAATAAATGAGCTAAAAAGTGAATTTGACTACATAATAATTGATTGCCCAGCTGGAATTGAACAGGGCTTTAAAAATGCAATTGCTGGAGCAAATCGAGCAATCGTTGTAACAACTCCAGAGGTATCAGCAGTTAGAGATGCAGACCGTATAGTTGGACTTTTGGAAGCAAATGAACTTAGAAATCCAAAGCTGCTAATTAATAGAGTTAGAGTAGATATGGTAAAACGTGGTGATATGATGAGTATTGATGATATTATCGATATTCTTGCCATTGATCTTATCGGAGTGGTTCCAGATGATGAAAAAATTGTTGTTTCTACTAATAGAGGTGAACCTGCTGTTAATGATGAAAAATCCTTGGCTGGACAAGCCTACCGAAATGTTACAAAAAGAATACAAGGTGAAGATGTTCCTATTATGAACCTTGAAAGTGAAGATGGATTCTTTTTCAAGGTTAAAAAATTATTAGGACTTAAAACTACATAAGGGAGGGTAATAGTATGCTGATTGATTTTTCAAAGATCTTTGGCAGATCTAAGCCGTCAAAGGATGTAGCCAAAGAAAGGTTGCAATTGGTACTAATTCATGACAGGGCAAATGTTTCTCCTGAATTCTTAGAGATGATAAAAGGGGAAATTATGAAGGTAATTCAACACTATATGGATATAGATGAGGGTGCTCTTGATATTCAGCTAACAAGAACTAAAAGTGAAGATGGCGATAGAGTAGTTCCAGCACTTGTAGCTAATATACCTATAAAAAATGTTAAGAATGCAGGTAAATAAATTAAAGGTATGTGATTGGAAGAATGAATATTGCATTTATAGCTCATGATAATAAAAAAGAATTAATGGCAAGCTTTTGTATAGCTTATAAATCCATTTTTCAGGTGCATCATCTTATTGCAACAAGGTCAACTGGTATTTTAATTAACAAAGCGACCGGTTTAAATGTAAATTTACTTGCTTATGGTAGTTTAGGTGTTCAGCAGCTATCTGCGAGAATTGCATGCGATGAGATTGACTTACTGATTTATTTTAGAGATGCAAATATCGAGAATGATGCAAATACTTTCTTGCTATTTAAGCATTGTGATGTAAACAATATTCCTTTTGCTACAAACATAGCAAGTGCAGAGGTTTTAGTTAAAGGCTTAGAACGAGAAGATTTAGCATGGAGAGAGTTGTTAAGGTAGGCGAGTTCTTAGGTTGTGGGGATGGATTTCCCCCAGAACCATAGAAATCGCAATCGGAATCGTAGCACCGCTTAACGACGAAGGAGTATAGCGGTGGTAGATCGGGATAAGTACTTTTTTAGGTTGTGAGGGGGGTTACTCCAACAGAACCTTAGAAATCGCAATAAAATGCTTGGACTTTTTGTCTAGGCATTTTTTTGTTTGCGCTAAATCTATCACATCAATCTATTTATAATTTCAAAAGGAATATTATCCAATATCAAAAAATATAATGTAAAGAGCATGACCACAAAATGCATTATTCAACTTTCACAGTTAAAAATTACTGTATATATAGAGTAGGATCAATAATTCTGTTAAGCATTTTCAGGGGATACACACATTAGCCGTCCTACATGTAATGATTGTAGCTGTGAAAGTTGAATACTAAATGCTGATTTGCTAAAGAGAGGGTGGGAGAGATGAATGAAATAACTGTAAGACCTAAGTACTCACGCCAGACGGGTACTCAAAGAAGAAAAAGGGGCGAATTTGATAATGACTTATTATCAACTGCATTCGCAGCTAAGCTGCTTATCGTAGTTGTATTTTTATCTGTTTTTGCATTGTGTAAGGCAGCAAATACACCTGCAACTAATTTTTTTATTTCCAAGGTAAAGATGATTACAACAAGTAACTATGATGTAAATAAGTACATTATGAATATGGCTGAAACTTTTGGAATTAGTCTTCCACAAAACGGGCTAAAAGCAGAAAATGATAGCGATGAAAATGGTTTGATTTCAGAATCAAATGATAAACTAAATACAATTGACAAAGATGGTGAACTGAGTCAAAGTATACCGAATTCTTCTACAGGTGTTGAAAATAATAATATTACCGATACTGGTAATGTTGAAAATACAAGCCAGATACAAACGCTTGAAGATACGCAGATAAAGGCAATAGCTGAAAAATACTCATTTATAGTACCGATAAAAGGAAATATTTCATCGCAATTCGGTTCTAGGACTGATCCTTTGAGTGGCAATACGGAATTCCATAATGGACTCGACATTGAGGCAAATATGGGAGCTTCAATAAAAGCAGCTCTTGCAGGAGAGGTTATTGAAGTTGGTTCAAAACCGGAGTATGGCAATTATATAAAAATTCAACATAATGATGGTATTAATACAGTATATGCTTATTGCTCAGTACTCATTGCTAAAAAAGGACAGAAGGTTAACCAAGGGGATGTTATAGCAAAAGTAGGAGACACTGAAGGATTATCAAGCTCTCTGCACTTTGAGGTCTGGAAAGATAATAAAGCAGTTGATCCAGAAAAGCTGCTAAATCATCTAAATCAGTAGCTAATTTATGCTTAAATTAGCTGTAAATATAAGAATTAAGCGAATGCTGGTGAGTATTGATTTACTTATTGTACCGCTTATTGTAATTGTTATAATAAATGATTTTGCAATTCAATATGTAATAACAATGGGATTCATTATTGCACATGAAATGGGGCACGTTGTTACGGCACTAATTGAAGGTGCTAGAATTTACTGCATAAGAATTTTACCAATAGGTGTAAATGCAGCTATAGATGATTGGAGATGTAGTAAAGGCAGTAAGATAGCTATATACTTAGCTGGGCCGTGTGTTAACATAATAATTGCAACTATAATTTATATTCTATATGCCTGCCATTTTGTTTCTATAGAACTCTCTTTAGGAGTTTATATAAATATATGGCTGGCATTTTTTAATTTACTTCCAATATTTCCCTTGGATGGCGGTAGAATAGCTATAGAGGCATTGACCGATTACTCTGGAATATTTAAGACCAATAAGCAAATGCACATATTGTCGGTAATACTTTCAATTATTATTATTTGCCTGGGACTAGTGGTTCTTAAGAAAACTCTATACAATATCAGCTTAGTTCTAATTGGAATTTATATATTAATTTGTAGTAAAGAGAGTAAAAAGGAGACTGCTTTTATGAATTTAAAGAATTTTATATTTAGACGCTCACGCATTATTAAAAAAGGTATTTATCCAGTACGAGAAATAGTAGTAATGAGAAATGTAAAATTATCAGAGGTAATAAAGGCTATGGATTACGCGAATATGTTTCATCTTGTAAACGTTTTAGATGATGAATTACGTGTAATCAAGGTAATGACAGAGCAGGAGATACTAGATGCACTTATGCTAAATAATGTTGATACCACCTTCGATAAATTATTGGCCATTACAGAAGAGTAAATCTGATTACTTATATATACAGTTATAAACAATACATATTTTCAAAAGGGTTCTATTGTAATATATGGTTAAACTATTCACATTCTAATTCTTGTGGCTCTCAACTATATAAGGTATAATGTTAGTAGTGCAATCTCAACTTGATTCAAATAGGGGGTAAATAAATTGTTTAAAATTGTAAGAAAAGAAGTACTTAATCCTACAGTTGTTTTAATGGATATAGAAGCACCATTTATTGCTAGAAAAGCAGAACCAGGACAGTTTATCATATTGAGAATATCTGAAACAGGTGAAAGAATACCACTCACTGTTGCAGATTATGATAGAGAAAAAGGTACAGTTACAATTATATATCAGTTAGTAGGTAAGACTACTCGTGCGTTAGCCGAAATGAATGAGGGAGATTATCTACAAGATTTCGTAGGGCCTCTGGGAACTGCTTCACATTTGGAAGGGTACAAGAAGGTCGCTGTAATAGGCGGCGGTTTGGGTACTGCTATTGCATATCCACAAGCTAAGAAACTTCATGCTTTAGGCTCTGAGGTACATGTAATTACTGGATTTAGAAATAAAGAATTGATTATCTTAGAAAAAGAGTTGGAAAAGGCTAGCACTAAGCTAGTAGTTGCAACAGATGATGGCTCAAATGGTAATAAAGGTTTTGTAACGAATGTTCTCAAAGAACTCATTGATGAAGGGAATAAATATGATTTAGTAATTGCTATTGGGCCATTAGTAATGATGAGAGCTGTATGCAATTTAACAAAAGAATATGGAATAAAAACACTTATAAGTATGAATCCAATTATGATAGATGGTACAGGGATGTGCGGTGGATGTAGACTTACGGTTGGTGGAAAAACGAAATTTGCTTGTGTAGATGGGCCTGACTTTGATGGCCACGAAGTTGATTTTGATGAAGCAATGCGAAGACAAGGTATGTATAAAAAACAAGAGGGTGAATCTAATGAGATTCATGCTTGCAAACTTGGAGGTGTAAAGAATGCCTAATATGGCTCTAAATAAAGTTAAAATGCCTGAACAGGAACCAGATATAAGAAATAAAAATTTTAAAGAGGTTGCGTTAGGCTATGAAGATGCAATGGCAATGGAAGAGGCTCAGAGATGTTTAAACTGCAAACATAAGCCTTGTGTAGCAGGATGCCCTGTTAATGTAAAGATACCAGAGTTTGTTCAGCTTGTTGCTGATGGCAAGTTTGAAGAAGCTTATTATAAAATAAAAGAAACAAATAGTTTACCAGCAGTGTGTGGTAGAGTTTGCCCACAGGAAAGTCAATGTGAACAATTATGTGTTAGAGGCAAAAAAGGCGAACCTGTTGCAATAGGTAGACTTGAAAGATTTGTTGCCGATTGGTACATGAAAAATTGTAAGAATGAAATAGTAAAACCTAAGAGTAATGGAATTAAGGTTGCTGTTGTTGGTTCAGGACCTTCTGGGTTAACGTGTGCTGGAGACCTTGCAAAGCTGGGATATGAGGTTACGCTTTTTGAAGCCTTCCATGTTCCAGGTGGTGTTTTGATGTATGGTATTCCAGAGTTCCGTTTGCCTAAGGCTCTTGTACAAAAGGAAATCCAAACTGTAAAAGATTTGGGAGTAGATATACAGACAAATATGGTAATAGGTAAAGTACTCTCAATTGACGAACTTAAAAGTGAAGGATATAAAGCAGTATTTATAGGCTCTGGTGCAGGGTTGCCAAGCTTTATGGGAATACCAGGGGAAAACTTTAACGGTGTTTATTCTGCTAATGAGTTCTTAACTAGAATAAATTTGATGAGTGCATATAAGTTCCCTTCTACTGATACACCTGTTTTTGTAGGAAAAAATGTGGCTGTTGTTGGTGGTGGTAATGTTGCTATGGATGCTGCAAGAAGTGCAAAGCGTTTAGGCGCGGAAAATGTTTATATTGTATATAGACGTTCTGAGGTTGAACTTCCTGCTAGGCTTGAGGAAGTACATCATGCAAAAGAAGAGGGCATCATTTTCAAGTTGTTGACCAACCCAAAACAAATTATTGGTACAGAAGAAGGATGGGTAAAGGGAATAGAATGTGTTGATATGGAGCTTGGAGAGCCAGATAAATCAGGTAGAAGAAGACCTGTAGAGAAAAAAGGCTCAGAACACATTATAGACGTAGAAACAGTTATAATTGCTATTGGACAATCTCCTAATCCACTAATTTCATCTACTACACCAGATCTTAAGGTACAATCCTGGGGCGGCATAATAGTTGAAGAAGAAACTGGTGCAACAAGCAAGAACGGAGTATATGCTGGTGGAGATGCTGTAACAGGCGCTGCGACAGTAATCTTAGCAATGGGAGCAGGAAAAAAAGCCGCAGAGGCTATCGATAAGCTACTATCTTAGGTTGTGGGGGTGATTTTCCCCCAGAACCTTAGAGATAGCAATCAGAGCCGTAGCACTGTTCAGCGACGAAGGAGCCTAGCGGTGGTAAATCGCGATAAGCTTCTTTCTTAGGTTGTGTGGGTGGTTTCCCCACAGAACCTTAGAAAAAGCAATCAGAGCCGTAGCACTGCTCAGCAACGAAGGAGCCTAGCAGTGCTAGGCTGTGATAAGCTTCTTTCTTAGGTTGTGTGGGTGATTTTTCCCCGGAACCTTAGAGAGAGCAATCCAGAGCATAGCGCCGCTTGGGCCCGAACGAAGAGAGGGCATTAGCGGCGGTAGTCTCAGGGTAAGCTACTTTCTAAGGCTGTTGGGGTGACCTTCCTCAAGAGCCTTATAGCATGCAATCAGGTTCGTAGCACTGCTTAGTGATGGTTATGACAAAAAAGAAAAGGTA
>JAEWAX010000088.1 GCA_023391425.1 Bacillota bacterium | reverse complement strand
CATTCGCATCACTATAGGTCTTATCCCAGTTGATAACATTGTTCTTAGCTCTCTCATTTCCAAGATACATATTCTCAGCTATTGATAAATATGGTACCAGCGCCAACTCTTGATGTATGATAACTATTCCCTGCTTTTCGCTGTCCCTAATTGTCTTAAAAACACATTCCGTTCCACCGAATAAAATATCGCCTGTATATGTTCCGTATGGGTAAACTCCGCTTAGGACATTCATTAGCGTAGACTTTCCTGCTCCGTTTTCTCCCACTAACGCATGTATCTCACCCTTATTTACAGTCAAATTTACATTATTCAGCGCTTTTACCCCAGGAAAGAGCTTTGTTATATTTCTCATTTCTAGAATAGGCTGATTCATATTAATAAATCTCCTTATTATAAAATACGTCCTAACGACTTCTAACCTCCTTTGGAGTAACCTCCCCAGAAGTTAAGAACTCTGTTTAAAGTTACAGGGGTGAACTTTTTCACCCCTGTAACTTTAATATTTAAGCCAATCATTACACTAGTGTGATTTTGACTTACTATATTACTTTAAATCTGCTTCCTTATAATATTCACTATCTATAAGAATTTTTTTATAGTTATCTTTATCAGCATAAACAGGTTCACAGAGGAAAGAAGGTACTACTTTTACACCATTGTTATATGTCTCGGTATTGTTAACAGGAGCTTCTTTTCCAGCCATAATGTTGTCAACCATTTCAACAACCTTTATAGCTAATGTTCTAGTATCTTTAAATACTGACATTGATTGCTCTCCTTTTATCATTGCAACTACATTTGGTTTGTCACAATCCTGTCCAGTTATAACTGGGAAAGGCTTATCAGCTGATCCATAACCAACGTTCTTGAGAGCTGCTATTATACCTATTGCTAAGCTATCGTTTGGTGATAATACTACATCTAATTTTGTTCCATCAGCATAGTTAGCAGTTAACAAATTATCCATTCTAGCTTGAGCAGTTTCAGACTTCCATGCTGGAATTGCAATCTTATTAAAATCTTTTTGACCGCTCTTTACAACTAATTTACCACTATCTATGTATGGCTGTAAAACACTCATTTCACCTTTATTAAAGAAAGTTGCATTGTTGTCATCAGGTGATCCTGCAAACATCTCCATATTATATGGACCTTTTCCTTCTTTTAAGCCAAGAGCTTTTTCTATATATTGTCCTTGAATAATACCAACTTTTTCATTATCAAATGTTGCATAGTAGTCTACATTTGGAGTATTCAAAATTAATCGGTCATAAGCGATAACCTTAATTTTCTCATCTGCAGCTTTCTTCAAAACATCTGTAAGTGCTGAAGCATCAATAGGTGCAACTACTAAAACTTTACAACCTTTTGTAATCATGTTCTCAAGCTGTGAGACCTGAGTGTTTACATCATTTTCTGCATACTGAAGTTCTACCTGGTATCCTTTTGCTTCAAGTTCCTTCTTCATATTATCACCGTCTGCGTTCCAACGTTGAAGTGACTTAGTTGGCATTGCAACACCTACAAGTTTGGATTTACTTGAGCCTCCACATCCTCCAAGAAATGAAGCAAACATAAATACAACTAACATCACAGAAAGTACCTTTGTAAATCTCTTCATTATTAACTCCTCCTCTTATCAATTAGCGATTCCGCTTCTAAAATTGCCCAAGGTCTTGCAATTTTTTTCTTGAGCCAATTAAATTATATTGTGATTGAAGTAGGATAATTTTACTATTAAGTTCCAAATTTCAATTTTTTAAAAAATATTCATTTTATTTATAGGATTATTTTAGTATTAAAAAAATGCTATTCAGATTTGTGTTTCACTGTTATTTATTTCTTGCTGATTGTTTAGGTTAGATTTGTTCAAGTTAGTTTGTTTTAGGCCATTTTGTTTTTGGTACATTCATATACACATCTTCTATCTTATGAAAGCTGTCTCCTATTATAACCTCATACATATTGTCTTTCGTTACTAGTATCGGAGGAATTTTGTAATACGGAATCAAACCTTTTCCATCGTTAATTTCATCACTTATTTCAAGTTTTTCATTTTTAGCAAGTTTTACAGCAAAATTGGCAGCTGCCCTTGCAATTTTATTAATTGGTTTATATACAGTAGCCAACTGTGTTCCTTCAACAATTCGCTGACAGCCGTCCAAATCTGCATCATGTCCTACAACTGGAATCTTTCCAGCTGCTCTAATCTCAGCTAGTGCATCTATAGCAGCACCTGCCAAAGTATCATTCCCCGCAATTATTGCATCAATTTTTGTATTAGCTTTTAGCTCCTTTTCAACAAAGTTGAAGGAAACCTCATACCTCCAATCCATTGCCCATTCTTCACCAACAATAGTTATTTTCTTATTAGAAATATATGGGCTTAAGACTTTCATATACCCTTCGTTAAACATAAAAGAATTATTATCTAAAGGAGAACCATTAATAATCAGGTAATTGCCAGTTGGCACTGTATTTACCAACGTTTGAGCCATTAACTCACCAACTTTATTATTATCAAACGAAACATATAAATCACATTGCGCATTTTTAATGAGTCTATCGTAGCAAATTACCTTTATGCCTTTTTCTTTAGCACTTTTTGCAATTGCAGCTGCTTTTTCAGCATCATGTGGAATAATTACAAGCACATCAATACCCTGATCAATTAAGTACTGTACTTGTTTTTCCTGTTCATAAGCATCACTATTCGCGCTTTGTACAATTACCTCGGCACCAAGCTCATTCGCTCTCGCAACAAAAACATCTCTATCTCTGAGCCAACGTTCTTGAACCAATGTATCCATTGAAAATCCAATTTTTATTTTCATCGAATTTTGTTTTTGTTCCTCTACTTTAGCTTGTTTATCCGATGAACAGCCAATGAATGTAATTGATAAAATTACAACTGCCAATACAATATTAATCAACCTACCTACCCTTAAGCTTTTTAACTCACTACTATTTATTGATATCCATCTCATATTTTTTACCCCCTTATACTAGATTCAGAAGGGACGTTTTATATAGTCACAAAATGCGACGAAACATCGTAATATCATTTAACAATAAAGGATTTACTATTAAACACCATTTCTCTATATTCTGTCGGTGTAATATTAACGATTTTTTTAAAAGCTCTGCTAAAATAGGTTGGATCGCCGTACCCAGTATTATAGCAAATCTCTTTAATGCTCAATTCTCCTTTCTCCAGCAACTCCTTAGCATGTATTATTCTTACTGATGTGACATAATCAATAAAATTCTCATTGGTTTCCTCTTTAAATAGCTTACTAAAGTACTGAGGGCTTACATTTAAGTTCCGTGAAACCTCTTCCAATGAAATATCTTTGTTGTAATTTTTATCAATATACTCCTTTGCCTTCTTAGAAATAATACTAATTTTATTTGCTCTCATAGTTGCTACAAATTTTGATGCAGACTCAACCTGCTTTCTACACCACCTGCCTAACTCATTGCTATCATTTATCATAAGCAGTTCTTCTAAACTTCCGTCCAATTGCCGCTCTCCATTTTCACACAATTCATTGCCCAGTCTGTTCACAAGAAACACTATTTCAAGTAGCTTATTTTTTATTTTTAATGTATTATTTTTATACTCACAAGCAAGCCATTCATATAATTCATCTATCAGAGCAATACTCTGTGCAACATCCCCCATAGAAACCTTTTGCATTAAACTTTTTTCCTTGTAGTATGGGTACCCTATTCCTAAAGTCTCTCTATCAGGCATATCCATAAAGTGCATTACTCCACAGTTTTTCAAAAACCTTAAAGCTTTAATTGATTCGTTGTATGAGTTAGGAAGAAGTTCGAAGCAATCACAAGCCCTGCCTATACCAATCTTAAAATCCTCTTTCACTGCCTCGCTTAGTTTGTTCCAAAGCTTCTCTCCAATTTTAATTGCTTCTATACCACCTGAATATTCGTTCTTTTCTACTTGTTGAGGCACGAAAATTACTATTTTATTTAAGACTACTGGTCCAACAAAACATTTGCACAAGCTTTTAGCTGTTTCCCTCACAAATGGGTAAAAGTTCTGACTGCCTATACTGCTTCCTATCTTATTTCCGATACTTCCATTAGTGCCTATCTGCCCAAACTCAACAGTCATTACATATCCGCCATTTTCATTAATTTCAAACAAACTACGATATGATGACAATTCGTTAGTATCTTCCTCCATTAGCATAAGAGAATATATAAAACCATTTTCAATAATCGGAATAACTCTTGCCAGCTTCTCTTTTAGGTCAAGCTCACTTTTAAGCTTTGTCTGCTGCTCCTGAAGTAAGTCAATTGTTTTATTTACAATTTCAATTATTCTCACTCTACTTACTGGCTTTAATAAATATTCAACAACACCAAGTTTTAAAGCTTCCTTTGCATAATCAAACTGTTCAAAGGCTGAAAGTATTATAAATGAAGTATTACTTTTTACCTTTTTAATTTCCTCTATTGCCTCAATTCCTTTTATGCCTGGCATACTTATATCCATAAATACTATATCGGGCGAAGTAGCCTGAGCCTTTTCTATAGCTTCTCTACCCGACCTTGCACTAGCTACAATCTGAGCGTTTGTAAAATTATTTCCTATTATGTGTGTCAGGGAATCTATAACAATTTGCTCATCATCTACTATCAATATCTTATACATTAAATTTATCCCCCAATGCCTATTTTTTGTGGTATTTTTAGTGTAAAGTCTGTGCCCAGGCCAGGCCAGCTGTCAATATGAGCAATATCATCTGTTCCATAGAATAGCTTTAGTCTATTCAAAATATTATTTATTCCTATCCCATTTGTATGACCTTTATGGTTATTGACATCAGTGTAAGCATTATCAATTTTGTTATTCATCACTTCCATTATGCGTTCTTCTGTCATTCCTCTACCATTGTCCAATATAGATATATGTATAAAATCGTTAATTTTATTCGCTGTAAGACTTATTTTGCCACCAGTCTCCATATCCCCTATTCCGTGTATGAAAGCATTTTCAACTATTGGTTGAAGAATCATGCATGGGATTTTTGTTCCTAATACACTTTCATCTACATTACAGCTAAAACAAATCTTATCAGCAAATCTCACTTTTAATATATATATATAGTTTTTAGTATTATTGATTTCATCTTCCAATGTAACTGGCTTATCAATATTTCTTAAATTATACCTAAACAACTCAGCAGTATTTTCAATAAACTGTCCCACTTTGTCAGCACCCTCAAACATTGCAAGCTGAGCTCCGGCATTTAGTGTATTAAATAAAAAATGTGGATTAATCTGTGCCTGAAGAGCATGAAGTTCAGCTTCTTTTAAGCTGCTTTTCATTATTAAATTTTCGAGTTCTCTCTCTTTCAATTGGTGTTCAAGCTCAGCTTTTTCCTTTATTTCATTAACATACTGTACAATACTCCCTTTCATTCTGTTAAATGCTGAGGCTAATACACCCAATTCATCTTTTGAATTCACTTCAACACTTGGATAATCAAATATCCCTTTTGTTATAGCATCAGCAGCCAAGGATAGCTCTGTTATTGGTTTGGTAATTATATACGTAAACCCTAATATCAGAACTACATTAAAGATTAGAACGACTATGATAATACCTATATTAAGTAGCTCAACAAAACTAAAATTCTTAGATACAGAATTATATCTATTAATATTCTGCTGCAAGCTGGTATTATTTAATAAATTTATATAATCATTAATATATCCATATATTTTTATGCTCTCATCATAATGATGAGTGTATTTATCAATATCTCTGCCTCTTCTAGCCATAACGGCTGCATCCGTTTCTTCAAGCAAGGTAAATATCATACCTTTAATGTCCTTAACTAACAGTGTATTCTCACCACTCATGTTTTCTACAGAAAATGAGTCGGTAAAATTCTTTAAATTATCAGTGCATCTATAATAATTATCTAGGCTCTTGGAATATTTTGACGATAGATAGTCCTCTAATCCTCTCTCAACCTCATATACTTTTTGGTGAAGGGTATTTAGTTTTACATTTCCCTTAAAGGTTTCATCTATTTTACCTATAAATAAGTTGACACTGTAATATGAATATAAATTGACAGCTGCCATTAAAATAATGCTAATTGCATAATATAATATAAGTCTATTTCGTATTTTATAATTGCTAAACAAAATACCCTTAAACATAATTATGACTCCTTATATGATAAGCGGCGCAACGGCCCTGGATAATGATTTCTAAGGTCATACGAAGTAAAAACCCACCCTGAACCTAAGAACTCTATCTATCTTGCAACAGGTAACTTTGAACATTTCCCTTTGTAATATTCTGCATTGTACCTGGTATATATGCAGATGTTCTACCATTTTTTCTTAACTCTAGAATTGATTTAATTGAATCGTACCCCATTTTTTCAGGGTTGGATGTGACTGTACCGTAAATAACATCTTTTTCTATGTACCTCAGTATCTCCTGTGACTCTCCATATCCTATTACTGTGTAGCCAACCTTGTTCAAGTCCACTAGCATTTGCGCTACCAATAGGGTATCATGCTCATTTGTACAAATAATGCTGTCCATATCCTTATACTTGCTAATAATATTTCGGATATTTTCTTCAGACCCTGCTATATCACTGTTTGTATCGGCAATACTGAGATTAACTCTTTTATATGACTCTATAGCATCCTTAATTCCTGATTTCATTAGACTCTGGGATGTAATATCATTATCAGTAGAATTAATAATAACAACCGCATTACTTACTCCATTAGTAGCATTAACAAGCATTTTCCCCAATCCCAAACAGAAATCATATGTATTTTCTCCAATAAATGAAGAACGTAGGCTTTTTTTGCAATCGGTCTGAATTGTTACGACAGGTATTCCATTTTGAACAGCTTTATCTATAAGCAGCTTTGTTCTATCTTGATCAGGGCAATATGTAACAATTCCATCAACTCTCGACGCAATAGCAATATCCAAATATTTAAGCTGTAAGTCACTATTTTCAATATCTGGGCCAATAAACTCCACACCAACTCCAAACTCTTTTGCAGCTTTTTCTACTCCTGCCTTTACCGACATCCAGAAAGGGTCTTTAATATTTTTGCAAACCATAACAAAATGATACAAAGGCTGCTCATTAGGCATTATAATACCCTCATTCATTCCGGGATTGGCATCTGCAACTCTATAGCCAACTATACTTAATAAAGCTATCATTATGGCTAAAATGGCTAGTATTGCTATTAATATAATTTTTAACTTACTTCTCAATTTGTAATCCTCCATGAGTTTTAGTACGTATTCATATTAAAAAATAACAATAACTATTTTTTATTGTTTAACGTTTATATTCAAACTAGTATATTTCAATTATTAAAACTATAAACAGAGTTCTTCGTATTAGATTATAAGTTTTGTATCTACAAATTTTATTGTAACACATTATGGAAATTTTTCTATATATTTCTGCTGTCAAATATATAAACTAGTTTAAATAAAATTATTGACAAAAGGATAATAAAGGATATAAAAATAAAAACCATACAGTCGGTTTTATTTTAGAAAGGATTATAACATATGTCAAAAAAATATGATTCTAAAAAATCTATACAGACAATTCTAACTGTTTCGACAAAACTTTTTTTAGAAAAAGGCTTTGATAAAACAAGTATGCAGGATATCGCTACCTCAGCTAATATGTCAAAAGGAGCAATCTATCATCATTTTAAGTCTAAGGAAGAAATCATTAATAAAGTAATGGAACTTCAATCAAAGAGTGTAGAAGAAAATTTAGACAGTTGGATAAAAGGAATGAAGAATATTTCTTCTAAAGAGAAATTGATAAATATTTTAGAAAAAAATCTAGCTGACCAACAAGCCCATTCTTTAGATGACATCTTATCTACCCGCACGAAAAGTCCTGAATTTGTTGTGTCTTACATGCACAGCTGTATCAGCAAAAGTGCTCCTGTTTTTTCACAAATTATTCAAGAAGGTAATAATGATGGTTCTATCAAAACTGATTATCCTGATGAATGTGCAGAAGTATTTTTCCTGCTAATAATTATTTGGTGTGACTCGTCCATCTTTGAATGCAGCGCTGAAAAATTAGAAAAACGCTTAAAATTTCTACAAAGTATGATGAAAATGATGGAAGTTGATATTGTAAGCAACGAATTAATTTTAAAGACCAAAGAATTATTACAAAATTTATATTATAAGAATGGAGAAAAGAATGAGCAATGATATACTAGTAAGGCTTGAAAATGTAACAAAAACTTTTAATCAAAATGAAGTTATTAAAAATTGCAATATGACTGTTCATAGCGGAACGATTTATGGCTTCTTAGGTGCGAATGGTGCTGGTAAAACCACCATATTCAAAATGCTAACAGGCTTACTTGCACCCACAGCTGGTCAGATAGAGGTTCTAGGGCTTAATTTTTCAGAACATAAAGATGAAATTTTGAAAAACATAGGAAGTATAATAGAAATCCCCATATTTTATGATCATTTATCAGCTAAAGAAAACTTGGAAATTCATCTTTCTTATATGGGCATCCCTAATTCTGATATTGATAAAACTTTAGAAATTGTCGGACTTTTTAATACAGTTAGTCAACCTGTTTCTAAATTTTCGCTTGGGATGCGTCAACGACTTGGAATTGCAAGAGCAATTATTCACAAGCCTAAAATTTTAATATTAGACGAGCCCATCAACGGCTTAGACCCTATGGGTATTCGTGAAATGAGAACATTGTTCCGTGACCTTGTAGAAAATCATAATATGACAATTCTCATTTCAAGCCATATTCTAAGTGAAGTAGAACATATTGCAGACACCGTTGGTGTTATTGTTAACGGTAGCATTATACAAGAAGTACCTCTATTATCCATCAAAGAGACTTTTCCAGATGGGTTAGAAGATTACTTTTTCAATGTTATGAGCGGAGGGCAAAAAATTGGTTAACTTAATGAAACTAGAAATTAAAAGAAATAACATCAGTACCTTTATTATTTCAACCATCGTTATATCAATCGTCATGTTAGGCTTTATATATTTAATTGCATATGCACCCCAACTTGAACCAAACGATTCCGAAATGAATTTATTTGCAGGTTATAACAATATTATCTCGTTATTTAGCGTACTAACCATGTCTTGCTTTTGTGTATTATCAGCTGTTATGTATTCTCGGTTTGTAATCGAAGAATATACGGGAAAACGTGCTATACTACTTTTTTCCTATCCGATAAGCAGGAGTAAGATTTTTATCTCAAAAGTAGTCGTAGTTTCATTATTTACAATGCTTGCAATGGCTATCTGTAATATTGTAGTTTTTACTATTTTCGGTGTAACTGAAAATATTTTTTCATTGGTAAGTGAAAGTATTACGTCAGAAATAATAATCAAAGCAGTTAAAACTACATTTGTTATGTCTGTATCAGCTGCTGCATTAGGTGTTGTTTCAATGGGAATTGGATTTATATCGAAATCTGTGCCAGCTACAATTATATCATCAGTTTTACTTTGTTCGCTGCTTTGCAATATAGTCGCTAGCACTTTAGTGTCTGTAAATCCTACTATTATATTTATGGCTGTAACAATAGCGGTAGAAATTATTGTTACATATATTCTTATTAGAAAAGTTGACTATATGGAGGTAGAATAGCTATGGAAAAAAAAGCGGAAAATATAATTGATAACGTTCTTAGCAGCGTCTTTGGTAATGTATCCTCACAAATTAGTATAATCAATATTAGTGCTAGTATTGTTCTAATTATACTTGGAATTATTCTTATTACACAAAAAAGCTCCTCACAAAAGAAGGTTAAAAAAAATATTGGATTAATATGTGTAGGCCTAAGTATATTATCTCTTATAAGCGGTGTAATTCAAATTTTATTTTGAAATTCACTTTAGTCAAATTAAACAAAACCCGTACTTTTTGTATTGAATGTACGGGTCTTGTGGTACTATTTACATATCAATTAATATTTTACATAAAAGATTCTTGCTGTATTTTCCAACTATCCTAGCAGTCCTTTTATTACTGCAGATCAGACAATAAAAAAGAGACTATGTTTCCAAACAAAGAATATAGTCTCAAAGATTTTGCCTAATGGTGTATTTATTAAGTTATTTTTGAACTTTCTTATATGAACCTTTTTCTTATCCTGTAAGCAGGAGTAAGAGCTTTATCTCAAAAGTAGTTGTAGTTTCATTATTTACAATGCTTACAATGACAAAATTAGTTACTGCATTAATTTACCTCAATATCCTTCCACGATATTTTAAAGCTAAAATGCCAAATAAGCATTGTTATTACAGCAGAAATAGCAATATTAATAGTTATACCAAAGGGTATACGTGTGAATGCAAGGTGGATTCCTGCCAATACTCCACAAACAGCCATCAACAAGAAAGTTATTCCTACATTATTTCCGTTTTGCATGTTTTGAAAATCCTTATAAAATGGCAACTGTTTGGAGGATAGCTTGAAAAATGAAATTGATAAAAGGACCATGTTTACAAACATTAAAATAACATCTGGAATAATTCTTGGTCCACAAAGAAAAATGAATATTATACTCAAAACACCTATCAGAGGCACATTAAACTTGAATAAAAAGCTCTTGAATGCACCCTTTAAGGCAACCGCTGGGCTTTCAATTGGTAATACCTTATAGATCCAAGCACCCTTGTATTTTTCGCTCATACTAATAAAATTAATGGAAAAACTCACCATGGCTATCCCCATGTATATCCACAAAAAGCTATTGCTGGTATGTAATGAATTTAAGGTTTCTGCAAGTGATCTTCGTGAACCAGTAACAAAAATTAATATAAACGGCATTACAATTGAGAAAGCCAAACTAGGATATAGCTGTAGCTTTAACTTTCTTTCACTGGCAATCATATTTTGAGTAAATGTATAAAAAGCTCGTTCCTTTTTGTCTGAGCATGCCAAGCTAGCAATTACTTTTTTTAGGCTAAAAGCTTTTGAGTGATTCCTTTTTCCTGCACCATTATCGTTGAGCTTTTGAAGATTTTGCTCAAAATATGGGACAATGAATTTAATGTAAATCATAAAAGCAGCTATAGGGATAATTATAGCCATTGCAGTTGAAGTAATATAAAATGAAGAGAAGCTTTTCTCAGTAAGAATACTAAGAGGAGCTGCAAACCATGTGGTAGGAATAAGATAATTCCACCATTTTGGCGTAAAGCTAACTCTCAATTGTGTTATGTCAAACATTCTGCCAATAAATTGATAAGAAATAGTTATAAATATAGTTAAGCCTATCTGAAAATAATTTATAATATCCTTAAGCTTTTCACCATCAAATACGCTTAAAATAGCGAAATACAGTAACGATGTAAAAAACATTACCAAGCCACAAATAAGTACCATCTCAAGTAGCATGACCACAAAGAACACTGGGCCGTAATGAACCAAGCACATTATTAGAGCTGGTCCAGAAAGTGCTAATGTAACCCTATTCAAGTAATAAAGTATATGTATCGTTTTTGCTATCTTTATCGTTTTGCCATTTATAGGCCTTGGTAGAAGTATGTTCTTATCCTTAACATCCAATAACACTGTAGAAAAGTCAGCTATCATTGTTGCTAATATCATAAAGATTATCATACCAAAAATCAAATTCATCTTATAAAAGGTCGAAAAGGGAACCCAAACAAATATTGAAATCATGAGACCCATAAAAGTATAAATAAGCATTGATCTAAACGCCATATTTTTACTTTCATCATATTTTTTGTTTGCCAATATTGTTGGAACATTTCTATTATCTAAGGTTAGCTTCACTTTTAAAATCATACGCAGTTGTTTATAATTTACGCCAAGCTTAATAAAAATAGGTGCAAGCTTATCTAAAAGCATTAATAAAAAGAAATCCTTCATTACATCACGCTCCTACCACATTTACAAAATCATTTGCTATTTGTTTATGTTGATTGAAGCCTGTCAGTTGATTAAATATCTCCTCAAGAGAGCCTTCTTTGCTTTGCACTTTTAACTGATCAAAGGTACCATCAGCTACCACATTTCCACTATTTATTAGAATTATTCTATCACTGATTTTTTCTACCACTTCCATAATATGCGAAGAGTAAAAGATGGTTTTGCCCAGTTTTACAAGTGAGCTCATTATTTCCTTGAAAATCATTACACTATTTGCATCAAGTCCACTTAGTGGCTCATCAAGGAACAATACATCTGGATTATGTATAAGGCTTGCTATTATCAATACTTTTTGTTTCATCCCCTTTGAGTATGAGCTTATCCTCGATTCATAAACCTCTGCTATTCCGAATAACTCCATTAACTTTTTTGCTTTTTCGTTCACCTCATCATAGCCCATATCATACATCTCTCCTAGGAATGTAAGATATTCTTGAGCTGTAAGATTATCATATATTTCTGCAGTTTCAGGAACGTAACCAATCTTTTTTTTATATTCAATGCTTCCAGAAGAAATATCTTCTCCCATAACTTTGACTGTTCCCTTATAATTAGCTAAAAGTCCTAAAAGTATTTTCACAGTCGTACTCTTGCCAGCACCATTAGGCCCAATGTATCCAATAATCTGTCCTCTAGGTATCTCTAGGCTTATCCCATTTAATACCTGCTTTGAGCCATAGCTCATATATAAATCTTGTATTGAGATTGCGCTTTCATTCATTAATTTACCCTCCAAACCGATTCAAGTAATAAAGCTCTGTGTTAATTTTTATAGCAAATATGTCTTTCCCTACAATTTTATATTAATAAGCAAAATGATACAATTCCTTTTATGTATAATTTTGTTATAATATTCACCATCATTTTATTTGTTGGAGATTTTAATATTTCAATTCAATATACATATGAAAAAACCTTCATCCGCGGAACAAAAAATGTTTATCTTTGTAGTTGAATAATATCATTCAATCTACGGATTATAATATTAGCAAGTTTAGATATTCATATTAAATACTAACTAAAGAAAGGAGCATTTTTATGGCTAAAGGAAGTAAGGGACACAAAATATCCTCGAAATCAAATTCTCAAAATAAATCTGAAAGAAATGTGAATCCAGACAACACAAGTTCAGATTTTAATAACAAAAACAATAAAAAACATATGGATTTAAAAAATGGATAAATTTATCTGAATATTAGTTTCGAATATTGCCATAATAATTACTGGATGCAGAGATGTGTCCAGTAGCTAAGGATTAGCAATATGAGTTGGGGGGATGATTCCATTGGACTACTCTATTTCTCAATCTTTATAGTTATTGCAAGAGCTTTGATGTTAATAGGTGTCCATGAATAATGGACGTGTTTTTGACATTATAAGACGCAAGCAAGAATTTGATAATATCGAGCGTTGGGAGATGATAATTTTGATCTATTCTCACAAACCCGTAATTGATAATTTCTTGTGTCAAATTAATGTCCAAGGTACTGTATCTGCTCCTAAGGGGTGGCCACAGTTACCTAGGGCAGTAATTGGATGACTATTTTTAGGGAAATACAAGCAAGTTCATCATGTTTCTTGACTTAGAAGTTAAGTCATTAGCTATTAGGAGCAGGGATTCAATAGAATCCCTGCTTTTACATTTGCAGTAATTTATGTATACCTAAATCTTTGAGTAGTTTTTAGCCTAAGTGTAAGTTTCAGAATAAAACTACTACTTAGAACCCTATTTATGTTATTTGGTTTTTCTTAATTCTAGAAATAAATTTAAACATCGCTGTTGAGAGCATTATACCAAACCCTATGCTACCACCAACAGCTAGGGTCTGAATCCCTTTATTTAAAGCCTCAGAAAAATTGTTTTCTACAATAAATCTTAGGGTTGTGTACGCTGTGAACCCTGGAACAAGAGGAAATATACCTGGTATCAAAAATCCAAAGGCAGGAGTTTTTATTATCCTAGCCAAAGACTCACTGTACACTCCTACCACTATTGCTCCGATAAAAGTAGCTGGGATTGGGTTTTTAGTTTGATAAAAAATAAGTAGGTATACAGTCCACCCTAAAGCACCACATAAGCCAGCCCAAACTAATTTCTTTCTATCTATATTAAATAGTATTGCTGGAAATACACTTCCGAAAAAAGCTAATATGATCTGCATTATCATTTAATCACATCCATTTCATAAGTAAAGAAAGAGCAGTTGCTATTCCAATACACATAGCAATTATAATAAGAATTGCCTCACTAAACTTTGCCGAACCTGAAACAAAATCCCCATAAAGTATATCCTTTATTCCATTAGTTAGTGCTACTCCTGGAAGGAGCACAATAATTGCACCAGTAATGACATTATCTTTATTAATTTCTGGTATTAGAAACTGTGCAGTTAAGCTAACTATTCCTATTATAAAACCAGAAATATAGTATTCCAGAAATTGAAACGAGCCAATTTTAGATGTTTTCTCAAGCATAAGATATATTCCAAAACTTATAATAGCTGAGATTAACGCATCCAAAATAGCACCATTAAAAAAAAGAGTATAAACAAATGCCGTCATACATGCAGCTATAAGCCTTATTCCAAGAGAAAAATTAGGTGCATGGTATATTTCATCCAACACCTTTTTAGCTTCCTCATAGGATAAAGGGTTATTATTCAAATCCCTTGAAAAAGAATTAATGCGTTCAATTCTATAAAGATCAACATTTCTTTGCTTAATTCTTTTTACTGATGTAACCATTTCCCCATCTGGAGTTATTACAGAGATATAAATACCAGTTGAAGTGGAAATGCATTCACCTTCGACCCCATAGGAATTGCATATCTTTTTAATTGTTTCTTCAACCCTATAAGCCTCAGCCCCATTGCTTAAAAGTATTTCACCTGCGCAAGTAGCTATTTCGGCAACCTTTTCTGATTCCATATAATACCTCAACAAAGTTTATTTATTTAATATACCCAACCTATAATACCTTAACACATCAAACCCTTTATTAACAGCTATAAATAGTATTACACCCCTTCAGTTTTAAAAAATCTGAAGGGGTGTAATATCTTATATTAACTTGATAAGTGATAACAATTTAACTTATATTCGCATATCAAATATTAATCCAAAATTCTTAGCCACTACATCATTATAATTCGTAATAAAATAATCCTTCCTTTCATCATTATTATCTGGTTTAGTTACTGTTCTAGTAGTCCCTCCAGAAACATATGACCTTCCACACTCTGGGCAAACACCTGTATGATTTGTTACAGATTGAGATAGTATCTGTTTACCTTCCTGTGCTGCTTTAGCAGTCTCATTTCTCACATGTTCCTGCTCATGGGCCATGATAGCTGCGCTTACATTTCCAGAAGCAATTTTGCTTGGTGTTTTAAAGGATACGCCGGGATCATTTGAGACATCTTGATATTTTCTCTCTCTACAGGTCTGGCATTCTAATTTACCAGTTTGATTAACTTTTTGAGAAGACCCGCTTTCTACGGTGCTATTCACACTGTTTGTAGCTTCTAACTCAATACCTTTTATGTTAATCATACTATAATCATATGAGTTATTATTTATAGAAATTGACATAATAACCTCCACAAACCGATAATAGTCACCATTTAATTCATTTGTCTTCATTTCTATTTACTAGATGAAGTAGTTCTCTATTATTATAGAATATTTTATAAATCCTGCATATCTTCATTTTATTTGATTATCATCATCATAGTCCTCTTTTCATGATTTCAGCTCCGATATCAGCGAATATCGGTGCAGCTGTAGTCCCTCCACTTTTCCCATCTTCAATAAATATTGCCACTGAGTATTTTGGTTCCTTTGATGGAAAATACCCTGCAAACCATGCCTGAGTAATTTTCTGTCCATCAATATATTGCCCGGTTTCTGCGCTTCCTGTCTTTCCACCAGCACCACCATATTCATCCAAATTTGCTTGTTTACCTGTTCCTGTTCTTACAACTTCCTCCATCAACGCTTTTATCCTATCAGAAGTCGTTTTTGAAATCACTCTATTTTGACTAATTTCTTTGAGGTCTCTGACTTTATTACCCTCACCATTTACCACGCAATCAACAACATTAATATTATTTTTTATTCCACCATTAGAAATTGTAGCTACTAAATCAGCTATCTGTACTGGTGTTGCTAGAATTTGTCCCTGCCCTATTGAAATATTTGCAACGTCTCCCGGATTTTTTAAATCAGATAATGACGAAACTATTCCCTTAGCTTCCTCTATCCCCTGCTTTGATAAGCCAGTATTTTTACCAAGACCTAGACTGTCAGACATAGACAGGATAGATTCAGCTCCTAAATCAAGTGACATATTAATAAAATATGCATTGCATGAAACAGCAAGAGCACTATTAATATCAATAGTGCCATGTCCTCCTTTCTCATATGAAGAACACTTAAACTCTTTATCTCCGACTTGAATATATCCAGGACAGTTAAACACCATATTATAGTCTGGCACCTTCTGGAATACTGCTGCTAAGTCAACTATTTTAAAAATTGAACCTATATTGTATTGTGCTACTGCTCTATTAAACAATGGTTTTTTATTATTTGATAAATATTTTTCTATGTCATTTGGGTCAAAGTCAGGCTTACTACACATGGCAATAATGTCGCCATTCTTAACATCCTCAACCACTATAGCTCCTGTCAATCCCCTTTTATCCAAAGCTTGTTCAATTATACTCTGAATATGATAATCAATAGTAAGTTTAATATCTAGTTTTTTATTTATATTATCCTCAGCCTTTATAATCCTATATCCAAGGCCATTAATCAAATCGTTATTACCATCTGTTATTACCGCTAACAAATCCTCATTACCATAATTCAATGTCTTTTCATACAACTTTTCCAATCCGCCGCTACCAATCTTATCTATCTTATTCAGATAACCCAATAAATGCTTGGCCTTTGTATCAGTATTATATCTATTGAGTGAGTTTATAAATGAAACCCCTTCAACATTCATTTCTGTAAGAAGAGACTTTGTTTCTTTATCCACTTCTACTAAAATCGGAGTATTATACCTCTGAATTTTATCCTTTGTTTTATCTACATCTAATCCGACCAGCCTACATATTTGCTCTACTACCTGTACTTGGTTCCTCAAAAGCCCAGGTTTTAATACAGCTGTAATTTTCTGTGTTCTGCTTGTAAGGGTTATACCGTTTTTATCTAAAAAATCTCCTCTTGCGCTTTCAATCTGAACACTATTCGTTCTTTGAGCAGATGCCTCTTCTGCCATTGAATCTCCTCTTATAATTTGAATATAGAATAGTCTTGTAAGTAGACAAGCAAAAATTGCAAAAAATACAAATAGTAAAATCCTTATTCTTTTAAACATAAAAAACCCCTTTTTCTGAAAACATATTTATATCACTAATTGTTTCCAAATGGGGAGGTATAATATACCATAATCAAATTTCGTAATTGCTAAATAATTTAAAATACATTTCCTTACTAGCTTTTTATTTTCCAAAACATAACCAAATCTCTACCCCTACTTCCAAATTGAGTATAAAGGAATCTAAATTATCTACCGATTTACTAAATATTGTAATGTTTTTGTTTTTCTTACATAAAAGTTACAATATATACAAGTATCAAAATAAAGTAAACAAATAATAGTCTTATGGAGGTGTTTCAATTATTAGTTAGGATTATATTTTTATGAAATACAACCTCTATTTTTATCAAACAGAGGATGAAATGATTAAAACAGCAATTTTTGAAGTAACATTGAAGGTTATTTAGTAGTATAAAAAAATTAATGGAGGTTATTTATGAGTAAATTGAAAACATTTATAATTATGGCAATGGCTAGTTTATTTCTTCTGACTATTCTATTCTTACAGAATAGCAATGTATCTGCTGCAGGTTCATGGGAATATGTTGAAAGTATGTCAACGACAAGGTCAAATTTTGCCGTTGCAGAATTTGATGGAAAAATTTATGTTGCAGGTGGATTAACTAATGGAAAATGTTCTGACAAGTTAGAAGAATATAGTCCTGTGACAGACACCTGGAACCAAAAAGCTAATCTTCCTGCTGGGCGAGAAGGACTGGGACTCGCAAGTGTAAATGGTAAGCTATATGCTATCGGTGGGAGTGGTGGCTCATCAAGTAACCAATATCGTGTTGATGAGTATGACATAGCAACAAATACCTGGGTAACAAAGAAAGCAATGACACAGCCAAGAAGTTATTTTGCAATAGCAGCGGTTAATGATAAGATATATGTAATTGGAGGAGGTTCTTCAAGTTCTGCATCAAATCTTGTAACCGTATATGACCCTTCCACAGATACCTGGGAAACAAAGTCAAGTATGCCTACAGCACGGTCTATGTGCTCAGCTTCAGTAGTAGATGATAAAATTTATGTTATGGGCGGTAATAACTCTACCAGTTTAAAAACTGTAGAGGTGTACGATCCATCCTCTGATTCTTGGTCAAAAGCAGTTGATATGTTAACTAGCAGATATAGTTTTGCTTCGGTTACATATGATGGAAAAATAATGGCTTTGGGCGGATATAAATTAAGCTCTACCGAAGAATTTGATTCTATTTCAAATACTTGGACTGCTAAAGCAAGCATGCTATCAGCGAGATGTGGTCATAGAGCTGCAGTAGCAAACGGAAAAATATATGCAATGGGCGGTAAAGAATATAACGGCGGTGTTAAAGAACTTAGCACAGTTGAAGCATATTTGATTCAAACTCCTTCCTTGCCTGTAGTAACGAATGTTTCAGCTTTATCAGATACTACTTCTATAACACTGATGTGGGATGCAGTATCTTGTGCCGATAGCTACAGTATATTATTAGATGGTTCTTCTGTTGTGGACAATATTACAGACACCTCATATACTATTACGGGATTGTCATCCAACTCACAACACAGTTATTGCATAAAAGCTGTTAATGCCGGTGGTGAAAGTAACTGGAGTTCTCCTATTTCTATATCTACACTTATTGCCCCTCCTGCTACACCTGTAAATGTGGATGCTACTGCTTCTACAACCGAAATAACTCTTGTATGGGAAGCAGTACCTGGTGCTGATAGCTACAGTATAGAATTAGATGGTTCTTCTGTCGTGGATAATATTACTGATACCTCATACTCTGTTACAGGATTGACTTCAAACACTCAACATAGCTATAGAGTTAAAGCTGTTAATGCCGCTGGCGGAAGTGACTGGAGCTCTCCTATGTCCATATCTACACTTATTGCCCCTCCTGCTACACCTGTAAATGTGAATGCTACCGCTTCTACAACCGAGATAACTCTTGTATGGGATGCAGTATCTGGTGCTAATAGCTACAGTATAGAATTGGACGGTTCTTCTATTGTGAATAACATTACTGATACAACATACACAGTTACAGGATTGACATCAAACACAGAACATAGTTATAGAATTAAAGCTGTTAATACCGCTGATGAAAGTGAATGGAGTTCTCCTGTTTCCATATCTACACTTATTGCACCTCCCGCTACACCTGTAAATGTGGATGTGGAAGCCACCACAACTGAAATCACCCTTATCTGGGATGCAGTATCTGGTGCCGACAGCTACAGTATAGAATTGGACGGTTCCTCTGTTGTGAACAATATTACAACTACTTCCTATTCTGTTAAAGAGTTGACCTCAGGAACAAAGCACAGCTATAGGATAAAAGCTGTTAATGCAGGCGGTGATAGCGATTGGAGTTCTCCTATTTCCATATCCACTCTTATTGCACCTCCTGCTACACCTGTAAATGCGGCTGCCTCTCCTACAACAACTAAAATCACTCTTGTTTGGGACGAAGTATCTGGTGCTGATAGCTATAGTATAGAATTAGATGGGTCTTCTGTTGTGAATAATATTACAGACCATTCATACACTATTACAGGGTTAACCTCAGGCACTGAGCACAGTTATAGGATAAAAGCTGTTAATGCTGGTGGTGACAGTGACTGGAGCTCTCCTATAACATCTACTACATTATTATTGGCAGTTCCATCTTATCTTGGCACAACAAGTATTAGCCCTTCAGCAATATCATTAGGCTGGAGTATAATACAAGAAGCTGATAGCTACAGCGTTGAACTGGATGGAGCTTCAGTTGTTACTAACATTACAGATAATTCATACGTTTTTACAGGGTTAACCCCTGATTCTGAGCACAACTTTAGAGTTAAAGCAGTCAATGCCAGTGGTGAGAGTGAGTGGAGTACTTCTATATCCTCAAAAACAATGCCGGCTGTTCTTGATACACCAACTGATATACATGTTAGCTCTGGTAATAACTATATAAATACTTATTGGGACAATGTTCCAAGTGCATCACAATACATTATTGAGTTTGATGGTAAATTATATGAAACCAATAATTCAAACTTTTCGATAGGCTCATATGAGACTAATTCAATTCATACATTTAGAGTTAAAGCAAAAAATTATTTTGTTGAAAGTGAATGGTCAGAGATAATTTCTGTTACGGTTCTTGATTAAGTAAAAATTTAGATTAAAATATATTAAATTAAAATGTATTAATAAGATAAACTTAAGTATCTTTTTTAAGCTTATTCAGGTAAATCATAACAGATAACCTGAATAAGCTCTCTTTTTAAATAAAAGGTTTCTATGTCTTAAAGCTATATTTTCAGTGGATAAAAAGCACCAGCCCAATCAAAACCAATTGACACAACTAGCACTTTTCTTAAACTCTAATTGTTTTGGACAAAATAATTAGAGTTTTGGCTAGAAACTTCTATCTCATCGCCAACAATCATTATGTTTCTCTGCTGAATCCCAGTCATTTTAGTTTACTTCTACAAATTTTAGAATAGATTTTTGATAAAAAAGTAAGTCCGAGCCTATTTCAGATTACTTGGTTTTACAATAATTACCTATAATAAATTATATTATAAAAAGATAGTTGAACTTCTGCAATTAAATATTGCGGTCTTCATTAAAAGTTGTTAAACTGAGTTATATTAAAAATTACTTAAGAAAAATAGATATTAAAAAAGTAATTAAAACGGAGTATGGAACAGCATTAACATCATTATTTTGGGGGCATAAAGTGATAAATTTTAAGAAATTTTTCAGAACACTGGTATCCCATACCTTGCATACCGGTACCGGGACAACCAGTAATATCTGTATGTTGTTAACAATTGAAGGGGTATTGTTTTCAGTAGTTACTAATCTAATTAATAATAACAATCTTTTATTCGCATTGAGGCTTGGTGCAAATGATACCCAGATTGGTTTATTGTCTTCACTTCCTCAGTTTGTAGGTATGATTTTTCTGATACCTGCCGGGATACTTACTGACCGTCTCAGAAACAAAAGTAGTGTGGTAATTCTGTCTTTACTACTGCTTGATTTAGCATATCTTGCCAGCAGTTTTGTACCGGTACTCAGTGCCTATAGGTTTTATGCATTCCTTATACTGATAAGTATTTCCATGGCACCATTTACAATATACAATACCTCATGGCAGGCTTATTTTTCAGACATTACCCCAATTGAGGAAAGAAATACTATCTTAACTAGCAGAAACAAATGGACATTTCTTGTTGGTATTTTTGTTCCGTTGATTAGTGGAAATCTTTTAGCTTCAGCAAATTCCACAAGTGAAAAGATAATGATTCATCAGTTGTATTTCTGGATAGTATGTGTGATTTTAATACTGCAAATCTATGTGCTCACAAGAGTCAAGAGTGATCGTGAGGGTACAAGTACAAAGTTAAACCTCCATGATTTGAAGAAGATACTGTTTGAAATCATTAACAATAAAAAATTCCTTGTCTTTGTAAGTATCGCCATGTTTTTCTATATAAGTTGGCAATTTGACTGGACCTTGTATTTTATCGGTCAGGTACGTTACCTTAAAATGAATGAGGCATGGCTCAGCTACGTATTAATCGGAGGTGCGCTTGTCCAATTTGCAACTATCGGATTTTGGAGCACTGTCAATGAAAAATATGGAGTAAGGTTTGGAATAATTGCAGGTAATATTGGAGTGGCAGTCTGCCCTATTATTATGATAGTCAGTACAAGTGTTCCTTCGTCAATAGGACCTGTCGTTTTCTTGATTCTTAACATTATAGCTAACATAACTTGTGCAACAATTCCGTTAAATATGCTTCAATGTCTTCTTCAAGTGATTCCTCAAAAGATTAAAACATTAAGCATATCAATATATACTCTTTTTATAACGCTTTCAAATGCTATTATGCCAATGGCTGGAATTGGGCTTTATACCTGGTTAGGCGGTGATTTGCAAGCTCTTCAAAAAACCTTTCTAATAATATTCATATTGAGAGTAATTTCAGTTGGCTTGTGGACTCTCAGATGGTATAGTATGCGTAATGAAGAAAAGTAAGAAAAGGTTCCTTACTTTCTCCTCAAAATTGTATACGGTGCAACATCCTGCTTCATAGGCATAAATAATATCATTTGAGCATGTGGAGCTGTTCTGATGCTCTCTCTCTCTTTATTTTCCATATACTCAATTGTTTGGACAAAATAATCCTGGTTTGGGCTAGCAACTTCTATTTCGTCGCCTACAATCATTCTGTTTCTCTGCTGAATCTTAGCCATTTTAGTCTGCTTGTCATATTCCAATACCAGGCCAACAAAGTCATAGTCCCTGACATATGAGCTCGTATTATAATTTTGGTCTTCTGCAGTAGTTTTATTAAAATAGAAACCTGTTGTGTACTCTCTATGACTTGCCTTTGATGCTTCCTCTAGCCATTCCGGGTCAAATTTATAATTCTCAGGATCAGCCATATAAGCATCAATTGCTTTTCTATATGCACTTACAACAGTGGCTACATAGAAGGAACTTTTCATCCTGCCCTCAATTTTGAAGCTATATATTCCAGCCTCTATAAGCTGTGGGATATGCTTAATCATACATAAATCCTTAGAATTAAATATATATGTTCCTTTTTCATCTTCATAAACTGGGTAATATTCTCCTGGCCGTTTTTCTTCAACAAGATGATACTTCCACCTGCAGGATTGAGAACAATCTCCCTTATTAGAATCTCTTCCAGTCATATAATTGCTGAGCAAGCATCTTCCAGAGTATGAAATACACATAGCTCCATGAACAAAAGCCTCTATATCAAGGTCGTCCGGTGTCATAGTATTGATTTCTTTTATCTCTTCTAATGAGAGTTCTCTAGCAACTACCACTCGTTTTGCTCCAAGCTCATACCAGAAGTTTGCACTGCAATAGTTTGTATTGTTAGCTTGAGTACTAATGTGTATTTCCATATTTGGTGCAACCTTGCGGACAATAGAGAATATTCCCGGGTCAGATACTATCAATGCATCTACACCTAGCTCATTAAGCTGCTTTATATATTCCGGCAAGCCAACTAAGTCTTGGTTATGAGGAATAATATTTACTGTAACATAAAGCTTACAATGTCTGTCATGTGCAAATTGAATTCCTTGCTGCATATCCTCTAATGTAAAATTATCAGCTGAGGCTCGAAGCCCAAACCTCTGTCCACCGATATATATAGCATCAGCACCATATAGAATTGCCATTTTCAATTTTTCTAGATTCCCAGCCGGAGCTAATAGTTCAACCTTTTTCATAAATCCTCCATATCTTTTACCAAATATCAGAACTAACATTTATTAAGCTACCACAACTATAATTATTTTTGAATTTATTTTTTACCCGATGTCAAGCGACGCTAACACCCCGCTTTACAAGCAGTGAGATAAGCGTCGCTATGACCCTGGATGACGATTTCTAAGGTTCAGAGCTCACTCTGAACCAAGAACTCGTTTATAGCTCAAGGCTACTCCATCTCCAATAGGAATTATGCTTGTTTCAAAGCTTTCATCCTCACAAAGAGTTTTAAGGAAACATCTCATGTTTGCAACAATTGTCTTCTTCCTTTTTACCACAAGTTCGTCACTTGCAATCATACCTTTGTACAAAACATTATCAGATACCAATATTCCTCCAGAAAGGAGCATTCTCTTGCTCTGATCTAGGAATTCAGTATATTGTCCTTTTGCAGCATCGAGAAAAATCATATCATAACTCTTGTCTAAACAAGCTAGTACATCAATTGCATCCCCTGCTATAACATTAATTGTTTTTTGAAGCCCTAATAATTTAATATTCTTTCTTGCAAGTTCAATCATTTCTTCATTTCTTTCTATTGTATCTATAATACCATCTTTCTTTAAAAATCCAGAAAATAAAATGGATGAATACCCAATAGCAGTACCCACTTCAAGTATTCTTGTTGGCTGCTTAATACTTCCTATTACTTTCATCAAAGCTGCGACCTCAGGCTGTATTATTGGTACACGATTTTGAGAAGCGTACTGCTCAAGTTCTGCAAGCAGCCCAGTATTAGGTTTTATTGTAGCTCTAATATATTTAGTTATATAATCGTAATTAATCATCATTATTCACTCTTATTCTTCACTAAGTTTTTGACCTTTAATATTTCAAATTCAGTCAGCACTAGCTGACTTACCAAAATTCTTCACTTTTAATCCTTCATTTTAATTTGGTTTTATCCTGTTTATGAACTTCATTATGAAATTAGGGTGGCACATAGCCACCCCATTTTTTAAAAATATTTCATTCTCATATAAGTCCATAAAGTTGGTTATTTAGCCAAACCATATTGTTTCATAGCCTTTAAATGCTCTTCGTAGGTCTTTGAATACTTAGTAGTTCCATCTCCAGTTGATAAAAAGAACATATAATCTGTATCTTCATCAGGGTACAAAGCTGCATTTATGGAATCCATACCAGGTGAACATATTGGCCCAGGTGGAAGCCCAGGGTGAATATATGTATTATATGCATTATCTACATTTCTATCATCATAAGTTATCTTTTGATGTACCTTTCCCTCTTGGTTAAGGAAAATATATTGTAACGTTGCACAAGACTCCAACTTTCTCAAACTTGCATTATTATCCTTCAAACGTTTATGGAATACAGCCGATACTAATCTTCTGTCTGCGCTTGTACTTGCTTCTCTTTCTATAATTGATGCAAGTGTAATAATCTGATCCATCGACATTCCTAACTCTTTGGCTCGTTTGTAATGTTCTTTGGTAATTTTATTATTAAAGTTATCAAGCATTATATTTATGATTGTTTTCTCATCAGTTTTATCACCAGCACTCATAGCAAACTCATATGTATCTGGGAATAAATATCCCTCTAAAATAAATTCGCGATTATTAGTACTACCGATTTGCTTAACAAAATCATAATCATATTTCTCGTATTTCATCGCAGTATTAAATTTATCCTCAGTCGCAAGGCCCTTTTTAATAAATGTATTGACAATTTGCTTATAGGTCAAACCCTCAGGGATAGTTATTTTAATACTTTCAGGTTTTGAAATAAGTATTTTCATTATTGAGTTCATTTCTAAGCCTTTTTTTAAAACATGAGTACCTGCTTGATACTTACCATCAAACCCATTGAGTTTTGAAACAAACTTAAAAACTTGGGGCTTATTAATAATCCCCTCACCACTAAGTATATCAGCTATCTGTTTTGTATCTGATCCCATAGGTATTTCAACCAATACTGCATTAGTAGAAGTAGGGTCAATTTTTACGTCAGTTACAGCTACATCATCACCAGTTGCAATTGTAGCTCTATAAGAATAAATTGCTGCTACAGAAAAAATCAACAAAAATACAATTATTGCAGATAATACAAAAGTAAGTTTTTTCAAGCCAGCAGATATTATAAATATACCAAAAAAAACTAATATCAGTCCAAGCACTGTTAAGAAGGCATTTAATGCTCCATAGGTAGCATCATATCCACTTAATATGGTACCAAAATAACTCATTATTTTTGGTAAGGATAGGAATACACCAATAATAATTAATAAAATCCCTACTAATGCAACTTTCAATTTTCTATTCATTGGCATTTGACTCCAATCTTTATAGTATATTTATAATAAATACTATAATATTGTTTTACAAATCTGTCCATATTTCTCAGATGTCTAAGATTAATATAAGTAAATACTTTTCTAAATCTTAGACATCTATTTATAATCATTCTATAGTTTACTTCTATTCTTAGCTCTCATTTCAGAATCCAATATACTTTTTCTCAAACGGATATTCTTTGGTGTTATTTCAACAAGTTCATCTTCAGCGATAAAATCCAATGCTTGCTCAAGACTTAAGATAACTGGAGGAGTTAATCTGAGTGCATCATCACTACCAGAGGCTCTCGTATTGGTAATGTGTTTCTTCTTACATACATTTATAACTAAGTCATCAGATTTTGCATTTTCTCCAACTATCATACCTTCATATACCTTTGTACCAGGTGTAATAAAGAGAGTTCCTCTTTCCTGAGCATTGTATAGTCCATAGGTAATCGCATCTCCATCTTCCCAAGCAACTAGTGAACCTCTTTGTCTAGTAGGAATTTCTCCCTTGTATGGCTCATAGCTATGGAAAACGTGATTCATTATTCCATTTCCCTTTGTATCAGTCATTAACTCAGCTCTATACCCAATCAATCCTCTTGCTGGTATCTTGAATTCAAGTCTCATATATCCCTGGCTTGCCGAGGTCATGTTAACCATTTCAGACTTTCTCTGCCCAACTTTCTCCATTACCACACCCATAAATTCCTCAGGTACATCAATCATTAGATACTCAATTGGTTCCATTATTACGCCATCAATTTCTCTGTTAATAACTCTAGGCTTTGAAACTTGGAATTCATAGCCCTGTCTTCTCATTGTCTCAATTAATATTGAAAGATGAAGTTCACCACGTCCTGAAACTATAAATGATTCAGCAGCATCAGTTTCCTCAACCTTCAAACTAAGATTTGTTTCTAACTCTTTGAATAATCTATCTCTCAAGTGTCTTGATGTTACAAAAGTACCTTCTTTACCAGCAAATGGACTATTATTTACACTAAAGGTCATAGATAAGGTTGGTTCATCAATAGCAACAAATGGAAGAGGATCAGGTGCACCAACGTCACAAATTGTATCTCCGATAGTTACATCACCAACTCCAGATACAGCAACAATATCACCAAGCATAGCCTCATTTGTTTCAACACGCTTTAATCCCTCAAATGTATATAGTTTTGTTATCTTAGCATTAAATTGATTTCCTTCTTTTTTACATATAATTGCTTGTTGTCCAAGCTTTACTGAACCTCTATCAATTCTTCCTATTGCTATTCTTCCTACATATTCATCAGAGTCTATATTTGAAACTAGCATCTGCAAGGTTCCATTCATATCACCTTTTGGAGCAGGAACTTTATCGATAATTATATCAAATAATGGCTTTAGGTCTTTTCTTTCTCCATATAAATCACATACTGCAAAACCTTCTCTTGAAGAAGCATATACAACTGGGAATTCTAACTGCTCGTCATCTGCTCCAAGCTCAATGAAAAGCTCAATTATTTCATCTACGACTTCATCAGGTCTCGCTTCTGGTCTATCAATCTTATTTACAACAACTATCGGCTTTAAATTAAGCTGAAGAGCTTTTTTCAAAACAAATCTTGTCTGAGGCATAGCACCCTCAAATGCATCGACTAGCAAAAGTACACCATCAACCATTTTTAAGACACGCTCAACCTCACCCCCAAAATCTGCATGGCCAGGTGTGTCTACAATATTGATTTTAGTTTGATTGTAATGTACTGAAGTGTTTTTCGAAAGGATTGTAATTCCTCTTTCCTTTTCGAGGTCATTTGAATCCATTACTCTTTCTACAACTGCCTCATTTGTTCTAAACGTACCACTTTGTCTTAGCATTGCATCAACAAGTGTAGTTTTTCCATGGTCAACGTGTGCAATTATAGCTATATTTCTTATATCCTGTCTAATATCCACAAAAATTCTCCTTCGCAGCTTCCGTTAATTTTAAACTTCATTAAAAAACCATTCTAAAATGTAATAATGTCTAATATAAAAGTAAATAAGCCACTAAATATTCTAATTTAATAGAGCTAAAATGTCAACCTTTAACCATATATTAGCATATTGACATTCATAGCACAATTTCTTATCATCTAAAGTTTAGAAATCATTTAAGTTCAACCACGGTGACGCCAGCTTCGCCCTCACCTAGTTTACCCAATCTATAGCTTTTTGTATGAGGGTTGCGCTTTAAATATTGGTGAAGTCCTGCTCGAAGTGCTCCAGTTCCCTTTCCATGAATAAGTGTTACCTCTCCAAGTCCAGCAATACTAGCATCATCTAAATACTTATCAACATTTTCTATCGCTTCATCAAGCATCATGCCACGAAGGTCAATCTCTGAGGACATATTTTGTGCTTTTGAAACTCCTATCCTTCCCATGCCTGTCTTAAGAATCTGCTCTTTTTGTTCATTTATCAGCTTAAGATTTGAAACGTGAACATTTATCTTCATTATACCAGCTTGAACCTGCGCCTCTCCGTTCTTGTCTGGAATTGTCAATATAGTTCCCTTTTGATTAAGATTTACAATAAGAACTGTATCACCAGGTTTTAAATTCTTAGGCGGTTTAACCAATCCTTGTCTTGGCATGATTGACTCCACAAGTGAGTCGTCCAAATTATTAATACTCTTGTTTACTCTTTGGCGAAGCTCTTCAGTCTGCCTTCTAACCTCTAACTCTTCCTGTTCCTTTGCCAGTCTCTTCATTTCAGAAACTAGCTCTTCTGCTTGCCTCTTAGAATCCAATAAAATCTGTCTAGCTTCTTCACGAGCCTTTTTAAGTTCACTTTCTTTTTGTGCAGACAGCTTTCTTTTCTGCTCTTCTAAGTCCTTCTTTAACCTCTCAGCCTCTAGTCTATAGCTTTCAGCTCTCATCTTTTCTTTTTCTGCCTCGCTACGATTTTTCTCAATACTTAATAGTATATCCTCAAACCGAATATCTTCTTGAGAAAGGAATTCCTTTGACCTTTCAATAATATCGTCGGACAATCCCAACCGTTTTGAAATTGCAAAAGCATTACTCTTTCCAGGAACTCCAATCAACAAACGATAGGTTGGCTTTAAGGTCTCAACATCAAATTCGCAGGAAGCATTTTCAACACCAATTGTAGAGATAGCATATACCTTTAACTCACTATAATGCGTTGTTGCAAGTGTTGTAGCACCCATTTGGTGAAGACATTCAAGTATTGACATAGCAAGTGCAGCGCCTTCAGTAGGATCTGTTCCGGCTCCTAGTTCATCAAACATAACGAGGGATTTGTTGTCTACATTTTTTAGAATCTCAACTATATTCTTCATGTGTGATGAGAAAGTACTTAAGCTCTGCTCTATGCTCTGTTCATCACCAATATCTGCATATATTCTTTCAAATACGCTCATCTCTGTTCCTTCATTAGCAGGAACATGCAAACCACTTTGTGTCATTAACGTAAAGAGACCAACTGTTTTTAAAGATACTGTTTTACCACCAGTGTTAGGGCCAGTCACAATCAATGAATTAAATTTATCACCAATCCAGAAATCAATTGGTACAACTTTTTTTGCGTCTAATAAAGGGTGTCTACCCTTTTTTATAATAATTTTTCCAGACTGATTTACTTTAGGGCATACACAATTGTAGTCAACTGCCAATCTCGCCTTTGCAAAAATAAAGTCAAGCTTAGCCATGATACTCATGTTAGCATTTAATTGAGGCAAAATTAGAGAAGCTTCCTGAGAGAGCTCAGCCAATATTCTTTCAATTTCAGCCTGCTCCCTTATTTTCAGCTGCTTAATACTGTTATTTGCCTCAACTACAGCCATTGGCTCAATATATAGTGTTGATCCACTAGAGGAAGAGTCATGTACCAAACCAGGGACATCATTTCTGTGCTCCTGCTTTACTGGTATTACATATCTGTCCCCTCTAATAGTTACAAGAGCATCTTGTATATATTTTTGATACTTTGTTGAGCGAATTAAATCATTTAGCTTATCCTTTATTGATGCTTGATGATCTTTAATTTGGCGCCTGATATTATTAAGAGTAGAACTTGCATTATCAGCTATTTCTTCTTCACTTATGATACATATATCGATTTTTTGCTCCAGTCTTGCGTTTGATTCAAGGCAAGAAATCAATTCATTAACACAATTTGCGGTATCCTCGTTTACTCTGTCATTTGCATAGGACTTCAGTTTTCTAGCGGCACGTAATACACCCGCTAGTCGCAATAGTTCGCCAGAATTGAGAATGCCTCCAATATCCAATCTTTTCAGACTAGTTCTGATATCGTTCATTCCACCTAGTGGTGGTGAACCACGCCTCATTATACAGCTTACCCCATCGTTTGTTTCAGCCAGCAGTTTTTCGACTGTTTTTAAATCAGTTTGAGGAGCGAGCTCTTCTACTAGCTCTCTCCCCAATTCTGATGCAGTTAAGCTTTTCAATTTATCTATAATTTTTTCATATTCAAGTACTCTTAGAGTTCTTTCGTTCATCTAAAGGTGATTCCTTCCGTTTAAATTGAATCATCAAATTTCTTATTATCTTCATGACGAAGCTGCGCTCTCTTTATCTTTCCACTAATTGTCTTTGGCAATTCATCAACAAATTCAATAATTCTAGGATATTTATATGGTGCAGTTACTTTCTTAACATAATTCTGAATTTCTTTTTTAAGTTCCTCTGTTGGCTCATATCCCTTTGCAAGAACTACAGTTGCCTTTACAACAGTTCCTCTTACACTATCCGGTGCACCAGTTACAGCACATTCTACAACAGATGGATGCTCTATCAATGCACTTTCTACCTCAAAAGGACTTATTCTATATCCAGATGCTTTAATAACATCATCGTTTCTTCCAACGAACCAAAGGAAACCATGCTCATCCCTATAAACAACATCGCCAGTGTGGTACATATCGTCATACCAAACTTTTGAAGTCGACTCAGGGTCTTTATAATAACCACAGAACAATCCCGCTGGCTTTGCCGTGTCTGCACCTCTTATTACAAGCTCGCCTTCCTCACCTACTGGGCAGGATTTGTTATTTTCATCTACAACATCAATGTTATAGGCTGGATTTGGCATACCCATTGATCCAGGGTCTACCTGCAACCACTCAAAATTTGCAACAATAACAGTAGTTTCAGTCTGCCCAAAACCATTTAGAATTTCAAGTCCAGTTAGCTTTTTAAATCTGTTAAATATTTCTGGATTTAATGGTTCTCCAGCAGTACAACAATGTACCAACGAAGATAAATCATATTTCGTAATATCATGTTGCAGCAAAAATCTATAAATCGTAGGTGGAGCACAGAATGTCTTTATCTGATATTTCTCAATTTTCTCAAGTAATTTGCATGGATCAAATCTATCCATATCATAAAGGAACTGAACGGCACCACATATCCACTGTCCAAACAGCTTACCCCATCCAAACTTAGCCCATCCAGAATCAGCAACTGCGATATGCAAGCCATTGTCTACAACTCTGTGCCAGTACTTAGCAGTAACAATATGTCCCAAAGGATAAGTAAAATCATGCATTGCCATTTTCGGCATACTAGTAGTTCCTGATGTAAAATAAATCATCATTAAATCATCATTTTTTGTATTCTTATCGCTTTCTGGTCTAGTCCATTTATCAGAAGTGTCCTCTATTTCACTATCATAATCAAACCAATTCTCTTTACTTCCCCCAACCATAATATAAGTATCAACTGTTGGCGAATCATGCCTTGAGCTATCTACATGTTCAATGATTCCATCAGCATTGTAGGCCACAATGGCTTTTACCTCTGCAGCATTATTTCTGTACACAATATCCTTTTTCATCAACTGGTTTGTGCAAGGAATAAATGTTGCCCCAATCTTACAAGCAGCAAAAGCAAAAAAGTAAAATTCAAACCTTCTTCTCAGTATAAATATTATTTTATCGCCTTTACTTACGCCTTTCGAGGTAAGGTAATTTGCTGTCTTATCTGACCAATACTTTAACTCACTAAAGGTAAATTTTCTTTCATTTCCATGGTCATCACACCAAACAAGAGCAAGTCTTTCAGGCTCATTTTTTGCATACTCATCTATTATGTCATAAGCAAAATTAAAATTTTCAGGTACATTTAGTTTAAAATTCTTACTAAAATCTTCATATGAATCAAATTCTGTTTTATCTAAATATCTTATATCTAAACTCATTTGTACATCCTCCAATACATTTTCCAGCAATAAGCAAACGATTTCTACCGTTTTTGGCCGTTATTTGTTGTTGTTTATTTAGTAGTATTTTAGTTGTTTTGTATTATTTGGTTGTTTTGTATTATTTGGTTGTTTTGTATTTATTTAGGCGCTTTTTTACAGTAATATTATTGTTATAAATTTTGCTTCTTGTCCGTTTAAAGCCAACTGCTTATGCGGAATTGTTGAATTAAAATATAATGCATCACCAGGTTCAAGCTCAAATTTATCCTTGCCGATTATTACCTGCATCCTACCTTCCAAGCAATAGTTAAACTCCTGTCCCTTATGCGAAACTAGTTCTGGGAAGTTGTTTGGATCAAGAACAACCAGCATAGGCTCTATCTTTCTGTTAGAGTATTTGTAGGCCAGACTTTCAAAGCTATACTGATCAAACCTTTCAACCTTTAGGCCTTCACCTTTTCTTACAAAACTAATATCATGTAATTTAGGTGACGTACCTGTTAAAATTTCTGTCATATCAACTTGATAATAGTCAGCTATTTCATATAGTATACTGACAGGAATATCATCTTGAGCATTTTCATATTTTAAATATTCATCTATTCTGAGTCCGATAGCATTTGCAACTTCTTGTTCTGAATATCCAGCTAATAGCCTCAATCCCTTTATTCTGACGGCAATATCTTTCACTTTTTCATTCATGTTGTTAATCAATCCTTTCGTTATAGTTATGAGTATATATAAATAAAAATTAGATGTTTATACTAGTTTGCAACGGTCTGTAATCTTTTTTAGTCACAGTATATTTTAGAATAATCGTAAGATGCGTAAACAAGCTAGTCCTGACACTAATGATAGAGTTACCCATTTGTGTATGCTTTTTTAAAACACTTAAACACATTTGTAATTATATCATATAAATCCAATTTTCGCAGTGAAATTTACTAATCTTAGCAGTTTGATATTTACAACTAATCTTTAAATTTGTTTCTAATTGCAGGAAATACCCAAAATCCTAGAGTCAAACTAATAAGACAAGCAGAAATGCCAAAGAGAGAGGGCAGCACCCTATAGAATAGGTCTTGAAACGTCGCGTCAGCTTTACTTTCTAAAAACAGTGAGGAGTTAATTACTATATATGTAAAGAAAAATGCAATGCCAATCAATTGAAATATATAGTGCTCCTCTAGTAGATTTACACAGCAGCTAGCTATAAAAATAATAATAAAAACTGCAATGGAATAGGAAAAAGCCAGACTCATAGTAAACCTCCATAAAATACTTAGGTACTAGTGCAGCAAGCCGAGTTCTCAGAGAGTTTTACTCCCCCCAAATCATGACATGGGACAAAAAAAGCGCTGCATAATTTACAATTATTGTAATATATGCAACGCTTATTTTCAATTTATTTCTCAACAACTAAATCTTCAATTTTGGCTTTAACCGTGATACATAGAATCTGATAAATAGCGTATATACATAGTCATATACTAAAAAAACCACCTCTAGTAATGCAGCAACTATGTATATTGGAGCAGAGAGGCTGACTCCACCAAGTATAAGCTCTTTAAGAAAAAACAGTCCAAATAATAAACATATATTAAAATAAACTAATTTCAACAAATAATCAATAAACCTACTTTGTAGCCTTTCGATATATAGCTTTGCAAGGCCATATAATCCGAAAAACACAACAAACGGGATTACTTCCAATCTAGGTATCAATACAATTGATAATATGCTAGATGCTAAGTAAAAAGCCCAGCCTGCTTTAGTACCAAACTCAATGATAATGACCGAAATAAACAAAGAACTGATAGAATATAGAGCAAGCACACTAGTTGGAAGATTAGCTGCAAGAAAAACACATATTACTGTAAATGCAAGAAGAATACCACTTAACGTAATACTTTTTACTTTTTTATTGTTATTCATGTCTTGGCCAATAACCTCCCTAAGCACAATTTGACACAAAATTCAACTAAATTATAGGGGATTCCTTCACTACCAATATGTCAGAATTAACAACAGCCTATTAAATCTCCACCACAACATTCACACATGGAATCTGCACACCATAAACCAAGACAAACATCACAAAAGTTTGATTGATTTCCATAGCCTCTATTTGTTGCATTTCCTCGATACATATTGTTATTTGTATTCATCCTATTAAGAGTATTCCTATACTCGAAATTAGAAGGTTCCATATTTACTGCTTGCTTAATATTCATGACAGCCTCGTTATACCAACCTTTTTTCATAAATATTAATCCACGTAAATAAAACCATTCAGCATTTTTATTTCCGATACTCTCAAGTAAAGACTCTGCTTGGATAATATTGCCATTGTCAATATACATTCTTACTTGTCTAAAACCATCACTGCCACTAGCGGTGCTACCTTGAGGACCACTCGTAGCACTTCTGCCGCTCCATCCATTGCTGGCTTTTGCGCTCTGCCCTTTGCCCGTCAAATATTCGTATGCTTCATTTACTTCTCTTAGCTTTTCCTCAGCTAGTTTTGAAAGAGGATTATCTTGATATTGATCAGGATGATATTTCTTAACCTGTTCTCTATATGCTTTTTTTATCTCTTCTTCAGAAGCTCCTTCTTTAATTTCAAGTACCTCATATGGATTTTTCACTGTTACCACAACTCCTCTGACATAATATTTTATCAGTTTTACTTAACATGCCTACATATAATATATTTTCTAAAATCCCTTTGTTTTCTTTTGTTGTCAAAAGTTCAAATGCCTTAGACGTCTCTCCTAAACAGTATAACAATATGAACTCTACTTGATCCTTTATTTCATTTTTAAAATTACAAATATCTTTTCCATTATATTCAAAATGAGTTAGCAATGGGTTATAGCTAGAGCTTTTTATATCGTCCTCTAGGTCATCAAAAGCATCAAGCAAGTAAATCCATTTCCCTAGATTATATCCCATCCATCTCAAAACCTGTCTTGTCTTTTCATCAAGCTTTTCATAATCCAAAACCTCTTCCATCAGCTTCGCAAAAGGTTCAGCTGCAGCGTCAATTGAGTCACATTTAGATTTTTCAAGCAGCGTAAGGTCCTCTAATCTTTTGTTTATTATAGCACATTTCTCAGGATATTCTATCATCAACTTTTTGTAGGTTTTCTTGAGTCCTACCATGCCGACTAAAGCGGCTTTAGATTTATCATCCTTCCACTTATCTTTAATATTATTATACGCTAATATTATATTTATGTCGGATGAATAATCAATTATTTCATTATACGTTACAAATGATTTTTTCATAGGATGAACAATACAGCGTTCTTTCACTAATTTAGTCTCTATATTTAATATTGAACATAAAAGCATGGCTAAAAATGCTGCGTCGTAGGTAAGTGTCATTCTTTTTATTTGGCCATGTCTTTTCCCTATAGACTTGCAAACTCCACAGTAATATGCACGATAAGTATCAAATTCTCTTATTTTAAGCTCCGGTTTCTCCGGCATAATATATCCAAACAAATTATCCTCCATGAATCGCTAACTTCATCCAAAAAATTTATATATTTGCTACATATCTAAATTAGTTATATCATAAAATTATTACCAATCTATTAACATTTATATTTTATTTAAATCTTCAAAATCAGCATCATTAAAAATTTTAGCCAGTTAGACACTATTTTACAGTTCAAATAAAGCATATAACTTGAAATATTAATAAATAACGTGAAAATTTTTTTATTCTATCAACCTTTTTTACCATTCGCTGGGTATTAATAATAGAAGTACTTCAAAACAGTAATGTAACAAATGATAGAAAGGATGAAAGCAATATTGCAGAAAGAAACGAATGAGTATACCTTTTCAGGAGATAAGGCTGACTTCGAAATGCTCTATCACGACTATGCACCCTATGCATTCAAGGTTGCCTTGTTGGTAACGAGAAATCAGCACTTAGCTGCGGATATTATTCAAGAAACCTTTATAAGAGTGTATTTAAATCTCCCTAAATTTAATCATGAGAAACCTTTTAAACCATGGTTCTATAAAATATTGATTAATGAATGTAATAGGATTATGACTAAAAATAAAAAGGTTATATATATTGAAGATTGTCCAGAAAACACCATGAGCCAATTCGGAGATATGGAAATCACGTTAGAAAACCAGGAAGTCTATAATGCTCTAATACAACTGAACAATAAAATCAGGCAGCCCTTAATCCTTAAATACATACAGGGCTTCACAGCTCAGGAAATATCAGAAATCATGGATACAAATATAAATACAATTAAATCCAGACTGAATTTCGGCAAGGAAAAGCTGCGAAAATTATTAGCAAGATTCTATGAAGAGGTGATGTAAATGGAAGATAAATTTGATAAAAAAATAAACAAGACACTTACTAAAATACCAACACCTTCTGAGGAAATCTTAGATACAATTTGGTCAAATTTAGAGAATAGAATTGATTTTGATAATAAGGAAGTAAAAGAAATGAATATGATGAAAAAAAACAAATTCCTGTCCAGAAAATTTATTACTAAGTTATCTACAGGTATTGCGGCTGTTGCACTGGTTGCACTTTCACTGACAACAATACCTGCAAAGGCGATGATTAATGAAATTATCAATTTTTTTGGATACAATAACAGTCAGGATTATTATACAGACCAAACAGGAAGTACAAGAATCGATGCTGCAATTTATGAAAGTAGTCTGGGATACATAACTTACTATGATAACAATTATTTCGATGTGACAAAAACTGATGAAATGGACAGATTTGTACCCAAGACAGACAATGGAAAAGGCTCCAGCCAGTCCTTCTTTGAAGTAAAGCTGCTTAACAATACAACTGTTCAAGAGGCTGCAGATGCTGTTTCAAAAGAATTCAAGCAGCATCATTCAGATGTCAAAGTTATAGATACGAGTGATAAAATAAATTACTCCTACCTGTTGAATCCACTTGAGGGCATTATTATACAGGCATTTGATTTTAACTCAAAGAAACCTAAAAGTTTTTTAAAAAGGGATTCTTTTTATGAGTTTTGCAGTATAGCGGAACTTGAGGGAATCGGTACCCTCAGTATATCTTATAAGTATAAGGTGGGTGATGAAGATACATCATTGCGTATTATGAAACTATATCAAGATATTATAATAGTAAATGAAAATTCAAAAAAATACATGGAAGAAGGGCCAAATCTACTTGTATTTGATTACGACCATAGCAAATATAAACTCGTAAAAATCAGAGGCGAACAGTATTCTTATTTGAGTCCGGCAACTGCCACAACATTTGATCCTGGAATTCTTTCTGTGGGTCACTTTTACAATAAGAATCTGGAAAAAGCCGCCGAAAGATTTCTAATGAATAGGTACGAAAGAAAGCCTACAGACATTAGTCTTAAGTCTGTTATGTTTGAAACAAAAGAAAACATGAAAATTTATCTGATTGACGATGGCCAAGGCGGCGTTTTCCAACTTTACTTCACTACAACTTCAAATGAAGATACTGAGAAAATTATAAAAAGCCTGCGTATCGTACCACAAAAGGGCAATGAAGAATTGATGAAGCCTGAAGAAGTTCAGAACAACGCTGTAGGATAAAGGAGAATGTCACTATTAAAAATAATAAATGGCTCTAATAAGTTCCATAAGTCAAGCCCCCGCTTTGCGTGTAATGCCATCAGCTTAAGGTTGATGACATTGCACGCAAAGCGGGGGCTTTGAACTATTTATAAATTTCATTCGAAGTACTGTTCTTACCATAATTCTTGGAGAACCTTAAATATATAATTATATACATTATTAATGCAAAAAGTGTACTCATAACTGCTAATCCAAGTGCGATACTTATAGCTATAGAAGTATAGGTATTACTCAAGCTTTCTAAGCTGAGAATTATTGTTGCGAGGATAGCAAAATAAAAAATTACAGTAGCTAATTTTCCATACCAATTCGCCCCAATAACCGTTTTACCTTTTCTATAAAGCATAATCCCACCAATTAGCATTAAGGATTCTTTTAAAACAACGATAACAAGTACAACTATTGGGATAAAATGCTGTATAACTAAAAAGGTTAGTGCTGTAATCTGCATAAGTTTATCTGCTAATGGGTCAAAGAATTTACCCCATTTCGTTATCATATTATATTTTCTTGCAACATAGCCATCTACTATATCAGTAAATCCACCTAGCGTAAAAAGTATTATAGCAATGGTATATTTTTCATGAAACATAAAATACCCTAGAAAAGGAACAATAACAAGTCTTAATGTTGTTAAAATATTTGGAATATTTTTTTTCACCAAAACACCACCTGATTTACTTAATAATAATTAATGAATAGAACAGAACAAACAAGTAAGCATAGTCTATCATAAAGTAATAATGCAATGCAATATTTTCTTGCTTTTACAATTATTAAAGTTATTAAGGTTGATGTTGAGTTGCAGCTGTTTGCCCGTTTTCTTCTAAAGCACTTATTTCTATTATATGATAAAGTTCTGGAAAGTGTCTCTCTAAGTTTAAAGGTTTTAAGCTAGTATTTGTCCAAACATGAGCAGTTTCACCAATAGTTATTGGATTCTTCATATCTTGTTCTTTAAATACCTCATAGTAAAAGTTCAATCTAGTTTTGGAATAGCTTTTAATGCTAGTTCTCACAATAATCTTATCCTCATAAGTTGACGAGTTAATATACTTACATTTTAGCTCTAATAATGGTAAAATGATGCCTTTTGATTCAATACAAGAATATGATATTCCGAATTTTTTAATATATTCAGTTCTACCCACTTCAAACCATACTGGATAATTTGAATGATGAACTATTCCCATTCTATCTGTTTCTGCATATCTGACCGTTAATGGTACATCAACATATAACATACTAATCCTCCAATTCCACATCCACAAAAATATTTCCATACCTCCTGTGGAGCTAACTTTTTTTATTCATGACACAATAATAGCTTCGAGCAGAATATGCACGAAGCCATCATACATTAAACTATATTAATAACCTGTTTCAATAATAACACTATGTGCTTCTTCAACCTCTGCCTCAGGAACAAGAACTTCAAAGTAATTATCATTATTTTCGTGATTTTTACTAATTGGCCTTAACTTAACAAGAATACCTTCATTGGACAAAAGATCCTGTAGCTGATTTGCTACGTCTTTGCTCTGGGCCATATATACTACTGTCCACATTGTCATCTACACTACCTTTCAAATTGTTATTCACCACATTCAATAGTGCCGTATCTGCAATAAACAGTAGCCCTACCCCTAATTTTTATTGCAGAAGTATTCTCAGTAAACTGTGCTAGCAACAATTCACCTTTATCTAACTTCTCGGTATGATGAAATTTAGTATCCTTTCCTCGTGTTAAACCTATAATAGTAACTCCGTTTTCCGCTGCTTTAATAGCAACATACTCACCAGAAATCTTATCTTCTAGGCTGTCCATATATAACCACCTCGACATTTATATTATATTATTTTCTACCAAAAATCAATATTAAGAACTGTATAATATTATTATAATGTCGGGCTATGTTATTTTAAACATATATTCTCCTTACCTAAACGACATTCTAACTCTTCCATTATAACATTATTGACATCAATCCAGTATTGCCTATCAAGTTTCTTAAAATTTTTTTCATTTTTTTTATTAACATAAGTAGGTGTTGTCCCACTGAAGTATTTAAGCAACGCTCTAAAAGCAGCGCCCTCTTCTTTTGAAAGCCTATCATCAAAGGTCATATATAATCCTTTTTCTTCAAAGCTTTTGATTGGAAATACTTCTTCACATATTATTTTAGGTGTTTCATCTTCTCTCAAACTAAGTCTTCCTTTTACAATAACTACACTCTCCATTTGTAGCAGTGGAGAGAATTTCTCATATATAGTCGGAAATACAATAAGTTCCATTGTTCCAAATAAATCTTCAATACCAATAAAAGCCATGAGATTATTGTTTTTTGTAGTTTTTGTCTTACGAGAGCTAACAATTCCCCCAACAAAAACTCTCATTGAATCCTCAAGCTTTTTCATTTCTAGTTCGATATCATTTGAGTCTTCCTCATTACTATTGACAAATAAATCCTTACTATACAGATTAACATTTTTGTCAAGTATGCTTTGATATTCACTCAAAGGATGTCCTGAAACATAGAGTCCTAGC